>DATFSZ010000015.1:0-43667 GCA_035262365.1 Binataceae bacterium (SeqCode)
AAATGTTACTCCGAACGCGGCCTCGGCGTCGCGTAAGCGGGCGGTGTCTGCCTGCGGCAGGCAGTTGCGGCCGCTGCGCGTTGGAAGTCCAAGGCGTTTTGGATATAACCCCGATTACCACTACGATTCATCGAAATCTCGAAGAGAAACGAGGCATACGAAAGATGGGTAAGCTTGATGGCAAAACGGCGTTGGTAACCGGCGCGGGGCGCGGATTGGGACGGGCGATTGCAAAAGGCTTGGCGGCACAGGGCGCCGCGGTCCTGGTCAACGACTTTGGGGTTACGCTTGCCGGTGAAAAGGAGCCCAGCTCACCCGCCGATCAGGTGGCGGCGGATATCAAGGCCGCGGGCGGCAAGGCTTCAGTCAACCACGGCAGCGTCTCGAAATGGTCGGACGCCGAGGCGATGGTCCAGCAGGCGATCAAGGAATTCGGCAAGCTCGACATTCTGGTCAACGTGGCGGGCATCTTGCGCGACCGCATGATCTTCAACATGACCGAAGACGACTGGGACGCGGTGCTAAACGTCCATCTGAAGGGCACCTTCAACTGCAGCCGCTTCGCGTCGGTTCACATGCGCGAGCGCAAGCACGGCCGCATCATCAACATCTCCTCGGCCGCGGCGCTGGGCAGTCCCGGGCAGCCAAACTATGCAGCCGCCAAGGCGGGAATCCTCGGCCTGACTTTCAGTTGCGCCAACGCGCTCGGCAAATACGGCGTTACATGCAACGCGATCATGCCGCAGGCGTCGACCCGGATGACCGACCTGGTGCCGCGCGATCGAGGGATCAATATCCCGACCAGCGAGACTGCCGCGGGAACGCCCTCAGATCCGGCCAACGTGGCGCCGATAATCATCTATCTTGCCAGCGACGAGGCGGCGGAAATCAACGGTCAGATCTTCGGGTCCGAAGGCTACCGCCTGCTGCGCTACCGGCACATCTTCTGGGACAAGGTGGTTTACGGCAGCGGGCCGTGGGAGATCGACGATGTGTTCAAGGTGATGAAGCGAACGCTGGCCCGCGACCTCGAAAAACCGCGCATCATGTGAGCGTCCGGCGCAATCCCGGACCCTCGCTAATTCGTACCGGCGGACTGGGCGGGCACACCCAGGTACCGGGTCAGGAAAGCGCCGACGCGCCGCTCGTATTGGTCGGGGTCGGTGGCCAGTGCGGCGGCGTGTCCTGCGTGAGGAGCTACCCAAAGTGCTTTGGGTCCGCGCGCGGCCGCAAAAATCTTGCGCGCGTCGGCGGGTGGCACCAGCGGATCGTCGGCGCCGTTGATCACCATCAGCGGGCGGCCGTCAAGTTTGGCCGCGGCCTTGGCCGGCGCGACCTCATCGATCGCGCGCCCGGTCATCAAGCCCACCTCCCACAGCACGGTGCGGTCGAAGATCGGATTGAGCGAATCCAGGGGCGGTATCCGGCGCAGTACCGTGCTTAGCTCGGCATACGAACTGTCGCTGATTATCGCGGCTATCGGTGCTCCGTCCGCGCTTGCGAACAGCGCCGCCGCGCCGCCTTCCGACACGCCCAGCGCGGCAAATGTCTGTACGCCGCGCGAGCGCAGCGCCGCGATCGCGTCGAGCAGGTCGCGCCGCTGCCGCCATCCAAATCCGTAGCCCCGGCTTTCTGGCCGATTCTTTTGGTCCGGCGAGCTTGCGTAGTCGATAATCAACGCGGCATAACCTGCCGACCGCAAAACCCGGGAATAACCGACCAGAGCCTCGGCATCGATGCAGTTGGGATAGACGACGATCACGGCGGACTTGGCCGGCACGGCCGGCGTCAGCAGGGCGCGCAGCGGCTGAGCGTCGTCCTGGCGCAGCGTGATTTCATCGGACGACGCTTCCACCAACTCGCGCAGAGGCCGCGCGTCGAAGACCTGCGGTCGGGCGGGCGCGGCCGAGCCGCTGGTGCTGAAGGCCAGTGCGGGCGGGAATTGCAATCCTCGGGCGACGACGGTCGCGGCCAGGAACCAGATCAGGACAATCGGCGCAAACAGGCCAAGCGCAATCGCGAAAAGCCGGCGCCGAATCGAGTCGGGCAAGGGAGCGTCCACAGGTGCTGATGGAGTCGAGGTCATGAGGCAGGTATATCGATGTTAGATGTTAGCGGATTGCCCTTAAAAGCGTGCTACCGTTGGAGCATCAATGAGTGACTGGGACCCGGAACTTTATAACCGCTTTCGTAGCTATCGGGCGGAGCCGTTTCAGGCAATCCTGGCCCGGCTGGAGATCGATCCCGGCGAGCAATTGGTCGATCTCGGTTGCGGCAGCGGAGACAACACCATCGAACTGGCCCGCCGCGCTCCAAGCGGACGCGCGCTTGGCATCGATTCGTCTCCGGCGATGATCGAGCGTGCCGTCGCGGCCAAAAATTCGCTGTCCGCCAGGTTGGCGGCGCGCCTGGAATTCAGGTTGGGCGATATCGGCGCCGTGCAGCTGCCCGACCGCTACTCATTGGTTTTTTCCAACGCCGCTCTGCATTGGATCTGCGACCATCGGCGCGCGCTTCAGGCCTGCCATGCAGCGCTGCGCGGCGGCGGAAAACTGGTCGTGCAGATGCCCGCCAATTACGAAGAAACCGCGCAGGTAACGCTTAGACGCCTGGCAAGCGAGCCGCCCTGGCGCGAGTTGCTGGGGGGCCTCGAGGTTCCCTCCGCCACGGTGGGGCCGCCCGATTACTACGCGCGCCTGCTCGATGAAATTGGCTTCGTTGATATCGACTGTTACTACCAGGTCTTTAGGCATCCGATGAACGGGCCGGGCGACATCGTGGAATGGTCGCGGTCCACGGTGCTGCGGCCATTCCTCGACGCGCTGGCGGAAGACCGGCGCGAGGAGTTCGTCGGGCAATGGCGCCGTCGCCTCGAACGTGGTTACGGCACCAGCGGTCCGCTCACGTTCAACTTTCGGCGCATCTTTCTGTGGGCGCGGCGCAAGGCGGGCTGAGATGGTGGGGCGCGCGGCTTCTCCCGTTTTGATTATCCATGGTGGCGCCGGGATGCGCGGTCCCGCTGACGAACGGCCGGCGCGCCGGCGCGCGATGCTGGAGGCCGTAGAACGCGGCCGCGCCGTGCTCGAACGCGGCGCCAGCGCGCTGGACACGGTATGCGCAGCGGTGGTGCTGATGGAGGACCATCCGCTGTTCAACGCCGGCTATGGTTCGGCGCTGAACACGGAGGGTGAAGTGGAGATGGACGCCTCGGTGATGGTCGTCCCGTTTTCCGCAGCGCCAGGCGCCACGGACGGGGCTGCTGTCGGCACGATCGGTGCGGGCGCCGTGGCTGGAGTACGCCGGATAAAGAATCCGGTGCTGGCCGCGCGCGCGGTCATGACCCAAACTCCCCACGTCCTGATGATTGCCGCCGCGGCCGAGCGTCTGGCGGCGCGGGCCGGACTTAGTCTGTGCCGTCCCGACGAACTGGTCACGGAGCGCTCGCGGGCGCGCTGGCAGACGTACATGGGACGCGCAGCGGAGCATGGCACGGTAGGCGCTGTGGCTCTGGATCTCAACGGACAGCTGGCCGCCGCAACTTCCACCGGTGGAATCACCGGCAAGATGCCCGGGCGCGTCGGCGATTCGGCGATCGTCGGTGCGGGAAGCTTCGCTGACCGTACCGGCGCCGCTTCGGCAACCGGAATGGGCGAATCGATCATGAAGACCATGCTTTGCCGCGAGGTGGTCAGGATGCTGGCGCGGACTACGCCCGCGCGCGCGGCGGCTATGGCGATCAAGACCATGGAGTCGACCGCCGGCGGCGAGGCTGGCGTGATCGTGGTCGACAAGCGCGGCCGCGTCGGCTACGCGCACAACGCGCAAGCGATGGACATCGCCACGTTCACCCCGGCCGAAGGAATCCGCCATCACACTTTGTAGAACGGTCGAGCTACTCCATAATTTTCTCCTCCCGAACCGGCGGAGAAAAATTTGTAAAACTCGAGTCGATGGAAAACCGTTCACATTCCAATTGACGAACTATGTTCAGCAATTCGAACCAGAGGATCGCAAGCATTTTTCGACAGCGGTTTCCACCGTCGTTCCCTTGAAGAAGTCGGAATTCATTCCGGCCCACAGCTTTACCGGATTGTTGAAGGCGAAATCGCGGAAGTCCTCGGCGCTGATCGTGCCTCGCTCGACCAATTCATGGCCCTCGTGCAAGACATCTTTCATATCCGGTACGTCCCAATGTGAGATGTCGGAACTCAGCAACGCTCCGAGCCGCGCCCCGAACGCGTTCAGCCCTTGATTGAACGCGCATCCGATCGTGGGATCATCTCCCTCGCAGCCGAAGAAAAAGCGCGGCACGAACAGGTCGACAATATCTTCGGGCCGCTTAATCCCGCATCGTTCGAACTCGTCCAAGGTCTTTGGGTCTTCAAGATTTTCAAGCAGGCGCTCCTCCGCCCGCATCACCTCGTTCAGCTTTTCCAGCGCACGCTGGTCGGCGTGCTGCCGGTATAGTTCGGCGAGCATTTTCCTGTCGACATTTACCGGGTTGTAATTCTCTATTGCCTGCCGATTCCGTTTGCCCCACCTGCCGACCAGGTCGCTTAGCAGAGCGCTTGCCCACGCCGCGCCGCATTCCAAAAACGCAAACCTGAGGGCAGGAAAACGCCGCGTTACGCCGCCAAAGAACAATGCCTTGCAGGTCACGTGTCCAGTTTCCGCGAAATTGCCGAGCTGGTTGTATTGATAATTTCCGGTGCTGCGATGCGCCCATCCATACGACGACGAATGAAACGTAGCGGCTACTTTCAATTCAACGCACTTGGCCCACACCGCGTCGTAATCATAAGCGGAATCCAGCGCCAGGTTGTCGACCCAGTAGGCATAGCGGCTGATTTCCACTGGGGCCTTGCGCGCGACCGAAGGAATCGGCCGCACCACGTGCCCGGCCAGCATCATCGCCTTGAGTCCCAGTGTCTTGACGGCGAACTCCAGCTCCTTGATCGCCTCTCCCGGCTGATGCATCGGGATCGCCGCAGCCGGCGTCATCCGGTCGGCATAGTCGCGGAACTGGTCAGCCACATACATATTGAACGCGCGGCAGGCGGCGCGGCGCAGCTCTTCGTCGTCATGATGGGGCGCAAACAGGCCCATGCCCGGATACAACACCGTGAAATCCAGGCCCATCTCATCCAAACGCTCATGCATCAGGCGGGGCAGCATCGCGGTAGCCCGGTCCAGCGTGTTCCTGGCAGGGCTGCCGTAAAATGGCGGGCGCGGCGCGACGTCGGCGCGCCGGGCCTCCGGCGACATGCGATGCCATCGGTACATGCTGTGCATGTTTGCAATCATGCATTCGGTGGATGAGGCAAGCTCCTTTTGATAGCGCTGGACCAGCCGCGCGCCGCCGACTTCTTTGAGATAGTCAAAGTACACCGGCATGATCTCGGCGAAATGACCGTCGGAGTCGATGACCGGATGGCCGAGCTGCCCGTGAAGTTCCATGGATCGAGAGTTGGACATCGCTCACCCCGCGCGGTTCACTGCAACGGCGCGATTTCGACCGGAGTCCCGCGCCGCTTGGCCGGGGTAAACGCGGCGGGCATCTTCACATAGCCGTTCACCGTACCAATGCTCTCGTAGTGCTCCGCCCGATCCCGAATCAGCCGGTAGTCGGGCATCCGCCGCAGCACCTCTTCCAGCACGATCGCATACTGGGCCCGCGCGAAGTTGGAGCCCAGGCACCGATGGATGCCCAGTCCGAAAGCGGAATGGCGGTTTGGAAAGCGGTCGAGGATGATCTTCTCGGGATGCTCGAATGCGGCGGCGTCGTGGTTGGCCGCGGCCCACCACAGTCCAATCCGCTCCCCGGCCCGGATTCGCTGACCGCAAAGCTCCACGTCGCGGGTTGCCGTCCGTGCGAGCATCTGCACCGGACAATAATAGCGGAGAAATTCCTCGCCGGCGCAAAAGATCAGACTGGGATCATCTATCAGCCGTTTGCGGTCGGCGGGTGTGCGCTCCAGATACTCGAAGGTGTTGGCCAGCAGCGAAGTAGTGGTGTCAACGCCGCCATGCACGATCAGCGAGCAGATCTCGATCAGCGTCGGATCGGGAATCGGATGGCCGTCGATGCGCGCGTTTATCAGGTGGCTGATTATGTCGTCGCCGGGCTTGCGCCTGCGCTCCTTGATCACTTCGACAAAGGTGCCGCGCATCATCATGTCGCCTTCGAGCGCCTTGCGCTTGGACGGGCTGTCGGGAGGAGTGTAAACCACTGCGTGAGAAGTATCGGCGTACAGATGCCAGTGCTGCAGAGGAATGCCGAGCACGTGCAGCGTCATCATCGCCGGAACGGGGCTGGCCAAATCCAGCACCAGGTCGATCTTGCCGCTTTCGATATGCCGGTCGAGGCACCAGCTGGTGAACTCGAGCACTTTGGGCTTGAGCCGCTCTACCGCCGCGGGTGCGAACCATCGATTGAGCAAGCGGCGATAGTCGAAGAACTCCGGCGGGTCCATCTCGATCGGGGTGGAACGCGCGCGATTGCCGGGAATGGTTATGCCGCTGAACGCCTCGCCGGCGGTGGGCAAATCGTTGCGCGAGGAGAATGTGGCGTCATCTTCCGATACCCGCTTGACGTCCTCGTAGCGCGAGATGACCCAGAACCCGCCGTGCTTTTCCGTCCATGCCACCGGATGCTCGCGATGCATCTGCTGGAAAAAACCGGTGGGATCGTCGAAGACACGGCTCGCGTATTGCTTTGAATGGTGGTCGAAATCAATTACCAGACGTGCCTTTGCCACGACGAAATTCCCCGTTTTCCTGCTAGGCCGGAAGATTTGAACCAGCGTTCCATCTTTAGCTACCGCTTGGCTTGGGCGTCAAGCGAGGCAGGCGGCCGCCGCAAAAAGGATGCGCTTTTGCAAACGGCGTCAAACTGCTACAAGCACTCAAACCCGGCGCCGAGCCCTGAATCGTTAGGGCGATGGCAGGCGGGACGTGCGCCTGATTGATGAAGCCATGTTTTTTTCTTCCCTCTCCGCGACCAGGCAGAGGGTGATAGGGTAGGGGTCCTTTCGAGCACGAGCTGCGGGCATTTTCACAACAGAGGTTTTCGATGGCTGCGAACAAACCCAGGCATATTCTGGACGGAATCAAGGTTTTGGACATAACCAACGTAATCGCGGGCCCGTCGGTGGGAAATTTGCTGGTCGAGATGGGTGCGGACGTGATCAAGGTTGAAATGAGCCCGACCGGCGACCGGGCGCGCTTCATCGACGCTATCAAACCCGGCCGCGGTTCGACCTTCGTCAAGCACAATCGCGGCAAGAAAAGCCTGCTGCTCGACCTGAAGCAGCCGGCGGCGCAGGCTATCGTCAAGGAACTGATTCCGCAGGTTGACGTATTCGTGGAGAACTTCGCTCCGGGCGCGATCGCCCGGCTGGGACTTGGCTACGATGTCGTCAAAGCGCTCAACCCGCGCATCATCATGTGTTCGGTCTCCGCCTTTGGTCAGACCGGACCGCTGGCGCACGCACCGGGCTATGACTATATCGGCGCGTCGTATGCGGGCGTGCTCGACGTGCTGGGCGGCGAGCCGGATAGCGCGCCCACGATGCCCGGTGTGGCGATCGGGGACGTTATGGCGAGCGTTCACGCCACCGCGGCCATCGGATATGCGCTGTATCATCGCGAACGCACGGGAGTCGGCCAGTATCTCGATATCTCGCTGCTCGATTCTTATTTCTACGTGCACGACCGCGGGACCATCCGGCACAAGCTGAGCGCCGGCAAGTTCCGGATGAAGCGTCCCGGCCGGCTCACCTATGATTTCGTGCCGCAGGGAATCCTGAAGGGCGAAAAGCACTACCTCTGCTTCATGGTGGCGCTGGACAAAGTGTGGGGGAATCTGTGCAAGGCGATGGGCAAACCCGAACTCGGCCGCCATCCCGACTTTGCGACCAACGCCAAGCGCCAGGAGAACGCGGAACAGGTTTACAAGCTGGTCCAGGACTGGCTGGACGCGACGCCCGAAGACGAGGTGCTGCGGCTGATCAGCGAATATCACATCCCGGCCGGACCCTTGCTCAACGTCGGCGAAGCGGCGGAGCATCCGCATATGATCAAGCGGGGCACCGTTCGGGCGGTTCACGATCCGGTGCTGGGCGATATCGAGTTGCCCGGACCGCCGATGCGCTTTTCAGAATTTCCCGACCCGGTCGAAGTGCCCGCCGCGCCCGGCCTGGGCGAACACAACAGGCTGATATTGAAGGAATACCTCGGGTATTCGGACGAAAAAATCAAACAGCTCGAAGACCAGGGCCTGTTCCGCAAAAAGGGCTGACGAGCTTGGCGCACCGCTGGATTGGCGCAGGCGGCACAGGCAGGTGTCCGCGCGCCGTTTCTGTTCAGCGCCCGCGGGTAGAGAGACTTGCCGGCCTGTAGCTGGCGTTGTACAAGGCTGTTCGGGCCGCATCCCGGTCCCTAAAGTTTGCTTGAGCCTTCCCGGGTGGTCGTGGACAGTCAACCAAAACGCCTTCAAGCCGCAGTTCTGTTCCTGGTTGCGGTGGCGGCGATCGCGGGTGTTTTCGCCGCGATTTATTTTATTTATCCCCACGAACGTCAGCCACTGCTGGTAAAACGCGACTACCGGATGCTCGCCGTTATCGCCGGGCAGGTCGGCGCGCGTATCGAAGGGCTAAAGCGCGCGGTCCAGACCGCACAGGACAGCGGAGCGGATCCCTGCGGGCAGGGGATGGAAGCGGCGGCACTGAAGTGTGTGGAAGTCGATTCGCGTCCCGTCATGTCGCCGGCCCAAGGCGGGTCGGGCGTTGAAGTTCACGTCCGCAACGATAATGGAGATTTGAAGGCCTATTTCCTTGCTCATGCCGCCCAGCCACAAGAAACGCAAAGACCCAAATTGCCTTCCACCGACCTGGGAAGGTTTCTGGATGAGGCGGTGGAGCCTTACGGATACTTCGATAACGTCCTGCTCGCGTCGGACGACGGCAAAGTGCTCTACCAATCCGATATTCCGATTGTCGACGGCAGGGCGCTTTACCACTCCAGTATCAGCACCGGGCGAATCGCCACCATCCAGGATCTTATCGCCGGCGAGCAGGCGGCCCTGAACCAGGAACAAAACAAGACCGGGGACAACAAACAGTCAGCCTACGTATTCTCCCCCGCCGAAAACGAAAAGGTCCAATACCTGGGTGAAGAGTATCTGCTTTTCGCACAACCGGTGCTTTCGGAGGTCTTCGTCGCGGACGACAAGGGGGCGCAGCACAACCCGTCCCGCCTGGTGCTCTTCGGCCTGATATCCACCCGCAGCTTTGAGGCCGAATCGCGGCAAATTCCATGGGCATGGCTGGGCGGTTTGGTATTTCTGCTCGTTCTGATCTTTCTGTCCTGGCCGCTGCTGAGGCTGTGGCGAATGGGTCCGGGTGAACCCTTGCGTGGCGTCGAGGTCCGAATGATCTCGTTCGCATGTATGGCCGCGGCGATGCTGGTGACCTTCGAAGTTCTCGATCAGGCCTTCTACACGAGCATACGGGCACAGTTCGACGATCTGCTCGAGCCGCTTGCCCACCAGATAGAAACGCAATTCCAGCGCGAAATCGTCCATGCCGATCAGAAGCTTACCCAGGTTTTGGGCGACGGGGCATGCAGAAACTGCGAAGCTTCCTGCGCGGAAGTAAATGTGGAAACCGGGCGGCATTTCGCCGATCTGATTCTGGTTGATTCGGCCGGAAACCCGACCTGCACATGGTCTTCGTATCCGGAGCAGGCTCACGACACTCCGCAACTACGCCGTTCGCCCGTGCCGCATCTGCCGCTGGCCGACCGATCTTATTTCCGTGACGCATGCAGCCACGTGCTGTGGAGCATTCCGGATCCGGACCGTAAGGGCCGCGGCGTCCTTTCCCGAGTGGCGGCGGAAGTCGTGAGCTCGAGAATTTCAGGAGAAAATGTTCTGGTGGTGGCCCGGCCGGCGGGGATCATGGGCCAATGCGCGCAGCCAAACCCGCCCGGCGAGCCCCGTCAACCGGTGGTCGCCTTGATCGGAACCACGATGATGCCGTTCACGGATCCGGTGCTGCCCACCGGCTACGGCTTCGCCGTCATCGACGATCAGGGTGACGTACAGATCCATTCGCAAAACAGCCGGAACAAGCGGGAAAACCTGTTCCGCGAATGCGACGACGCGACAGGCGTGCGCGCCGCGGTCGGCGCGCGCAGGCCGGGGCGCCTCAACGTGTCGTATTCCGGGCACAACTACCGGATGTACGTCACGCCCCTGGAAAATACACCGTTGTCGCTGGCGGTGTTCAGGGACAAGCAATTGCTGTGGGCGGTTAATTCCGAAGTCGTCAGCGCCTGGGCCGTCCTGACGGTATTGTATGTCGCGCTGTGGGTCGCGGTCGTAATTGTTTTGCAGGTATGTGACGCCACCTACACGGCCGATTGGCTGTGGCCATGCCGCTATGGCGGCGGGTCCCGCTCATATTGGATGGTGGCGGCGCAGAATCTGATCCTGGCTGCTATCGCGTACCTGAGCCTGGAACGAGCCGCAGATTTCCGGCCGTTCGGACACGCTGCGCCGCTGTTGTTTCATTTCGCGATGGTGCTGATTTTCCCCGCCTTCACGCTCGCGCTTGCCATCCCGACCCTGGCTCGAAACGGCGTGCTTGGATATTGGGAAAAAACGATTGCCCGTACTTTGATTATCGCGGGTGGAGTGCTTGGCGGAGCATTCCTCGCGATGCTGATCATTGTGTTTCTCGATTCGCGATCGCCCTTCAATTACCAGATACCGGCCCTGGCCCTTTTCCTGATCCTGCTTGGCGCAGTCCATTTGATTGCCTCCGATCAACCCAGTGCCGTCGTACGTCGCACCGCACCGCCGAATTCGCCAGACCGGCGCGAAGACGAAACACGCTTTCGTTTCGCATATGTCTCGATGCTGTTTTCGTTGGTGGTGGCGCTCGCAGTGGTTCCCTCCATGGTCTTCTTTCAAAGCGCGCGCGATATGGAAATCAGAAATCTGTCCAGAATGGGGCAGGCGCGATGGGTCGAGGCGGTGGCCGCCCGCGCAAAACATCTGCGCAAACAAGCCAATGGGAAAATCCCCGCCAAAATTGTTGCAAGCCGTCTGAACGATACGAAGGATATCTATTCGGCGCAGGGTTTTCCGGCCGAAATTCGATGGCGGGACAGCGGCTCCAGTGAAGCGGTGGACCGCGAGTTGCCTTCCAAATCCGAGCGGCCCGTGCTGCTGATTCCCGAACTGCTCAACGACCTGGGGCTTCCGCAGCTCACCCCGCTGATGTCGTTTGCGGCCGAACTGCGCATGATGACGTCGGAGCGCAACACCGCTTCAATGGAGCCCTACACCTGGCGTGAGCGGGCAGGCGGCGGCGAAGTCATGCTGATTGACGATGAGAGACTGCATGATCTGATAGGCAGAGGTCAGGCCTGGAGCGAACTGGGGTTGCGCGGAGCAGGAGCTAGCGCCACGTCGTGGACGGCATATATGCGGCGCGGCTTTCCATGCTTTGAGAGCCGGCAATGCCGATCAGTATTTGCGCAGATAGCGCTCGCTGCCATCCTGGTCGGATTCGTGGGCTTTTCAGCCCTATGGTCAATCGCATGCAAGCTCTTTTTGCTTGACGCGGACATAAAGGGCGACGATTCCTCCGCCACCACGCCAGCGGACCTCTCCGACCGCGAGCAGCTTGCATTGTGGCACGCGGTTCGTCTGGGCTTTCTCAGCCCGGGCGACACCGCGGTCGCGGAGGATCTCCTCGCGAGTGGTGTCTTGTACCGCAATCCCGCCTGGGGGGTGAGGGAGCCCGAGCTCAAGAAAATACGACAGCTCGATACCGCTGAGATGGCCAGGCGCGAGCGTGAAGCCCGGCCGCCGGCAGGTTTGCGCCTGCATCAGTTGCTACCAGCAGGCATCGGGCTGGCGATGGTGTTTTTCTTCATGACCCAGCGCGAGCTATTCAATTCAGCGATCGCCGTTGTCGCGGCGGTCGCGGCGGCGCTGCCCACCGTCTTGAATTTCTTTTCCCAGTTGGGGGGACGTCCAGAAAAATAAGAGGAGCGCGAGGTCCGGCGATGCAGAGATGAACGTCCGGCCTTAATTCATGATAAAACCGGCGTCGACGTTGAGCGTCTGACCGGTGACTCCGGAGGACTGATCGCCGGCGAAGAACAGCGCGACCTTCGCGACTTCATCTTCGCTGACCATCCGCTGCATTGCGGCGGTCGCAACAAAGCCGCGCTCGACCTGCTCGTATGGGACTCCCATCGCCTTGGCGCGCGCGCCGATCACCCGTTCGATCCGGTCGCCCAAAACCGGGCCGGGACAGATGCAGTTCACCCTGATGCCCGCCCGGCCCCATTCGCCGGCCCAGGTCTGGGTCAGGCTGATCATCGCCCACTTGGCGGCCGAGTAAGGCGCGCGAAAAGGATAACCCCTCCGACCCGATCCGGAGGATATATTGATGATGCCGCCGGATTTCTGCTGCTTCATCGCCGGCAGCACCGCGCGAGTGGCCAGCCAGGTCCCGGTCAGGTCGATATCGATTACTTCCTGCCATTCCTCCGGCGTCATCTCGGTGGTCAGCTTGGTGGCGCCTTCAATTCCGGCATTGTTGACCAGGATGTCGATCCGCCCGAAGCGGGCCAGGGTCTGCTCGGCCATCCGCGCGCAGTCGGAAACTTTGGCAACGTCGATGGTGAGCGCCGCGCACTCCGCGCCTAAGGCGGTGATTTCGGCACGCGTGCTCTCCAGCCGGTCGGTCGAACGCGCCGCCAGCACCACCTTGGCCCCGGCGCGCGCGAACACCAGACCCACCTGCCGGCCGATTCCGTAGCCGCCGCCGGTAACAATCGCGACCTTTTCCGCAAGCTCTTGCATGGTAACTGATCCTCGGATGTCATAATCGCAGGGGCAAAAATATAACCTCGGGGTCAGTAACGCGAGCATCCTGGAGGGGGCCCCTTCTGAACTTGTCAATTTTGCAGTATAATTATCCTAATCTGATCGTGTTATGAGCCTGAGAAGGCAATGAAATCCCCCGTTGCGATTCCCTTCAACAGCCGCTTCCATCTGCTGACGGTACTGAAAGTCGCGTTGATCGTGGTGCTGCTGGGCGCCACTCTCTACCTGTTCCTGACCGAGGAGGACCTGTTTCGCAATCCGCAGCTGATCAAAGTCGAAGTCCTGCGATGGGGCGTGTGGGGGCCCATCGGCTTCATGTTGCTGTACGCTTTTGGGCCTTCGATGTTGGTGCCGGGCGCCGTGATGACGCTGGCGGCAGGTCTGGCATTCGGCGCGGTGTGGGGATCGGTCTATTCCATCATCGGCGCCGACCTGGGCGCGCTGGTGGCGTTTGGCGCCGGACGCTTTTTGGGCAAGGGTTTCGTCAACTCGATGCTCAGCGGTCGTTTCGGCGAGACCCTGGACAAGATCGCGCGCAATGGTTTTCAGATCATCCTTTACCTGCGCGTGTTTCCGATTATTCCCTACAACGCGCTTAACCTGCTGGCAGGCGCCTCGCCCATCAGTTTCAAGGATTATTTCTGGGCCAGCGTAATCGGCATGATTCCGGGAACGATCCTGTTTGCTTTCCTCGGCAACGAGCTGTGGCATCCGACTTCGCCGCGCTTCATGCTGGCCCTGGCGCTCATCGCGGTGAGCTTCGCGTGCGGTGAACTGTATCGGCGCACCCGAATCGACCGCACCGCGGTGGTGGAAGAAGCGTCGGGCCTGTCGCCTGAATAAAAAATTCGCTGTCCACGCCTCCGATTACGTGCCGGTCTCCCATGACGTCAGGTAGTGCTTCTGCTCAGTTGAGAGCGAATCGATCCGGATTCCCATCGAGGCCAGCTTCAGCGATGCCACTTCCTCTTCTATCGCGCGTGGCACGTCGTGGACCTTGATATCGTGGCTCTTGGCCTCGGCGACCCAGCGCGCGCACAGTGCCTGGGTGGCGAAGCTCATGTCCATCACCTGCGCCGGATGTCCCTCGGCGCAGGTCAGATTGACCAAGCGCCCTTGGCCCAGCAGGTATAGCTTCCTGCCGTTTTTCAGATGATAAGCGTCAACGTTGCGCGTGACGTCCTTTTCGACCTTGCGGGTGAGCTTGCGCAGCGCCAACAGGTCGATTTCGACATCAAAGTGGCCCGAGTTGGACAGGATCGCGCCGTCCTTCATCAGGTTGAAGTGCTCGGCGCCGATGACCTGCTTGTCTCCGGTCACGGTGACGAATACATCCGCGACCTTAGCGGCGTCGCTCATCCGCATTACCCGGAATCCTTCCATCGCCGCCTGCAGCGCACGTACCGGATCCACCTCGGTTACGATCACATTGGCGCCCATGCCGTGGGCGCGTGACGCGACGCCCCGCCCGCACCATCCATAACCCGCCACAACCACCACCGATCCCCCGAGCAGGATTCCGGTGGCGCGCATGATCGCTTCGACCGTCGACTGCCCGGTGCCGTAGCGATTGTCGAACAGATGTTTGGTCTCGGCGTCGTTGACGGCAACGACCGGGATCTTCAGCGCGCCGTCACGCTCCATCGCACGCAACCGGATGACGCCGGTGGTGGTCTCCTCCATACTTGCAAGGACTTCGCCCGCCCGGTCCGCGTAATCGGTATGCAGCAGGCTCACGAGGTCGGCGCCGTCGTCCATCGTGATACTGGGGCGGCTGTCGAGCACGGCGCGCAAATGGCTGTAGTAAGTGTCACGATCCTCGCCGTGAATCGAGTAACAGGGAATCCCTTCATGCTTGACCAGAGCGGCGGCAACGTCGTCCTGGGTCGAAAGCGGGTTGGACGCACAGCACACGACCTCGGCGCCCCCGGCTTTCAACGCGCGCAGCAGATTGGCGGTCTCAGTGGTGATATGCAGGCAGGCGCCCAACCGGCGGCCGCGCAGCGGCTTGGTCTTGGCGAACCGTTCGCGGATTCCGCGCAAGACCGGCATTTGCTGGTCGGCCCACAGGATGCGCCGGTGCCCCTGTTCTGCCAGACCCATGTCCGCAACGTCGTAATTTTTTTGTGCGCGCCTGACGCGCAAAGTGGAAATCGCCTTCCGGCGGCTCTTGATTAAGGCCACTTGATTAACTCCGATTGATTTTGCCGGCGCTGGAAAAAGCTTCCGTCAACGGCCGTTGACACCGAATGCATTCTGAAGCGCCGCGGACATGTCAATTTTCTCCCACGTAAACAGTCCGTCGTGAGGGGTGCGGCCGAAATGGCCGTAGGCGGCGGTGGGTTTGTAGATCGGACGCTTCAGATCGAGCTTGCGGATTATTCCCGCGGGGCGGAAGTCGAACAACTCGCGCAAGGTGGAGGACAGCTTGGTGTCAGGCACGACGCCGGTGCCGAAGGTATCGACCAGCAGCGACACCGGTTCGGCCACGCCGATTGCGTAGGCGACCTGGATCTCGCATTTGCGCGCCAGCCCCGCCGCCACCACGTTCTTGGCCACATGGCGCGCCATGTAGCAAGCCGAGCGGTCCACCTTGCTGGGATCCTTGCCGGAAAAAGCACCGCCGCCATGGCGCCCGTAGCCCCCGTAGGTATCGACGATGATCTTGCGCCCGGTCAGCCCACAGTCTCCCTGCGGCCCGCCGACCACGAAGCGCCCGGTCGGATTGACGAAATACTTGGTTGACTTGTCCAGGTACTGGGGCGGGATCACCTTCTTTATTACTTCTTCGATCATCGCCTCGCGCAGGGTTTCGTACTTGACGTCCGCGCTGTGCTGGGTCGAGATGACGACGGTCTCGACTCCGATCGGGCGGTCGTCGGCATAGCGGACGGTTACCTGGCTCTTGGCGTCGGGGCGCAGGAAGTCGAATTTTTTCTCCTTGCGCACCTGGGTCAGGTGCTCCATCAACTTATGCGCCAGCAGGATCGGCAGCGGCATCAATTCGATGGTTTCATCGCAGGCAAAGCCGAACATCAGGCCCTGGTCACCGGCGCCTTGCTCTTTGAACATGCCCTCGCCTTCGGTGACGCCCTGGGAGATATCCGGAGATTGGCGCTCGATCGCGGTTAGAACCGCACAGGTGTTGCCGTCAAACCCGATCGCGGAATCGTTGTAGCCGATCTCCAGCACGGTTTTGCGCGCGATTTCGGAATACTCGATTCTGGCGTTGCTGGTGATTTCGCCCGCCAGCACCACCATCCCGGTCTTCGCGAGGCTTTCCAACGCCACGCGCGAATTCGGATCCTGCGCCAGCAAGGCGTCGAGAACCGCGTCGGAAATCTGATCGCACATCTTGTCGGGATGACCTTCGGAGACCGACTCCGATGTGAAAAGAAAATCTTTTAGCGCCATGTTTCTCCTGAACGACTACACCTTAAAAAAAATAGGGACGCCAGGCTCGCGCGCCGCGCGTCAATTCCAACCTCATCGCAAGCACGCTCGCAGCGCCAGCAAGCCATTACCAGAACGCCCGAAAGGAAGATATTAATCACGTGCGCAGGCCCTATTTCTATAACGGAAGCTGACCACATGGTCAATAATAGATCAGACCTAAGACAAGCGTATCTCGCCGATTCTATTCTTCGCCGAAGCCGTTTTTGAACAGGTCGGACAACTCCGCCATCGCCGCCTCAGCGTCGTCGCCTTCGGCGCGCAGATGCAGCCGGGTGCCCTTTCCCGCGCCGAGCATAATCAGGGAGGTGACGCTGCGTGCGTTGGCCTGGTCCTTGCCGCGAATCAAGGTTACGGTTGATTTGAATTTGGCTGCGGCCTGGGCCAGCGTAGTGGCCGCACGCAGATGCAAGCCCAGCCGGTTCTTAATCTCTACGGCTTCCTCCGCGACGTTCACGTGTTGACGCTCGTACGAAGCGATGAAGGCCCGCTGCTCATTCCGCCAATCCGCATTGAAGACCTCCCAATGCCCGCGCCTCCGCGCCCGGGCCTAAACCCGGACTTCTGTCGGTGAAACATTGAACCATTGAGGGCAACGCGAAAACAGAGGCTGGCGTGAAATTGAACTGCAAATGCGGCGGCGCGTTGAAGGTCAGCCGCGGCCGTTGGTTTCTTCTTCGGCCGGGACGATTGCGGCGCTGAACTGCTCGCGCAGGCGCGATTCGATCAGGCGGTCGGCGGTGCTGCCTTCGCGCTTGCGCCAGGCTTTCAGCGGGATCACGGCCTTGGCCATGTTGCGATGGCCGCCGGCACTGCCGATATCGCTGAACAGTTTCTTCACTACGTCGCCCGCGCTGCGCCCGGCGCCATGATTGCGTACCGCGATGACCAGGTTGTCGCCCAGCTTGCCCGAGACTGCGACCCATTCCGCGCCCTCGAATTGCAGGCAGAAATCCGCCATCTGGACGATCAGGTCGTCGCGCTTGACGGGACCCAGATGGATCGCGGCCAGCTCGTCGCGCACGATCAGCCGGCTCATCGCGCGGGCCAGGATTCGGGCAAACGACAGCGGCAGTTCGGGCCTTTCGATGCGCCGCAGTAAATTGTAATTGGCCAGCGGGTACAGATACGTGAAGGCCTGCAAGTCGTCGTCGGTAACCCGCCGCGACAGCATCAGGGTGTCGCTCTTGATTCCATACAGCAGCGCTGTGGCCAGCCGTTCGCTGATCCGCTCACCTGCGCTGATCAGGTACTCGGTCAGAATTGTGGAAGTGGCGCCGTAGCGCGTGCGAACATCTTCGAAGTCGGCATTGCCGGACGTGTAACCCGGATGATGGTCGATCACGATATCCGCATGATGCAACCGGCCGTTGAAATAAGGCGGCTGCACGTCAACCATCGCGACCTTGTCATAGCCGTCTAGCAGGTCGGTGCTCGCCTTGACCACCTCGATCTCGAGCAACTGCACCATCGCACGGTTCTCAGGCCTGGTGATCTCCGTGAAGGCGAAAAGCGGAGTGGTCTGCTTGTTGCGCCCCAGCAGGGTCCTGAGCGCGATACCACTGGCGATAGCGTCAGGGTCGGGGTCGTCCTGGAGCAGGATTGCGACCCGCTCGCTGTCGCCCACCAGGGCGCGAAGTTCCTTGAGCCTGTCCCTTGTGTAAGATTGGTCCATGAAAACCACGAGGCTCGTAGCCGGGGAGCGTCAAGAAGCGCGCCCCAGCCGCCCGCAGGAATCGGCGTTCACCAATTCTACCACTGCGAGGCGCTTAAATGTATTCTGAAGCTTCGATTCTGTACAGAGTCCCCCAAGCATGGATGACGCTCATTGCCAGATTTGTAACCGGCCGGTCAAGGAATGGTTCCTCAGGATGACCGTGGAGGACAACTCGGGCCTGAACGAAACTGCCCTGATTTGCGCGAATTGTGGGGTCAAGTTGCGGCTGGCATCGGAAAGAACGCGTGATTTGCAAATCGACCCCTGGATCCATGAAGCGGTGGCCAACGTGTTGAGAGGCAGGAACCGGTGACGAGCCAGACTACCGCTTCCAGCGAGTTGTGGCCCTTTGAAGAGGCGCGCAAGCTTGCCGAGCGGGTCCGCGGTTATGAGGCCAGCCGTCCCGCGATTATCGAAAGCGGATTCGGACCTTCAGGCCTGCCTCATCTGGGCACGATGGGCGAAGTGCTGCGGCCCTCCTACGTGCGCCACGCCCTGGAGCTCACCGATCCGGCGCGTCCCAGCCGGCTGATTGTTTTCATCGACGATATGGATGGGCTGCGCAAAGTTCCCGAAAGTGTTCCCAACCGCGATCAGATGATGGCCCATATCGGCCGGCCCGTGTCGCGTATCCCAGATCCTTTCGGCTGCTGCCAAAGTTTCTCCGTCCATATGGTCGGGCTGTTGAAAGAATTCCTGAAGCCGGTGGCCGTCGACTACGAGTTAATGCTCTCGAGCGAAACCTATGCCAACGGGCGCTTTGACGCGGCGTTGCGGCTTATCCTGAACAAGCACCGAGAAATCATCCAAATCGTCGCGCCGACGCTGCGCCAGGAAAATCGCGATCACTGGTCGCCTTTTCTGCCGGTCTGCCCAACCTGCGGGCAGGTCAATTCGACTCTGGTCACGGCCTATCATCCGGAGCGCGACAGCGTGGAGTTTTCCTGTGAACGCAGCTTCGGCGGCTCGCACGGATGCGGCTTTACGGGCGAGCAGAGCGTGCTGGGCGGCAAGGCCAAGGTCCAATGGAAGGTCGATTGGGCGCTGCGCTGGTTCGCGCTGCAAGTGGACTACGAATTGTACGGTAAGGACCTGATCGATTCGGCGCGGCTGTCCGGGGGAATAATGCGTCTTTTGGGCGGCCGTCCGCCGCTGGGCTTTGCCTACGAAATGTTCCTGGACGAGGAAGGCCACAAGGTTTCCAAGTCGGTAGGGCGCGGCGTAACGGTCGATCAATGGCTGCGCTACGCGCCAATCGAGGTGCTGAAGTATTTTCTGATTCTTAACCCGCGGCGCGCCCGCAAACTCTTCCTGGAGGCGATTCCACAGTACGTCGACGAATACCTTGGCGAATTGCGCGCCTGGTCGCAGGCTGACGCCGAGAGCCGCTTGCTATCTGGGTTGGAATTCGTGCTGCAGCGCGACAGTGTGCGCAGTTTCAAGTCGGAATTGACCTACGGTTTGATAATGAACCTGGTCGCGGCCTTGGGCACCTCCGATCCGGAATTGATCTGGAATTATCTGACCCACTATGACCCGGGGATCGCGGCTGACGCTGAAACCCGGAAGCTGGCCGGCACGCTGGTGGATTGCGCGCTGAATTTTTACCGCGATTTCGTCGAACCAACCAAGCTCAGCCACGCGCCGAGCGCTCCCGAGCAGCAGCAGATTCACGAGGTCGTCGATTTCCTCACCAGTCACCCCGAAGCATCGGCTGAGGAGATTGAAAAGGAAATCTACGAGGTGGGCCGGCGGCATTACGACAAGCCGGGCAAGATCTTCCCGGTGCTGTACAAGGTTCTGCTGGGGCAAACTCGCGGCCCGCGCCTTGGCGTCTTTATCAGATTGGCAACGCCCGAGCGGATCGTGAAGCTGCTCCAGGAAGCGCCGCACGCGAGCTGAACTCCTTACATCAGGAAAGGAACGCCGGAACGGGCCGCCAGCGCCGGCGAAGAAGCATCATTTGTTAAGCGGCACCGGGTTTGCGCGCCGGTGTTTCTTTTTTCGATTGACAGCCTCGGTCAGCGGCTCTACAACCATAAGCAATTCAGTCAAAAGCGCGGGTGCAAACTTATGCCACAGTTTGAAACTGTGATTAAGAACGGCCTCATCATTGACGGGACCCGGATGCCGCGCTTTCGCAGCGATCTCGGGATAAAAAATGGCAAGGTCGCGAAAATCGGCCACATCGACGGCCGCGAGGGCGCCACAGTTATTGACGCCTCGGGATTGATTGTTGCGCCCGGCTTTATCGATCTGCACACCCATTATGACGCCCAAATCTACTGGGACCCGTACTGCAGCATCTCGAGCTGGCATGGCATCACCTCGGCGGTCATCGGCAACTGCGGCTTCGGCTTCGCACCCGTGCGCCCCGATGACCGCGATCGCGCGATGCTGACCATGACCCGCGTCGAGGCGATCCCCTACGCTTCGATGAAGGCCGGGATGCCGTGGGATTGGGTCACCTTTCCCGACTTTCTCGACAGCCTCGACCGCCGACCGAAAGGCATCAACGTCCTGCCCTATGTCCCGATGGCGCCGATGCTGACCTGGGTGATGGGCCGCGAGGAGGCCAAGTCGCGCAAGCCGACGCCGGCTGAGGAAGCCGAGCTATGCCGGCTGCTGGGCGAGGCGATGGATGCGGGCGGATGCGGTTGGTCGGCGCAGCGCTTCCATCCCAATGGCGGTTCCTGCGTTCAGCGCGATTACGACGGCACTCCCATGGTCACCGACGTGATGGCGGATGAAACCTCCTTTGCATTGGCCCGGGTGCTGCGGCAGCGCAACGAAGGGTTCATTCAAATGAACCTCGTGACGGGCGACCGCAAGCACGACCGCGCGCATTACGAGCAAGTGGCCGAAGTAAGCGGGCGGCCGCTCCTGTTCAACGCGGTCATCGCGGTCAACAGCGATCCTGAAATCCATCGCGACATGCTGCGCTGGCTGCACTCGTGTCATGAGCGCGGTTTGCGGGTTTATGGTCAGGGCGTTACTACCGACGCGGGTATGAACTTCGCTTTTACCGATTGGAATTTGTTCGACGACGCCGCGGCCTGGTGCGAGGCGACGACCGGTCCGATCGAAGACCGTCTGATGAAGTTGAGCGATCCGGACCGCCGCCCGGGGCTGCGCAAGGCCAGACCCCGCATCATCACCAATGATCTGGCCGACATCATCGTGGTTGAGGTGCAGCACTCCGATCTCAAGCATCTGGAGGGGCAAACGCTGCGCGAGATCGGTAAGGCGCAGGGCAAGCATCCGGTTGACGTGATGCTGGATCTCGCAGTCGCGGACAGCCTGCGCACCGAGTTCTTCGCGCCGGCGCTGAATACACGAGTCGACCTGCAGCGGGAGGTTGTCGCCGATCCCTACGTGATCCCGGGAGTCTCGGATGGCGGCGCGCACACCAAGTTTTTCACCGCCGGGCGCTTCCCGACCGAATTCCTGATAAAGCACGTGCGCGAACATCAGATTCTGAGCCTCGAAGACGCTCATTGGCGCCTCAGCACACTGCCCGCCTATTGCGCCGGCTTCACCGACCGCGGTCTGCTGCGCGAAGGCTATGCCGCCGACGTCGTCGTATATGATTTCGACGCCTTGGGAATTGGACCGCTGGAGATAGCGCGCGACCTGCCCGCCGGCGAGTGGCGCAGGGTGCAGCGCGCCGAGGGCTATCGCCATATCCTGGTCAACGGCGAGGTGACATTCGCAGACGGTGAAGCGACCGGACAGATGCCCGGCGAGTTGCTGCGCCATGGCCGCGGACGTCCAGGGGGCGTCAGGCAGGCCGCCTGAACGTTTGAATCTGAATTTGAAATAGTGGAACAGACGTCTCTCCGGAGGGTGAGGCTTGAGCTTTTTGGTTCGCACCTCCGAGGCGATGCCGGTTTCATTTTGGATCCGCAGGGCGGGGTCATAGGATGATCAGTTTCGGAGGCAAGGTTGGTCTGGTGACCGGTGGAGCTTCAGGCATCGGGCGCGCTGTCGCGGCGGGATTCGCCCGTGCGGGCGGCACGATAGCGGTGGCGGACTTCAATTACGAAGGCGCGCAGCGCCTGTGCGCCGAAATCGCGGGATTTGGCGGCAAAGCGCTGGCAGTCCGGATGGACGTAACCAAACAGGCGGAATTGGAAGCGGGCATCAGCACTGTGCTCGGCCAGTTCGGCCGGCTCGACTTCCTGCACAACAACGCCTTTGGCGTGCCGGCCGAATCGACCTACGGACCGATCGGCCATCTCGACAATGCGACTTGGGACCACACCTTGAATGTCGCATTGACCGCGACTTTCAAGGGGATGCGAGCCGTGATACCCGCGATGGCCCGGCAGGGGGGCGGCGCGATCGTCAATACCGCTTCAGTGTCGGGTCTGTTTGGCGATCGCGGGATGGCGGCCTACAACACGGCCAAGGCCGGCGTGATCAATCTGACCCGGGCGGCGGCGCTGGAATACGGACGGCAGGGAATCCGGGTAAATTGCGTTTGTCCCGGTATCATCGAGACTCCGCTTACAGCCGGCCCCCTGACCCAGGGCGTGTATAGCGAAGCAATCCGCAAGCGATTGCCGTTGGCGCGCGCAGGCAAGCCCGAAGAGGTGGCTAACGTAGTACTTTTCCTGGCCTCCGATTTGGCTTCGTACGTAACGGGAGCGGCCTACGTCGTGGACGGCGGGCATACCACTCAGACCGGTCTCATGGACGATCCCACCGGCTGATCCGCATCTAAAAGGTTATCTTCAGAGCCCTCGCGATCCCGCACTCACTACCGGCGAAGGAGTTGAACAATGGCCAACATCGATTTCAAGAAGCTGCCGAAATTCTCCCAACTGCCCATCAAGCCGGGAGCACCGGAGGGTTCCAACTGGGGGGTGTTCGGCGATGACGACCAGATCGGATGCTTCAACTTCCTGACCCCCAAAGGCATCGTTGAGGCGGCAAGACTGGTGCGTGAGGGCAAGGTCTTCAGACTCGACAATCCGATCAACTATGCCAGTCCGCCGCTGGGCGGGCGCGCCACCACCAGGCAATCGGTCGTGAGCCATGAGAACCTGGGAATCCTGGGTTTCGACGACTTGCTGGACAACTACAACACTCAGGAAGGCAGCCAATGGGACGGCCTCAAGCATGTGGGTCATACACGACTGCAGGCCTTTTACAACGGCGCGACGGTTGAAGACGTCAAGCAAAACCGTAAGCTCGGTGTGGAAAACTGGAAAGATCGGATTATCGGGCGGGGTTTGTTGATCGATGTCTATCGTCACTGCATGCAAACGGGCCGGTCGATAGATCCGCTGAAAGCCGAAAAATATACGGTTGATGAGCTGAAAGACGCCTTGAAGGTGCAGGGCTCGAAACTCAAGCCCGGCAGCATCGTGGTGGTCCGCACCGGATGGATGCAGGCCTATCTGAGTGCTCCGGCGGAAGTTAAGCAGGCGATGGGTGCGCTGGAAAATGTGCGCGCCTGCGGCCTGGACGCGAGCCGCGAGATGGTCGCATGGCTGTGGGACAATCGCGTCGCCGCGATTGGCTCGGATACCTTCGCGGTGGAAGCTTTTCCATTTGACTTTCAAGATGAAGGCGCGCTGCACATCCGCGCCCTGCCGCTGCTGGGACTCTCGCTGGGCGAGCAATTTTACCTGGAAGATCTGGCGGACGACTGTGTGCAGGACAAGCGCTACGAATTCATGCTGGTATCGGTACCACTGCACGTGATCGGCGGCTACGCGTCGCCGCCCAACGCCGTGGCGATCAAGTAGCTGTGATTCATAAACGGCGGGATGGAAAGATTTATTAATACTGGAGCAAGCGTCCCCGGCTGCCGCCGGCGCACGAGCCACTTGCCCTCGCGTTGTTCAGAAATGTCGGCAATGGGAGCCTTTTTGACGGTCAGAGAAACTCCGCAAAGACCGAATCTGCCAGTTCGAGGCCGCGCTCCGTTAGCCTGACGCGACCGCCTTCGTGTATCAGCAGTTGCCCTTCGATCAGCCGCTTCAGCTGCGGACCGAAGCGCTCCTCGAACGTCACACCGAAGCGCTGGGCGAAGCGCCGCAGCTCCAGCCCGTCGCTGAGGCGCAGGTTGAGGAAGGCAAACTCCGACGCGCTCAACGCGGCGTCCGGCGTTTCGCTGCCGGCCTCGGCATTACCGTCGCGCCTCGCTTTGCTGATATAGGTGGCGGGCAGCCGCTCGTTCCACCAGCGCCTGCCCGCCGCATCTTGGGCCGCATAGCTATGCGCGCCGGCGCCGATTCCCAGGTAAGACTGCCCGTGCCAGTAGGTCAGGTTGTGCCGCGCTTCGCATCCGGGGCGAGCGTAGTTCGATATCTCGTACATCGCGTAACCCCGCCGCGGCAGCTCGCGGCGCACCATCGCGTACATTGACGCCTGCTGCTCCTCCGCAAGCTGGCGCATCCGGCCCGCCTTGAGCGCGGCACCAAAGGCCGTCCCCTCCTCGAAGGTCAGGTTATAGGCGGAGATGTGATCGGGCTGCAGTTCGGCAGCGGCGGCGATATCGAAAGCAATGTCGTCAAGGCTTTGGCCCGGAACGGCGAATATCAAATCGAGATTGAGTTGGGCAAATCCGGCCGCGCGCGCCTGCCCAACCGCGATAGCGGTTTGCTCGGCGCTATGAATCCGGCCCAGAAATTGAAGCGTTTGCGGATTAAATGATTGCGCGCCAAAGCTGACGCGATTGAGTCCCGCCGCGCGCATGCCGCACAGCTTGTCCGAGTCCACGGTTCCCGGATTGGCTTCAGCCGTGATTTCGGCGTCGGCTTGGATACCGAACAGGCGCTCGGCCTCCTCCAGAACCCGTTGCAACGAAGCAGGTTTGAACAGCGACGGCGTCCCGCCACCGAAAAAAACAGTCTTAATCGAATCGCCCGCCCAGGGCGCATCTGCGGCGCGCGCGCGCAACTCGGCCATCAACGCGTCGGTATATTCCGCCTCCGGCCAGGCCTTGACCGCGTAAGAATTGAAATCGCAGTAAGGGCACTTGGACTCGCAATACGGGATATGTATGTACAAAGAAAAGCTCACAACCGCAATTTATTCCGGCCCGGTGCGCGGTGCCAACCGCGTGGCGGAAAGGTCAACAATCCTTCGCAGACCGATTTCTCCACGGTTCGCATCCTGACGCTACACCGCAAGGCTGCGTGCGGTTATACTCAATTGACCGCGGGCGGTTAATGCGTTGAGACAAAATATCCAGTTGGGACGGGGAGCTGCGGGCGGAGCGGGAGAGGCTGGCAGCATGGCAGGCGCGGAGCAGCGCCGCGACACGGTCGCGCAATCGGGCTTCAAGATGGCGAGCCTGGTCGCCTCGGGGATGCTGCTCAGCCGGGTCGCCGGACTGATTCGAGAGAGCGTCTTCGCCCATTATTTCGGCAATTCCGACGCCGCCGACGCGTTCAAAGCCGCGTTTCGCATCCCCAACATCCTTCAGAACCTGTTCGGCGAGGGCGTTCTCTCGGCGTCCTTCATTCCGGTGTACAGCCGACTTTTGGGCGCGGGCGACGAGGAGCACGCTAACGCGCTGGCATGGACTCTCGGCGCGATCCTGAGCCTCACCATTTCCGTGCTGGTGCTGATCGGCGTCGCGGCGGCGCCCTATCTTATCGACGCCATCGCGCCCGGCTTCCACGGCGCCAAGCGCGATCTAACCACCCTGCTGGTGCGCGTGCTGTTTCCCGGTGCGGGTCTGCTGGTCATGTCCGCTTGGTGCCTGGGCGTGCTCAACAGCCATCATCGATTCTTCGCCTCCTACACGGCCCCGGTCGCGTGGAATCTCGCGATAATCGGCTTTCTGCTTTTCTACGGACCTCACAGCAGCCAGAACCGGCTTGCAGTCCTGACCGCCTGGGGCTCGGTGGCCGGATCGGCTCTGCAAGTCGGCGTGCAGCTTTCCCAGGCAATACGCCTGGCTGGACGCTTGAGGGTCGATTTTCAGCGTACGATCGAAGCGCTGCGCGCGGTGCTCAACAATTTTCTGCCCATCGTGACCGGACGCGGTGTGGTCCAAATCAGCGCCTATATCGACAATCTGCTAGCCAGCCTGCTGCCAACCGGGGCTGTCGCCGCGCTTAACTACGCCCAGATTCTCTACCTGTTGCCGGTCAGCCTGTTTGGAATGTCGGTGGCGGCGGCGGAGTTGCCCGGAATGTCGCGTGCCACCGGCACCAAGGACGAGGTCGCCCGGATACTGCGCGGACGCCTGCGGGTGGGGCTGCGACAAATCGCGTTTTTCGTAATACCTTCAGCGGCAGCGTTTCTGTTTTTGGGTGACGTGATAGCAGGAGCGATCTTCCAGACCGGACATTTCACTCGCGCCGACGCGATCTACGTGTGGGGAATTCTGGCCGGCTCCGCCGTGGGATTGCTGGCAGTGACGATGGGCCGGCTCTATTCGTCCGCGTTCTATGCCATGTGGGATACACGCACGCCGCTTAAGTTCGCCATCGTCCGCGTGATCCTCACCGTCGCCCTGGGCTACTACTGCGCGTTGAACCTGCCGCGCACGCTGGGAATCGATCCGCGATGGGGTGTGGCGAGCCTGACCGCTTCGGCGGGTCTCGCGGGATGGGTGGAATTCTCACTGCTGCGATATGCGCTCAACCGCCGCATCGGCAAGAGCGGGCTGGAGCGCACGCTGCTGCTCCAGTTATGGGCGATGGCGCTGGCCGCTTCCGGCGCCGGATACGTGCTCAAGCTCTATCTGCACGGCCACGGTCCAAAACTGGTTGCGCTGGCCGTGATCCCAATCTTCGGCGGCGCTTACTTGGGGCTCGCCTGGCTGTTCGGGATTGAGGAGCTGAATCTGCTGATGTCCAGACTCCTGCCAGGCAGACAGGTACGCGAGAACTGACGGTCTGGTTCTTCTATTGACTGCGCGGCGGGCCGTGTGAAGTATCGTCCATACACTCCGCCCGCGTGGCCCGCTTGACGTCCTGGTTTGGCGCCGCGCGGCGTGTCCAAAAGGAGAGAGCATCGCAGATGGCGCTCAGGACCGCAGAGCAATACAAACAATCGCTGCGCGACAGCCGCAGCGTTTATTTTCGTGGCGAAAAGGTTGCCGACGTCACGGCGCATCCGGTGATCGGCCTGGCCACCGAGCACGCCGCGCTTGACTACCGGATGGCGGAGGATCCGCGCTTCCGCGATCTGGCGGTGATCAAGGCTGACGGCAAGGAATACAGCCGCTACTACCATCTGCCCCGCAACTCCTCCGACCTGCTCAAGCGCAGCGAACTGATCGCGGCCTCCACCCGCGAAGCCGCCACGCTGGTCGTGCTCATCAAGGAAATCGGCACCGACGCGCTGTACGCGCTGCATCTGCTGGGTGCCGAGATGGCCGCTAGGGGCAAGCCCGAGTACCGCGAGCGAATCGCCAGGTATCACGCCTATTGCCAGGATAACGACCTTGCCCTGGCGGTAGCGCAGACCGACGTCAAGGGCGATCGCGCCCTGGGTCCCGGCGCGCAGGAGCATCCCGACTACTACGTGCGCATAGTCGAGGAGCGCGCGGACGGAGTTGTGGTGCGCGGCGCCAAGGTTCACACCTCGGTGGTGACCAACACCAACGAGGTGATCGTGCTGCCGACGCGCGCGATGCGCCCCGAGGACCGTGCCTACGCGGTGGCCTTTGCGATCCCGGTCAACACACCTGGGCTCAAGCTAATCGCGAGCCCCCACGGCAGCGCGAAAAAAGACCCGATCGAGCATCCGATCAGCGCGCGCCACAAGATGATGGAAACGCTGACCGTGTTCGACGACGTCTTCGTGCCCAAGGACAGAATCTTCCTGCAGGGCGAGACCGAGTTTGCGGTTTTTGTCGCGCTAAGCTTCGTGCGGTTCCACCGCTTCACCGCGGTCTCCTACAAGCTGCCCCTGATGGAATTGATGGCCGGCGCCGGTCACGCGATCGCCGAGGCCAACGGAATCTCGGCCGCCGGCCACGTGCGCGACAAGCTGACTCATCTGGCCGCCTACCACACCACGGTGCGCGGGCTAATCGAGCAGGCGGCGGCGGCGTGCACGATGGAGCACGGTATCGCGGTGCCCAACACCCTGCTGGTGAACGTGGCCAAGTATCACTTCGCCCATAATTACCATCAGGCAGTGCAGATCGTTCAGGACCTGGCAGGGGGATTGCTGGTCACGGCGCCCTCCGCCGAGGATTTCACCAGCGAAGCCACGCGCGAATACGTGCTCAAGTACATGGGCGGCAAGAAGGGCTTTGGAGCGGAGCAGAGGCTGCGCCTGATCAACCTGATTTCCGACCTGACCTCGTCTGATTACGGCGGCTACCAGGAAGTGCTGGCCGTGCACGCGGAAGGCGGATTCGAAGCGGAGAAGCTTCAGGCGTATCGCGAATACGACTTCAAGACCGTCGGCGCATACGCCCGCAGAGTTGCGGGGATTTGACGGCATCCGTCATTAAAGTCGGTTCCCTCTACCATTGATTGTGGGAGAGGGAACCGAAGACAAAACCTATTGCGGCTTGCCGGGAACCCCGGGAGCCCGCAGTTCGATCGTGTTTCCGTCGGGGTCGAGCACCCACAGCAACGAGCCGAACCCGTCCATTTTCAACTCGCGGAATTCGAGCCCGCGCTGTTTCACTGCGGCCTTGGCGGCTTCATAGTCCTCGACCTCGATCGCGATATGCGGGCCGGTCGGATCGATATCCCCGCCCTTCATGGGATTGTCGGCCGAGATGATATGGATGGCGCTTTCGCCGATGCCATACCATGCGCCACCGATACCCATCTGCGGACGCGGGATCTGCTTAAGGCCGATAACGTTCTCGTAGAAATCACGGGCCTTATCAACGTCTGTAACCCGGAACGCCGCATGATTAAGAGCCTTTGGCTTGGTCATGACGTGTCCTCCGAACGGTGCCTTCACGCGGCGCGCCGCGCCGTTTCGCCCGTCCTGCACGGTAAATAGCATGCTCGCCACCCGCGCGTAAGCGTTGGGCATAATCCCGGCTGGACGCAAAGCAAAGCAGCGGCAGACCCAGATTGGCTTCAGTCAAAAGCCGACATCCCCGTGATGTCGCGGCCCAGGATCAGGGTGTGGACGTCAAAGGTGCCCTCGTAGGTGTTGACTGTCTCCAGGTTAAGCATGTGGCGGATGACGGGATACTCGTTAACGATACCGTTAGCGCCCAGCATGTCGCGCGCCATCCGGGCTATTTCCAACGCCTGGCTGACGTTGTTGCGTTTCGCGAAAGACACCTGTTCCTGGCGCATCTTGCCCTGATCCTTCAGATGAGCCAGGCGCAGGCAGACCATCTGCGCCTTGGTTATCTCGGTGAGCATCGTGACCAGCTTGTTCTGCACCAGTTGATAGCCGGCGAGCTGGCGCGCGAACTGCTTGCGGGATTTCACGTACTCCAGCGCGCATCGATAGCATGAGCGCGCGGCGCCCACCGCGCCCCAGGCGATTCCATAGCGTGCCTGGGTCAGGCAAGCGAGCGCGGCGCGCAAGCCGCGTGCCTCGGGCAGCCGCTCGGCGTCACCCAGCCGCACGTCGTCGAAAGTCAGTTCCGAAGTGATCGAGGCGCGCATCGAGAACTTGCCCTTGATGTTGTGGGTGGCAAATCCCGCCTTGGTCTTCTCGACCAGGAAGCCGGCGATGCCCTGGTCGATTTTGGCCCACACGATCGCCACGTCGGCAATCGATCCGTTGGTGATCCATCGCTTGGCGCCGTTCAGCACCCATCCGTTGCCGTCACGCCGCGCCCGCGTCTCCATTCCGCCCGGGTCGGAGCCATGATCCGGTTCGGTCAGACCAAAGCAGCCGATCAATTTGCCTTGCGCCATCTCCGGCAGGTAGCGGCGCTTTTGCTCCTCGGAACCGAAAGCGTAGATCGCGTACATTGAAAGAGCGCTTTGGACCGACGCGAAGGAGCGCAATCCGGAATCTCCAGCCTCCAGCTCCTGCATGATTAGTCCATAAGCTACGTTGTTCATACCGGCGCATCCGTAGCCCTTCATATTGGCGCCGAAAAAGCCTAACTCGGCCATCCGCGGAACTAACTCGAGCGGAAAGCTCTCAGCGCCGAAATGCTTCTCGATATCCGGCAGCACCTCCCGCGCCACGAACTGCTTGACCGTCTCGCGGGTCATTCGTTCCTCGGGCGTGAGCAGATCATCGAGGCTGAAATAATCAAGGTCTTCGAGTATTTGTGACATTTTTCCACCTGCACCAGCGATTGACCCGGGTCAGCGAGGGGATTCGCCCGCATCGCATATGAAGCGGACCCTTGTGGGCGTTTTCAGTCCTCGACTTTACCACGAAGCGGTGCTCGATTAACCGCAGAAAGTCAAATTAGGGGCTACTTGCGGAGCGGTTACGGTATCAGATAAGCTTATACTAAATCACACTGATGCATATCGAAACGCTCAAAGTTTTCTGCGACATCATCGAAAGCGGAAGCTTCTCATTCGCTGCTTCGCAGAACTTTGTGACGCAGTCCGCGGTCAGCCAGCAGGTTCGCAGCCTCGAAGAAAAGTACGATTGCCGCCTTATAGAGCGCGGCCGTACGGGGGTCAAGCCTACCGACGCCGGGCAACTGCTGTACAGCGCCGGCAAGGAGATCGTGCGCCGGTTCATGGAACTGGAGAACCGGTTGCGCGAAATCGGTTCGGTAGTCGGGGGATCGATCCGGGTCGGCACCGTCTACAGTGTCGGCCTGCATGAGCTGCCGGCGTACCTGACGGAGTTCCTGCGCAGCTATCCGGCCGTGAACGTGCATTTGGAATATCTTCGCGCCAACAAGATTTACGAGGATCTGATCGAGGGTAAGATCGACCTCGGCGTGGTCGCCTACCCAGCCAAGCGCAGCCAAATCGTTTCGATCGCGTTTCGCCACGACGAATTGGTCCTGGTGGTACCCCCCGACAGCCCGCTGGCCAAGCAGAACAAGGTCAGCTTCGCGCAGTTGGAAGGGCAGCGCTTCGTAGGCTACGAGCGCGACATTTCAACCCGCAAGGCGGTGGACCGGATTTTGCGCGACCACGGAGTCAAGCCCCACTACACGATGGAATTCGACAACGTCGAAACCATCAAGCGGGCCGTGGAAATTGGACTTGGAGTGGCGATTGTGCCGCGCTTGACCGTGGACCACGAGACCGCGCGCGGGTCGCTCAAGATGCTGGAGTTTCAGGAGGGGGTCTTCACCCGCCCGCTCGCTATCATCTACAAGCGCGGGAGAGAGCTTTCGCCTGCTGTTCGGAAGTTCATCGAGGTTCTCACCAGCAGCCAGGCGTTGCCCAAGATGCCGCGGGCGGAACGAGCCGCTGCCGCTGAGCGCGCGTCCAGCGAGAACATCCGCCCCGAGCGGGAGAAGGTCGAAAAGGCGGCGTCCTAACCGCCCAGGCCCCGGCTTCACTCAGCGCTGGAACGTTCCCACCATCACGGCGTTCGCCACGACACGACCTTGCATCGCCTGCTCGACGGCCGAACCCGTGGATGACTCGGGCGCTATCTGGCTGCTCACTGCAAACAGGCGAAATCGGTAATGGTGCGGCGCGCCGGGCGGAGGACATGGGCCGCCATAGCCGGCGCGGCCGAAATCGTTGCGCCCCTGGACGCCGCCTTCGGCGAGGGTCGCATCCGGCTTGATGCCGGCTTCGATTTGCGAAGTTTGCGGCGGCAGGTTGTAAAACACCCAGTGGACGAAGGTGCCCGCCGGCGCGTCGGGGTCGTCCACGATCAGGACCAGGGCCTTTGCCGACGGCGGAACGCCTCTGATAGTGAGCATCGGCGAGATATTGTCTCCTGAGCAGGTGTATTTCGCGGGAATCTGACCGCCGGGTGCGAAGGCGCCGGTGCTGATTTCCATTTTCGACTGCGCCCGGCCGCTGCTCGCGGCAAGCACTGCAAACGCGGCGGCGGCCGCCAATGTAATCCAGCGAGGTTGTGGGACTGGCATGAGCACCTCACGGCCAGGTTGTTGGGCAAGGCTTTAAAGGCTAATTTTACCTGGCCATTTGGCCAACGCATACGAAAACTCCGCGGCTGCAGCGCCAGCATTTGCGGCGATGAAGTTGTTCTCACAGTCTTGAGAGACCCGCGAACTTTTGTCAGAAGTTTCGCCGAGGCAAGAAATTGGGCCATGGATACCAGTATGAATGAACCGCGACGTCTACCACTGATTGCCGGGATTTCTGCCGTGGTTGTTGCAGCGAATCCGGTCTTTGCGAGCAGCGCGATGGCGGCAACTCTGCCAAAAGCCTTCGCGATGGTCACACCTGCTACGAAGATTGATAGCGGCGACACCGCATGGGTTCTGATTGCGGCTGCATTGGTGTTGCTGATGACGGCGCCGGGCCTCGCACTATTTTACGGAGGGATGGTGCGCCGCAAGAATGTTCTGGCGACATTGATGCAAAGCTTCATTCTTGCGGGTCTGATTACCGTGCAATGGGTGTTGTTCGGTTACAGCCTGGCCTTTTCGCCCGATCATCACGGCGTTATCGGTGGACTTTCCTGGATAGGTCTGAATTCGGTCGGAGCCGTGCCCAATCCGGAATACGCGGCGACTATCCCGCATTCGGTTTACATGCTCTTCCAGTGCATGTTCGCGATTATCACGCCGGCGCTCATCACCGGGGCGATCGCTGAAAGAATAAGCTTCAAGGGCTTTTTCCTGTTCAGCCTGCTGTGGGCAACCTTCATCTACGATCCATTGGCACATTGGGTATGGGGAACCGGCGGATGGTTGCATCAGCTCGGCGCTCTGGATTTTGCGGGCGGAACCGTGGTGCACATCTCATCGGGCGTATCCGCTCTGGCCGCTGCGCTTTTGCTGGGTCGCAGAATGGGCTATCCGCATGAGCCGATAACTCCACACAATCTGACCATGACTGTGACCGGCGCCGGGCTTTTATGGTTCGGATGGTTTGGATTCAACGCAGGCAGCGCGCTGGCGGCCAATGGCCTGGCGGCCTCCGCGATGGTGGCGACGCACGTTGCGTCGGCCGCCGCGTCGCTGTCCTGGATGGGCACTGAGTGGACAGTGCGGGGCAAGCCGACGGTGCTGGGCGCAGCCAGCGGCGCGGTTGCCGGGCTGGTCGCGATAACACCCGCTTCCGGCTACGTCACCCCAATGGCGGCCCTGATGATCGGGATCGTGGCGGGAGCGATTTGCTTCTTTGCGGTCGGCGTCAAGTTTCGCATTGGCTACGACGATTCATTGGACGTGGTCGGCGTCCACTGCGTAGGCGGTATCATCGGGGCGCTGCTGACCGGTATTTTCGCCACCACCCTCATCAATCCGGCCGGCGCCAACGGGCTGCTGAACGGCAATCCCCGTCAACTGTTCATCCAGGCCGTCGCGGTGGCCGCCAGTCTGGCCTTCGCCTTTGCCGGCAGCTTGATCCTGCTGAAAGTGGTGGACGCGGTCGTGGGTCTAAGGGTCGAGGGTGACGAGGAGCAGGTCGGACTCGATCTGAGCCAGCATAGCGAAGTGGGCTACGCGATGGAGGATTGATTTCAGCCGTCCGCCCGAAGCGCTGCCAAACCCTGGCCGGGTGCCACCATCCTCCCTCAGCTTTGCATCATCTGGAACAGAATTGGCCCCGCCTCGGCCATGATTTCGCGAACGACTTCCGACAGCGGCTTGCCGGGGACCGCCAGCTTGTCGGTCAATGAGGTCATGACGGCGACGTAATTGACCCGCGTCTGTTCCTCCACCATCGACAAGCGCTGCTCCATCACCTCGATATAGCGCCGGTGAATCTCAAAAATCGCCCGCGCCTGCGGGTCGCTCGGCTTTCGCTCGCGAGCCATACGCTGGTCCTTCCTCGAATCGGGCTTTTCGTCGTGACGAGAACTATATCCACTATATCAAGCGGAAGGGCTGTGGGAATTCCGGGCCGCCGTTGGACGCAAGCCCGTTCTCAATTGGACTCTTCGTCGGGAGCTTCGTCTGCTTCCTCGAAGAACAAATGGTCGGCTCCCTGATGATCCTTGAGGCGGACCTTGCACCTGAAACATATCGCGTCGGCGTGTTGGTTCAGGATGGCGAGGAAATCCTGCACCGAGATCAGATCGTCGTCTTTGCTTCTGTTGGCCATGACGGCTCCCGCTTTTCCGGTAAGCGGATCTAACGCTGCCAAACGCTCCCCTTTTTCCGGCGCGACGTGAATAGTATTTCGCGTGGAGGCAGGTCGAGCAATGGTCTCAGGCTGGCCAATCTCCCGCCGCCCCGTTGCCGGGGGTATAATGATGGAGCATGGTTGCGGGCCAAACTGCCCAGGACTGGATTTAACTCGGAGGGTCAGACAGGGGCTCCCGGGAACGCAAGGCTGCAGCCGGCGACCCTGCGGGTGTTTTGCAGGAGGCAGATTCATGAGCATCACGCTTAATCACACTATCGTACCGGCGCGCGACAAGGAGGCGTCGGCCAGGCACTTCGCACATTTGCTCGGGCTCAACTATGGGGGTCAGATGGGCCCGTTTGCACAGGTGCGAATCAACGACACGCTGACTTTCGATTTTGACGACCGCCGCGGCGAGCGGTTCGAGCGGCATCATTATGCCTTTCACGTGAGCGATGAAGAATTCGAGGCAATCTTCAATCGGGTCAAAGACGAAGGCGTCGTTTACGGCAGTTCGCCGTGGTCGCTGGAGGATGGCAAGACCAACAACTGGCGCGGCGGCCGAGGAGTGTACTTCCGCGACCTCGACGGCCACGTGTTGGAGCTGTTGACGCGCGCCTGAGCGGGGCTCCGTCAGGAAGCCGTCTGAGCGATTGGGGTTGCGCCAATCTCAGGCTGGCGGAACGATACGCACGCCATCGGCAGGAAGCCCGCGATTAGCAGGTCACCGCGAACAGCCCGAAGATGCCGATATAGCTGCCGGTCCGATCGAAAACCGCACCCGCCACAATCGGGCCGGCGGCGCTGCCAATTACGCCCAGTGTTACCAACAGACCGGACAGCGAGCCGAAGCGGCGCAGACCCACGGCGTCGGCGAGAATCGTCGGCATCAGCGCTACTGGCGCACCCACCGAAAGTCCATAAACGAGCACAAACAGCGTCAGCATCCCCGCATGCCCGGCGTTAAGCAGCAACACGATCCCACATCCCACCAGTATGAGATTCAGTCCATAGATGCGGCGGATGCCGAATCTGTCCGCCAACGCGCCAAGCGAAGGCTTGCCAATCGCGTTCATCCCCAGGCTGATGCTCAATACGAACGCGGCCCGCTGCTCCGTCAACCCAAGCCCAATCAGGTATGGCACCAGGTGGACGATGAGCGCCGTGCCCGCGACAGCGTAAATCATGTACGAAACGGCAATGAGCCAGAATGAACGCTGGCGCACCGCGGCTCCGACTTCAAGCCCCGGCAGGCGGGACAGCTCGGGGGCGGAGTGCACACCGTGCGGTCCACGCGCCGACAGGTCCGACGCGGAAGTTCCGGGATCAGGCCGACTGCGGACAACCAGCAGCATCATTGGAAGCACGAGCAGCAACACCGGCGCCGCCAGCGCCAAATAGGCCGTGCGCCATCCAAAGCGGGCGATCAGGAAGGCCGCCGCCAGCGCCATCGCGGTGCCTCCGACCTCGGTTCCGGTATTCGCCAGCGTCATCGCCAATCCACGGCGATTGTCAAACCAGTTGCTGATCACCAGGTAGCAGGGCATGACCGCCGATGCTGCTGCGCCTGCGCCGAGTAATGCATACGCCGACACAATCCACGCCAGGCTGTGCGCGGTGCTAGCCATCAGAAAGGCCACGCCAGCCACCGCCGCACCGATCGTCGCCACCCACTTGGCCTCGACCCGGTCCAGCAGCCATCCGATTCCCGGACCGACCACGGCGGTGGCCAGGCTGATCGCAGAGGTGAGCAGCGACAACTGTGTGCGGCTCCAGCCGAAATGCTTGAGCAAAGGCGTGAAGAATACCCCCGCCGTGTCGTAGCCCGATCCCAGTATGAAGAACGAGGCCAGGAAAAATCCGCCGACTATTGCCCATCCCTGCCGGTCCCGATCGGCCATGATGCCAACCTCTCGCCTATTTCGGCAGCCCCAGGGTGCGCTCGCCGATAATGTTGCGTTGAATCTCCACGGTGCCGCCCGACACGCAATGCACGCGCGCGAGCAGCACGCGGTTGAGCACTTCGGCGCCGTCAGGCACGGCCGGCGTGGGTCCGTCAACCAGCGCATGACAGCCCAGCAGTTCGGTTACGAACCGATTGATGCGGACCGCAAGCTCGGCGCCCGCGATCTTCATCATGGAACGCTCGGGACCCGGCGGCAGACCCTTGAGCAGGCGGGTCAATGCGCGCAGGCCGGTGTACTTGAAGGCCTCGTACTCGATATGAAGGCGCGCGAGCTGTTGGCGCACGTACGAATCCTCTGCCGCCGGGCGGCCGCCTATTTCCACCGCCCGCGCAAGCCGATCCAAACGCTGCAGTTGCAGCTCGTGCGCGCGGCCGGCGGCGGCGCTGCGCTCGTAGCCCAGCGTGGTCATCGCGACCTTCCATCCTTCGTGAAGCGGGCCGACCAGGTTGTCTTTCGGCACCTGCACGTTGTCGAAGAAGACCTCGTTGAAATGATGCTCACCGTTGATGAACACGAGCGGCCGCACCGCGACGCCGGGACAGTGCAGGTCGAGGTACATGCAGCTTATCCCGCGATGCTTGGGCGCCTTGGGGTCGGTGCGCACCAGCATGTACATCCAGTCGGAGAACTGTGCCCCGGAGGTCCAGATTTTCTGGCCATTTAACAAAAAGTAGTCGCCGCGATCCTCCGCCCGCGTCTGCAGCGAGGCCAGGTCGGAACCGGCGTTGGGCTCCGAGTAGCCCTGGCACCAGCTATCCTCGCCGCTGAGCATCCGCGTCAGGAAGCGATCCTTTTGCGCCGGCGTTCCCCAGTTCATCAGGGTCGGACCCCATTGATTGATCGCGGCATGGTTGTGCGGCAGCGGCGCGCGCGAGCGCTCGTATTCGCGGTCGTAGATATGTTGTTCGATCAGTCCCGCGCCGCGTCCGCCGTACTCGCGCGGCCACCAGATTCCGATCCATCGCGCGTCGTAGAGCTTCTTTTGAAACTGCCGGCGTCGCTCGAAAACCTCCCGGTTGGGCGCTGTGATGCTGCCTGAGGGGTCGGTACGCAAGTCGGGCGGCAGGTTCGACTCAAGCCAGGTCCGCAATTGGCGGCGGAAACCTTCCTGCTCCGGAGTGAATTCAAAGTCCATCGCTGGGCAAGGCCACTCGATTTTCGAAAGCTTGCGCGACTTGTAGCACGAAAGCAGGCGGGGCGCACAATCAACCCGGGAACGGGGTTGTTGCGCCGCATTCTAAGTGATAGCAGGGGCTTATTTCCGCGGGAGATCTTCGATGAGCCTTCGATTGGAGAACAAAAACGCGTTGATTACCGGCGGCGCCGGCGGGATGGGCCGCGCGACGGCGCTGCGCTTTGCGCAGGAAGGCGCCAACGTGCTGATCGCCGATCGCTACCTGGCCCCTGCCGAAGAAGTTGCCCATCTGGTCGGCCGCGTCGGGCGCAAAGCCATGGCCTATCAGGTTGACGTTGCGGACGAGACGTCGGTCGAAAAGATGGTCGAGGCGGCGGTGCGCGGACTGGGCGGAATCGACATCGTTTTCGCTGCAGCGGGAATCTCGCACGAGCGCTATGGAGAGGCCGAAGATCGCCGGCTCAAGCTGATCGACAAACCGCTGGCCGACTGGCATAAAGTGCTGGCCGTCAACCTGGACGGCGTGATGCTCACCGACCGTCACGCGGCGCGCGTAATGGTCAAGGCCGGCAAGGGCGGCTCCATCATCAACGTATCGTCGGGAGCGGCGATAACGGCCCTGGCGGGCGGCGGCGACTACTCGGTCAGCAAGGCGGGGGTCTGGATGCTAACCAAGGTATTGGCGCTTGAACTCGCGCCATACAAGATTCGGGTCAACGCGTTGGCGCCGGGGCTAATCCGCACCCCGCTGCTGGAGGGGTTCATCCGTACCGAGCCGGGCGGCCTGGAAGAATGGACCAGCCGCGTGCCGCTGGGCCGCGTGGGTGAGCCCACGGACATCGCCAACACCGCGCTTTTCCTGGCCTCGGAGGAATCGTCGTACTACACGGGATCGCTGTTCCATCCCAATGGCGGAATTTTGATGGTGTAAGCGAGTAGTTTTAAAATGTGCCGATTATTGTCATTGAGGGACTTGAAGCTTGGCTGCATCCGGATCCGAATGCTTTAGAAAGACGGTTCAACTCCCAAAAAAATCAGGCAACCGAAGGCTGAAATGGGGCAGCTTCTTCGAGCTACGCGCTGTCCCGGTTTTTTGGCCTTTCGACAGCCGATTTGGGCTCCATAAGGAGTAATTGGCAGCCCGGCTCATTGAGATATATCGAAGGATTCATGAATTGAGCGGCCGCTGATTGTTGCCTGTTTCAGCAGCTCGATTGCCTGAGCAGGAGGAGAAAGACCGTGTGCACACGCGCCCTGTATGTCGGCGATGACAACACCGTAATCACCGGACGCAACATGGATTGGAAGGAGGATATGTTCTCCAATCTCTGGGTTTTTCCGGCCGGGATGAAGCGCGACGGAGCAGCCGGACCGCGCTCCATGCAATGGAACTCAAGGTACGGCAGTGTGGTTGTATCCGGGTACGAAGCGGGCACGGCCGACGGCATGAATGAAAAGGGTTTGGTGGCCAACCTCCTCTACCTGGTGGAGTCAGATTATGGCCAACAGGACGATACGCGTCCCCTCCTGAGCATTGCGGCGTGGACGCAGTATGTATTGGATAATTACGCCACGGTTGCAGAAGCGGTCGCAGCGCAGCTCAAGGACGTCTTCCATTTGTTGGCGCCGACGTTACCCAACGGCGCGCCCGCCACGCTTCATCTGGCAATATCCGATTCGCGCGGAGATTCGGCGATATTCGAATACATAAAAGGCAAACTGACTATTCATCACGGCACGCAGTACAGGGTCATGACCAATTCTCCCATTTATGACGAGCAATTGGCCCTGAACGAATATTGGAAAGGGATCGGCGGTCTGGTCTTTCTCCCTGGCACCAATCGCGCCGCGGACCGCTTTGCGCGCGCCTCATTTCTGATCGACGCGATTCCAAAGAAACTCGACCCTAACTATATAAAGGGCGTTCCGCTGCAATCCTACGCTTACCAGGCCGTGGCTGGCGTGCTGAGCGTGATGCGCGCGGTAAGCGTGCCGCTGGGCATTACGACCCCGGACCAGCCCAACATCTCCTCGACAATCTGGCGCACTGTTTCGGACCAGAAGAACCTGGTTTATTACTTCGACTCCGCTACCCGTCCCAACACTTTCTGGATTTCGTTGGCCAAGCTGAACCTAAAGCCCGGCTCACCGGTAAGGAAGCTCACCATCCAGGACGGCGAGGTTTTCTCCGGCGAAGTGGCAGACCAATTCGCCGAAGCTCAAGCGTTCAAATTCCTGGCAGCGTCCGCGAGTACGTCTCCTTAGCCTGTCAAAGGCGCGCCTCCGGCGCGGTCTCTTCTTCGCGGTATTTCGTTTTTGTCATTCCGACCAACCGAGCGTCAGGGAGGGCAGGGAGCAATCGACGCGAAGCGATTCTTGTCTGCTACGCGTTTGCGTAAGCACCCGCCGCTTCCCAAGAAAAAAAGCGCCCGACATGGCCGAGAGCCGCAGCAGCCCCAGCGAGATTGCAAAAACTTCGAATGGAAGGCGAATTACAGAAATTACTGCGTTCACAGGCGAAGCCTTCTGTTCCTGTTTCAGTTCCCTCTCAGTAATCGGCCGTGGGAGAGGGTGAGGATGACCGGCACACTTCAAGTGACCGGGCAGAGCGGGGATTTCCACGTACTTCAAGAAAGTCAATTGAGGTTGGGTCAGATCGAAGCGTAAATCGCGTCGAGCAGCGCCACTACCCGCGGATCGAGCAAAATGTGCGATCCCATCTGATTCATCGTGTAGGCAAATCCAACCTTGGCGTCGGGGTCGGCGAAGCCCAGCGAGCCGCCCGCACCCGTATGGCCGAAGGTGCGCGGATTCGGACCGTATCGCGCCGCCGGCTGCGTCAGCCGGTATCCCAGACCAAAGCGCATCGGCACGCCCACCACGGCGTCGATTCCGTCTGATTCCACCCTCAGGCAGCGTTCGATCTGATCCGGGCTGAGCACGCGGACGCTGTCCAACTCGCCGCCGCGGGCCAACGCTCCGTAAAAGCGCGCCAAGGCTCGGGCGTTGGTGTGGCCGTTGGCGGCGGGAACCTCCGCGGCACGCCAGGCGCGGGAATTGACCTTGGACAGGCGCATCGCGCCCGCAGGATTATTCATTGCCTTTGCCGCCATCGAATCCGGATCGGGCGCCGCGGAGGGGATTGCGTGCGGCGCGTCCGGCGCCGGCGGCATCGGCGCGATAACTTCCGCGCAGCGCGCGTCGTGGCGCGCGTCCAGCCCGATATGGAAATCCACTCCCAGCGGACCCGCGAGTTCTTCGCGGCAGTAGGTGCCCAGACTCCTGCCGTCCACGCGTCTCAGCACCTCTCCCACCAGGTATCCAAAGGTCAGCGCATGATAGCCGTGCCGGGTGCCCGGCTCCCACCACGGTTCCTGTTCCGCCAGCGCCGCCGCCATCACGTCCCATTGCAGCAAAGCGTCGGACGCCAGAGGTTTGCTCACCGCAGGCAGACCGGCCCGATGGCTCAGCAGCCAGCGCACCGGGAGCCGTTCCTTAGCGGCCTGCGCGAACTCCGGCCAGTAGCGCGCCACCGGGGCGTCGAGGTCGATGCGACCCTGGGCCGCCAGCCGGTTTAGGCAGGTCGCCGCCACTCCCTTGGTCGCGGAATAAACGTTGACGATCGTGTCGCGGGTCCAAGGCCGGGTGCGCTGCTTGTCGGCATAACCGCCCCACAAATCCATTACCGGCTTGCCGTCGATTGTCACGGCCACCGCCGCACCGACGTCGCCGCGCCGGGAGAAGTTTTCCGCAAACGCCGCGCGGACGCGCTCAAAGCCGCGATCGCATGTCCCCTCGATAGGAAATTCGGCCATTGTTCGGGCTCCTCTGCCTGGCAGTGACGCGCTTCTCATAGCACGGGCCGGCATCCGTCGTGAATCGTGCCGAGGTGTCTGGTTTAGCGCGGGCCTCAAAGCAGGTTCCTTTTTCTAAATGGACGTGAGATCTTCGACCTGAATAGTCCACGCTGCGGCGGCGGGGAGAAAGGATGCTGGGTCCTCTCAGATGGATAGAAAAATCGGCTTGTTTGACGCGATTCGCACCACGCGCGCGATGCGCCGGCTAAAACCGGATGCCGTACCCGATGAACTGATCCGTGAAATTCTCCAGGCCGCGACCTGCGCTCCAAGCGGCGGCGACGCCCAGCATTGGCGTTTTATCGTGGTGAAGGATCCTGAAATCAAAAAGCAGATTCAGATCAGATACCAGCGCGCCTACGATGATCTCAAAGATCGCTTTCATGCGGCGCCGCCCCCGCCCGGCAAAACCGAGGCGCAGAAACAGCGGATGCTGGCAGCGAGGGATCACCTCACCCGACACTTCCACGAGGCGCCGGTGCTAATCGTATGCTGCCTGTACGGCGATTCGGGAAGCGGAGTGGGAGCCGGAGCGTCCATTTACCCTGCCGTGCAAAACATCCTGCTCGCTGCCCGTGCCCTGGGACTGGGCGCAACCCTGACGACGCGCCATCTGCTTTACGAACGAGAAGTTGACCAGCTTCTGGGACTGCCCGAGGAAGCCCAGTCCTTCGCGATCGTCCCGATCGGTTATCCCCTCGGGCACTTCGGACCCGTGTCACGCGCGCCCGTGGAACAAGTGACTTTCCTGGACCGTTGGGGCGGCAAATATCCGTAGGCTGCAAACGGAGAAACGAAGCATCTCTCCGTAAGAGCGCCGGATGCAGCATCAAAATGCACCGGGGCAAACAGGCAAGCTGCAAAGCGGGTGGGATTCTTCGAAAGGTGTGCAACTCAGGCCCAGTGCGGCTGTAGTTAGCCGCGAGCAGATGACCCGGCGGCTTCACCCGCAGCATGCTTCAAGCGCGGCAAGCATTACCACGTTGGCGGCAGCATATTACCGCTCGGATTGCCGCAAACCGCCGTGCCTGGCGGAGGGGGGAGGGAGTCGAACCCTCCGGCAACCGCAATGGCTGCCAGGCCGGTTTTGAAGACCGGTGGGGCCACCGGGCCCCTTCCTCCTCCAATCTTGCATATTCAAGGCTTTTTCTTTGGGCCGATGCAATTAGGAATCCTGACTTTGGCGTAGCTTTGGCATAACTTCAGCGGCCATGCGCTCGATCTGCCCCGGAGTGACGCCGTAACGACGGTTTTCAAGCGAAAGTTGAGTGGCAAGCTTGGTTCCAGCCTCTCGGAGCATGCCTGTGTCAATAATCGCGTAGCGGTCGAACACGCTCGGGGTCAGGTGGCCTGTCAGCTTCATTGCGGTCTGGGTGGGAATGCCGGCGCGAATCAAATTTCTGACGGCGGTTCTCCGGAAGTCGTGCGGTATGCGCCCGCTCAGTCCGGCGCGCTTGCATGCATTTAGCCAACCGTCTCGAAATTCCTTAATGGGCGTTCCGTCCAAATGGAAGAAGATCCAAGGTACGCTCTGGCCGTTTGTCCGCTCTATCTGGCGTGCTAGCTGATATTGGTCCTCAAGAACGGTGCGCAGTTCACTGACGAGGGGGAATTCTCGGGGCTTGCCGTTCTTGGTCTCACCAGGTTCGAGCCGCATCCAGCCCGCTTCCAAATCAATATTCGACCAGCGGCGGGTCAGAAGCTCGGATGGGACGCGCCAACCCGTGATGTAGGCAACGCGGTACAACGGCCGCAGGTACACCGGGGATTCGTCTAGCAGCATCTGCAACTCGTGGGGTTCGAAGAAACCCTGGCGCGGGTTAGCCTCGGCAAGCATCTTAATCCGCGGCTTGCTCGCGATGCGTCCAGCCTCCGAGGCTATGTTGAACGCACAGCGCAGCGCTCCCAACTCACGATTAGTTGTTCCTGGTGTAGCGCTCTCTTCCAGCCTGCGGGCAGTGTAGCGGGCGATCTGGTCCACTGTTATGTGGTGTGCCTTCCAACCGCTGAAGGCTGTCCTTAGGTGCTTCAGTGCGTCTTCGATCCGGTCGAGACTCTTGCGGCGGTTCGCCTTGTAATCGTCTACGAGCATCTGGGCGAGATCATCGAAGGTGGTCCGTTCCAGTTCAGGTCCCAGCGGCTTGCCTTCTGCGGCTTCACCAAGACGGCGCTTCAGAAGCCGGACGGCGTCGGCCCGATTTTCAGAATGGGCGTTTTCGCGGATGCGGCGACCGTGGACGTGATAGACGATCCACCATCCCCAAACTTCCTTTCGTTCGCCGGTCTTGCGGTCGCGATATTGCGGCCGGTACACGCTACCCAAGCCTCGATTCTTCATCGTAATTTTCCCCTCCTTGTGGTTTGCTCGCGGCCGGCTAGGTATTGCTCAATCAACTCACGCATGATCTGAGCTATAGCGGCGTTCTCCTCAACCGACGCGATCGCCAGCCTGCGATGCAGATCGCGCGGCAAGGCAACCGTCGTGATTATCATGTTCTCTCGACTTTCCGCCCTTCGCTTTGGCATAG
>DATFSZ010000016.1:0-2322 GCA_035262365.1 Binataceae bacterium (SeqCode)
CGATCTGGTATTCGACGTCATCGGCGGTGACATCCAGAAGCGGTCAGCAGGCTTGATTCGAGCCGGAGGAACGCTGGTGACCGTCGTCGGGCCGGCCGAGGCGCGACCCGCCGACGGCCTGGCGGTCGACTTCGTTGTCGAGTCCGATCGTGCCCAACTGAGTGAGATCGTCCAGCGGGTGCGGGACGGACGACTGCGGACGAACATCGGCAACGTCTCGACCCTCGATGACGCCGTCGCCGCCTTCAACCGGACCGAGCGACGCAAGGGGAAGACGATCATCCGCGTTCGTCCGTGAGCGACACGCGCCTATCGATGCACGCGGCCGGCCGGCGCTGTCCAGATCGGCCGGCTGCGTCCTATGAGACCCGCCGGGGGCAACCTGGGAAACTACCCATGGCCCTGGCATGGGATGTCGAACTTCTTCATTCCCCTTTGGACCTGAATGGGAGCGCCATAGTTGTCGGGGCCGGTCGGCCTGCCGCCGGTTCCGTGCTGTTGGAGCGGCCGGCCGCGCTAAAGGCCACGGAACTGCGCCTGACCGGTCTGAGTTATGAGTAGTCAGCCCAACTGCCTGCAATTAATGCAGCCTGTTCGATGTTGACGCAGCCCACATTCGTTCGAGAAAGGCCGACATTCTTTGATGTTTCCGACGTTTCCTCAGACGTTGGCTGTCGAAAATTCGATGGGGAGGAGTCCAATGAAGGCGGCGCAGGTTCCTAAACCGGGAGCAGATTTCCAAATCGTTGACCGAGAGATGCCTGAGCCGGGCTCGGGACACGTGCGGATCAAGATACAGGCCTGTGGCGTCTGCGGCAGTGACGTTCTCACAAAAGAAGGCGCGTGGCCTGGAATTCAGTACCCGCGTGTTCCAGGACACGAGGTAGCGGGCGTCATCGACAAAGTCGGTGCCGGCGTTTCTACTTGGAAGAATGGTCAGCGCGTCGGTGTTGGGTGGCATGGCGGTCAGGACAATACGTGTCCCTCCTGCCGCCGCGGAGATTTTCGCAATTGCAGTAACCTGAAAATTCCCGGCATCAGCTATGACGGCGGATACCAGCAATACATGGTAGCTCCAGTAGAAGCGCTGGCGGCAGTACCGGAGGGCCTAACCGATGCCGAAGCGGCACCGCTGCTCTGCGCCGGAATCACCACTTACAACGCGCTGCGGCACAGTGGGGCGATGCCCGGCGACCTTGTTGCCGTGCTGGGCGTCGGCGGTCTAGGTCACCTCGGAATTCAATTCGCCAACAAGTTTGGTTACAAGGTGGTTGCGATTGGCCGCGGTTCCGAAAGCGCGGCGCTAGCAAAGAAGCTCGGAGCAAGCGTGTACGTTGATAACCGAGTGACAAACCCAGTGGAAGCATTGCAAAAGCTGGGCGGCGCGCAGGTAATCTTAGCGACAGCTCCGAGCTCAAAAGCGATGTCCGGGCTGTTCGATGGTCTCGGGCCGAACGGCAAACTCATGGTGATAGGTGTGACGTTCGATCCCCTTGAGGTCAAGCCGGTACAACTCATTAGCGGAAGTCGAACGATTCAAGGCTGGGCTGCGGGTACGCCAGCGGATTCCCAGGACACATTGCGGTTTGCTGAACTAACCGGCGTGCGTCCAATGATTGAAACTTATCCGCTCGAAAAGGCGACCGAGGCTTACGCGCGCATGCTGAGCGGTAAAGCGGAATTCCGCGTTGTTCTAACGATGTGAAGCTAACGCCCCACACATGCGCCTTTAAGCCCGGATTTCCCCCGAAAGCGGAAGTCCATCCGCGGTCTTGCCGATAGGCCGTGCGCGTGCCGATGCCGCGTGAGCTATTGCACGAGCTGGTCCCAGCGGCCGTCAGCATTGGCCTGCTCATCAACCCGGCGAATCCCAAATCAGATGTCACTCGCGTTGATGATTGCGGGTTGTACGATACCGTTGTTCAAGCCGACATGCCTACTCCCTGATCGCCATGGGCCGCACGTCAATCCCGCTCTGGATTATCTGTTTGGAGAGCGAGAGCAGTGACGAGAGAGTCAGCGACGGCGGATCGCGGCGCTGCTGCGGCAGTGCTGACCCCCTTCACACACCGGATTTATCGTGCGCGCTCCCGCCCTGCCGGAGATCGCACGCCATGCTTCCTGCCGACGCGATTGCTGAAATCACCACCAACATCGCCGCCCTCCAACTCGACCCGAACGCCGCCGCGCTCAACCTTCGACGTAGGCGCGCAGCCAGGCCAGGATTTGCGGCCAGCCCTTATGGCTTTCGCGCGAGGTCTCGCTCACGAGGCCTGAATGCGTCAAGCGGACGGTTGTAACACCGTTCGCCTCTTCCAGGTC
>DATFSZ010000017.1:0-2354 GCA_035262365.1 Binataceae bacterium (SeqCode)
ATGACGCCATCCTGGCGAAAAATGTTATCCACATCGTCGAGCGGATTGGCGTCGAGCAACACCAGATCGGCGATCTTTCCGGGGGCGGCCGTACCTGCGTCCGGTTCCTTGCGAAAGACCGCGGGATTCGCGGTCGCCGCCTGTAACACTTCGAAACGGGTAAGGCCGGCGGAGAACATTTGCTCCATTTCGTCCTTCATGGCGAAACCGGCGATCTGGCAAGGCACGAAGTTGTCGGTACCGACGAGCAGCGGGACGCCCGCGTCGCGCAGTCCGCCGGTCAGTTTTTGCATGATGGAATACTGGGTGCGAAAGTAAGGGATTTTTTCGAGCGGCCAGCGCCTCACGTAAGGATTGTTGGGGGGATGCCAGTCGGCGACGGAGTCTGCGGGAAGATAGCGCATCTCCGGCCGCGCCAGCAACGCGTCGATATCGGCGACCTGAAAAATGATCTGGCGGAAGACTGAGAGCGTCGGGCTGACCCAGGTCCCCGCCTGTTTCGTCCTGGCGGCGACCTCCCGCACCATCCGGTCGATCTCAGCCGGATCGCCTGGCAGATCGCGGTGAAATTGAAAATAAGAGTAGAGATACTCCTCCGCGTGAACGATTAATGCCTGGTGGCCAGCGAGCGCCGCGTCAACCCCAAGATTGCTCGGCACATGCCCGACTACGCGTATCCCCTGCTGGCGCGCGCTTTCGACCAGCGCCCGGTAGGTCTCCGCGGGCAGATCGCCGTGTACTTTGACGAAGTCGTATCCCAGGCGCTTTTCCTCCAGCACCTCTTTCGTAACTTCTTCGGGCGTACGGAGTCCCTTTCGGCCGGGCAGCACCTGGTCGGGCATTTGAATAAACGGCCCCGTGGTGTAGAGCTTTGGCCCCAGTACGGTTCCACGGGCTAACTCGTCGCGCAAAGCGAGGATTGGGGGAGAGCCTTCCATGTTGACAGCAGTCGTGACCCCGTTGGCCAGAAGCAGCAGCAGAACCTGCGGTTCCAGCTTGCGGTCCCCGGCGCCGGCTTGCGAGTAGCCGTAGAAATGGATGTGAAAGTCGGTGAGGCCGGGGATGAGATAACGGCTGCGGCCGTCGATGATCGTGGCATCCGCGGAGGCTTCAGGCGGTCGGCGGGCGCTATTTCGACGATGCGGTCGCCGCGCACCAGCACTGTCTGGTGGGGAAGCAACCGCTCCGAGTCCATGGGCAGAACCGTGACATCGACAAACGCCGCGGTATCCGCCTGAAGGGGTGCGTCTGCGGCTGAACTCGAAATGGGCGGCACACCGAACCCCATGCACACAAAAAGCGCCAGCATTCTTCCATGTTTCATAGCGCCCCTCAGAAGGCCTTGGCGGAATCGAGAAGAATCGTGACCGGACCTTGGTTGACCAGTTCGACCTGCATCATTTCCTGGAACCGTCCCGTCTCGCACTTGAGACCGGCTGCACGAATGCGCGCCACAAAGTACTCGTAGAGTTCGCAAGCCCGCGCCGGCGGCGCCGCGGCGTCAAAGGACGGACGCTTGCCCCGCCGCACGTCCCCATAGAGCGTGAATTGCGAAACCACCAGGATCGCTCCGCCGGCATCAGCGACCGCCAGGTTCATCTTGCCGTTTTCGTCCTCGAAGATGCGCAGGCCCACGATCTTTTCCGCCAGATGTTGCGCGTCGGCCTCGGTGTCAGCTCGCGCGACGCCGAGAAGCACGAGGAGCCCGTCTGCGATCTTGCCCGTCAGCTCGCCGTTGACGCTGACTTGGGCGCGAGTGACACGTTGGATGACAGCGCGCATGGTGGCCTCGACTTTCACGCTATTTGGCGCCGGGTGGCACCCGCGACTCCTGCCCTGCCACCGCCAGCCAGCGGCCATCGCGATAGACATACACATCTGTGAAACGGACGCGGGCTTTAATGTTTCCCGCAGGATCGAGCAGGGTCGCCAGTCCGCGGATGTAAGCAAAGTCGCCATAGACATGTGGCGCCAGTTCGCTTAACCGGTTTATGCCCGGCTTGCGGCCAGGGATCGCGGCCAGAGTCTCGGCACGGTTATGCCGCTGACCATCGGGATCAACATCCTGAAACTCCTCGCCCAGAATGCAGCCCACCGCGTCCGCGTCATGGCGCGAGAGCGCCTCCGCCCAGTGTTGTTCGAGCTGAACCAAAGCCGAGCCTTCCTTCGGCTGATGGGTTGGGCAGCTGGCAGCGCAGCCTGTGGCCGCCAGGAACAGCCATGCTAACCATCCCGTGATTCTCACGTCTGAGTCCTTTGGTGTAGTGTGCGCGATCATCATACCGCTTCGGGACGTCGGAATTGATTGACCTCAGGCTCTGTTCCTCCTACAATCCGGGCTTTCCGCCTTTCAT
>DATFSZ010000018.1:0-14601 GCA_035262365.1 Binataceae bacterium (SeqCode)
TGCCTCATGCTGACGTCGGGGTAGGCGCCGAGTGCTAGCAGCTTTTCCTTGCCGCCAAAGCGATATTTAAATCGCCAGTACTTCCCGCCGGCAGGGAGAATCAGCAGGTACAACCCTCTGCCATCAAACAGCTTGCGCGGCTTGTCCGCCGGCTTCGCCTGTCGGACCGCGGTATCTGTAAGCTTCGCCGTTGGGGTATCTCCGTGTCAATCGGTGGCGCAGAATCGTGGATACCCCGGTTTTATACCCCAATCTACCCCAGAATGTCAATGCATGGCCTTGCACTATACTGGACGACTCGACAGCGAGAAGTCCGAGATTTTACGAGTTTTATATACGTCACCGAATTGCGTTGGATCTCTGTGGGGCGGAGGGGGTGGGATTCGAACCCACGAGCGACGTTAGCCGCTGCCGGTTTTCAAGACCGGTGCCTTCAACCGCTCGGCCACCCCTCCGATTCGGACCGAAACAGAAGCTTGGTTGCCACTAGCTTCAGTCTGCCTGTTTTTTGCGCGGTAGCATACATCCGCTTCGCCTTTCGGCAGCGCAACCCGAGCTGTTACCGCCACGCGGACGCAGCAATCTGTCTTGGTTTCGGATTTTCAAAGAGCAATCTGAACCAGTGGGGTGGCCGTTGTGCCTGCCGCCGCCCGCATCGCCACCGGATTAATTGCTCCGAACGTCGGAGCAACATGACGCGCCCAGTATGACGTACGAAAAGGCGCGGCCCCGCAGTCGGGTGCCTGCGCCAGGTTTGCCCAACACGAACGGTCGGCACCTTCACGCAGGCCTTGACACGACGAGGCGGCAAAACACTGATGGGTGTTATCAGCACGAGGAACGAAAGGAAACATAATTACGCCTTTGAGAAGCGGTTTGGCGATAGTTGGCAATAGATAGACGTAGAATAATGTAAGGTTGCAGCTTATAAGATATCACTTCCGCAAGGCCGACTCTACTGATTCGTTGGACAGAGCGAAGATGCGAGCGTATGCTCAGCGCGGAAAGGTGGGGAAACTACATCGCCTCGCCTGTTTTCTGGATAGGGTTTCGTCGGGGCGAATCCCATTCCGGCTGCCGCGGTCGGCCATCGCGCAACCGCTTGTCTTTCGCCCAAAGACCGGTCCGCTTTTGGACCCTCACAAAGGTTCGATGGGGGCGAGTTAATGCTAAGGACTTGTTTTTTGCCAACCCTTTGCGGCGCGGTGCTGGTCTGGTTGTTGGCTGGGTCGGCGGCAGGCGCCGAGATTCAATTCACCCCGCAGGTGTACCAGGCTCTTGCGGACGCCGGATCGCCGGACACCATCCCGCCTGGCACCCGCATCACACTCCAAAACTGGCAGAAGTACAAAAAGTTCCTGGACGTGGGCACGCAGGCGCTCTTCAGCGGCGACTACTTCTGGAAAATGGGTTCGGGTCCGGAGTACACGATCGTGGTGGGTCCTACCCATCACTTTCTGATGCCCAAGCAGTATCGCGCTGATACCGAAAAGTATCATGGGCAGGCAAAACTGAAAAAAATAGACACCGGCGGCTATGTAATTGAGGGCTATGTGGCGGGCCTGCCTTTTCCCGCTCCGTCCGGAGATTTGGCCGCGATCAAAGTGATGTACGATACCTGGCTGAGCTTCGGTCCGTTCGTCGATTATTACTATGACTCGGTGCTTCAAATCGATCGGTACCTGAATCTTAATCCGGGTGTATCAGACGTTACCCAGTACCGGCTGATGCACAACAGCGATCCCCCTAATCCGATCGATATGCCGTACGCTTCGGGGTTTTATCAGTCCTCGCGCTACTTTTCCTACACCCCCGAGCAGAACAAGTATCTTAGCGAAGTGACCATGCAGCGCGCTGATCCGGCCGCGGTGCAGGACGCTTACGTGTATCTACCGTCCTTGCGGCGCGTGCTGCGGCTTTCCAGCGCTGCGCGCTGTTCCCCCGCCCTGGGAACGGATTGGGTGGAGGACGATAGTGGCGCCGGGATGTTCTTTCAGCTCTCCAACTTCACCGCGCAATTACTGGGCGAACGAAAGGTCCTTTGGCTGGTGAATTCCAATTATCCCAAGCCATCCATCGACACTGATTCCTATGTCACCAAGGGCAGCGTTCCCACCTGGCCCAAGCCGGAGGTCGGACAGTGGGAGTTGCGCGATGTATACATTATGGATGTCACGCCGCTGCCCGCGGCCGGTCCCTCTTACTGCTATCGGCACAAGGTTTTTTATACCGATAAGGAGACCTTCGTGAACCTGGGCTATGACACTTACGATACCACCTTGAAGTTCTGGAAGCAGGATCGGGTCTATGGCCGGACAGTGAAACTCCCCAGCGGTGAAGTTACCTTGTTCCGTTCAGTCAATGTAGAGCGCATCCTGGATATGCAGAACAGTCACGCCACTTTTTCTCTGGCGCAGACGGTGACTGTTGACAAGGACGTACCGCGTGGTTTGTCGGACGGCCAGGTCTGGGCATTTCCGACCGGCCTCTACCGCATCATGCAATAATATCACGCTTACCGTGGGGCGCCTTTCGCGAACTTGCCTTGCGCCGCTGTCCCGCAATATAGGGCAGCGGCGCGTGTCGTTCGAGAGTTTGCATCGCGGTGCTCGACGGACCCCGCCGGAATTGAATGGCTGTCAGAATTCGGTGACAGTAGCGTCGCAGGAATCGGTTCCCAGGGCGAGCAAGCCGGCGGCGATCGGCAGAGAGAATCGCCGCGGGCCTGCGCTTCCCGGGTTTACGAAAAGAACGCCCTCACGACGCTCAATGTGCGGACGATGGGAGTGACCCGACAGGACGGCCGCAAATCCTGCGGCGGCCGGCTCGATCCTCAGTTCGTGGAGGTCATGGATGACGTAGAGATTGTATTTGCCGACCCTGACGATCTCCTCGGTTGGCAGCTGCGAGGCCCAGGCGCCCTTATCGTTGTTCCCGCGAACCGCATGAACAGGGGCAATGGCTCTTAGCGCCGCGAGCACGGCAGGAGATCCGACATCGCCGCAATGTATAATCACATCCGATCTTTCGAGCAGTCGCAGGGCTTCGGGCCGGATCAGGCCGTGCGTATCGGAAATCACGCCGACGATATATTGACGGTTCCTGGGAAGTCGAGTTTCGGTAGTCTTCTTGATGCTCGAGGATTTACGCATCATCGCACTGGTGCGGGCGTCCCTTGTTCGCTATGGGCGCCTATGATTGACGCATCCTAAGGCCTTAGCGCGTTTATGCCGGGCAGGAACGCCCCAACTTTCAAATCTCAGAGGAGTCCTTACGCAAGCGGCTCATAGCTCAGGAATATTTTCCCACCGCTGAAGGTCCGTGTTTTTGTGAGCTTCAGGTCCAGTTTCGCCTTGATCCCGTCGAACATCGTGCGTCCGCTGCCCAGAACGACCGGGTTAACGACGACCTGGTACTCATCGATTAGGCCCTCCGGTGCGAGTTGGGCGACGATGCTGCCGCTTCCCAAAATCGCCATGCCGGGTCCTGGTTCTTGCTTCATCTTTCGTATCGCCGGCGCGATGTCAGCCTTTACCAATTTCGTATTGATCCATGACGTGTTTTCCAATGTTCTGGAAAACACCACCTTCTGCATTTGATTCATCCCTTTCGCCACGACTGGATCGTTCTTGATAGCCTCCGGCGTCGGCCAATAGCTGGCCATGAGTTGGTAAGTGATCCTGCCCAACAGCAACTGGCCTCCGCCGCTCGCGTTGTCGGAGACGAAGGAGTTGAATTCGGCGTCCTCGTCGCCGCCATGGGCCCAACTTAAGTCGCCCTTTGGGCCGGTAAAATAACCGTCGAGAGTTACATTATTGAAAACGATCAATTTCCGCATGTTTCTCACCGACGCGATCCATCAGGCGATGATTGCCGCAACGCGCAGAGCGTCTATTTCGGAAATGCTCAACCCCATGCTCTGCAGAACATCGCCGGTATGCTGGCCGAGCGTTGGGGGAGCGCTGTAGATTGCTGTCGGCGTTTGCGAGAAGCGCACCACCGGCGCCAGGGTGGTAAAGAGCCCGGCGGTGGGATGCTCGATCTTCGTAAACGCGCCCAGGGCCTCCACCTGCGGATGCGACACAAGCGCGGGGTAATCCAGGATCGGCACGGCGTCGCCGCCGATGCTGCGCACCAGGTCGATAATCTCTTCGCGGGTGCGACCCTTGAATGCCTCCTCCCAGATCGGCCTGACGTCGGCGGCGTGCTGTCCGATCCCCGTCGCTCTGCGCCCATAATTCCCAAAACGCGGATCGTTCAGATATTCCTCCATGCCCAACTCGATCACGAAGCGATCCCAGTCTTCGCTGCTTCCATGCCGCAGGATGAAATACATCGGGCCGTTCTTGGTCTGGTAGCCGTGCTCGGCCGGATACGTATAGCTATCGAGGTGAAAGCCGTACCAGTCGTCGGGGTTGGACAGCGCGTGCCACATGATGCCGCGCATGTGGAGCAGCGATCCAAACTGACTTACGGCCACGCGTTGTCCGGCGCCGGTGCGCTCGCGATGAAACAGTGCGGCAAAAATCGCTTGCAAGGCAAAGATCGCCGTGTTGAGGCTGGCGATGTCGGCGCCCACCCTGACCGGCGGCTCGCCGATGCTCCCAAGCGAGGCGGTATATTCGGCCATCGCCTGAATAGTCAGTTCTGCGCCCGGCAGATCCTTGAGCGGACCCGCTTCCCCGAACGCACTAATCGAGCAACCGACCAGACGCGGATTGTCACGCGCCAGGTTGTCATAGCCGAGCCCCAAGTCGGCGACCCTTCCTGGGCCGAAGTCCTCCACCAGCACATCGGCACCGCACGCCAGGCGGGCCACCAGATCGCGCCCTTCGGGGCGGCGATAGTCGATTACGACGCTTTTTTTGTTGCGATTGAGGCTCAGGAACACGGCGCTTTCATCGGCGATCATCGGGCCGATTCGCCGCGCCGGGTCACCACTCGGAAGCTCGACCTTTATCACCTCCGCACCGGCGTCCCCCAGATGCATCGTACAGAAGGGCCCGCACAAGTCGGTGGAGAGATCGACAACCCGGAAGCCCGCCATGCTGCCAGCGATACTCATTTGCCGCGCCGCTCGATCCCCAGTTCGGCAAAGATCTTCGCGGTGTGCTCACCATGCATCGAACCCGGCCGAATCGGACCCGCCGGAGTGGAATCGAACTTCCACGGCAATCCGTCGGACCAAAGCCGTCCCCAATGGGGTGTTTCGAGTTCCACCATGAAGCCGTTGGTCCGGACCTGTGGATGGTCGTGAAGCTCTTCAAATCCGAGGAAGGGCGCATTGGGAACCTTTTCGCGCGTCAAGGCGATGATCCACCATGCGGCGGGCTTGGTCAAAAACCGCTGGGCGACAGTGCGAATCAGCTCATCGCGATGGGCGACGCGCGCGGCGTTGAGAGCAAATCGCGGATCGGAAATCAGCTCCGGCAGCTTGAGCGCCCGGCACAATCCCGGCCATTGATCCTCGCGGACCACTCCGACGGCGACGTATCTTTGGTCCTGGCAGAGGAACGCCTGATGAGGGACGTGGGTTGAACTGCCGCTGCCCAGCGGCTTCGGCGCCGCCGCGGTGGCCAGGTACTCCGCCAGTTTCGTGGTCTGAATCGCCATCGCCGCGCGCAACATCTCCACCTCTATTTTCTGCCCCTTGCCGGTGCGTTCGCGTGCAAGCAAAGCCTGCAACACGGCTTGGGTGATGTAAGTCGCGGTGGTGAGGTCGATGTGTGCGAGATGGCGAAACATCTCGGCGCGCCCGCCTTCCCGCCCCATAATACTGCACCATCCGCACATCGCCTGGATCTCGGGATCGATCGCGCCGTAGGACGCCATCGGACCGCTCCGGCCGTAGGCTGATGCGGCGACATAAATGATCGCGGGATTAACTCTGGCGACGTCTTCGTAGCCCATTCCCAGCCGCTCCACGGTGCCGGTGCGCATGTTCTGCACGAACACATCGCATCGTTCGATGATTTTAAGCGCGATGGCGCGGTCGGATTCCTGCTTGAGATCGAGTTCGATATTGCGCTTGTTGTGGTTGGCCGAAATATGCAGCACCGAGGTGCCGTTGATCTTGGGCGGCACGGCGCTGGAGAGATTGTCGCCGCCGGGGCGTTCCACCCGGATCACGTCGGCGCCCAGCGCGCCCAGCAGCCTTGTCGACCACGGACCCACCGCCGCGACGGTCAGGTCGAAGACGCGTATGCCTTCAAGAATCCTTGCCAACGCGAATCCTCCGCGACGACGCTCATGCTTTTGCGGGCCTGAACCTGGCCAGCGTCAGCTCCTCGGTGACATCGTCATAGACGATCTCGACCGGCATCCCGGCGCGGATATCGCCGTTGGCGACGGCGACCAGGTTGGTCATCAGCCGTGGTCCCTCCGCCAGTTCGACTTCCGCCACGTTGTAGGGAATCTCGCCTTCGAAGCCTTTGAAGTAGGACTGGTGGAAGACCACCCAGGAGCTTACGCGGCCGTGCCCGCTAAGCGGCGTCCAGTCAAATTTGCGCGACCAGCATCGCGGGCAGAGCGGGGAGGGTGGATACCACACCTTGGCGCATTGCTGGCACTGCTGCATCCGCAGCTCATGCCGCTTGAGCGCGTCCCAATAAGGTTGGTTGAGCGGGGTGATGGTCGGCAGCGGTTTGAGATATTGAGCCATCGTCGTCCGTCACTTGTGGTAAATCAACGAGTCCCCGTAGCAGTTGGCCCATTGGATGACTTCGGCGCCGGCGATCTGGCGCGGTCCGCATTCGCCGCGCAATTGCCGAACGATTTCCACCTGGTGACCCCATCCAAGGATGTGTCCCTCGGAAAGCAGCCCACCGTTGGTGTTCATCGGAAGTTCGCCACCCAGCTCGATCCTGCCGCCCTGAGTAAAAGCGGCGCCTTCTCCCGGCTTGCAGAATCCGAAACGCTCCAGGGCTATCCAGGGGAGAATCGAAAAAGCGTCGTAGGTGAAGAGTGCGTCGATGTCGCCGGGGGCGACGCCCGCCATGCGGTAGACCGGCTGAAGGCCGGCATCGTATTCGAAGACCTGCTGTTGCGCCACGCCAAATCCGGGATAGGCCCAGATGAATTCGTCGGCCCCGCCCGGCAGCGGCTGCATCCCGCTGATGTACACCGGAGGCTTGCGCAGATCACGGGCACGCTGCGCCGTGGTCACGATCACACAGGCGGCGCCATCGTTAACGAGACAGTAGTCGAGCAGACGCAGCGGCTCGCATACGAAGCGCGAGGACTGATGGTCCTCGACGGTAATCGGCCGGTTCATGATCGCGGCGGGGTTGAGCGACGCGTGCCGGCGAAAGGCGACCGGCACCGCCGCGAGTTGCCGGCTGTCGGCGCCGTAACGTTCGAAATATCGCCGCGCCACGAGCGCCGCTCCCGCGCCCGGCGAAGTCATCCCGAAGACCGGATCCTCGCCATGACCGCCGCCCGCCTCGCGCGCGCCTTCACGGTCGCCCGAGCCGCCAAATTTGGGCCGCTGGATATGGGAGAGGCTCCACGATCCCAGACATGCCACAGCATTGGCAAAGCCCGTGTTCACCATCATAGCGGCCCATTGGGTGCAGCTCGCCGTGAAACGGCCATGCGCCCATGTCTGGCTGTAGGCCCGGAGCTTAAGTCCCAGCAGCGGAGCCAGCGTGTCCACGTCCGCGCCCAAAGGCGAGCCAAAGCTGACTATCATGCCGTCGAGTTCATCGCGCCTCAGGCCGGCGTCGTCCAACGCGTTGGCAATCGCCTCCGCCGCCAGATCGATCGGGCTGCGGCCGAGCCTGCGCCCGTACGGCGAATTGCCTGCGCCCGCAATGGCAGCCTTATCCTTCAGGTCAAACTCGGGCATCGCAGCTTCCGCTCCTGGCTGAGTTATGGCGAGCCTACAACAACCGGCCGCAAGCTCCCAAACGCAACGGCCGAGTTGGCTGGCTCGTTTTCCATCAAAGTGGTAACGTCCGCTGCGCCTCGTGCAGGCTAAGGAGCAAATCCGTATGGCGCCCAAGCTTACGATCGGTATCGGATGGGAGGGAAACGTCGACTGGCGGGGCTTGATCGATCGCGGCAAGCTGGCCGACGAAGCGGGAATCCATGCCATCTGGATGGCCGAGGCCTGGGGACGCGACGCTTTCACACCGTTGGCGCTGCTGGCCGAGCACACCAAACGCGTTCTGCTCGGAACCAATATCGTCAACATCTATTCGCGCACGCCGGCGGCGCTTGCACAGCATTTCGGAACGCTGGACGGTCTTTCCGACGGCCGGATGCTAATCGGTCTGGGCACCAGCGGGCCCAATGTGATTGAGCATTTCCATGGCATCAGGTTCGGTCCCGCGCTGCGCCGCCTGGAGGAATACATCGACATTATGAATCTTCTGATGGAAGGGACGCCGCTTAAATATGATGGCAAGTTGTTCAAGCTCCAGCGCGGATTTACACTGCGCTTCGAAACGCGGCGCAAGCACATCCCGATTTTTGTCGGTGCGATCAAGAAGAAGAGCCTGGAGGTGAGTGCGCGCAAGGCTGACGGATGGCTGCCGGCGATGGTGCCGGGCAGCCAAATGAAGGCGTCGATCGCCGAGTTTCGCGCGATGGCGCAGGCGGCTGGACGCGATCCCAAATCAGTGCAGGTGAGCGCCTCGGTGCCGATCGTCATCACCGACCAGCCCCAGCGCGCCCGGGACGCTCATGCCGGATTTCTCGCCTTTTACGCCGGCCGGATGGGAACGTTCTACGCCGAACAACTGACGCGCTTTGGTTTTGGCGACGAGGTGATGAAGATCAAGCAGGGGTGGGACGCGCGCGACCCCAAGGCGGCGGCCGCCGCCGTATCGCGCCGGATGCTGGATGACATGTGCTATTGCGGCGGCGTGGAAGGGGCGCGGGAACGAATCGCGGCTCATGAGGAAGCGGGCGCTGACCTCCATCGGGTAGATATCGCCGCAGCAGACGGCGCGACATTCAAGAAAGCCGTTGCGGCATTGCTCAAGTAAGAAACGCCTTTGACCGCAACGCCATTCATCCGGAAGGAGTGCTGCTCAGCTCAACGCCATCAATGGATGATCACGCCATGCGCAATGGCGGACCCGCCATTGCGACGTTGGCCGGGACGCCATCTTAAAGGAAGCATGCGTGGCCCGACGCTGAAATTCTCTCGCATCTAAGCGGAAAAATCGCACCGAGCCTGCCGGTACGCTCTTTGCTCAATGCTCATGGGCATGAACGAGAAGCGATGCCATTAGGTAGGTAGGCGGCCATCCAGGCCGCAGGCTTTCACGAAGACATCATGATCCGCGCTGACCAAAGTCGGCGGTCGTAACTGCAAAAGCGGTCGCGACTTGGGTTGCGCACCCACATCGGGGCGAGTGTGCCTCGCCTCGCAATGCACGATTGCGTGCTCGGTAAGTCACACGGAGAAACAAAATGATAAGCAAGCTACACAAACTGCTACAGCAAGGCGAGTCCAACCGGCGTATGCGGCGAAGGGCCAGGCATATCCTTGGTTTGACGGCTCTGGCGGCGGCGCTGCTGATCTCCCGCAGTTCATTCGCGGCGGGGACGGATTTCGCCGGCTTGGTGCTCAACAACACGTTGACCGCGCCGGTGACGGTCGCGGCCGGCGCCCAGCTTCATGGGTTGGCGTTTGCGTCGGGCAACGTGCCCGCCGACGGCGTCGCCAGCTATTCGGCGATCAACCGCGCGATCGTTTTTGTGACCGGCGGAGCCACCGCAACGACCTGCACGGTGGGACTGTCCGACGGCGCCATGAAATCAATGCCGGTTAACGTTCCAGCTAACACCACGGTCGCCATCACGCTGGAAGACACGGGCGGGCCCGTTCCTCCCGGATTCGCCGAGACCACCGGTTTCGTGATCTACGCGGGCGGCAACGGCGGCTTGACCGTGCTGCCGGGCAGCTCCGCGACCAAGACCGTCTACGCAACTCAACCCAAGTAAGCGGCGCCCGCTCAAGGAGATTCAAAAATGTTTACCACCGTAAGAAAATCTTTTCAGAACCATCCACTCAAGAGGCTTTCCCTTTCAGTAATCGGGTCCGCGACGATAGCCGCGGCGCTCGGCTCGACACTGTGGGCCGCGCCGTCCTTCGCCCAGTCCAAAACGACGACGGCCGCTACTACCACCTACGCCGGCATCATGTTTCACAAGTGCGTCAACTCGCCAATTACCGTCGGGGCGGGACAGACGGTTCGCGGTATCGCGCCGATTTCGGGGACTGCGCCTCAAGCGTCGGCCTACGGTGTGACGGCCCGCGCCGTCGTTTTCGTGCAAGCGGGCAGCACCGAGACGACTTGTCTGATCAAACTGGCCGGCGGAGCCGTGTGGGGCACTCCGATTACGATCCCCGCCAATACCACCGTCAGCATTCCGTTCGAGGACACCAGCCCGGGCCTTCCCGGAGAGAGCTACAACATCGCTATCGCGATCCAGGCCGGCAGCGGCGGTTCCCTCACGGTGCTGCCCGGAAGCAGCCTGACTATCGAAGGAATCGCCAGCAAACCCAGCAACAACGCGTACTGAGTATTACGAATTCAAAATGGAGATAAATACAATGTCACGTGAGAATCAAAATCACAAAAACAGTAAGCATGGATCATTGCTCGCGATTCTGGCCCTTGCCCTGGTGAGCTGGCTGGCATTCCCGGCCGTGGGACACGCACAGACGGGCTCGTACAACGGTCTGATGCTGCAAGCGCAGAACATGTCAGCTTTCACGGTGCCGCCCGGGCGCACCTTCACCGACGTGAACCAGTTCGATCCCCGCAACATACCCGCGGACGGCCTGTCCAACTACACGGTGGTTTATCGCGCGTTCGTGTATGCGACCGCCGGCGCTAGCGCCACCACCTGCGTAGTAGGCATTACCGAGGGGCCGGTTGGAGCGAAGACGGTTTATTCACCTGCGGTCACGGTGCCGCCCTATACGACGGTTCAGATTCCGTTCGAAGTCGTAACCAAGGCTCACGCGGGCGACCTGATCCAGGGGTCCTCCACCATGAGCGCCGGCTCCCAGGGCGGGTTTACGATTGGATACTTCAGCAGTCTGACGCTCCTGGCTTACCCCACGCCCTAGCGCGAAGCCGCTGCCTCCCATTCGGCCCGCATTTCCCGGAGCCCCTTTCAAGTGTGAAAGGGGCTCCGGAGTTTTTTAACCCATCAAGTCAGCCGATGTGTGTGAACTCATTTCGTTCGGCTGGAAAATACGAACAGGAAACGCTTTGATTCAGGTAAACGCGGGCATTACGTACCTGGCGAAGCGTTCCAGAGACCGGACGCATTGTTCGTGCGATATCCCACCCTGGAAACAGCCAAGCAGCAAGTATTGGGCGCCGTAGAACTCTGCCGCCCAGCGAATTCGTTCGATCAACGCCTCGGGGTCTCCGATCATAAACAGGCGCTGCTGGTCCAGCTCGTCGTAGGTCTTACCCTTGAAAAAGCTGGCCAGCGAGCCGTGGTAATGCTCGTAGTCGGCAGCGGTGTGCAGGCCGCCCCGTTTCTCCAGCCTGCCGGTGAAGCGGAAATAGCGGGTGATCAGGTTTTCTCCAACGGCACGCGCTTCGTGTGCATCCTCGCCGCAGTAGGCGTGGAAGACGCCGCTGATGGTACGGCTGTTTGGGTCAAAGCCATGCTCTGTGAGCGCACCGCGATACAGATCGATTTTGTGCCGGATCTCGGTGGGTGGAATTGGGAAGAAAAACGTGGCGCAGAGGTTGAAACCCATCGCACCCGCCCAAGCGTAACTTTCGGGGCTTACGGCGGCGCTGCTGAAGATGGGCGGATGGGGCTTTTGCACGGGCGGCGGAAACAGGGAGTAATCAGTGAGCTTCCAGAATCTGCCTTGGTGCGAGAATGGACCTGGCGAGCTCCAGGCCTTGACGATCAGCTCCGTACCCTCGCGAAAGCGCGCATAGCTCTCGCTTTCGTCCAGGCCCATGATGTCGTAGTCGTACTTGAGTACGCCGCGGCCGATCGCGTACTCCAGCCGGCCGCCGCTGACCACGTCAAGCATCGCGTACTCTTCCGCGAGGCGGATCGGGTTGTTGAGGGGGATCAGCGATACTCCCGTGCCCAGCCGAATCCGTTTGGTTCTAGCCGCGGCGGCGGTGGCGATCACCGACGGCGCGCCAAACGCGTATCCGCCCGCATGATGCTCGCCGAACCACACCGACCAGAAGCCCAACTGTTCCGCCAACTCTACCTGCTCCAGAATGTGGCCGTAGTAGCGCGACGGATCGCCGTAGGAATCAGAATGATAATCGCTGAGGTAGAGCAAACCGAACTTCATCGAATCAACGAACCTCTCGCGGCCTTGCCGCACGGATGATTTCTACACCATTTTGTTGATCTCGAATACCGGAGGGCTCGCATACGCGGCGGCGCGAAGGTCACAGCATCAAGTGTTCTTTGGTGATGATGAAGGCGTAGTTGCCCGGGTCGATGAAATTCGGTTCGTCCGCCTGCACGGCCCGGTATTCGGGCGTCGTTTCCGAAACGCGCATCGCGGCGGTATTGTCGAACCAGGTCTCGGCGATACCGTCGTAGCGTGGCGTAACTCCGCTGCGGTAGCCGGAAATCAGCACATGGCTCTGCACGTAACGATGCACGACCGGAATCTTCGCCGCGAGCGGACCATGATGCTCCTTCCAATACGCCTGGTACGCTTCGACATCCATCCCGGGCTTGCGTGTAGCGAATGCCACGAACTTCACCATCGAGGGATTCACCGGGCCGTCCTTGATGACGTGCTCGTGCGTGAGCAGAAGGGCGGACGCACCCATGTCCATAAACTCGCGGCCGTCGCCATTGACGGCGCGGGCTTCGGGCAACTCGGCGATTTGGCGCATCGCGTTGGTGTCGTCGTACCAGACCTCCGCAATTCCGTCGAAGACTGGTTCGCCCTTCTTGTAGCCGGAGAGCAGGGTGTGGCTCTGCACGTATTTGCGCAGGCCCGGAACCTTCAGCGCCAGCTCGCCGTGGGTGGTGAGCCAGTAGTTGCGAAACGCCTCGAGTTCCATCCCGGACTTGCGCTTGATCAGGTAAATCGCTTTGACCATTGGACTCCTGGCTCGCCGCCACGATCTATCGGCGCCCGAATTGACGATGTAGTCCTCTATCTGAGAATCTGCAACGCGGTAACGCCCCGATTACGGAAGCCATCGCTAAAGGGGCGGCTCCCGGAACAATCAGACGAGGTGATTCAATGAGCACGGAGGAAAACAAGGCGCTCGCGGCCGAGTTGATCAAGGCGTTGTCAGTGGGCGACGCCGGCGCTACGCAACGGTTAATCGCGCCTGACTGCAAGTGGTGGGTGATGGGCTTCCCGCGCGATCGGACCTTGACCCGCGAGCAGATGGTCCGCGGGGCGCGCGCGATCATCGACGAGATCCTTCCCGGCGGATTCAACATGACGGTCGTGGGCATGACGGCCGAAGGCGACCGGGTGGCGGTCGAGGCGGAAAGCCGCGCCCATACCGTGGCGGGCAAGCTATACAATAACTTCTACCACTTCCTGTTCGTGTTCCGCGGCGGCCAGGTGGTCCAGGGGATGGAATACACCAATCCACAGCACGCGATCGAAGTCTTGGGCGACGTGGTCAAGACGTTGGGCCGGAAATAAGCGCATCCGGTTGAGCTCGAACGGAGGAAAACGGCAATGGGTAAATTGGACCGCAAGATAGCGCTGATAACCGGGGCCGGCTCCGGCATCGGCCGGGCCTCGGCCATGCTGTTCGCGAAAGAGGGCGCCAGCGTAGCCGTGGTCGACGTCAGGGATGACCGCGCAAACGAGGTCGCGGGCGAGATCGAGCACCATGGCGGGGGCGCAATCGCATTGGTGGCGGACGTTTCCAGGGCTCGCGATTGCGAGCGGATGATTACCGACGTAGTCAGCCATTTCGGCCGCCTCGATATCCTGTTCAACAACGCCGGAATCACCACCACCGGGATGCTGCACGAGTTGCCCGAGGATCAATGGGACCGGGTGGTCGATATCTGCCTCAAGGGCGTCTTCCTCGGATGCAAATACGCGCTGCCGGAGCTGATGAAACGCGGCGGGGTGATCGTCAACACCGCGTCTCATGCGGGCACCGAGGCGATAGCGCTCTCGCCGCATTACTGCGCGGCCAAGGCGGGCGTGATTAACCTGACCAAATGCATTCTCAGTCCCGTGAACAGTACATTTTCCGCGTAGTTACTTGATTACTCAGTGCAGCGGCGTGCACGGAAACGCATCGGATTGAACCCGGAGTTGGCACCAATCTGGCACCACGAAAAAAAGGATTGTTTTCCGGCCGTCGCCAGGCCGTACCCCCAAAATCGCGAGCGACGAATCGCGCGTGACCCCCTGTGATTTGTCGGGAAATCCATTTTACGGTCCCTTTTATACGGTCATCATCAACGACAGGGCACTCCCTTTTTCGCTGGAATCTGTCCGGAACCCCGGCGCCTATTTTTCACAGACCTGATTTTAATAAGCTAAATCTGCCTGCGCGGATTGGTCTGCTTCATGTCCTCAATTAGTTGCACAAGAAAGAGTCCTGGCGGCGGGTTTTCGAGGTCGTTGTTAATTTCGCTGATCATTTCTTC
>DATFSZ010000019.1:0-52468 GCA_035262365.1 Binataceae bacterium (SeqCode)
AGCGTAAAGGCGTGGCCGCACAGGCGCGCCGCCAGTCCGCCGGCCAGACTCCATCTCGGCAGTCCCGCCGCCAACAGCGCGATCGCGACCACTACGAAAGCCAGCTCCGCAGTAACCTCGGCCATCGCAAGCCGGCCAAAATCCAGGCGCCGAGTCAGCCGCGCGGTCGAAACCGCGGCAAGCCCTTCAAATGCCAACGGCAGGCACAGCAGCCGCTGCGCCGGCGGAAGAGCCGGCATGGCCATCGCCTGCGCGATAAGCGGCGCCCCCGCATAGAGCAGCGCGGCGGTGAGTGTCGTGATTGCCAGGTTGGCCCATGCCGCCGTGCTTTCGTGATCGGCGCGCAGATCGCGGCGCTGCACCAGGGTGTCCGGCACGCCGAACTCGTTGATGATCATCACTATCGTGGTGATAGTGATCAGCACCCTGAACAAACCGAAGTCGGCAGGCGCCAGCGCGCGGGCGAGGACCACCATCCCGCCGATGCGCACCAGTTGGACGCCGATTTCGCCCAGGATGTTGTTGCGCACGCTGCGCGCGAACGCCTGCCAGAGTCCGGTCTGCCTCCGCGCCTCTGCGCAGCCGATTCGCTCCGCCTGCGATGAACTCACAGTCCACTCCCTCCAAACATCGCCGGCAGCGTCCGCACCAGGATTTCCAGGTCGCGATAGAGCGACCAGTCTTCCACGTACTCGATGTCAAGCTGCACCATCTCGTCGAAGGACAGCCGGTTGCGCCCGCTCACCTGCCACAAGCCCGTGATTCCCGGCGGTGCATCGAGGCGATGGCGGTGCCAGTCCTGATACAGTTCCAACTCGTAAGGCAGCGCCGGACGCGGTCCGATAAGGCTCATCTCTCCGCGCAGCACGTTTATGAGCTGGGGCAGTTCGTCAACGCTGAACTTTCGCAGCCAGGCACCGGTCCGCGTGATGCGCGGGTCGTTGCAGAGTTTGAAGACGGCATGCCCGTCGCGCTTTTCGCCGCCGGCGCAGTTGTTGCCGATCCAGTTCTTGACGTATTCGCGATGAACCTGCTCGGCGCCGCCGGCGCGCATGGTGCGAAATTTGAGCAGTTGGAATTCCTTGCCGCGGATTCCAACCCGGGTCTGGCGAAACAGCAGCGGACGGCCTTCGAAAATTCCGATCGCCGCAGCCGAGAGCAGGAGGATTGGCGCAGACAGCACCAGCAGCACCGAGGCAGCGGCGATATCGAAGCCCCGCTTGATGATCCAGTTGAGCCCTTCGATGTTGGTATTGCGCGGGCCGACCAGCGGAACCGTTCCGACCATGTCGACGCGCAGCGTCCCGCCGTGCGTCTGCACGACCCACGGCATCACGCGCCAGCGAACGCGGCTGCGCTCGCACATCGCGATAATTTCCGCGACGCGCTCCGGAGCGCATTCAGGCAGTACGATCGCCGCCTCCAGGTTGGCGCGCTGCACGGCCAAGGCCGCGATTCGATCCGTCCCGCCGAGCAGCTCATCGCCGCAGCGTTCGCGGCCGTGCGGATCGTCGTCGATGAAGCCCAGAAATTCATACTGGCTAAGTTCTTCCACGATCCGGTCGCGCACGTAGCGGCCAACCGGGTTAGCCCCTACCATCACCAGCGGCACCGTCACATCGGGATGCGCATACAGATAACGGATGCAGCACCGGGTCAGGGCGCGTCCCGTAGCCACCATCGCAACACTGAGCCCAAACGCGAACGCGACGGTCAGCCGCGAGGCTTCCAGGTGGGCAAAGAAACCGAACACCAGGGCAATCAACCAGGTGACGCAGGCCGCGCTTGCAATCGCGAAGATCTCATCGACGCGGCCGTGACGCGGTTGGTAAAGGCCCATCGCGCGCGCCGTCACGATCCAAATGGAGACCAGAACGATCGCTCCCGCCAGCGTCGCGGTCCATTGCACCGGCTTGAGCGGGCAGAAGTCCCCGAACGGCCGATGCGCGAACCAGGCCACGCCGACCGCGGCGATCAACGCAGCGGCATCCACCGTTGCCAGGAGCGCTTTTTGGCGCCTCAGTTCCCCGTCGAGCACCGGATTCAGCTCCTCGCCATCGGCAGTTCGATCATGCTGCCCGCCATTTCGATCTCAGCGGCGCTCCGATGCGGGGGCATCGCCGGTTTGGGTGTGCTGCTGCAGCAGCCGAGCGGGAAGGCCAATTACAGTCGCGCCCTGCGGCACGTCGCGGGTTACCACGGCGCCCGCCGCAACCATCGCGCCGGCGCCGATTTCAACGCCGCACATGATGACTGCGCCGCTGCCAACGCTGGCGCCGCGCCTGATGACCGTTTTCTCCAGGATCCAGTCGCCTTCGCTCTGCGGCGAGCCGTCGGAATTGACCGCACTGGGATAGCGGTCGTTGATGAACATCACGCCATGGCCGATGAAAACTTCGTCCTCGATCTCCACACCCGAACAGATGAAGGTGTGGCTGGAAATTTTGCAGCGCGCGCCGATTCGCGCGTCGCGCTGTACCTCGACGAAGGTTCCCAGCCGCGTGTCATGTCCGATCTCGCAGCCGTACAAATTTACGAACGGGGCCAGGCGTACTCCGGGTCCGAGTTTGACGTCCGGCGCCACGCAAACGTTGGCGGGCAATTGCGGAGCGCTCATATCACTCCTCCACGTCGGGGTTCATCGGCACAAAACTGCCGCCGCTGCGCAGCGAGCGCTCGCACGCTTCCAGCACCGACACCACCCGTGCGCCGTTCTCGCCGTCGGTTTTAGGCGATCGTCCCTTTATGATGCAGTCCACGAAATGCTCGCATTCCACCTTGAGCGGCTCGGGCTCTTCGATGCGCGGAATGTAAACGTCGCCGTAGCGATAGGACATCTGGAAATCGCCGTAGGTGTCGTAATACGGGCTCATCGTCACGCCCTTGTCATAGACGCGGATCTTTTCCTGCAGCGCGGTATCGTCGTAGACCAGCATCTTGCGCGAGCCGACGATCGTCGCGCGCCGGATCTTGTTAGGATCGAGCCAGCTCACGTGCACAAACGCGATGAGGTTGTTGGGAAAGCGCAGCGTCAGCATCGCCACGTCCTCCACATTGCTCCGGTAGTGGCTCTGCCCGTGGCAGCTCACCTCGATCGGCATCTGCCCCAGCAGCATCAGGATGATCGAGATGTCGTGGGTCGCCAGGTCCCAGGTCACGTTTACGTCGCGCTGGAACAGGCCGAGGTTGGCGCGCACCGAGCTTACGTAGAAGATGTCGCCCAGCTCGCCGCTCTTTATGATCTCGCGAATCTTCAGCACCGGCGCGCTGTACTCGAATGTGTGGCCCACCATCAGCGTCAGGCCCCGGTCTTTGGCCATCGTGCGGAGCTGGTGTGCGTCGCGCGCCGAGGTGGCCAGCGGCTTTTCCACCAGCGTGGATTTGCCCGCCGCCAGGGCGCGGCTGGCAAGCTCGAAATGCGTGCTTACCGGGGTCGCAATGATTACCGCGTCGATATCGGGATCGCCCAGCACCTCATCGATCTGGCTGCTGGTTTCAATGGCCGGGTAGAGTTCCTTGACGTGGTCAAGGCGCTGGCGGCTGAAGTCGCAGCAGACCAGGCGCTGCGCGCACTGCATCTGGTAGAGGTTGCGGGCCCAGTTCGGACCCCAATAGCCCAAGCCAACGATCGCAATGCCGCCCAGTTTCTGCGCACGGCCGCCGAACGCATCGGTGGTCCGGTCCGCCACCCCGTTAATTGTTACTGGTTGTAGAGTCACACTAGCCTCCGAAGCCGAGATATCGGCGCACAAGACCCGGCACCGACGATTTGTAGCCGTTTAGAATCACGCCGCTCACCGTATTATTGGTTGCGCGCAGCACGCCCGTGGTGGTCAGAAGCTCCTGCCGTTCCGTGTGCCGATACCTGGTGACGATCAGAATCGGGTCCGCGGGCCGTGCCAGCGCGAGCATCCGCGGCTCCAGGCGGATCACACCCAGATCGATCACTGCGATCGGAAAGCGCCGCAGCAATCCGCCCAGGTCGTCCAGCATCGGCTTGGACAAATCCGCCGGCGCGCGCGAAATCAGATCCAACCGCGGCCACGCCGTGTGCTGCGCCGCGAGCGTCGTTGCGGAGGTCAGATCCGCGGGCAGCGAACCGGAGCGGGCCATCAGGCTGCGCAGCGCCGGATGACGCAAATGGCCGTCAACCAGGATCGTCCGCATCCCCAGCCGCTGGCTCAGATCGATCGCCAGCGCGGCCGCGATGGTCGAGGCGCCGTCGCCCGGGCGGCATCCGCTGACCAGCAACCGCACCGGATTCTCCATCGTCCCGAGCGCCGCCAACTGCTCGGTCAACCGGCACAGCGCAGCATCGCGCGCCAGATCGCCGACCAGGTCGCCGTGGTCAACGAATGCAACCGGCATCGCCGAGACCGGCCGCGCAGCCGCGGGCGCGTTCTCCAACGGAGGCAGAACCTCGGTGGAGATGCTCGGGCGCATCACGGTGGTCAACCCGCCGCGCTGCATCGCCTGGAAAAACTTGCTCATTTCGAGACACCTCCGCTGTTCACCGTCGAGGCCTCCTGTAAACGGATGATCTGACCGGGATAGATATGGTCGGCATCCACAATTTCGGGATTGGAGTCGATCACCATCGCGACCCGGCGCCGCAGGTTTCCCGTCGCCGCGTTGCCCTTGCGCCGCAGCAGGATTTTGCTCAGCGTATCGCCGGGCTCAACCACCACCCGCGTCGCGTCCAATGACGCGGAAAGGGAGATGGCGGGGGCGGGATTCTCCACCGCGGGCGCGGTTTGGGCGCTGCCGGTTGGCGCGCCTGCCGCCTTGGCGAGTTTTTCCTCGCCGGGTAGCGCAAGTGCGGAAGGCGGACTGTTGATCGCCAATTCCTGCATGACCTTTGCCGGGGTACTGAGGGACTGCCGCGTCTCGAGATCAGGCGCAATGACGGCGGCGGCCTTCTCATCCTCGAAGGTCGAACATTGTTGCCCGTTGACGATTCCTTCGCCGTTGTGGGCCGCGCCCGCTCGATGGCCGGACACCGCCTGAGGGCCCACCGGCAACGGGATGGCCGCCGCCTTCGGCCGGCCCCCCTCGATCGTGCCTAAAGTTCCGGCAGCGAAGTGGTACGACAGTCCCAGCACTGCGATCCCGATCGCCCAAGCGGCGGCGGCTTTAAACACAAAGCCGCGGCGGCGGTCCTTCGAAGAGTCCAGGCTACCGGCCAGAAGATTATCGTAGTCGCGCGCCGCGTCGCGGATGTGGGTCGCGCCGGCGCGTCTGGCCTGCTGCGCGTAGGCCAGCATCAGGGCGTTGTGGCACAGCATGTTGATGCGGCGCGGAATACCGCCGCTCAGGCGCGCCAGTTCGCTCAATGCCTCGCGCTTGAATATCCGCGCCAATTCTCCGCCATGTGCTCGCAGCCGGTATTTCACATACTCGGCGACCTCGCTTTGACGCAGCGTGGGCAGAAGCGCGCGCGCACCGATCCTTTGGTTCAACTGGCGCAACCCGGGGCGCTCAAGGCGGCGCGCCAGTTCAAGCTGGCCCACCAGCACGATTTGCAGCCGCTTTGGCGCCGGTCCTTGCGGATTGGAGAGCAGGCGCAATTCCTCCAACGTCTGATCGGATAAGTCCTGCGCCTCATCGAAAATCAGCGCCGCGGATTCACCCGGTCCCAGCGCATCGAGGAAGGAATCCAGGCTTTGGATCAGCTCCAGCTTGCCGATACGCCCGGGTTCGAAACCGAGATGGCCGGCAATCAGCCGGAGGATCTCCTCGAAGCTCAGGGTCGGGTTGGTCACGTAAGCGATCCGGACCCCTTCGCAGCCGCTTTGCAGCAGAGACTGGACCAGCGTGGTTTTGCCGGTGCCGATCTCGCCAACCAGCATGGTGAAGCCGCTGGGTTCGCGCAGGCCCCATCGCAGCGCCGCCAGCCCCTCGCGATGTCCCGCGCCAAGGAATGGCGCCGCGGGAGTGCCGGCCAGGCCGAAGGGCGGCCCGTCCAGGCCGAAATACTGGTAGTACATAGTCGTTACACTCTGTTGCCGATAACCGCCACGGTGGGCAGGCCGGTGGCTTCGGAGATTGCGGCCATCGAGCAGATACGCGGGTCGCGCGTCTCGGCCCAGTAGGCGGCGCCGCTCGCGAAAACCAGCGCGACCAGCAGGCCCGCAAGCAGGTTGAGTCCCACCTTGGGAAAGACGGGCTCCAGCGGCGCTACCGGATCCTGCACCACCGTAACGTTCAAGATTTGGCTGCGGTTGAGCGCCTCCGCCGCGCGCGCCTCTTCGCCCTTGCGCACGTAAGCCATAAAAGCCTGCTTGTCAGAGTCAACCTGAAGCTCGAGGCGCTCGATCAACACGCCGTCGCCGGCAAGGTTCTTCAGCTGTTGGCGCAGTCCCTCCAACTGTTTGGCCTGCGCCACCTGCGTCGCCTTGAGCGAGGCGGCCTCGCTGCGCGCGTCGGCCAGGTCGGAGTCGAGCGATTCCCAGGTGGGGTTGACGTCGGTGGTGCTTTCCTGCACCTCGTGATGGCCTTCGCGCTCGACGATTTGGCGCGCGGCGATGAGCTTGGCGTCGATCTCCCGGATCCGCGCGCTGGTGGGCTGATAGCGGCTCAGCAGCTCCGCGCGCTCCGACTCCAGTTGCAGAACCTGAGGCTTGAGCTGTTGCAGCGCCATGTTCTGCACCACCTTGGCTTCCTTGGCCCGGCGCTGGGGCGTGCGCGCCATCTGCGCCTGGATGCTGGCTGCGCGCTCGTTGGCAGCGTCGAGCGAGGCGTTAGTCTTGCGATAATCGGCCTCGGCCGCGTAAAGCTGCGTGATCAGCGCCTGCCGTTGGGCTCCGACTTCGGTGATCCCGGTTTGGAGTTGGGCGCCGCGCAGTTTTTCCTGGGCGCTGTGCAGGCGCTCTTCGAGCAGGGTGCGCTGCGTTTCAAAGAATTTCTCCGCCTGCGTGTCGTGCGAGATGCGGGCATGCAGCTCCAGGTAGCGGCTTAACAGGCGTCCGAGGAACGCGGCGCTCCAACGCGGGTCGCGCGAGCGAAACTCCACTTCGATCACGTTGGAGCGCTTGATGACCGAGGTGGACAGATTGCGCTCGATCTTGTTGGCCCATTCATCACGCGCGGTCAGCTCCGGAACGTCATGCAGCGCGTGATATCCAGCTTCCGGCAGCGCCCAAACCAGCCGCAGATAGTCGACCGCGGCGGCTGCCAGACCTCTGCGCGTTTTCTCCTCCACGCCGTCCAGCGCCCGCCGAATCAGCAGCGGGCTGCTGAGTAGTTCGACTTCGGAGTTGAGATCCTGCTCGCTGACCGGACTGGTCATGGCCGAGGGCTGATTGGGCGAATCCTGCTGCAGCCCGGGCGAAACCAGCAACTGCGCGCGGTTGGATTCAACCAGCACCTTGGCAACGGATTGATAGGTGGGCGGCAGCAGGAGAGAACCCAGCGCCACGGCGCCGAAGGTCAACAGGCCGGCCTGCAGAGCAACAACCCACCGCCGGCAGAGCATCTCGATCCAAAATTCCAGTGTTTGCCTTCCCATTCTGTTTCCCCTTCAACTAAAAGAGCGGCGCGCTGACGTATGGAGTGACCGGCAGGAGATCGCGGATGTACTGCTTGACGAACAGGTCTGCGCTGGCGATTGCGCTGCGCGGCACGATCAGCATGTCGGCCGGCGCCAGCACCACGTCGTCCTGATGTCCCTTGCGCCGCAGCGCTTTGGCGAGGTTTAAAGGTTCGTCGTGCACCTCGCCGCAGACATCGCGCCTGACCAGCAAAACGTTGCCGGGTCCTGCGGTTTCCGTCAGCCCCCCGGAAGCGGCAATCGCTTGCAGTGCCGTCATCCCGGCCTGCAGCGGCACGCTTCCCGGATGGGCGACTTCGCCCTCGACAAACACCACGCGTCCCGGCATCTCGTCGACACGCACGCTGGCGCCCGGGCTGCGCAGTTCGGTTGAATAAAGTTGGTCGAGCTTGCCCTCCAGCTCCACCGGGGTCAGCCCCGCCGCTGCTGTATCCCCCACCGTCACCAGCTCAATCCTGCCGTCGGGGCGGACCTTGGTCTCGGTGTTGAATTCGGAGTTCAAATAAAACTCGATGTGGAGCTTGTCGCCCGGCTGGATCCGGTAGCCGGTTTCATCCGCAACCGGAGTGACCAGGCAGTCGGGGCGCATACCGGCGTTGCCGCCGGCGCTCCGGGCGCCGGCGATATCGGTACCGGCGGCGCTTGCCGCGCAGCCGCTGCATACCAGCGCGCACCACAGCAGGGTGATTAGGGGGAACTTTCTTTGCTTCATGGTCTCCGTCGCCAAGCGATTAGAGTAGATTCAAGTTAAATGAATTGCCGTGATGTTATTGTTGTATGCCCAGCGAGAGCCGGAGTCAAGTGTGTATAGGAAAATTGTCTCAAGTTAATTCACGCGAGAAGAGGCGCTTAATTCCCTCGATGCCGCTAGTGGAGAAAACCTTGCAATGTCAAGGATCCCATTCCGCTTCGACCTGAAGAAACGGCGCGGAAGGGATTTTATCTCCTCTATCTTGACACAACTTAAATATCGTATACTAGATTTAAGTTACAGCTTTCGCGGCGCCGATGCGGACCGGAAGCGGGCAGGCGGCTCGCCGCCGTCCCTTTAGCAGCGCGAACCAAACGGCCGAGGCAAATGGCAAAAGACCTAACGATCACTGAAAGCAACCCTTCACCTGTCACGCGGCCGGCTCGGCTGTTGGTCCGTGCGCTGCAATTCGAGCCGACGCGTGCCGGGCCGGAAAGATTCGGGCTGGCGCGCATGAATTCCAGGGAGATTGAGAACATGCGCACGCAGCTGATGACATTGCGCGAAGTAGCCCATTATTTGCGGGTTCATCCGGCCACGGTTTATCGGCTGGTTAAGGCAGGGCGCCTGCCCGCCATCCGGGTCGGACGCGACCTGCGCTTTGACGTGCGCGTGGTGGACGCGTGGGTGGCCAGCGGCGGCAGCTCCGCTTCGCCCGCGCTCAAGCGCGACAAGTGAGCTTCATGTGCGCCGCGTCCGGCACATGCCATAACGCGCATGCAAAAGACCGGTGACGGTTGGGTTTCGTTGAGGCCGCGCGCGAGCCGGGCTGCCCGCAGCACATCGCATATCGAAATAAAAGGGGAGAAATCGCATAAATGTTGAGTTCATGGAGATTGGCGGTAGAGAAGTTCAACAGCGTCCGCGCGCGAGTTGGCGTGCTGGGTCTGGGTTATGCCGGACTGCCGCTTACCTGCTGCTTTGCCGAAGCGGGTTTTGAAACAATCGGGTTTGATATCGACCCGCGCAAGATTGAGAAGCTACAGGCTGGACAAAGCTATATCGGGCATATTCCCGAGCAGCGGATTGGCCGCCTGGTCGAGAGCAGGCGCCTTCGCGCGAGCTCCGACTTCGCGCTCCTGCGCGACTGCGACGCCGCGATAATTTGCGTTCCTACTCCACTGGGAGAGGGCCGCACGCCGGACCTGACCTACGTGGTCAACACCGCCAAAGCCGTGGCCGAGCACCTGCATCGGGGTCAATTGGTGGTCCTGGAAAGCACCACGTATCCGGGCACGACTGACGAGGTGTTGTTGCCGTTGTTCGAGACGTCTGGGTTGAAGGCGGGAGAGGACTATTTTCTGGCCTTTTCGCCCGAGCGCGAAGACCCGGCCAACGCCAGCTACTCGACCCAGACGATTCCCAAAATCGTTGGGGGCGTGACCGCAGCCTGCGGCGCGGTCGCCGTCGCCGCTTACAGCAAGCTGGTTGAGCGCGTGGTTCCGGTTTCCTCGGCGCGCGTGGCGGAAGCGGCGAAGCTGCTCGAAAACATCTATCGCTGCGTCAACATCGCGCTGATCAACGAACTCAAGCTGTTGCTGGAGCGGATGGAAATCGACGTTTGGGAAGTCATCGCGGCCGCCGCCACCAAGCCATTCGGTTTTACGCCTTTTTACCCCGGACCCGGATTGGGCGGCCACTGCATTCCGGTTGATCCGTTCTACCTGACCTGGAAGGCGCAGCAGTTCGACTTCAGCACGCGCTTCATCGAACTGGCGGGTGAGATCAACTCCGCGATGCCGCAGCATGTCGTTGACCGCCTGACACAGGGGCTCAACCTGCAGGGAAAGGCCCTGAACGGGGCCAGGATTTTACTGATCGGAGCGGCGTACAAGCGCAACGTCGAAGACGTTCGCGAATCGCCCGCCATCCGGATCATCCAACTGCTGCACCAGCGCCTGGCGCGGGTCAGCTACCACGATCCGCTAGTGCCGCGTCTCCAAACCCGCCATCTGGAACAGGTATTGTGCTCCGAAGATCTTTGCGCTCAGTCCGTGGAAGCCGCCGACGCGGTGGTGATCGTGACTGATCATTCGAGCGTCGATTACGAGTTGATCCTGCGCCACGCCAAGCTGGTGGTCGATACACACAACGTCACAGCGCCTTACCGCAAGCCGTCGCATCAAGTCGTGATGGCTTAGCGGCGCATCACCAGGAAGCATCGAACCGGTCGGTGGAGGTTCAACAGAGCCCCAGGGCGACAACATCTTCCAGCGCATCGGTCGCCAAATGCCGCTGAACGAGAGCCAATGCCTTAGGGTCCGCTGCGTGCTACCTCTGCCCGGCCTCTTCGGGTTAGTTACGTAAAGCGCCCTCTCCCTGGTTCAGGAGAGGGTTATGGTAAGAGTTTCCGATGTAGAAACTCATTGGCGCAGAAAGGGAATTTACGCTGCCTCCGTCCTCTCTCTTCGAATGAAGAAAGACGGCGTCAAATCGAACTACCCAGCACAGGTTCCGAGAATTCTCGGCCCGCACTGATGAGCGAGGGCGCGGCGGATGCTGGAATGGGTCGGCGACCCCGATTTGGGGCCGCCCATTTTGTCAGGCAATTATTTTTCGTTTGAGCGGCTGCGCATCCAGCGCTCGAGAGCTTCCCAGGTAAGGCGCCAACCGCCACCAAGCCGGAAAGCGGGAATCTGGCCGCGCTCGGCCAGACGGTAAAGCGTGGATGTGTGGCAATGCAAAAACGCGGCTGCCTCTCGAATGGTCATAACCGATCTGAATTCACTATCGGACGCGCCGGGGCGCTTGCCATTCTTGTGTCGTGTCGGTCTCGGTTCCATGTTCTCTCCTTGGATAAGCCCCATTGCGGGCATTCTTTTTATTGTGGCAGTACGGCCACCAGGGAGCCGGCGTTGGCTGCCGCAGTGGCGGCCGTCGCAGTCTGATTGCCGGTGGCTCCCGCTGCCGCCAACTGCAGGTCCGCTGCCGCGACTGCTATTCCGCCGCCGACGGCATGAAAGCTCCAGCGCTGCGCCATGCCAGCAGGCGCCGTCACACTGGAGCTGTTCGCGATCGAGAATAGGCCCAGCAGCAGATCCGCGTTGTGACCCGCCGGTATCGTCACAGACGGCGCCGCGATAGCGGCCGAAGTGGCGTTACCCTGGCCGTTGCTCACGTCAACCGGCGTCACAATTGACGCTCCGGTGTACGCCAGAATTCCTCCCGCCGCGTCATTAGCGTTGCTGAAAGTCCACGTGTAACTCGAAGGCTCGGAAGACGCGCCCGCCACTGCGTGCTGGTAAATCGTCTGCGCAACCGACGACGACGAATCGTCGCGCCGCACCAAGGTCCATCCTGAAGGTGCGGTGATCACCAGCCGGCTGCCGCCACGTACTGCAACCTCCGCGATTAGCAAATCGTTGGTTTGTACTCCGGCCGGAACGTTCAACTGCAACTGAGCGCTGGTGGTGCTCGTACTGTTCGTACTGGCGGCGCGTAAAGTGACCGGTCTGGACGTTGGCGCAGGGCTGGGCGAGGCGCTTGGAGTGCCGGTTGGGGCCAACGTCGGCGTTGCGGTCGGAGTGTCGGTTGGCGCCGGACTCAGCGACGGCGTCACGGTTGGAGTGTCGGTCGCGACTAGAGTCGGCGTGGGCGTTGGCGTGTCAGTGGGTGCGGCACTAGGCGACGGTGTAGCCGTCGCCGTAGCAGTCGGTACAGCGCTGGGCGTAGGTGTTGGAGTGTCAGTCGCCGTTGCGGTCGGCAACGGTGTCGCGGTTGGCGTATCCGTCGGTACCGCCGTGGGCACAGCCGTCGAGGTGCTGGTTGCTGTTGCCGTCGGCGATGGTATCGCCGTTGGCGTGCCGCTCGCGGTCGGGCTTGGCGTTGGCGTCGCCGACGCACTTTGAGCAGGCAACAAGGCAAGCAGGGCGCCAGTGTTGTTTGCAGCGGTGGCGGAGACGGCGATCAGGTTGCCGGTCGGCCCGGACGACGCAAGCTGGACATCGGAGGCAGCTACGCCAATTCCACCGCCCGCGGCATGAAAGCTCCAGCGCGCCGCGGTTCCGGCTGGAACTGTAACTGTAGAGCTGTTCGCAATCGCAAACAGACCCAGCAGCCGGTCCTGATTGTTGCCGGCGGCCACTGCGAGCGACGGGGCGGTGATGCTGGTTGAACTAGAGTTACCCTGACCGTTGTTGGCTTCCACCGGCACTGCAGCATTGGCGCCAAAATAGGCCGCGATACCTCCCGCCGCATCGTTCGAACCACTGAAATTCCAGGTGTAGCTGGCAGCGTTCCGGGAGCGAGGCGGGCACCACGCGGCTGTAAACGGCCTGACCAATGGAAGTGGAGAAATTATCGCGCCGCACCAGGCTCCATCCCAGGGGCGGTGTGATCGCTATGCCGCTGCCGCCACGCACCGCGATCTGGGCGATCATCAAGTCGTTGGGCTGAACGCCCGCCGGCACGTTGACCGTCAGGGTCTTACTGACCGCCGCGGTGCTGCCGGTTCCCACCCCGCGCAGCAAAACCAGGCCAGTGCCTGCCGTTGGTGTCGCCACCGGAGTCGCAGCCGGCGTGAAGGTCGGCGTCGGGCTCAATGTTGGCGTCTGGGTCGGGAGCGGCGTGATGGCAGCAGTTGGCGTGGCGCCGCCTTGAGTTGCGCTGGGCGTGATCGAAGGTGTGGCGCCCGACGATGGCGTCGGAGCGGGGGTTGGAGATGCGCTCGGTTGCGGCAGTAAGGCGATCAGCGCGCCCGCGCTGGCCGCCGAATTTGCCGCGGCCGCGACTTCGCTGCCGGTGACCCCGTCGGAAGCAAGCAGAAGATCGGACGCGCCGGCACTGAGGCTGCCGCCGCTGGCGCTGAAACTCCATCGCGGCAACGTGGGCGTGGGCAGGGTCAGCTGCGTGGCGCTTGCGGTCGAAAAAAAGGCCACCAGCAGGTCGCCCGTATGCCCGCTCGGCACCACGGTCGAGGGCGCGGTGATACTGGTTGAACTGGTGTTTCCCTGGCCGCTGCTGGCGTCCACCGGCGCCACATTGCTCAGCCCCAGATACGCGATGATTGCGCCCGTAGCATTATTGGAACTGCTGAAATTCCATGAGTAGGCCGACGGCTCGGCGCTCGGATCGGATACGATGCGGCTGTATATGGCCTGCGCGATGGTGGTGCCCTGGTTATCGCGCCGCACCAGGCTCCATCCGGGGGGCGGCGTGATTGCGGTGTTGCTGCCGCCGCGCACCGCGATCTGCGCGAGCATCACATCGTTGGCCGCCAATCCTGCCGGTGCGCTTACGCTGAGCTGGCTGCTGGCGCCCGACGTACTGGCACTGGCGGCGCCGCGCAGGCCGACGTAAACACTGGGCGGCGTCGGCGGTGCAATCAGGCGGTCCAGCACATTTCGCGTCATCTGCTGGGCGGCGGCGCTGACGAAAGACCTCGATTGGATGCCTTGTGCCAGCCCCCAGTTCCATTGCATCGAGCCGGTGGCAAAGACCGCGGCGCCGCTGGCCGCCTGGTACATGGTGATATCCGAGAAGTTGAGCGTTCCGTCGGTGAAAACGTACGGCGAGTGGGTGATCTGCTGCGTGCCGACCGGCGCGTTGAAATAGAGCCGATCCGCTTCGTAGCCGACCAGGTTGGTCAGATGGGCACCCGGCGACAGCCCGGTGCCGTTGAAGATGGAGTTCGAGGTATTGCCGATGAGCACGTCAACGCTCATCGGCTCCTTCTCGTTGTACATCTCTCCGATCAGCGCATCCTCGGGCAGGCCCACAAGGCTGGCATTATCGTCGCGCCAGCGGTTGGTAATCTGAAAATAGGTCGACGGATTGGCTGCCATCGGATCCTGCGGCCAACTGTCCTTGTAGCCGACCACCGTGCGGTTGGCATCGCCCGTAATCGGACTGGGCTCAAAGCGTATCTGCCAGTAAATGTCGTTGGCGCCGAAAAATCCCAGGTTAATCCCGAGATCGCGCGCGTGGGTGAGGTTCTGGCGCATCTCCCACGACCAGTACTCGTCATGCGCCACGGACAGAAAGCCCTTGTGCAGCAGCAGCAACAGCGGACTGGTGTGCGTTTCGACGCTGCCGCTGTAAGAGACGTCATAGCCCTGTTGTTCAAGGAACTGGAGCAGCGAATAGGAATAGTCGAAGAAATCGCCGGCGCCGTTCCAGCGGTCTGCGGCGTAGGGCCGGTTGAAGGAAACCTTGACCGCGGGCACGCCGTTGGTGCTGTTGAAGTCGTAAAGCGACTTGCCGCCCCATTCGTTGTAAGCCTCGAACGTGGACACCGGCAATTGGTAGAGCAGGTCCGTACCGCGCGCGTCATCGCGCACCACGAAGATGATCCAGCTGCTCTTGCCTGAATCTCGTCCGGTGAGCTTGGCCAGGTACACGCCGCTCACCCAGTCGGTTGGGTCCGAAGGATTGCTGGTGGTCAGCGTGAATTGACTCGTCCAGTTGCATTCGACCATACCGGTGACCGGATCCGGCGCCGGCATCGGCTGCGCGATTCCCGGAAAGGTAACCGGCTGAGTTTCCCGCCGGCCGCCCAGGCCCCCGTACCATCCCATCCGGAAAATTTCGATCGTGTAGGCCGACTCGCTGGTGTTGACGTAAAAGCGGATTGATGCGCCACGATTCACGCTGGTGAGGTTCGCGTAACCCTCGATCTCCTGGTTGTCGGCCGAGTTGGAAAGCTGCCATGCCGTGGTTCCGGCGCGGGCATTTTCCGCCTGAATTGGGTTTTGGACTTGCTGGGCCCATGCCTGCCAAACCAGTCCGATAACGAGGCACACACCCAGCGCCGAAAAAGCCAGCCCTGAGTTTCTTCTCTGAATTTTAACAACCTTAATCACAGCAGACATTCCACGATAGACGAGCTCATGACCTATAATCGTTTACTATGTCAGATAATTTAAATCAAGTAAAATTTAGTCAAGAGGCAAGTTGTTGTGCCGCCGAGAGATCATGAAAATGACCCGAACCAAGAGGTTGGAAGCGTTGCAGCCTTAAAAAGAGACGTTTTTTCCCTGCCGCGACCGTCTTGTGCGGATAAGCTGGTAAGTGTAATATCAATTCATGTTAAAGGAAATCTAGTTATGTCGTCTAGCTGTTCACCCCGGATGTCCGCGTTCGCTCTGGCCGCGATGCTGCTTTCGCCGGCCGCGCTTTTCGCACCCCTGCGCTCCCGGGCGCAGTCCATGGAGCCCCCTTACGCCGCCGCATCAGGCCAGAGGCGGCACGCCCCATCGCAAAGCGACATAAACGACTGCAGTCAATGGGCCACCACCGCAACCGGCTTCAATCCGGGTCCAAACAAGATGCCGCCTGGGTGGAACGAGACCAAGCCTCGCTCGGAAAGCGCCAAGGCCCGCTACAATCGCTGGATGGGACTTTGCCTGGGCCAGCGCGAATTGCCGGCGAATTAGCAGCGCGCTTTCGGGTCCCCCTCAAAGCGAACCGACCTCTTCATGACGGCTCGAGCGCCAATCACGCCCAGTCGCATTGCGACAGTTGTTCGTCTATTCGGTGCAATGGCGCCGGTGTTGCTGATGGTGCTGAACACGGCCGTTAAGGGCATCGCCGCGGCCGCCGCGCCCTCAATCGGGGTTCCCGCGGAAGTTGTGCTGGGCGAACGGCTCTTTCGTGAAACCAGGTTCTCTCGCCAATTCTTTGCCGATCAACACATCCGCCGAGCGGGGCAGGAGGAGGCAAATGCAACGCCCGCAGCGCCGTCGCGCGGATTCAGCTGCCGGACCTGTCATCTCGTGGACGAGTTGCAAAACGCCCATCCTGGCGGAGTGCGCGCCTACACCGACTTCTCGGCGCGCAGCCCGGTCCCCGCGCGCGCAGATGGCGTCATGACCACGGTGCGCAATTCGCCCACCATGGTGGACGCGACGATACCCCGCGATGTTCCGCTGATGCTGCACTATGACGGCGAGTTTGCCTCGCGCGAAGAACTGGTCCGCGCCACGCTTACCGGACGTAATCTCGGCTGGATGCCGTCGGAGCGTGCGGTTGCCGTCGCGCATATCGCGTCCGTAATCCGCGGCGACGACGGCGAGGACGAACTAGGCCGCCAGTATGGAAGGATACCCTACCGCTTCGCACTGGGTGCGGGCACGGCGCCCGCACCGTTCCAACTCCGGCTGCCGCCCGCCTTCCGGCTCGATATCACGAGGGCCGGCGACGGGCAGATTCTCGACACCGTCGCCCGTCTGATCGCCGCTTACATGGATTCGCTGCGCTTTTCCACCGACGCGTCGGGGCGCCATAGTGGCTCCCCCTACGATGTCTTCCTGGCAAGGAACCGGCTGCCGCGGTCGCCAGCGGCCGGCGAAAGCGACCTTTCATATGCGCGCCGGCTGCGCGCGATGCTCGCCGAACTGAGGCCGACCCGCTACGTCACCAACCTTGACGGCCGTTTCCGTTTTCACGCCCAGGATTTTCAATTCGGACCGCGGGAATTGGCGGGGTTGAAAATTTTTCTTGCCGAGTCATCCACCGGCGGGCGAGGGACGGCCGGCAATTGCGTGAGCTGTCATACTCCGCCGCACTTTACCGATTTCCGCTTCCACAACACCGGCGTTTCACAACTAGAATACGACGCCGTCCATGGGTCCGGCGCGTTTGCAAAGCTGCAAATTCCCGATCTTGCCCGGCGCAACGGCGCGCCGGAGCGATTCCTGCCCGCTTCATCGGGACATCCCGATGCGATCGGTCCTTACCGATCCGTGGCGGCGCCGGACCGCCCTGGCTTTACCGACCTCGGCGTGTGGAACGTGCTTGGCAATCCCGATCTGCCAGCGCCGCAAGCGCCGCTGCGCAAGATCCTGTGCGGGGAGTTTTCGATGATCGGCGCGGCATGCTCCAGTGCGGCGCTGCTGCCACTAACCGTGGCGATGTTCAAAACGCCGACGCTGCGCGATCTCGGCCAATCGGCGCCTTATCTGCATACCGGATCGATGGCGACTCTCGAGGACGTCCTGAAATTCTACCCTTTGAGCTCCGCCATGGCGCGGCACGGACGCTTGCGCAATGCGGCTCCCGAACTGGCACGAATCTCCCTGCATGAAACCGATCTGGCGCCGCTGGCCGCATTCTTGAAGTCGCTGAACGAAGACTACAAAGAGGTTCGCGGCGCCGGCAGTCTCGCCGCGACCCGGCTTTTGTGGAGCGGAGAGCGGCGAGACCTCTCCACACTCATCCCCACGCTCACGCGGCTGGCCGTCCAGGTGACCACGGTTTCCTCCAGCGACGCAGCGGCCATTGAAGCGGTCAAGGGAAACTACGCCTGGGTGGTGATCGATTTGAGCGGGCGGGGAGGTCGGGACGGCGCTGCGCTGCGCGAAGCGGTGCGCAAATTGCGCAGCACGCACCTTGAGATCCCGATCCTGCTCTTCACCGGCGAGCGATCAACGCCCCAGCTTAAGAAGGACGCGGCGCAGTTCGGCTTGACGCTCGCGGCGTCGCCCCAAGCCCTGCTCTCCGACCTGATCGCCGTGCGCTCCCAGGACTGATCCTGCCACCGATTCATGCTTCGGACATCAGCGCGTTGAACTCGACATGGGTGAACCCCGTCCCGAGCATCGAATAAGTGCCCTCGCTCAGTAGCTCTTGCGCGATGCGGCGCGTGAGCGTCGCCGCGGCAAGCGCCACCGCGCTCCCCATGCTCAGGCGGGCGGCGCCGAGCCGGGCCAGCTCTGCGGCTGGAGGAATGCCGGGCCGGAAGATAACGTTGATCGGACCGTCGATCGCGCGCGCTGCGCGCGAGATTTCCTCCGCATCGCCAAGACCGAGCGGGAACAATGAGTCCGCTCCTGCAGCGCGAAAAGCGTTGGCGCGGCGAAACGATTCCTCGAGCAGCCCAGCGCGATCGCCCTTGAGCGTGATGAGGACGTCGGTACGAGCGTTGATTACGAGAGGAATTCCGCTTTTCTCCGCTGCCGTCCGGGCGGCGCGCACGCGCGCCACCGCGGTTTCGAGTTCGTACAGCGGATGCGCGGGGTCGCCGGTTGAGTCTTCAAGGTTGATCCCTACTGCACCGGCGTCGATAACCGCCGCCACCATGTCGGCAAGCTCGCGTTCATCAGCACCGAATCCAGATTCGATATCCGTGCTGAGCGGAACATGAACCACGCGCGCGATTCGGCCGATCGCCTGAATGACCTCCTCGCGTGGCGCGTATTCACCGTCGGCATAGCCGAGCGAGTACGCCAGCCCGGCGCTGCTGGTCGCTATCGCGCGCGCGCCGGCGGTTTCGATGACCCGCGCGCTCATCGCGTCCCACGCATTGGGAAGAATGAGCAGCCGCGAGCGGTCGTGCATCGCGCGAAACGCTCGAGCGTGCGCGCGCTGTGTATCGCTGTTCATTGGAACCTCCGAATCGCAATGAATGTTCAAGCCGGTAAGCTATCCAACCCCACATCTCCAGGCTTGTGAGATACGCTATCACTGCGGATGGTGCGAGGGCGGACGCGAAAAGGGCGCCGCCGCGATTACCGCGGGCCGGTTCTCGCCCGCGTCCACATCGTGATTTTCACGTCGTGAGATGCGATTTCCCAGACCCTCGATACATGCAAGCGCGGATCGGAGCGCACCGCGTCGCACAGCTTCTTCCAACCCGAGTAATCCGACAGCGGCATGTAATCTGGCGAGCCGGCGGGCACGTCGACGAAGATAACGGCCTCGCCGCGAGTGCCTTCAACTGCAAGCTCGGTAAATGATTGCGCACCCATTGTGGGCGAAAAATCCGAGCCCTTAAGCGGCCATACGGCAGCGCCGGCGCGCCGGTATCGCTCCAGATAAGTCCAGGTCACGAACGAACCGATCGGCATGTTGGAGAGGAATGTGACTTGTCGGAAGGGCTTGAGCGTCGGAAGATAAGCGTCGCTCAAATCCAAATCGCTCAAACCGGGCCGTATCGCAGGCGGCTTCCATGCGTAAATCATCAGCGTCACGAACGCCACTCCAGCCACGGTCCCCGCGATCGGATCACGGATACGGAAGGGTACCGGCAGGCGGCAGCTGTAAATGGTCGCCACAACCGCGGTTGCCGCGGCGACCCACACGGCGGCGAACCACGAGAAGAGGTAGCGGTTTTGCTGATTCGGATGCACCAACACCGCCGCGCCGCCGATTATCGCGAGCGCAACTACGGCGGTGCCACCGGGAAGCCAATTACGGCAACTCACTACGGCGGCCAGAAAAGCAGCGCCCACCATCCACGCGATCCACGATGCCGGATGGTATTCGTAAACCGCGGCGTGAGTGTAGTAATTGAGCGCCCAGCGCAAACCGAATACCGGCACCGTGCTGGCATGATTAAGGGGTCCCACATACCACAGGAACATCCATAGCCGGCCGGGCAGGAGGAACGAAACCGCTACCGGCAGAACATGCCATAGCATCAGTTGGGACCGGGCGCGAGATGACGCTCGGAACCTTCGCCACCATCCCCGCGGCGCGGCCAGCATCACTCGGAGCGCCAATGCCGCGTAGGCCGCCGTGAGCACGTCGCGCGGCGGATAGACCGATATGTTCCAAGGGCCTACTTGCACCGGCCGCGGTCCCCGGACCCAAATGGCGCCCATCAAGAGCAGCATCGCGGCAGCCAAAAGATTAAGTGGATGACCGAGCTCGCGAATCACCGCATCACGGTTCACCTTGCCTGAAAACGCGCGCGCGGCTTTTCGAATTGGGGCGGGCGTCGCTGTGCACCAGCGCAAAATCTCCGCCGCGCCGAGCGCCAGCACTGCAAGCAACCAGAAATTGTATTTCTCGAAGAATAAAATCGTGAGCGCGATGGAAAGATTGCGCCAGGAGCGCACCGACTCCTCCTGTCTGGCAACCGCATAGAAATACAGCACCATCATCGTAAGTCCGGCGCCGAGGCTCTCCAGCATGATATCGGTGCCGTAGTCGCGGTAAGCGGGACTTGCCAATACCAGCGCGGCGGAGATCGTTGCGGCGGCGCGGGCGCCCGCCGGGCTGATTCTTTTCGCCACCAGGAATGCGAATGCGGCCGTCATGCCCCATCCGAGCAGCGAAGGTATCACCGCCACGCGATAATCCGGACCCAATGGCGCGATAAGCAACGCGGTCAGGAAGCCATGCACAGGCGGCCAGACTTTGGACTGGCCCAGTGCGATCGAAACAAATCTGATTGGTTGGAGGCCGCGTAGGGCAAGCGCCAGCTTGAGGGCAAACTCATAATGACTGTTCCGATCGTGGACCATGCCCCGCCACAGCGGCCGTGGATTGGCAATGAAGCAGAGAAAGTCCCGGACGATCACTACAGCCGCCGCGGCCAGCACAACCAACATAGGACAATGGCCAATCAGCCGGCGCACCAAAACCGCGCAAGCACGCACCGTCAATCTCATCGCTGAAGCTGCGGCAGAAAGATCCCGAGGCGCAAAGACGCTGCACTCAAATCCGACATCGCCACGAGATCATGCAATCCGGTAAGCGCGTTCGCAATCTTACCCGTTAACCCTTCGCATTCCGGTAATGTCCACACGGCTAGTGCAGCGCGCCCCGAAGCTTACGCTCGCCCGACGATCTTGACTTCACGCTTTATTGAGAATAATTCCCACTATCGTTTTCAGCATGACCAGACCGTTCTTGATCCGCCGGCGGGAACTTCTGCGCAAGGGTTTGCTTTTGGGAGCAGCCCTTCCCTTGGGACTTCATGGCGCGAACCCTGATATGGCGCTCGCCGAGCAGGCAACATCATTTCACGCACATCCTCGGCCAAGGCAGCCTTTCAGCAGGCCGGCGCTTAAGGGCGGCGCACTCGCGCCTTTCGTTACTCCGATCCAAACGATCAGCAGTGCGCGGCCTACCGGCCTCATTCGAGTGCCTGGAGTCGAGGAGCCTGCCGCGCACTATGAGATGACGATGGGCTCGTTCCGCACCCGGCTTCATCGCGATCTGCCGCCCACTTATGTTTGGGGCTTCAACGGCAGCATGCCAGGCCCCACGATACATGCGCAGCGCGGCCAAACCGTGCGGGTCCGCTGGATCAATGACCTTCCGAAGCGGCATTTTCTGCCGATCGATCATTCAATCCACGGCGCCGGTAGCAGCCTGCCCGACGTCCGCAACGTGACTCATCTCCATGGCGGCCGCGTACCTGCCGCGAGCGACGGGTATCCCGACGATTGGTACGGTCCGGGACGCGCCGCGCTGTACACCTATCCCAACAATCAGCGCGCGGCAACGCTCTGGTATCACGATCACGCGATCGGTATCACCCGCTTGAACAACCTCGCCGGCCTTGCCGGCTTCTACATCATCCATGACGACTTCGAGCGGAGTCTGAACCTGCCGTCGGGAGCATACGACCTTGAGCTTATGATTTCCGATCGGACCTTCGACGAGAACGGGCAGCTCAGCTATCCGGTGTCAGGAAGGCCGGGGACACCGCACATCCCGGAGTTCTTCGGGGAGACGATGCTGGTCAATGGCCGCGCGACCCCCTACCTGATAGTGGAACCGCGCAAATATCGATTCCGGATTCTCAACCAATGTAACGCGCGCTTTTTGGGCCTCACATTGTCTTCTGGGCAACCCTTCATTCAAATCGGGACCGACCAGGGCTTGGCGCCGGAACCGGTCGCGCTTGACCGGTTGCTGCTGGTGCCCTCCGAACGATCGGACGTCATAGTCGATTTCTCCAAACTGGCGGGAAGGCAGGTCGTGATGAAAAACGACGCACCCGCACCCTATCCGCGCGGCGGCGCGGTCGTTCCGCCCAACCTCATGCAATTTCGCGTGGGCACCTCCGCCTCCGGTAAAGACGCCAGCGTGATTCCCTCCAAACTATTGCCCTATGCGCCGATAGACCCATCGACGGCGGTCAAGGTCCGAGACCTTGCGCTGGTCGAAGTGCGCGACGCTATGGGTGCCCCAATAATCGACTTGCTGGAAAACGCGCACTGGAGCGCTCCCATCACGGAAAATCCGGTGATCGATACAGTGGAAATCTGGAACCTGGTCAATGCCACCGACGACGCTCATCCCATTCACATCCATATGATCAACTTCCAGGTAATCGATCGGCGCAGGTATCATGACGACGTCTTTCTCCACGAGGGAAAGCTCACCTACCTTAGTGCGCCCGAGCCACCCGCTGCGCAGGAGGTTGGCTGGAAGGACGTCGTGCTCGCGGAGCCCGACAAAGTAACGCGGGTGATCGCGAAATTCGAGGGCTACACCGGCCGCTACGTCTGGCACTGCCATATCCTGGAACACGAGGACAACGAAATGATGCGGCCGTATGAAGTGCTCCCGGCCTCGGCTGCGCTGAGCGGCGGTCCCACTCACGTAATGTCGGCCATCGCCCTGCGGGGAAGCACCCGCCGCTAAGGTGAGTTCGCACAGCGGTATCGCGTCATTGCGCGAAAGAGCGGACCGCAAAGGTTCGCTCGCTCGTGGCGCCCGTTTCAGGGTTCGGTTTCCTCCGCTTCGGAGTAGCGCGCTGAATGGACTTGCCGTCGCCGTCGCGCTGGCAGGGCTGGCGAGCTTGACCGGATGCCAGAGCCCAGGCGGGGACGCCAGTACTCCGGCGTTTTCCGAAACCTTCCCGCAGCCATGCGGCACCGAGGAGGCAATCGGAATCGATCCGGAACACAACACTGGGTACGTATCGATTTATACCCAGGACAGCCGCGGCAATGCGCAACTGGCGGTCGTGGATCTAAGCGCGGATGCCGCCAATCCGATGATCAAGACCATCTCGTTGCCGGGAGCGCGCGTTGCGCAATCGGTGACATACAACCCCAACAACAAAACGATACTGGCCACGGGCTTGGCCTCCTTTCAGGTTTTCGCGTACGAGATCGACGCCGTGGCGCACTCGTTGAAGAACACAGTGGCTCTTCCCGGTCTGTTCGCGCTCGGCACAAACGGTGGCATCGTGGAAGACCCCAAAGCCAACCGCGCGCTGGCCGGCACCTCCGGTTTTCTTGGCGTCCTGGACACTTCAAGAAGTCCGCCGGTCTGGGACCCCCATTCGATCATTGGACTGCACTACAACACTGAATCAATAGCTCTCAATTCCAGGACGGGGCTGGCGCTCGTCACCGCCAGAGGCTCGAGCGAGCTGGTCGACACCTGGCACACTCCGTTTGCGCAGTTTGATTTTCAGATTCCCCCCAATGAAGGAATCTACGAAAGCAGCGCTTTCGACCGAACCACAAACATCCTGGTCGAGAGCCTGGAGAATGGCGCCGATATCACTTATGCCTACAATTTCTCTTCTCTCGATACGGAAGCAAGTCCGGGCAGCGCCCGGAGCGTGGCGGCTATGGGTCTGGGTTTCGTCGCTCCCGTCGGTGACGGTCCCGGCGGCCTGGCGGCGATTAACTGCGTAACGCACCAGGCTCTGTTAGTCGATAAATTCGGATCGAATTTCAAACTGGTCCAGCTTCCCCGGCGGCCGCTGCGGGCCACGGACTATCTGAACAATAATGGCCAGCCCGGATCAGGGTCGAAACCGGACGACCATTCAGTTTACACTCTCGCCGCCTCGGTGATTCCAAAGAGCATTGCCAATGGTGCAACACTTCAGCTTGAGGTCCTTGGTATGCCGCCGGGCATAGCGATTGACCAGCAGCGCAATCTTGCATACTTGCTCGCTGACGCCCGCACCGATAATCGCCAGCAGCCTCGAAACTCAATACCGCTGTACTTGCTGCGAATTGATTTATCCAAGCCCGTCCTTGGCGCCGGTCCCACCGGCGGCGTCGATGGCAAGACGTTCTGGCATCCGGCGTCCCGCGCGATTCGGCTGCCTTGAAGCGCCTGGGGCCAGCGCCGCGGGTTATTCGATTTTCAAACTCTGGGCATTTCTCCGGCTCGGTCGCGATGTCCTTGGCGGTCATCTACCGAGTGGCAGCCGACAAGAACCTCACGGCTGCGGCTTTGCGATAAGTAGAACTACGGAACCGTCGGCCATCATCGCGTCAAAAAGCACTTCGCCGCTATCATTGATCGCCGCTGAATCGTAAATATCGGCGGGCGGAGCGCCGACAAACGCCGGATAGTTAAGGTTCGCCACCGTACCCACACCCGGAATAACCGTACCCGTTCGAGCCACCAGATGAAGCACGCCATGCGACCACACGAAGAGCCCAATGTCGGGAAGTCCATCGCCATTGACGTCGGTGTCAACAGCACCCAGGAAGCTGACATCTCCACGGTTATTCAAGCCGTAGGTACTGAAGAAGAATGACACCGTAAGAAGGTGTCCGCCGCCCGGCATCGCGTCACCGGGACGCGCCACCGGAATAGACATGCCGCCGGACCGTAGGAATATTCCCAGGTCCGAACCTAAATTCGGTGGCGGCGTCAAGTCGCCGACAAAGACAATGTCGCCGCGGCTATTGAGTATCGGCCCGAAAGCATAGTCAAAAGTCCCGCCGCCCGGGGCAGGGTCACCCTGATGAGCGATTGATTCGATGCTGCCTCGCGCAGCCCGCTTGACATATATGCTCTCGGCGCATTGAACAAAAACCGACTGCGGATTTCCGAAGTCGATACACGTCTCGCCCGCAAGGTGCGCGCCGAAGGCAATATCCCCAGCGTCATTGATCCAGGGATTTTGCGCATAATCAAAAGTGGCTCCGCCGGGTGCCAGATCGCCCGGCCTAACCACAGTCACTATCGACCCACTCTTGTCCTTTTGCAGGAAGACACCGACGCCAAGTCCATCGAACCCCGGCGGTGTGCCGGGATCGATGTCCGCATCGGTTAGCATCCCGGCGAACGCGATTTCTCCGCGGTTGTTGATGCTAGGATGTGGAGTGGAGCCTACAAAGGTCCCGCCGCCCGGGGCAGCAGTAGAGTTGGGCACGATCACCGGCGTCAGCGAATTGGTAGTGCGTGAGAAGCGATAGATACCGGCGTCGAGTCCGAACGGGGTGATGACCGCAGGCAACGGCGCTGCATAGTAATCCAGCGCCACGTCTCCGTTGTCATTGATAGACACCTCGAAGGGACTATGGAAGGCTGAGTCGAGAACGCCGCCACCGGCAACGGATTCGCCCGGCAGGACAAGAGGTGAAACCTTACCATTCCTTATCAGGAAGATTCCTTCGTCTCCCGGGTCCGGCACAGTCAGGTCAGTGCCGAAAGTCACGTCTCCGCGGCTGTTGATCATCGTGGGCTCGAAGCCGTCGATGAAAGTGCCTCCGCCCGGAGCGGTATCGCCGAGCGCCGCTATCCTGGTAAAGCTATAGCCGCCGGGATTGGCCGCCGCGGAGCCCGGCATGATCCACCCTAGTGCCAGTGCGGCGAGTAGTACCCACTTCGCGTTCCTTGCCATTGATGGTTCAACCGTCATCACCTTGTGCCTCCTGTTGAGATGGGCATGACTGCCAGCGCCGCAACGGGCGCCCTGCCGGCAACACGCCGCCTGCGGCGAAGTGCAAAATGGCTAGAGCTTCGCGCGCAGCAATATCTTCGTGTTGCCTGGTAAACCGGTGATGCGCTACCGGTGCCGCTCCTGGCACAAACAGGACGTGATAAATCGAGGCACAGGTGTGCCTTGGCAGGGCACAAATGTAAATTATTTCTTCGGCTGCTTGCGGCTTTACCAGCCGCGCACCGTCATCCGGAACGAAGCGAACGATATCGCGCGGTCTGCCGCGCGAGTCTCTTCAGCGCGCCTGATTATCCGTCTTTGTTCGGCCAACTCACGCTCACCGCGCAGTTCTTGAAGCCGGAACCTCGTCGGAAACCCGGAAGTCTCCGAGGTTCAACCCCCGGAGTAGTCGTTAAGTAATAGAGGGAAGTTGGAATTCTTGGAACGTGAGCCCGATGGCCATGCAATTGTCTTTTAGCGGGCAGTAATCCCGCCGTCGATCACGAACGTTGCACCGGTCACGAAGCTCGATTCCTCCGATGCCAGGTACAGGGCGCAGTAGGCGATGTCCTCGGGCGTTCCCAAACGTCGAATCGGCGATATGCGGAATGGACGGGCCGGATCTTTGAACGGCCTCACCACCGATTCAACCATCGGCGTATCGATCACGCCGGGGCAGATGCAGTTGACCCGTATGTTGTGCGGACCGAATTCTACCGCCAGAGCGCGGCTGAGCGAGATCATTCCGCCTTTGGCGGCGGTATAGGCGTGGGCATTTTCGCCCCCCACCAGTGCCGCCACCGACGAAGTATTGATGATCGAACCGCCGCCGGTTTTAAGCATCTCGGGAATAGCACATTTACAGGTTAGAAACACGCTCTTCAGATTAATAGCCAGCACTCGATCCCAGTCTTCTTCAGGTGTTTTGAGGATATCGTGCATCGAAAGACTTGAGGAATAACCAACCCCGGCGTTGTTGTAGAGTACGTCGATACGCCCGAACGACTCCAACGCACCGTCGATAAGCCGGCGCACTTGGGCAGCGGCGGAGACGTCCGCGCCGATATGTACGGCGGCGCCCCCCGCCGCATTCACCAGCGCCGCGGTCTCCTCGCCAGACTCCGCATTCCAGTCGCTGGCCACGATTTTCGCCCCCTCCCCGGCGAACAACAATGCGGCAGCACGTCCCTGGCCACCGCCTGCTCCCGTGATGATCGCCACTTTATTTTCCAATCGCATCGTTGCCTTCCATAATCTTGATTTATAAGTCCTGCGGTGACGTTGAATGAACCGCGGAGCGTATTCATACCCGCGGTATGCGGGAGCCGATTTCGCTTGCGACGTTGGAGGCGAGCCAACATAGTCCCGCCGCGTAGCCGGCATACTTATGGGCCGCGCGCAGAACCGTTGAGTGTCGCGATCCCAGTTTTCGTGCGAGCATCAAGGATCCACCGAGAAAAGGCATCAGCGCCATCAAGGCAAAATATATCAATCCCACATTTTGGTGAAACGCCAAAAACCGTATGTGCCAGGCATTCGTAATACGTGCTTGCGGCCGATTCATAACGGTAACGGTATTCATGTAGACGACGAGCACACTAAGAAACAGCGCCGCGGCCCATCGTGTAATGTGTCCGGCGGTGCCCTTGGCGCCGGGATATTGCCACAGGAGAAGAATGCCCGTCAGCAGCGTCAGGCTGGCCGAGATTCGATAGTTCCACAACACAAGCAGATAATTCATCCACATCCCTCCGGCGGACAGAATCATATAGGGCGTTACTCAACCCGCGGCTGGGCGCAAACACGAGCGCGTCGGGCGTCTTTCGGCGATCCGAACGGCCGGTTGAAGTCCGCAGGATCGCCATCATCATTAATAGGTTTCTCTAAACCTTAAGGCGTCCCCTCAGTCCCACGACTGCCCACGGCCACATCCGCGCGCGCCCGCGCAAAGTACCGCAAACGCTGGTCCGATTTTTTGACGAGATTGCGCTTGACAACGGGCCGCCTGATATTGAGAATAGGTCTCAATTTCAATCTTTGGGAGATGCCTTGCGATGCTTCGTTGGCGCTCAACATCACAGCTTCAAACCATAGCCTGCCTCTCACTTGTGCTCCTTGCCACCGTTGCAAGCGCCGAAAACAGTGAGACCCAGATACGTTTTGAAAATCGTCGCTTCACTCCTCAAACCCTCACCGTACCCGCAGGCCAACCCCTAATGATACGGGTGCTCAATAGCTCCAAGGAAACCATCGAATTCGAAAGTTTCAAGCTCAATCGAGAGAAGGTCGTCGATCCAGGTGGCCAGATCAATGTGCGGCTCCCTGCGCTCAGCGCCGGCACCTACGACTTTTACGACGACTTTCACAACGATGTTCCTCAGGGGTCAATCGTCGCCAAGTAGCGAAGGTTTCCCGACATGAACCATGAGTGCCTGGAAGGTCATCGTTCGCGCCCTGCTCGGCTCGGGTCTGTGCATATTGCTGGCGGCGTTAATCTGGCCGGTGGAACTCACCAATCCGCAACCGCACTCCGACTTGCCGGCTCCCCAAGCAGTCCGGAACATCCTGCGGCGCAGTTGTTCCGATTGCCATTCGAACGAGACCCGATGGCCCTGGTATGCCGCCATACCGCCGGCGTCGTGGCTGGTGGTGCGCGACGTGACGATTGGCCGCAAGGAGATGAACTTCTCAAACTGGACGCTGTACAGCACTGCGGTGCGAACCCGAAAAGCCCGCTGGATGAACAGGTCCCTGCAACAGGAAAACATGCCCCCGTGGGAATACCGGCTGGTCCATCCGGACGCCCGCGTTACCGAGGCGGAGCGAATTGAGTTAGAGCGATGGCTACGGTTGCAGATGGGGAACGCGCCGTGATTAGACCCGGCGTAGTACAGGCAGTGAGATGAGCAATCGGTGCATGCGCGTGGCGATATTGACGTGCGGTCTGCTGAACGTGTTTCTCCTACGTCCGCAGGCGGCTCGTTCCCAGGTGGACGCCTGGGAGTTCGAAGTTTACCCCTACGCCACCGAGCAACGCGGGATGGTTGAATTGGAGATGCTCAATGGGGTCGTGCCCAACGGCCACAACACGCCCGGCAGCGGTCTTTCCTCGGGCACCTTCTCGAGTCAAGGTTCATGGTTCAACGCGCTCGAATTGACCTATGGAGTGACCGACCGGATCGAGGCCGCGGCGTATATCGACGACACCCAGGTGAGCGGGCACGGTTACTGGTACTCGGGTTCGAAGTTTCGCCTGCGCGGCAGGCTTTTCGACGAAGGCGTACTGCCGGTCGATCTCGGATGGTACGCCGAGTTGGAATGGCACAAGATCGATCAGTTCGACGACGCCGAGCTGGAAATCGAGTTCAAGCCGATAATCGAGAAGGACATCGGCCGCTTTACCTTCAACTTCAACCCCATCTTTGAAAAACCGATCACGGGACCGGACAAGAATCGCGGCTTTGAGTTCGGCTACGCCAACGGGATGTATTACAGATGGATGCGATACCTGTCGCCGGGAGTCGAATTCTACGGCGGCATCGGCCTTATCGACGACAACGATCAACTCTCCGATCAACAGCACTATATCTTTCCGGTAGCCTGGGGCGAACTACCGCGAGGTATCGAATACAGCATCGGTCCCGGCTTCGGCCTGACTCGCAACTCGGACCATGTACTGCTCAAGTTCAACATAGAGCTGGAGCGCTTTGTGGGAGCAATTTTCGGTCCGTCGTCCGAAACCGGATGGTTCTTCTAGCCTAAAGCGAAAATGGATTTTGAGTGCCACTGAGGATCTGATAGGCGAGTTTTCCAAAGCGCCCATCGATCGAAACTCTTGCGGGATACGCAAGGTACGGCGGAATAGCGCTACCGGGTCCAGTAATCCCGGAGGTGTGGGAACGCGATGGTCATCCCGAAATTTATCGTGGTCTGCGGTGCGATCGGCGCGAATTGACGATAGACCGTCCATTGCCCCGTAACAAAGAAGCTCATCGGGGGCAGCCGCGGACGCACAAACGTGCGGCCGATTCCGAGACTCAGCGGCAGCAGCGTCGGGGAATGCCGATGCCAACCCATGGACCAGTTCGCCTCCGCAGAGCGCAAGTACCACTCTTGCCACAAGTGCAACGCAAAAACGGGTTGGAACTCAAACGTGTTTTGAGGCGGGCGGTGAGCTGCCGTGTAGGCGAAGGAAACCGGGTTCTGAGCGATGAAGCCGACCAGCAATCCTGGAATGGCGGTGTAGATGGCTCCCAGCGCTGGTCCCGCCTGCCACGCACCTTCGCCCGCGCTTTTGGACGTTGCGGTCGGAAACACAAATGAGGGACCGACGCCGATCAACAGCCCGGTTTTTTGTCGATCGGGCCACGGCAGAACTGCCACATCGAACAACGGCAAATCGCCAAACTCGGTGCGGGTTCCGCCCCTGGAACTTGGCAGCGTCACCAAGGTGAAGGTCGGCCGGATCAATTGGACAAACGGCAGAAACGTGTGAGGTGGGATGCGCGGGATTATCGGTCTAATGATGAGTTGGTTCGTTTGAACATTCGTGCCGAAGTTCGCCGGCGAGTAACTATCTCTGATCAGCAGCTGGGGCAGCGTCGTAAGTGGGTCAGTGAAATCCCGCTCCAGCCTCTCCTCTTCACTGAGTTGGGAAGGTGCCGGCGCCGTCTGAGCGCGGGCGATTCCGCCAATCGAAGTGGTGATCCACAAGGTCACCGCCAGCATATAGAGCGCAACCAGGCAGCATTGATTCACGTCCTCCGGCCTCCGTCTCAATCCGCGACAGCCGCGATAAAGGTCAAGCCTGTTCTCCAGAACCATGCTGAGCCGCGGAAGTGGACAGTTCTTCGGCCGATCCACAACGCTGAACCGGATTGCACCATCCACCCGTGGCGAATCGGAGCAAGTTCCACCTGGCCTCACTTGTTTCCATCAGCAGTTCACCCGACCGCCATCCCGTAGCTCAATCTCGATACACGGCGGGGATACGAACGTAATGCCGCTCCTCGGGTTCTTTGTAGCCGTTGGACTTCTGGCGGTCAGGCAGTTTAACTTTTTCCCGCCGAACTTCCTTGTACGGGATCAAGCCAAGGAGATGTGTGATGCAGTTAAGCCGCGCGCGCCGCTTGTCGTCCGCATCAACGACGTACCACGGGGCAACCTTGGTATGCGTAGCGGCGAACATGTCATCGCGTGCGCGCGAGTAATCGTACCAACGCCGATGAGCCTCGAGGTCCATTGGGCTGAGCTTCCAGATTTTGCGGCCGTCATTGATCCGGGACATGAAGCGCTTGGTCTGCTCTTCCTGGCTCACCTCGAACCAGTACTTGATGAGGATGATTCCCGACCGTACGAATGCCTCTTCCAGCAAAGGAGCCATCTGGAGGGCGTACCTTGCCTGTTCCTCGGTGCAAAAGCCCATCACTCGCTCGGTCAAAGGCCTCGTGTACCAGCTCCGATCGAAGACCACGACTTCGCCGCCCGCAGGCAGATGGGGTATGAAACGCTGAACGTACATTTGCGATTTTTCGCGCTCCGTGGGCGCGGGGAGTGCCACCACTCTAAACACTCGTGGGCTGACGCGCTCGGTGAGGCACTTGATCGCGCCCCCCTTGCCGGCCGCGTCGCGTCCCTCGAAGATCACGATCACCTTGAGACCCTTGTGTTTCACCCATTCCTGGAGCTTCACCAGCTCCACATGAAGCTTTTGCAGTTCTTCTTCGAATTTTTTTCGTTCGAGTTTCATAGCAAACGTTCCCTCCGCTCGACGATATTCACATCTTATTACCTGTTACCTAATAAATTAGGATTGAAGGCCCCTGAAGGGCTTTCAACCACCGCTGCCGCCACCGCGTTGGCCTCCATCATCTCAGCAAAGGTGGACGCTGGTCCTCGGCCGCGGGCTTTACGGCCTTGCGCTCCCGTAAGCGGCTCCGCTTGAGCGCCCCCGCCGGCGCAGCCAGACCAAAAACCTGAACCGCCATCGGCCCGGTAGCATGCGCCCGCGGCGGTGCGCGCACGATTCGAGGTAACTACCTGATCGGGCCAAGGACCAAAAGCCCAATATCCCGGTCACCCGACTTGGCAGAATTTTTAGGCAATATGGATGGAATTCGTGATCGATGCAATGAATTTAGGCCAAAGTGTGGACGCCATATACGCCAACATAGTGAGTTGTTCGCGGCGGAGCGTTGACGCGATGGCCTGGCTTGGATGTACCATTTTCGCCGACACGGTCGGGAATTCGCTGTAGTTTTACACGCCTGCGCGGTGTCCCACTTTGGTGGATCTCTCCATGGAGCGAGTTTCTCGTCGTTGCCCAGCGAGGATTCCCAGCGCGCATACGTATGCAGTCCACCTTAGTTCTGTCAGGTAGTGCATCACATTAGGGAGACTATCGGACCGTGATCATTGAACAGGAACACGCGATCCTCAGCCGAGATCGGATATCGAGGATAACGAGTACCAAAATCTTAACGTAACGCTTTGATTTGGATTTTAGCCCCGACGATCGCCTTCGTCAGAGAGACTCCAGGACCTTGTCGAGCGCCGCGTAGCTCTGGTTCATGCCCGCCTCCATACCGGACTTCAGCATGCCGTCGCGCTCTTCGGTGGTGTGGAACAAGGAGGCGCTGACCAGTTTGGTCCGGCCGTCGCCGAGATCGTGAAAAGTTATGGTGTTGACCGCAACGTGGCCGGGCGCCCCGTCCCATTCGAAGGTCATGGCAAGGCGCTCCGGCGGCGACACCTCGCGGAACCGACCCTGAAATCCGTAGGTGCCGTCCGGAGCGTGCTCGACAAAACGCCAGTGGCCGCCCTGTTCGACTTCGAGACGCTCGATCACGAGCCTGTTGCCGCGCCCCCACCACTGCGCGAGCAGCTTCGGATCTGTCATGGCACGCCAGACGCGCTCTCGTGGGGCGTCGAAAACGCGCTCGACGTGAATCTCGCGATCCGTCGGCGCACTGACCGTCGTGTTCTTGCTGGATATGCTCATGATTTGTCTCCCCTGCTACGCGCGAGGAATCGGCCGAGGCTGTCGAGCCGTGCCTCCAGCATCTGGCGGTATTTGGTCATCCAGGCTGTTTCGTCCTCGAGACGGCGCGGCCCAAGCCGGCACGTTCGCACGCGTCCAATCTTCTGCGTGCTGACCAAGCCAGCGTCTTCGAGTAGCCGCACGTGCTTCTTCATGCCCGTGAGGGTCATCTCGAACTTCGAAGCCAGGTCGCTGATCGACGCATCGCCGCGTCCGAGCCGTTCCAGGATGCCTCGACGTGTAGCGTCCGAGAGCGCCGCGAATCCCCCGTTGAGCCTCGGCTGACACTGAACCATATGGTTCAGTGTAGATCAGCTAACCTTTAAACGCAAGCAAACCGAGCCGAAACGGCCCGCGCCTACGCCGGGCGCGCTCGAAATTCGGATAGGCGGCAATCAGCCGCAACCTCGGGTGCGCTTTTGCGGCTAGCGCGCCATTCTTATCATTGATCCCTACTTCTCCGACGGCTTGCGCGTGGTAATGCGACTGTGCTCCAAACCCTTGTCCGAAAGTGACGTCGACTTGCTAAGTCGGGAAACATCGGCCGACTAATCTGCGTGGCGGAGAGAGAGACCGGCAGCGGGCAGAAGCAAGCTCTCGGAAAGCTTGCTTCTGCCCGAACCAATCCGGTCGGCGGGCGCAGCGGTGCGCTGGTTGCTACGGGCGGAACGTCCGCGCCACTTTCGAATGCGAGATGCGAAGTGATGATAGATCAATCGAAGCCGCCGAGGCCGATACCGAGCACTGTCCGGTTGGCCCACGCGCAGGCGAAGGCAAAAGCGACGGCGCCGCTCGGCGCGGCATGCAAAAGGGAGTGAGGAGCAGGTGTATGATGAACTTATTGACTAACCTGGAGAAGTCCGCCGGCGGATTTTCGCATTTCAGGATGAGGGCGGCGATAATCGCTTGCCTGTTTGGGCTAGTGCTGGCGGCGGGCTGCGACGGCTCCGCTTCAGGGCAGCCGGACTTCGGACCTACGGTCGATCGGCTGATCGCTACCGCTCAGAACACGAACAAGGTTCCTTCGCTCTGTGTCGCGATCGGCCGGAAAGGCGCTGTCCTGTATTCGCAATGCGCCGGGATGATTGACATCGCCAAGAACATTCCGGCCACTCCGAATTCAATCTACATGATTGCATCTGTGACCAAGCAGTTCACTACGACGGCGATCATGATGCTGGCCAACCAAAATCCACCGGCGCTATCGATTGACGATCCGGTCTCGAAGTACATTCCTGCGCTGTCGACCGATCGGGACGTAACGATTGCGTCGCTGATGAACATGAGCGCCGGCCTGGTGGACTATACCACACTGCCGCAGGCGCCGACTTGGTTTAGTGGAGTGGCGCCATCGACCGTGATCGACGCGCTCGCACCGCTGCCGCTGCATTTTCAAAGCGCGACTGCCTTTGAATATTCCAACAGCAACACGTTTGTGCTGGGCGCAGTGATCGAAAAGGTCACCGGCACAACTTATGGCAATTTTATCGAGAGCAGAATCCTTGAGCCAAACGGCTTGGCCTCAACTCATTATGGACCGGCGCCTACCGGGGCCAACGCGGTCGGATATACACGCGATGACACAGGCAATCTTGTTCCCGCCCTGGTTATCGACCCGAGCGCGTTATACTCTGCGGGCGCGCTCAGTTCCGACGTGCTCGACATGGTCAAATGGGACTGGCTGCTGCTGGGCGGCGGCATCCTGCCCGCCAAGTTGGTCACCGAAATGACCACTGCGCCGCCGGTCAACGGTTTCAGTCACAGCGAACCATCGGTATATGGATTCGGGTTGAATTCGACCGAAGTGTATGGCCGCCCGATTGTGATGCATGGCGGGCGCATTCCGGGTTTCAACAACGTCACTTCAACCTTCACCGATACCGGCTGGTCAATCTCAGTCATGAGCAACATCGACGCGAGCGATTACGTGGCCGACGTCCTCTGGCGTCAGATCCTCGACGCAATCTGCACTCCCACCAGTCCGTTCAGGCCGCAATGCTAGTCTCAGCACCACGGCCAAATCTGAACCTCTCACTCTGGCCCGATGGTCAGGCCTGCAAATCCCCTTGGCGGCTAAGCTTCTAGCTAAGCAAGTGGTCTGCCTGGCCGCCGGCTGAGATTTGAAGCGGGACTTGACGCGAGCCCCGCGTCCGGGGATGGAGCCGAGGTTTTGCTTGATCGCATCTGAGCGGGCTTGATCGAGAAATACATCCTTAAAATTCTGGGCCCTTGCGGTTCGATTTGCGAGTGAAATACGTGGTTCCGCGGTCTCGATGACCAGGATCACAGAGCTCTTGGTATCCTTTTGAATGTATTAGTCGTTCACAGAGAGTCAGAAATCCAGCGTCAGTTCGAATAGCGTCCGCTCGAGCAACGAGGCACTGTGGACTTGCCCGGTTTGATGGACACTCCGAATAGCGCGAAACCGGACGCCTTGGGAGTTGAAGGCGATGGAAAAAAGGTGAGCAGCGGAAGCGGAGAAAGTTCTCGGAGAGTACAATCAAGCTGACGTTCGCAGCAAGAGAGTGGTATGATTCACACACGGCTCGGGTGCATGCCGGGGGCCGTGGAGGGCCGTAGGGGAATGGCAAACGCAGGGCGCTGGCTTGAGCGCTTGATACCGGGCGCGTGCGACGTTTCGGTCACCAACGCCTGCAATGCTGCCTGCGATTTCTGCTCCTTCGCGCGCAACAAGGGTGTAGTCACCGATCGTCGATGGATCGATCGCCGGGAGCTGGCACGCGCCCTGCCGATCCTCTATCAACGGGGCGTGCGTTATCTGAACTTTCAGGGCGGCGAACCGCTGCTGCATCGGGACATCGAAGGGTTGGTTGCCGACGCGAAAGCGGCTGGCTTGCGTCCGGCACTTATTACCAATGGCTGGTTGCTGCCACAGAAAATTGAGAAGCTTGCCGAAGCCGGCCTCAACACCCTGCTGGTATCGCTCGACAGCCACTCAATTGAGCAGCATGAACGTAATCGTGGTCTGCGTGGCTTGGGCGAGCGCATGCGTCAGGGCGTGGCGGCAAGTCGGCGCCATCGAATCCCGGCGCTCGCCTCGATCACCGTGAGTCGGCTGGTTAGCTACCAAGCCCTGGCCCCGACACTGCGTGAGCTCGGCTTCGATGCGGTAACTTTCTGCTATCCGCGGCGCGAGCGGCTTGGATCGTCCTCTCTGATCTATGACGAGGCTTCGCCTCTGATTGCGATGGAAGAAGCGGAACTGATACGGGCGCTTGACGCGATAGACAAATTGCGCCGGAAGTTTCCGGTGCTCAACTCGCACGCGTCACTGGAGGACATCAAGCGCCATGTCCGCGGCGAGGAAGAACTTTTTGCCTGCGTCGGCGGGTATAAATATTTTTATCTGGACTGGCACCTGAACATCTGGCGCTGCGAAGCGTGGACCGAACCGCTCGGATCGGTTTTTGACTTTGCCCAAATCGCGGACCGGCGCGACCGCTGTACCGCGTGCGCCACCGCGTGCTATCGCGACACGAGCGTGCTGATGCACGCCGGGATCGCTGCTACCGACGCTGCCGCCGCGCTCTTGGCCGGACATCCGCGGCAGGCCGCCGACCTTCTGATGCGTCGCAGTGTGGCCTTATCGATCGGTGCGTCCGTGGACAATTTGCCGCGGCTGCTTCGGATGGCCTGAGCGCCGTGCGTCTGCCACGGTAACTGCCTGGTCATGGCGACTAGCGTTAAGGTCCATGGCTGCGCTTTGGCGCAGCCGGACAATCGACCAAAGCAGAATCGACGCCACCACATATGGCCCGGCGGCACATCCCCAAGCTACGTAATCCATCCGTCCAAAAAGCGCGAAGACAACCAACAGATAGGCAAAATCGCGCGAGGTCAGTTGCTCCAGCAGCGCATCGAAGCGCGATAACTCCTGGCTGCTACGCGACGTTGCGTAGGCCCAATACGAAACCGCGGCGCACAGCAGGTAGCCGCCGACAAACAGCGCCAAGCAAAAGGCCGGGACGTGTCTCGTGTTCGATCTATAACAGCCCACAAAAATTCCGACCAGGACGGCGAAATTGACCGCGACATCCGTGGTAATATCGAGCGCCGCACCAAAGTCGCTTTCCAGAAGCTTAAGCCGCGCCAGCTCGCCGTCTACTCCGTCCAGCGTCGTGACGAGGACGAACAAAAGGCTGGCGCCTAACCGGGACCAATAGCTTGTTTGAGCGAACAGAACCGCGCTAACACATCCAAGCATCGTGTTGGCGATAGTCACCTGGTTGGGAACGACAGAAGTGCGCGCCAGGACCGAACTCAGCCGCCAGGACCACCGGCGATCGATAAGCCGCGCCAGCAGCGCGTCCCGCGCGACGGTTTCATCTTTTATACAATGGGCCAGCGCTATCTCGGCCGCTTCGGCCTCGCCCGGCTTACTACCGAGCGCTATGGGCATCGACCCGCTCGTGACGACTGGTGTTATATCCACATATTCGGTGCCGGGGACGAAAATCCGCGCCAGGGGTCCCACACAGATCTCGCCGCGGCGAGGCCCGCCGGGGCCGCGCCAGCACAGCACCGTATCGGGTTTGGTCTGATGGGCGTTAAGGATGCGAAGTAATTGCGTCCTGGCAAAGACCAAACTTCCGGAGATCACCAAAACGGGTGTTGATGAATCGAGGTGCAGATTGTGCCCGGACAGCTCGTCGAAGGATCCGACCACAGTGGCATTAACCACGCCTAGACGCGCAAGCGTCTGTTCGATGCGGACGCGCTGGGATTCGGAACTCGCAATTGCGAAGCGGCTCATCCCGACCTGCCGGCAAACCAGCACGAGACGTTCGAACAGTTCGCGCCCGTAGATCGAAATCACGGCCTCCGGCCCTGGATACTCGATTAATGCCCACTCGACCGCCATCGCCCGCAGAGCTAACTCGACCGGCGGCTGCCGAGGTCGGCAACGCGCGAAAGGACCCTCATGTTGTCCGCCACTGCTCTTACCGAGGCAAAGATTCCGGGCGTAGCCAGGGCGCTCAACGCCGCCAATACACGGCCCTGGGCCAGCCGCTCGATAGCGTCTCCGGCCGCGACCAGCGAATGGAGCATGACACTGGAGTCACGGTAACAATCGGCAATACACGCGGTACATCCATCACGCACCAGGGGAGTATGTTCAAAGTCCCATACGGAGCACATCGGCTGCTGCCAAGTCTCGCACCGCCAGAGGTCAAAATTCCAATCCATGTAGAAGCTTTTGAAGCCTCCGTAGCAGGCGAAATGCTCCGGTTCGCCGCGTAGATGGCGCTGCATATCGGCAATTGACTCGCGAGGGTTGGTGACCGGAAATAAGCGGCGCACTTCTTCGATTGCGTCGAACGCCTTGATCAATTCCTGTGGGGTGAACCGGACCAAGTCCGAATCATCTGACCAGACCAATGAAGTGGAGGCGTGCGCAGTCTGTGGATAGGAGAAGGTGACAGCAGCAAATCCGAGCTCCCGCAGCGCGGGCACCAGCGCCTGATAATCATCGATGAGTTTGCTCATGGTCACTGAGGCAAACGCCGTCATACCCAGGCCTGCCATCCGCGAGATCGCGCTCCGGATTCGCTCGCCCAGTCCGTTTAAACCGCGATTGGCCTCGTGCAGAGACATCGCCGCCGCGTCAATTGAGATAAAGACCATCCGGAGACCGGCTTCGGCGAGTTGCTCGAGATGTTCAGCCAAAAACCAGCCGTTGGTGATAAGGGCAGGACTCATATCACACGCCACTGTGGTGGAAACTAACTCGGCTAGCCGCGGATGGAGCATCGGCTCCCCGCCGAACAACGAAATGTAACGGATGTTGCGTCGGTAAAGGATATCGAGCGCGTCGCCAAAACGGTTGGCGTCAATCCAACGCGGTTGTCCTATAAGCCCCTTATTGCGCGCAAAGTTGCAGAACGCGCAGGCGGCGTTGCAGGTGTTGGTCACCGCAACATTGCACAACGCCGGGCCTCCATGCCGGATGAGCCGCGTCAAATCCCACGCCTTGCGTGCTGTTACGTTCAAGGCCTGCCTCTACTTCTACCCCCAAAGAATCCTTCTCTGAAGCGATCTCTTCGGACAAGCGTCCGAAAAAGATTGGAAACACACGCTCTCAATTAATGATACCGAAAGCTCGAAGCGGAGCGGAAGGTTTCAGCCCCTCCGCGGGGCTATGGCGCTGCGTGAACCTGCCCCGAGCCGTGGCCACTCCGAATAGCGCGAAACTGGACGGCTGCCTGTCTCGATTTCCGCCTGATCCACCCACCGCCTCAGTTCCGCCTGGCCGATCCCCAGCTCCAGTGCAAGGCGGCCGATGCTCTTGTCGCCGGTCCGAATCAGCTCTTGCCATGGAGAACACGTGAGATTTGGCGGGTTGCTGTATGGCCGAACTGGTGTTGAGCGCTTTGGGGCTCGATTCGTAGCGCGACACGGCTGACTGATTCCTCAATCGCAACCATCCGGGTCGGACTGGTTGCGCGCGTGCCAGCGCCCGTGCCAGGCCTGGAACATCAGTATCGTCCACAGATGGAACTGCCAGTTGCGCCGCCCGGACCCGTGCTCGTCCCACAGCCGACGCACTGCCGCGGGTTGGAAAAATCCGACTTCGTTTAATGAGCGTTCGTCAAGCAAACTCTCCGCCCAATCCCGTAGCGGGCCGCGGAGCCATCGGCCCACCGGCGCGCCGAAGCCCATTTTCGGTCGCTCAGTTAACTCCGGGTTCACATAACGTCGCAGCAGACGGCGCAAAAGATATTTGCCTTGGCCGTCGCGGAACTTAAGCTCAATCGGAATGCGCCAAGCAAATTCGACCAATTGAAGATCAAGAAATGGCATCCGCCCTTCAAGGCTTGCGGCCATCGTGGCGCGATCTCCCTTCACCAGAATGTCGCCGGGGAGGTAATCGACCAATTCCAGGTACATCATAGCATTGCGCAAATCGGAAAAATGCCGCCATTGTCCCGGATCGTTCGGCACCGTTGGAGGTTCATCCGTGACAAACTTGAGTAGTGCGGCAGTCTCCGCGCTTTGCCAATGCGTAGTGAGCCCGCCATAAAGCGCACGTGGTGTGGACGAGTCCGCCAGTACTTCCCCAAGTTTGTGCAGCTTGTCGCCCCATCGGACCTGCTTGAAGCGATTGGGCAGGAAGTTATTGAGCGGGCCGAGCAGCCGGTCCCACGAAGGCGGCGCAACCGAATTGATGCCAGCGCTAACTAATTGCTTTATGGATGGTGGCATCCAACCTAGCATGCGCCATAGGCGCATCACTTGCAGGTAACGTTCGTAACCGCCGAACAGCTCGTCGCTGCCCTCGCCGGAAAGCGCGACGCGCACCTCGCGGCGGGCCACTTCAGCCACCAGGTAACTAGGAGCTTGGGAATAATCGGCGAACGGCTCGTCAAAAAGATCGGGCATTCGCGCCACCAAATCCACTACTTCTGAATCCTGGACGTAGTGTTCGGTATGATCGGTGCCAAGCTGCTCAGCGACCCGACGGGCAAATGGAGCCTCGTTGTAGTTTGGATCGTCGAAGCCGATGGTAAAAGTCTTAACGCGCTTCGTGCTCTGAACTTGCATCAGCGCGGCCAGGAGTGAGGAATCGATTCCGCCCGATAGAAATACACCCAACGGAACATCGGCGATCATGTGCATCCGCACGGCTTCCTTCAGCAGCGCTTCGAGCCGGATCAGCGCCGCGTCCTCGCCATCAAGCCAGGGATCGCCCAAAGCGCCCGCAACCGTGTCAGCGGCCGACCAATAGCTCCGGGGTATCACCCCGTTACCGGTACAGGCGGCGACCTGTGGAATTACCAGGATTGAGCCGGGCGCCAGCTTGTGGACACCCTGATAGATAGAATACGGGTCCGGAATATAGCTGTGCCGTAGCAGCAGGACTAAGGCACCAGGATTGATGTCAGGCCGGAAGGCGGGATGTGGGCGCAAGGCTTTAAGTTCCGAGCCAAAGAGAAGGACCCCACCCATCCAGGTATAGTAAAGCGGTTTCTGACCCAAGGGATCGCGGACCAGGTAGAGAGTGCGGTCAATGCGATCCCAAACCGCCAATGCGAACATCCCTTGGAAACGTTTGACAGCCGGCTCAATTCCCCACTGCTCAAATGCCGCAAGTATCGTTTCCGTATCCGAATGGCCGCAAAAGCGATGGCCTAAAGCCGCCAGCTTGCTGCGCAATGCCTGAAAGTTATAAATCTCGCCATTGAAGGTAATCACGTACCGGCCTGTGCCCGAGAACATCGGCTGATGCCCTTGGGGCGAGAGGTCGAGAATGGCGAGCCTCGCGCTACCCAAGCCGACGCGAGCCTCGTGATCATGCCAGCAGGCCTGATGGTCAGGTCCACGATGATACATCGTTCTGGTCATCGACCTCAGTAGTGCCGGCTCCACGCTGTCACCGAACACCCCGACTATCCCGCACATCGTGTCACCAAGGGTCCGCCAAGATGAGTGGTGAAACGAAGGAAGGACCTCGTTTTGCCGCTCGGGTTCTATCGGCCAGTTTGGCTGTCTTGGGCTTCAAGGCTCTTCTCAACGCGGTCAGGCGATTTTCGCCGCAACAGCACCATTGCCCCAGTGCCGTCAAGGTTAGCAGGGCCGCTCTCGAGAGCGGCCTCGAAGTCGTTCAGTTCATGGGCGTGCAAATGATAGTATTCGGCATCGGCCAGAAGGAAATCAGGTCCATTCGCACCAGGACCAGCGATCGAGTCGATGCGGCGACGACTGTAAAAAGAGAACTCGTAGTTAAGTCCAATCAGGTAGTCCACCGAGTGGTGGTCTATCAGGCGTATCGATTCTTCAGCAAAGTTCTTCAGGGTGATGGCGTAGGCGATCGCGGGAACGATGAACAGCTGGGCCGCCACTATTGCCGTGCCGATCCCTCCGACCATCATCCCAAAAAGCTGCAGCGGTTTCGACCGACAGGCGATTAAACCCAAACCGAATAATAGGGTCAGGCTTGGAAGCGACGCCGCGAGCGCTCCGTGATGGACAAGCTCTGCGCGCAAGCCCACAACGAATGACGCAACCCTGACCCCGACCAAAGCCATCAGTTTTGCTGCGATCGACGGGTAGAGTAGGGTTACGGGGAGCAGCATTAGTTCACCCAGGCCGAAACCCATGAACGCGACACCTCCGATCAGACCGACCGCTGGAAACAAGCGTGGAAGCGAAGCTTTATCCAAGTGTCGCACAAAGCCCGCGGTCAAAACCGCGAGTGCGGGATATATCGCCAGCAGGTAGATGCCGCGCTTCTGATGGGCCAGACTGTAAAACAGCACAACCGTCACGGACCAGATTATCAAGTAGGATGAGCGGGGCCTCCGCCATCTGGGAGCGAGGTCCGCGACTACCCATGGCAGCAAGAGCGTCCAAGGCAGCCAGCCGGCCAGCAGCGCTATGCTCAACCAGAGAAATGTATGGTTATGGCCAGCGCCAACCGTGGAATTGTGGATGACCGCGAAGAGGTTTTCATCAACGAGCTGTCGCAGGACGAATCTGGTACCACCGATGGCAATCGCTGCTGCGTACCATCCTCCCGCCAACAAGGCGACCACGACCAAGCCAGGCGCCACGCGCAATCTGGCAGTTGGCTGGCGCCGCTCGACCACGCTCCAGACAATTGCCACAGAGGCCGGGACAACGAATCCAGCCGGGCCTTTGCTCAGCACCGCACCCGCCACAGCGAGGTAGAAAAGCAACCATCTCGAGGTCAACCCTTCAGCCATGTAAAGGAACTCGAAGAGCGCCACCTCGAGGAAGAAGGTGAACGTCATGTCGACCCGCGCGATGGTAGCGGCCTGCAGATACTGAAGACTGGTCCCCAGCATCAGGGCCGCCAATAAACCGACGATGGGTTCGAAGAGCGCGGCACCATAAGCGTAGCAGACCAACATACCACCGATACCCAATGTAGCTGAGGGCAGCCTCATGGTCGTTTCGGTCAGTCCCTTGAGACCACCCGCCAGTTCGGCGGAAAGTGATGCAAGCCACCGCATCATCGGGGGTTTGAACGGCATTTCAACAATCGGGTCACGCGGCAGGATCAAACCATGCCCGCTGAGCACGTCGATCACAGTCACTCCTTCGCGTGGTTCGCCGAAGGTATACATGGGATGACCGAGATCGATGAAATAAAACATCAGTCCCAGCGCAATGATTATGAATAGCGCAACGCGGGGGCGCGCGATGGCGGTCAGCGCATCGGTAAGGTGCAAGGCGTGGTCCACCATCCCACCTACATTCCGTTCTGAACCTCAGATGGGCTTCCCGCCGTGCGAAGGGAGGTAAAGGCGCCCTGGTGAACCGGGAAGGGGTTTCCAAACCCCGCGAAGAATCAGTGGATCCATTGATTAGCTGAGCTGCCTAGCAAAATTTGCTCACCGAACATACCGTCTTTTGGCTTAAAAGCAACTGCTGATCGCCAGACGCGACATTCTGGCGAATTCGTCGCTTAGTATTCTTCGCCGAACATAAAGATCGACGACGCCAGGATGGCGAAGACAGCATTGGGCAGCCAGGCGGCCAACCAGGCGGGAATCACCTCCGAATGTCCAAAAGAAGAAGTGAATCCGAGTGCGACCCAGTAGCCAAATCCGATTGCGGCACCCAGCGCGAAGTTGCGCCCCAGACTCAAATGGCGCGGCAACGGATCGATGCTAAGGGCCACACCCAACGCCGCCATGATCAGGCACGCTAGGGGTGTAGCGTATTTCAAATCGCGGTCCACCAGGTAGCCGCCTGGCGACAGACCTCTGCGACGCAGGGACCGGATGTAATGGTTCAGTTCGGCCAGGCTGAACTCGTCGGGATCCTGGCGCGCAAGGATAAAATCAGCTGGATTGAAGCCAATCTGAAACGACGGCTCGCTTTGCGTCGTGACCATACCGCTTTTGTCAATCCGCAGCCGCCGGGCATTAGCCAGGCGCCATTGCCCACCTTCCCAAACCGCAGTGTCCGCCTCGTGGACTTCAATCAGCCTATGGTCCGGACTCATTTGAAAGAAGGTTACACCAAAGAGCCGGGGCGGGTTGCGGCCATCAGAGCGTTCGACAGTAAGAAAGCCATCGCGCGGCCGTAGCCACAGGCGATGAAATGCGAACACTCCTTCGAGTAAGCCGTGCTTAATCTCGACATCGTAAAGATAACGAGCCTCGCGGGTCGCTACCGGCACAATCGTCTCGCTCAAGCCGAAATCGAACAGCGAAACCATCAGCGAAACCACCAGCACCGGCGCCGCCAACTCCAGGCGGCTGATTCCCAAGGCTTGGAAGGCCAGCAGTTCTCCGCTGCGGTTGAGGAAGGAAAAGGCCAGCAGCACCCCGATCAGGCAAGCGATCGGCAACAATTGGGAAACCACCGCCGGCAGCCGCAGGACGAAATATTCAAGCCCCAGCCAGTTGAGGCTTTTATATCTCATCAACTCGTCGAACCGCTGAAAGAAGTCCCCCAACATGTAAATTGCGGTGAAGGCGCCCAATGAGAACACGAAGGGCTCCACGAACCGGGCTACAAGGAAGCGATCTGCCGTTGGCGAGAGACGCGGGCGCTTGTTCATGCAGCCTCAGTACGGCGGTACCCACCCCACCGCCCACTCGGCATCAAATCATCCAGGATCGTGCCGAGCAGTCTGTGAAGCTCGCGCAAATCGCGGTGGTGCGGAGTTGAGTGTCTGAGCTTCCTGATTTTAAACACTTGGACCATTGGACCAAAGCCGGTTGAGGCAATTCAAGGGTTATCAGGGGCCTCTTTCAAATGAAGGTCGCGGTCTTCCCGCCAATATTGGGATCGAATCGAATTTGATGAACCAGGATGTCTTTACGGTTCTTCTCTTGCCCTTTGATCGTGAACTATCCAAAGAAGGCTGCATTGATGGTAGAATGGGCAGTCGATTACAACTAAAATAATCAAAAGGGAGAAACCTAAAGCGTATCTGTGGGCCGGCTGATGCCATAGGCTCTTCTCGACCAAAATGCATTTGAAGAGGCCCCGCCGCACCAGTTTGGGTTGTTTCAGGCTCATGGGCCCACTCATCTTCCTGGCCGACGCTTTAGAGCAGTAGCATCAATACCGCATCTACGCGAACCGAGTCGCTCATGGACGAAGATTTTGCCCGTACTGTTCGATCTTGATCGCAACGCGCCCCTCATTTCGACCGGCCTAGCCGCGGCCCCGCCAGGTTTACATCATAGCACCGGCCAATTTCTGGTAGTCGCACAAAGATCAGTTGCAAGCGACTGCAAACCAGTGCTGGAATCGTCAGAAGGCGGCAGCAAGCCCATGCAATTGCGGGACGAGCCTGCAAACCCAACAAATTAGCCGGCCATCAGATAACACCACTCAACCGCTCGATGGACTACACCCGCCGACTTCGAATGATGCTCCTGGCGCTGGCAGGGCTGATCTCGACTGTGGTGGCATTCAACTTTGCCGTTAATCCGCTTGGCGCCTGGCACCACCGTCTGGTGAACAACATCTACTATCGACTGCGGCGTGGCGGTGCCGAGCGCGTCATGACCCCATACCGGTTGCGGACGACCTATCCTGACACTTTGCTCGTGGGCACCTCGAGGATCCTGTTCGGAATGCCCATTGAGCAGGGCTACAGGGACGGTTTTCTCAACGCCGCCCTTTCCGCCGCCCGTCCGACGGAGATCAAACAAGAGGTGCATCTGGCGCTGCGCAATCCACGACTGAAACGAATTATCTGGGCGCTGGATTTTTTCACCTTCGATAAGCGCCTTGAAAGCAACCCTGACACTTCCGCGCGACTGGAGGGAGACCTCCGCTTGCTGGTTCTCGACAATTTATTGAGTTCCACCGCCCTCGATGCGGGCTTCCAACTGGTCAAGCGCGCAATCTCCGGTCGCCAATCTCTGAGCACCGCGGCGCAGGAACCGATACCTTGGCCGCAGGATTTTATTTGCCAAAGCTTCCAAACGCAGGCCGATACTGGATTGGCGAACCTGGACGAAGAAGGCGTAGTGCTGCAGCTTGTTTGGGAAGCCCCTGTATATCGAGGTACTACCTGCTGCAACGACGGAATGGAGCTGTTCCGCAGCAGTGTCACCGAGATCAAACGCGCCGGGATACAGCTGGTTCTTTTCCTTCCCCCGATGACCCAGTATGAGCTCGAGAAGATCCGTCAAAGCGATATATGGCCGCGCTTTCAGCAGTTCAAACGCGACTTGACGGCTTCGTCTTCATTTTGGGACTTCACCGGCTACAACGAGCTTGCCCATACTGATTCTATGTTCCTGGATGTCGTGCACATGAAGCCCGATGTAGGGATGACGATCATGCGCTGGCTGCTCGGCATGCCGGATTCACGTTGCAGAGACATGCAAATCGTGGTCGATTCAGCGCTGTGGGTGGACAGTAACAATATCGATCAGGTTCTGGCCCTGCAGGACGATCGAAAGCGTGTCGCCACGAGGAACTCCAATAAGTATGAACGAGTGGTGGCACGGGCGTTAGCTCGTCAGCAGCAAAAATTTGACGCCCGCACCTCGATCTCAAACGGCGCCTCTGCAAAATCAGACGTGGCCTCGCAAGCGGCCGCCATCGAACCCGTAACCGACAAGTAGGCGGCACAAGCGGAGCCACCGAAAGCTGCCAGTGACCCGCCATACAGCCTGAACCTGCCCCGATTCGGCGGACACTCAGATTAAATCGTGGTTTTCACACATCAGCTCCAGTTCGTAGGCGCTGATTTCCACCGGCTCATGGTAAACCGCGCATCGATTGAGCCCCAAAAGCTGACACTGGCGGCGGAGCGAAAGTGGCCCCTCCCGCTCCACCTTCACCAGTCTTCGCGCGCGTTCTACAGTCGCGAAACTTGCGCAATAAAAAATCGCGTCCACCATAAGCCGCCCGACTTGCTCGTACAGTTCGGCCACCTTGCGCTCACTCAAATCGTCGCTGCGCCCCAGATGACTAGCGAACACCTTGGGGACCGCTTCTGTCAGCGCCTTCTTCCAGGCGTATGTCTGATGCGGATGTACCCGAAGCGGGACGCCAGCTCGGAACCGTGGCGTCCCCGCGCAGCTCACTCAGCGCCACCTTGGCCTTGAATGCAGGATCGTGTTTGCGTCGATTAGCTGACATCTCCTGCCTCCGGGACCGCTCTCGGCGGGCATTTTAGGGGCAGGATGTACCGTAGCCACTTGTCTGAATTTTGGGGTCCACCTCACTCTTTGGCCAGCCGGCGGGCCCTCCAATGAGTTGCTGTCTCGGGCGGCCGCATCGTTGCCGCCACAACACTGCGTTCCTGAGCGTACGTTGATGCGGCGGCGCCGTCCGCTGCGCGGCTGGGTCTTAAGCCCGGCAAGGTCCCGCTCACGGTAGCGGTTTTCGCCAGCGACACACCGTCGGCTGCAAAGTCTCCAACTGCTCGGCCAAATCCGGATACTTCTCACCCTCGGGCACCGCCCAGCACAATCCGCGCTCGCATCGCAAACGTTCGAGGAATGGTTTGAGAGCGCAACCACGCCTCCAACTCGGCCCGATCTTCTTCGCTTAGGTCCACGCACCACGTCCTTAGACCCATCGTGCTTTTACGAAACAAATCCTAACGTTAATTCAGAGATATGACAGTCTAGAAAGGTCTTTTCGGCCCTGATCCAAACAACCGTGAGGAACTCTGCCAGAAACCTAGGGGATGAAACTGAGGGGCGCACGCCCACCAAGCCCGGCGCGCGCCCGCCTGGGCCGCGATGCTATTTCATGATTCTCGCGAGATTGCCCGGGGAAGACATGCCTTCCACATCCTTGTATTCGCCTGGCACGTCTTCATCAAGAGTCTGGTTATAGCTAGCGCCCGCGCTGACGTGGCTGTTCTCGATGTCGGTCATAGCATTGCCGGCATAACCGTTGTAGATAAGGGTGGTCACGCCGTGATAATTCATCGGCGCCCACTTCAGGTGAAAGACCTTCCACAACTTTCCGTTGTTGTCGTAGTTGTCATGGTAGGGCGCCCAATTCATCTGGTCGTCGACGTAGAAAATCGAATGTGAATAACAATACCTTCCCAGCGATTTGATCCAGGCGAGATCGATCACCTGATAGTTGCGCAACTCCCATAACCCGGTACCGTACTTTGGCCAGCCCGGATACGTGTTGGCGGGTTCGCCCTCCGACAGACCGACATAGGACTCCTTGGAAAAAGCTTTTTTCGGGTCCCCAATGAAGGTCAACAGCTTTTTGTGGCCCAGGTATTTCACGTCGAAGTTCGTAGGCTGCCACGAGTTGTCGTCCTGAATGTAGTCCGTACCGAGAATCGGTGAGCATTTGGCCGCCGACGACAGACGCAGTGAGCGTCGCAGCGACGGCAGAAAGACGTAAACCTCCGGCAGTTTGCGGGGGTCGTCGCTTAACTCGGTCAACTCCGTGGTGTATTTCGTCTGCTCGGGTATCTGCAGTTGAAAGCGGGTCGAGTAAAGCCGCCCATTGGCGTACGGCCGATCGATCGGCAGCCCGGGTACGCTGAGGTGAGACATTCCATAGAACACCGCCTCGATAGATGTGAAGCTCTTGTTGCCGTATCGATCTACCAGGAAGCCGACGTTGTCGTTGCGCACGATGCCGGTGCGGTAAAAGAACCAGGTATTGTACATGAACTTGACCCCCCGGTTGGGCTCTTGTGGATTGGGAAAGGGTAGGCCCGCCACATAGCCCTTTACCAGATATCCGCCGGAGGGAAGTTGTTCAAGCTTGACCTGGCTGCTGTATTTTTCGGTGTTCTTCGCCAGGTCACCGGGTGGCGGGAAGTCGTGCGCACGCCCAACCTCCATGGTGTGCATCGGCTCCGAGCCAATATGGAGTGAGTACTGGCCGCTGAACGCCGCCTGCATCTGCACCGGCATGAACTTCTTGTATTGCTGCCAGTTCTGGAGCGTTATTTTGGTTCCGACCGGGATCGTGTCGGCAGAGTTGGCCTCAGCCAACTGCCGGTACGCGTCCTCGCTGAAGACAACTTCGGCTCGCGCCTGAATGTTTAGCGAGCAGATTAAGGCGAACGCCACACTCGCGATTATCATCAAAGCTCGCATCACTTCCAAGGTGTGCTTATCCAGCGGACCCCTAACAGGGCCGCATGATCGGCGCCAGTTCCACCATGCCGGCGCTGCGAGGGCCTTGTGAGAATTCCCCACGTTACCGTTGTATATCCCCATAACTTCCTCCTTTAGGGAAATAGCTATAAGCAGTCGACGCCGGGATTATGGACAAGTCGGGGCAGGTCATCCGTTTTGCTAAAGCAACTTTGAACGAGGTTGGTATTCCAGCCATCCTTCCGTTGCCAAACCGATCCTGCAGCAGGAATTTGGTAGGGCAGGTAGGCTCCCACCCACCGGGACCGTCCGCGGCTACGAAGCTGCGGCTCTAATGGCCGTATCGACGCGGGGGATGTTTTTGGTTGGACTTTACGTGCCGAAACAGGCCACTTTCGGAATCCTACTTCACGTCGGACCCGCCCCGACGTGCCACTTGTACGCGCCGGGGAAAGCCGCCTGCACCCAGATCGGCGTGAACTTCTTGTACTTCTGCCGGTTCTGTACCGTAATCCTGGTGCCGGGTGGAATCGTATGTGGCGAATCGGCTCAGCCAGTGCCTTGTAATTCGCGACATCGTAGGTCACTTGCGCCTTAGCCAAGCCGCAAAGACAGACAAATATCGGCCACTGTAAACAGGATCCCCAACAGGAGTCTGAGCTTTTCATCGCTCGCTCCTTCCCTGCAAGTCAGCAGGTTTATGTGTGATCTGCGAGCGACGCTCCCGAAGCGCCACTTCGCCAAACATCCCCGGATTGTTTCCTTAACACCTGTTCAGAAGAAAAGTCAAGGCGAAGTGAAGAAAGAATAAGCAAAGGAATCAAACTGCTATCTTGTCTTTGTATGAGCACCTTCAAAGACCGTTAGCGGACGGCCAGGCCTTCGGGGGCGACGATGCGGCGCTCCACGGCTTCCTCCCGCGCCCATTCGTGGCGCGTGATGAAGCCGGGTCCCGCCCAGGAGATGAACGCCGGAAGGATACATACTCCCGCCAGCACATTAGTGGCCAGCAGGATCGTCAGCAGCACGCTCATGTGGTGGTGGAACTGGACGGGGGAGAACACCCAAGGCAGGATCCCACCGATCATCACGCAAGAGGTGCTGAACACGCTGCGCCCCGCACTCTTGAGCGCCAACCGGACGGCGTCATCGAGTTGATGACCCGCCTTCACCTCGGCGCGCATGCATGACACCGTCGAAATGCCGTAGTCGATACCCAGTCCGATCGCGAGTGAGATCACCGGTACCGTGTCGATCGTGAGCTGGACGCCGCACAGGTACATGTAGATGAAGGCGGTGAAGTTGGCCAACACGCAGGAAAACAGGAACAGGAAACCTGCCAGCCATGAGCCGAACAGCGCCGTGCAGAAGATGAAGATGCACGCCAGCACCAAGGCGATGTTGACCATAGTCACGTGGTACAGGACGTCGTTGGCCGCGGCGTACAACCCGGCCAGCCCCGCCATATAACTCACCGTGACCTTGGAATAGGCCGGCTTGCCGGCGGCGTAGGACTTGAGAAACATCCCGATCTCGTCCTGGATACGGCTGAGGGTGGGCACGGTGTGGTCGCGCAACATCACCCGAATGCAGGTCAGCTTCGCCTTGGTGTTGGGAATATAGTGCTCCATTTCGCCCGGCGCCGTTCCGCCCAGGAACAGGTACCACAGGTTGCCTGCCTGCTGCGGATTTTTGGGGGTACCGAAGAACTTGGGGTGGCCGTAATGGAGCACCTTATCGAAGGGGCAGATCACGGTTCATGCAAACGAGATTACCTGCTTAACCGCGGGATCATTGAGCAGGTAGCCGCGCAGATGGTCCGCCATTCGCAGCAAGTTGGGCGCCAACACCGACTGCGCGTCCGGATAGGGCGGCGTGGCAACCACTATCCAGCCCTCCTCGACCGGGAACTTGCGCGCGATCGCATCGGTGTCGGTATTGACCTTGGCCTCGGGACGGTAAAGCGGCGTTCCCGCATGGCTGTAACCGACCTCGATCTTCAGCGTGGAGATCGCGCCCAGGATCAGCAGACCAATCGCGCCCGACAGCAACAGCCGGCGAGTCCATCCGGGTGTGACCGGCACTTCCACGATCCGCTCCACCAGCGGTTCGAGGCGGCGTCCCAATTCCCGGTTACGCTCAAAATTCCACGTATGCCGCGGCATCGGCAGGTAACTCATCAGGATCGGTTGGAAGATGAACACCATTAGGAGGCCCGCGCCCAGCCATACCACGCCCGCCCGAGCGATATGGGCGAGCACCGGGATGCCGGAAAATGAAATGAACACGATTCCGGTAATGTCGGCGGCAATTGCTACCAACCCCGGCATCAGCATCAGGTCGGTGGTCCTGACGCAGGCCGCGTGGCGGTCCTCCAATTCGTTGAGCACGCTGTAGTAGCGCCGCTGCCAGGCGATCGCATGGCCCAGGTCGCGGGTGGTCAGGATGAATGGTACCACGAGCATCAGGGGGTCGAAGCTGTAACCCATCAGTCCGACGAAGCCCATTCCCCACAGCGCAGAGCACGAACCGGTCAGCACCGGGACCCACCACGAGCTGTAAGAACCAAGGTTGGCATAGAGCAGCAGTACGACGATGACGCAGGCCAGTACCAAGATACCCATGATCGCCGGCAGATAGTAAAAGCCGTAACCCCGCACCACCGGTTCGCCGGCCACAAAGATGTCATGGCGGGCGTCCTGATTGTCGGCAACGATGCGGTGGATGCTCTTGAGCAGGTCGCCGTAGTTAAGCCCGTCTTCATTGAAGGGGGCGGTGATGAGGGTGCTCTTGTTGTCATCGCTGATCAGGTGGCGCAGTTGCTCGCGATGGGCAAAGACGGAATGCTTGAGCGCGTGGATCTCCGCCTTGTTCCCAGGCACCGAGGGAAACATAAACGACTTGATGTCCAGTCCCCCGGGCACTGGCTGCGCGTATGAAACCCGGTAGGAGGAAAGCGAAAAGACCTCCTGATGGTTGACTCCGGGCAACGTATCAACTTCGCTGGTGATCTTCTGGATTTTGCGCAGGGTATCGAGATTGAAGATGTCGCCCTGCTTGACTTGCAGCATCACGACCAGGGTTTGCGCGCCGCCGAATCCATGGAAGCGTTTGGTCAGCGTGACGTTGTTGTGCTCGGCGGGGAACAAATCAATAAAACGAATAAAGATGTCCACTTGCACCGCTCCATAAGTCATGAACAACGTCACCGCGATAAGCGCACCGCCAATTCCCCGGCGAAAGCGCAAGACCGCCTCGCCGACGTCGTTTGTATTCACGGTTCGCCCTTTGCGGACGATGCGCGATTTTATTGGTTCCGTTAGGGTGCCCGAATCACCCGATGGAGGTTGGGCCGCGCATCGCCGCTAAGCGGATGCCTGGATCGTCGCAAACTCTGAAGCGGTTGCAATCCCACTCAGTGCCGGGAACGACACAGCGAAAAGACCGAACCTCCTCAGAAGGACGGCAAAGATGCTCCCATGGGATCTCCTTTGAGCAGGCCTGTCCAACCCGCTCTCGTCAGGCTTCTCACTTCATGACCTGGTCAAGGCCACTGGGTAAAGCGTACAGCGAAAGGTTGTGAAACTCCGGAGGAACTACCGAATTGATCTGCGAAGGGGAACTAGGCCAGGCAACGTTCATGTGTTCGTTCTGTATATCATAAATGACGCCAATTTCGCCGCCGGACGGCAATACAAAGGATTTCTGTCCGTTCAAATCCGGCGGGATTGCGGTCGTCGCGCCCCGGAAGATGATCTGCAGCTTC
>DATFSZ010000020.1:0-2938 GCA_035262365.1 Binataceae bacterium (SeqCode)
CAAGGCGTACCTGACGCAGGAAAAGGGCATCGACCCGAGCCGCATTGAAGTACGCACGGGCACGGCAGGTGGCCGTCGAGCTGAAGTCTGGCTCGTCCCGTCAGGCGCAACCTTCAATCAAGAAGGTACGCAGACGTTCACCGAAGCGCCTCCGCGCCCGGTCCGCCGGGGACCTGCGCGGCGGCCTGCGCGGCCCCCCGCGGCTGCCAAACCGCCGGCAACTCCGCCTGGGTTATAGGAACTAGCCGTAACTCACGCCCCATCGTTCACTACGAACGGTGGGGCGTTTTCTTTCTTGGCGACAATCTCGCGTGTTCCTTGGTGGCGGGGGTGGTTCAGGTTTGCGGAGAGCCTGCCCCAGCCATTGAGCTGCAAGAATTTGAAACACCTGCGCAACAGTTTTCACACTGCTACAGATTTTGTGCAGTTTCCGACATTTTCGACTGGCGAAAGCGCCGGTGATCTCGGTATCCTGAGCAACGGTAGGTTGGTAGGGTCGGGTCTGATAGGGTCTCCGGGATTTTTCTCGGCTGTTGGTAGGTCGCGGTAATCTGCTTCTCAGATTCTGCATCTAAGCCGGAAGTCCCCTCTGGTTTCCCAGGAAGGGCTTCTATGCGAGTCGCTCCCGCTCGCGCCCAGACATTACTGTGTGCGCTTGCATTTCTAGTTTTTCTGTACCCGGGCAGCGCTCGGTCGCAATCCGGGTCTTCTTCGCGTCCTGATTCTGACCGGGCTTTGGTGCAACCAAGTTCTCAGGTAGGTTCCGATCTTGGTCGTGCTGGCGGCGAGTGGACACCGATTGGCCCCGATGGCGGCGACGCTCGCAGCCTGAGCTACGATCCGGAAAACCCCAATCACATCCTGCTCGGTACCAGCTCCGGCGACCTGTTTTCCACTACCGATAGCGGCATCAGCTGGTCGCGGCTGGCCCACCTCGGTAGCGGTCACGATCTGGTCCTCGACCACATCGTTTTTAATACCGCGCTCAAAGCCATCTACGTCGCCGCCTGGAGTATTGACGACAATGGCCGCGGCGACTTGTTCCGCAGCCGCGATGGCGGTCGCACCTGGCAAATGCTGCCGGGAATGCACAACAAATCGATTCGTTCACTTGCCGTTGCCTCATCGAATCCCTGGACTTTGGTGGCGGGCGCACTCGATGGCGTCTTTCGCTCGAACGATGGCGGTGAGACCTGGCAGCTCATCTCGCCGGCCGGCCATGCCGAAATCCACAACATCGAGTCGCTGGCAATCGATCCGCGCTCGCCCGACATTGTTTATGCAGGCACATGGCACCTGCCGTGGAAGACAGAGGACGGGGGGCGTACCTGGCAGCCGATGCGGCAGGGGATCGTTGATGACTCCGACGTTTTCTCGATCATCATCGATCACGCCAATCCCAGCACGGTTTATCTGAGCGCGTGCTCGGGGATTTACAAGAGCGATGACGCTGGCATTGAATTCCACAAGGTGCAGGGCATTCCATACTCGGCGCGGCGCACGCGCATGCTGCATCAGGACCCGCGCGATCCAGGCGTAGTCTATGCCGGCACCACGGAAGGGCTGTGGCGCACCGCGGATGGCGGCGCGACCTGGAAGCGCGTGAGTGGGCCGAACCTGATCGTCAATGATATTTCGGTGGATCCGCGCGACTCAGCTCACGTCCTGCTCGCGACCGACCGCAGCGGCGTGCTGGTGAGCACCGACGCAACGCTAACGTTTACGGTTTCGAACCGCGGCTTTGTGCATCGTCAAGTGACTGCGCTTGCACAGGATCCGCGCGATGCCTCTACGGTTTACGCCGGCGTGGTCAACGACAAAGAATTTGGCGGCGTTTTCGTCACTCATGATGCTGGCGCGCACTGGACGCAGCGCAGCTCAGGACTTGCCGGCCGCGATGTATTCGTGCTGCGCGCAGCCGAAAACGGCACCATTCTCGCCGGAACCAACAACGGCATCTTTGAACTGACTGCGAACAGCCCGGAGTGGCGGCCGATCAACGAAGTGGTAAACGAGCGCCGCATTACCCAAAAGACGGAAGTCAAAGGAAAGCGCAAGCCGATTACCACTTCCCGCGTCGAAATTACGCGCGGCAAAATTCAAGGCCGCATAAACGATCTCCGCATCGAAGGCCGGCAATGGTTCGCCGCCACTTCGCAAGGGCTGTTTATCAGCGATAATGGCGGCCGAAGCTGGCATGGCGGGCCGGTGCTGAACAGTTCCAACATCATTGCTCTGAATGCCGCGACCGGACAGCCGGCAACCGTTGTGCCCCAGAACGATCCCGCGCTGCGGCAAATCGTGGTCGCCGCCACCGCAAATCGCGTGCTTATTTCCCGCGATGACGGCACCAACTGGACGGAAGCCAGCCTGCCCGTGACCGTCGTTCACAGCGTAACCGTGATGCGGGATTCGTCCGTGTGGGTCGGATCGCGCGAAGGCGCCTTTCGCTCGAGCGATGGCGGCCAGCACTGGGAGCGCATTACTAACGGCCTTTCCGCACCCGACGTCTTCTCGATTTCTGCCGACGAAGATGGCCGGCGCATGATCGCGACCACCGGTGCGAATGTCATCTATCAGAGCACGGATGGAGGCGAGACCTGGCGGCCCGCGGATGCCGGCTGGGCGATCCGAAACGTGGCGCTCAGCCGCACGCGTACGCTCGGCACGACGGCATTTGAAGGCGTCGTGATGCAGCCACCGTCCGCCGAACGCGGCGCGCGCGCGGCATCCAGTGGCTCGCAACAATAGCTAAAGGCCAGCCCGCGCCTCTCTTGCAGCCGGGCACGAGGTTCCTGCCGATGACCCCTGCGCTCCGGCCACCCCGCCTCTTACAGAACTTGCCCAGGCAAATCATCAGGCCGATTTTTTCGAGATAAGCCGTAGAAGGACATGGCCTTTCCACATCCAAAGTCCGGAAAGGATAAGTGCAGGAACG
>DATFSZ010000021.1:0-18034 GCA_035262365.1 Binataceae bacterium (SeqCode)
CGCTATGCACCAGGATGTCGGGCGCGGCCTTGAACGCAGCTTCCACCTGCCTGATGATTTCCGCCTTGTCGTGAGCCGGGTCGCCGATGTCGCATCGGAGCGCGACCGCCGAGCCGCCGAACTGCCGGATCGCTTCGATGCCCTCCTCCAACGTTCCGGAAAGTTCCCTGTTACGCCGCTCCTCGTCGCGGCCCAGCAAGGCGACCTGTGCCCCTTCGGCGGCCAGCCGAATTGCAATCGCCTGGCCGATTCCGCGGCTGGCGCCGGTGACAACCGCGACTCGACCAATACAGCTCTGTCCCATCGCTAGCCTCAGTTCGTTATGGGCCCAAAGCGCGGCGCAAGATCCAGACCCGCATCCCGGATGATCTTTCCGTTCAGCAGGACGCGTATCTCCGCTTCCGATTTTCCCAACTCGCGCAGAATCGACGCGCTGTTTTGGCCGATGACCGGCACGGGATTCAGATGCACCGCGGTTGCGTTGCCGAAGCGAATCGTGTGCCCCACTTCGATCACGTTGCCGCCTTCAGGATGGTGGGCCGCGACTATCACGTTGAGCGAGCGCAGCATCGGTTCGTTAATGGTCTGTTGCGGCGTAAGCGGCCGCGGTATCGCACAGGGCACGCCTTCGGCCCGCAGGCGCCGGTGCGCATCGCCCGAGTTGATGCTGCCCAGGGTTTCGCTCAAAGTCTGCGCAATTTTGCTGTCGCCCATTTTTTCCTGGCGCGCGCTGTCGTAGCCGGGCCATCGCGATGCCTCGATTCCCAGACCGCGCCGCACGCCATCCCATTCCGCATCGCTGTAGCAGGCGATGACGATCCAGCCGTCGGCGGTGCGATAAAGCGCGTTGGTCGGCGCGTGTCCACGCTGGTCGTAGTCGAGCGCAAACGTTTCGGAAATCCGGTCCTGCCAGCCGTGCGCGTCGCTCATCGCGAGCAGGCCCGCACCGGTCTGCGGCACCTCAATGTACTGGCCTTTGCCGCTGCGCTCGCGTTCTACCAAGGCGGCGATCGTCATCGTAGCGGAGGTCAATCCGCATCCGTAGTCCATGTGCGACAGGTAGATCCTGGGCGCGTTGAGTTCGCCGCCGGTACGGGTGAGCAGACCGCCTATCGCGGAATGCAGCGGCTCGAAGGTGGGCAGTGCTGCCCATGGACCCTCGTTGCCGTATCCCGACGAATGGCAATAAACAATCCGCGGATTGATCGCGCTGAGCGCGTCGTAGCCCATGCCAAGGCGGTCCATTACGCCCGCGCGCATGTTGTGATGCACCACGTCGGCGCGCTTTACCAATTCGTATATGACCTCGCGGCCCTGATCCGACTTCAGGTCAACCGCGATGCTTTCCTTGCCCCGATGGGTGCCGAGCAGCATCGACAGATTCGGACTGCGCATCGGGTCGCCGTGGTATTCCTCAACCTTGATAACGCGTGCACCCAGGTCAGCGAAAATCCGGTTGGCAAACGGCCCCGCCATGTAAAATCCGAAATCCAGCACCGTAATGCCGTCGAGCGGCCCCACGCGCCCGAGGTTGGTTGCCCATGCGGCCGCCGTGGTATTTCCTGGTTCGATGGCGGGGAGGGACGCCCGCCCCACCAAGTCGGTATCGCGCAGAAGGAGGGAGTTGTCCTGTCCCGGCGTGGGAACCTCCCGCCCGACATCCATGGGGGTGCGCGCGAATTTCGCCACTTTCCCCAGCCGGCGCTCCCCGTCGGGCAGGACGTCAACCAAACCGTTGACCTCCATCTGCTTGAGCCAAAGCGCCTCGCCCGCGTAAAGCGCCGGCATGCAGCACACGTCAGCCTCGGCCAGCAGGTCGCACCAATATCCGGCGGGCCGGGTCTTGAAGGTCATCTCCAGGTACGCCCACAGCTCGTCGGCCTGCTCCTGCGTCATTGGGTCGCCGCCGAACATGCCCGCGTTGGGAAATTCTATTGCCATGTCGTGGCGTCCGACCGCTTTCATCAAGCGGTTGAATTGGCCGCGCGCGCCGGTGTGGATTTGAATCCAGCGCTCGTCGCCGCACTCAAAGAGACTGACAATCAGCCTGAAAGTAGAGTGCTTGCCCTTGGGAGGCGGCGCCATCGGACGGATCCGGTCGCCGCCCACGTAGCTGGCGTTACGCATTATCGCGATTCCGTCGAGCAGGGAGGTGGTCAGTACCTGCCCCTTGCCGGTGCGCTCCCGTTCGAGCAACGCGCCCGTAATTCCGAGTTGGAGCAACCAGCCCGCGCCGAAGGTCGCCATCGGCCAGCCCAGAAAAACCGGCCCCGGCCGCCATCCCTCCTGCTCGTCCATGCATCCGTACTCGGCCTCGACGATTTCCCCGCAAACCGGCGCGTCAAGCCGGTTGTGCGGATACTTCACGCCGCCGGCGGGACGTGGATACGCCGTCAGCACGGCGAGGATCTGGCGCGGATTGCCGGGATAGCCGTCCAGCAGTCCGTCCGGCTTGGCGTTCCACGGTTGCGCCGTCGTCAGAATGACGTCGGCGGAATCGCGCAGCGCACGCCATTGGCCATTTGCCACCTCGGCGGGGCCGATGATTACGCTCTTCTGTCCCCGCAGCCACACGCGCGAGCCGGCCAGAACTCGTATCGGATCGCTGTCCGCCGGTTCCACCCGAATGACCTCGGCGCCAAGGTCGGCGAGCACCATTCCCGCCACCGCAGCCGCGGGAGACCGTTCGGAAAGGTCGAGAATCCTGTAGCTATCAGCAAGGGGTCCCGCCATCACATGGTCTCCGTGCGGCAGGCTTTGCAGCCTGTCAGATGCGGCCATAGCATCGCGCTGCCGGAAAGTCGAGCAAGCTCCGAATTGCTAATTTGACCGTCCGATGGGGGCTGGGCTATAGCTCTCACGCGGAGAAGGCACGATGGCGAACGACCCCCAGCGGCTGAAGGCGTTGTCCAATGCGATTGCGGTGGTGGGCGTAGGAGAGACCGACTACGCATCCGATTATCCCGCCAGCCGTGCCGGCAAGCCGACCACCGATCATATCGGATTCGGAATCAGGGCTTTCAAGGCGGCGTTGAATGACGCCGGGTTGCGCCGCGAAGACATCGACGGAGTTATCGCCTGCTCGGTTCCGCTGGGCCGCCTGGTGGAACTGCTGGGAATCGAACCGCGCTTCAGCGCCTCCAGCTTCGATCCCGCTACTGCGTATATGGTGGCGATCGACGCAATCCGCAACGGTCTGGCCGAATCGATCGCGCTGATCAAGTCGCTCAATTACCGCACCGCGGGCACCCAATTCGGGGGACCGCAGGCAATGGGCGCCGACAATCTATACTACGTCTATTACCGCCCATGGGGATTCACCTCCCAGGGGGCTTTCGACTCCGTGGTGGTGCAGCGCTACATAGAGTTGTATGGCCTGACTCATCGTCAGCTCGGCATGGTGGCGGTCGCCGAGCGGGCCTGGGCGCGAATGAACCCGCTGGCGATCATGCAGCGCCCAATGACTCTGGATGATTACCTGCGCTACCCCTTCGTTGCGGAGCCGCTGCGCGTGCCCGACTACTGCCTGATCAACGACGGCGGCACGTGCCTTATCGTTACGAGCGTTGAGCGTGCCAGGACCATGGCGCGCCACCCGACGGTCACGGTCAAGGGACTGGGCTGGGGGGAAGAAAACGCGGCGATTAATCAGTTACGTCCCAAGTTGCACTTCAGCCGTATCCAGATGAGGCAGGCCGGTGAGCAATGCTACGAGGTGGCGGGGATCGGCCCCAAAGATATCGACGGATTTTACTATTACGATAATTTTACGGGTGAGCTGTTCTATATTTTGGAGAATTATGGCTATTGCAGGGAGGGCGAGGCGGCCAATTTTATCGAGACGATGGGTATCGGACCGGGAGGTAAATTTCCGGTCAATACATCGGGCGGGATGATCTCCGAATCATACATGCAGGGATGGAATGCTCAGGCCGAGATGGTCCGCCAGTTGCGCGGAGATGCCGGACCGCGCCAGATTCCGAATTGCCGCCATACTCATTACATTTCCAACACCGTCGCCCGCGCCACTTCAATGATTCTGGAGCGGGATTCCGACTGAATATGCGCCGGCCTCGCCTTGCACTGATTCCCCAACTGTCTATTTTATAATGGAGCCATGGCTGTGAGCGAAACGCAGGTCCGTCCCGACCCGGTAATGGGATTGTACGACGCCCCGCTGTGGGAATACGTGAAGCAAAAAGAGTTACGCCTTCAACGCTGCGCCGATTGCGGCGAGTTTCGCTACCCGCCCGGATCGCATTGCCCCAACTGCCTGTCGGAGAACTTCGAATGGGCTCGGCTGTCGGGGCGCGGCCGCGTTTATGCCTGGTGCGTGTTTCATCGCCAGTACTTTCCCGAGATTGCGGTCCCTAATCCGATCGTGATGGTCCAAACCGAGGAAGGACCGATCGTCGCGGCCAATTTGGTTGGATCCGATCCCAGCGTTCTCCGCCTGGACCTGCCGATGGAAGTAACCTTTGAGCCGGTACGCTGGGCCAACGGAAAGGAGGGCATGATCTTTCAATGGCGCCTGGCCAAATAGTCATTGGTCAAGCCGATACGCATTCGCGCGGAGAAAGATATGGCTGACACGACACTTGCGGACTTCACCGCATTGGTGCGGCGCGCGGGCCTGCGCCTTACTGACGCCCAAATAGCCGAACTCCACGGCGCGTGGGGTTATGTCGAAGATATGCTCGCACGCAATCGCACTCCGCCGCTGGCGCGCGAAGCCGAAACTTCCCACATCTTCAAACCCGAAGAGTCCTGAGATGGACGAATTCATCACCATCTCGCAGGCGTCGGCTCTTATCTCGTCGCGCAGGCTTTCGCCCGTGGAGTTGACGCGGCATTGTCTGGTACGAATTTGCCGTTTGGATCCCACGCTGCACAGCTTCATCACCGTGACCGAGGAGCGCGCTCTCGCCGATGCGCGCGCGGCCGAGTCGCGGATGATGGTCGGCACGACGCGCGGCAAGCTCGACGGAATCCCGATTGCGCACAAGGACATCTATTGCACCGCCGGTATCGCGACTACCGCCCATTCCAGGCTACTCTGCGACTACGTGCCCGCGCAGGACGCGACCATGGTCCGCAAATTGGCGGACGCCGGCACCGTGCTGATCGGCAAACTGGCGACGCATGAATTCGCGTTTGGCGGACCGGCTTTCGACTTGCCCTTTCCTCCGGCGCGCAATCCGTGGAATTGCGAGCATTTTACCGGCGGATCCTCCTCGGGCACCGGCGCGGCGGTCGCGGCGGGACTGATCCTGGGCGGAACCGGCTCGGATACTGGCGGTTCGATCCGCAGCCCGGGAGCCCTTTGCGGCATCGCTGGGATAAAACCGACCTATGGCCTGTGCAGCCGCGCCGGCATTTTCCCGCTGGCCTTTAGCATGGATCACCCCGGTCCCCTGGCCTGGACGGTCGAGGATTGCGCGTTGCTCCTTCAGGCGATGGCTGGCCCTGATGCCGCCGATCCTGCGAGCGCCGGCCGCGGCGCCCCCGACTATACAGCTACGATCAATGACGGCGTGAAAGGCCTACGCATCGGCGTGGTCAGGCACTTTCACGAATCCGATCACAAGGTATCCGAAGCCACGCAAAAAGGGATCGCCGCGGCGATCGACGTTTTCCGCGGCCTGGGCGCTGAGCTGCGAGAAATTGAGTTGCCGCACCTGGCTGACTATTCGGCCTGCGGCTGGATCATTCTTTTGGCCGAGGCGTTCTCGGTGCACGAGCGATGGCTGCAGACCAGCTTCGAGAAATACTGCGAGATGCTGCGGGACCGTGCGGCACTGGGTGGTCTGATCGGCGCCGCCGATTACCTCGCGGCGGTGCGCCGCCGTCGTGACCTGTGCGCCAGGACGGCCTTGGCTACGAAGGACGTGGACATTTTGCTCACCGCGGCGCAGTCCGCGGAAGCTTCACGAATCGACGCGGTGCCGAAATGGGGTATCCTGGAAAAGCCCAGCTTCACAATCCCGTTTAACGTGACCGGACAGCCAGCCATCTCGGTCTGTACCGGATTTGGCGCCGGCGGGCTACCGGTGGCGATGCAGCTTGCCGCCAAGCCATTTCAGGAAGCGACGCTCCTGCGCGCCGCGCATACATTCGAACAAGCGACTCAATGGCGCGCGCAGCGCCCGGCCATGGCACGAGTGGATGGAAACGCCGCCCGCTGACCGAGCGGCTTCTCCTCGATAACGCCGGAATTGATTGTGCGGAGCGCGTGTGCTCTAACTTGCAGCGGCGCTCACCGATTCCCTTCGAGTGATGACCCGGTGCCAGCCGGTGCACGCCCGCCATAACAGGGGAGGTTCCGCGATGCGTACATACAAAGTCATTTCCGCCGACGGGCACATGGAAGTGCCAATCGACTGGGCAAAGTATGTGCCGGGGAAATTCCAGGAGCACGCCCCCAGGCTGGTCCGCCGAGAGGATGGCAGCGAAGTCTGGCGGATGGACGAATGGGAACGCGAAAATATCGCCAACCTTTATTGCGGGATGCGCTACAACGAATTCGTCGGCGGCTTGGCGGGTTCCTATCATTTTCCCGATGGATCGCCGCGCCCGGGCACCGGGGATTCCGCCCAACGCCTGCGCGAGCAGGACTTCGACGGGATTGATGCCGAAGTGCTGTACCCGCCGGTTTATGGGCCGCCGTTTTTGCGCAACATGATTGCGCGGGACAAGAATTGTTACCTGGCGCTGGTGCAGGGTTACAATACTTTCCTCGCAGACTTCTGCAGCCGCGCGCCGGATCGCCTGATCGGCAATGCGATCCTGCCGGAGACCGGGATCGACGACGCTCTGGCGGAACTGGCGCGATGCAAAGAGCTGGGTCTGCCTTCAATCTCTCCGGCAACCTGGCCCAACGGCACGGGCGAACCCAAACCCCAGGTCGACGAAAAGTTCTGGGCCGCGGCGCTCGATCTCGACGTCAAGATATCTCCGCATCTGAACTTCGGCGGCGTGATCATGCCGGTTGCCAACGTCAAGACCACCGAATGGATGGCGTTCGTGGCCGGCGGTATCGGCTCTGTCGGCCCCGTCGCTACCACGATTGGTCAACTGATTCTACATGTCTTTGACAAGTTCCCAACGCTCAAATTCTATTTCGCCGAAACCAACGGTGGATGGCTGGCGCACTATTTCAACTGGCTGGACGAGTATTATCTGCGCTGGTTCAATTATCTCGATATCAGGAAGAAGAAGCTGCCCAGCGACTATATCAGGGAGCATCTGCGCTTCAGCTTCATCCATGACCGCCTCGCGATGCAGTTGCGCCAGTACACCGGCGTTGACGTACTGATGTGGGGTTCGGACTTTCCGCACAGCGTGGGTTCATTCCCGGATTCCCGCCAGGTGCTGGCCGAGGTTTTCGAAGGCGTGCCGGAAGACGAAAAATACCAGGTGCTGGTTGCGAATCCGTGCGCGTTTTTCGGCCTTGATCCCAAACACGACATCACCCCAACTCCCTAGCCGCGGGAGAATAATCAATGTCGATCGAAATAAAGTACCGGGCCGGGGTCATGCCGATCTCGACGCAGCTTTATCAGCAGGCAAAAGCGGCCGAGCAATTTTACTATATGATGCTGTTCGCCAACGACCCGGTGCGCTCCGCAAGCTCCGACACGTGGACAACGTGGTCGGCGATGGGACTGCATATCCAGGTCAAGATGCCGCCCCACCCGGCGACAGCGGCGGAGCGCATGCTGCTGGAGATCGACCCGCATCGCAACGAGATGTACGTTTACAACTTCACCGGCGGCGACCAAAAAAATTCCGAACGCCTCAAGACACTGTTGACCGAAATCGATCGGCTGCGCGCCGGTCTTAAGGATACGGACCGGGCGGCGCGCCTGAAGGAGGTCCGGGAGGCGCCTGCCGTTAAGCAGCAACTGCTCGATCCGGTGGCAAATGCGCTCAAGGAGAGCGGATGCAGCCGGCAAGTGCGCGACCAATTCGACTTTGCGATTAACCGAGGCCTGACCGCGTTAACCTGGCCTGAAATACAGTCACTCGAAATAACCATTCACTAACCTGAACTAGGTAATGCCATCTCGCGAGGTTTGAGCATGACCGAACCAACTGCTCAGCCGATCGAACCTGCGCCGTCGGGGCGGATGCTTCAGTTTATCCTGGGTTTGATCACACCGCAGGCGATCCATGTGGCAGCGAAACTGGGGATTGCGGAAATTGTGGCCACCGCGCCCGCGACGGCGGAAGAGTTGGCGGCTGCGACAAAGACCAGCGCGCCCGCGCTCAACCGTTTACTCAGGTTTCTGGCGAGCGTGGGGATTTTTTCCGAGGACGCCGCCGGGAAGTTTCGGCAAACTCCGCTAAGCGACACTCTGCGCGGAGATCATCCGCAATCAACGCGAGGTACGGCGATTGCCTTCGGCTCCGACTTCCTATGGAGAGCCTTTGGATCCCTTTCCGCCGCCGTTACTACAGGGCAACCTGCGTTCAACCACGTTTTTGGTATGTCGTTCTTCGAGTACCTCGCGGTTCATCCCGAGGATGCCGCCGCATTTAACGCCGCGATGACATCGGTGTCGTCGGCCGAGCTTGCGGCGATTGTTGCCGCCTACGATTTTTCCTCGTTCGAACGAGTCGTTGACGTCGGCGGCGGCCAGGGCGCGCTGCTGAGCGGAATCCTGTCGGCAAATCTGAGGTTGCAGGGCGTCCTGTTCGATCTGCCATCGGTCGTCGCCGATGCTGCAGCATTGAGAAAGGGCGCGCTCGCCGGGCGCTGCGAGGTGGTGGGAGGGGATTTCTTTCACTCTGTGCCGCAAGGGGCGGACGGTTATCTGATGAGGGTCGTCATACACGATTGGAATGACGAAGATGCATTGATGATCCTCAAGAACTGCCACGCCGCAATTCGGCCTGATGGGAAGCTGCTGCTGATTGAATCGGTGCTGAAACAGGTCAACCGGCCGGACCTGGGGAGGTTCAACGATCTGATCATGCTCACAGTGGCGCCCGGCGGAAGAGAGCGGACGGAAGCGGAGTTCGCAGAGCTTTTGCGCAAGGCGGGCTTCTCTTTGACACGAGTGATTCCGGCAACCGGGCTCACGTCGATTATCGAGAGCCGCCCAGGTTGAGTGTTTGGAAAGACTCAGATGTTCAAGTGATAGGCCTGCTTGACGTTCCCGCCGAGCAGCTTTTTGCGTGCTGCCGGTTTTAGCTTGGCAGCGATTTCGTCCAGTTCTTCCAGGTAATCGCCGATATGGTCCGGATGCGGGAAGTCCGAGGCCCAGAAGAAGCGATCCTCGCCGCATAACTGGATCATCGCCGGCAGCGAATGTTCGTCGGGGTCGGCGGATATGAAAATGTTGCGCTTGAAGTATTCGCTGGGCTTTTCCTGGATCGACAGCGTATGTCCGAAATGACTTTTCCAGACGTCGTCCCAGCGGTCGAGCAGATAGCTTACCCATCCGGCGCCCGATTCGAGCATCACGATCTTGAGGTTGGGGAACTTGTCGAACACGTTGTATTGGATGAAGCTGGTAAGCGCCTGGCGGGCTGCGTCCGTGCCGACGACGTTTTCGAAGAACCGCTGCCCGCCGGTGTAGTCGCGATTGTACAGCCCCGAATGCGCCCACAGCGGCGAGACCGTGGGATGGATGCCAAGGGGAATATCCAGTTCCTGCGCTTTGGCGAATAGCGGATCATGATCAGGATGCCCATGGGGCTTGCGCGTATGGCAGAACGATCCAATCCACGCGCCCTTGCATCCGTCCTTGATCGCCCGTTCCATCTCGTGCGCCGACGCTTGCGGGTCCATCAGCGAGAGGTGCGCCACCGGAATAAGGCGGCCGCCGCTCTCCGAGCACCAGTCGATGATCCAGCGGTTGTACGCGCGGCACATCGCCTGGGCGACCTCGGCGTCCTCGCATTCGCATTCCCAGCCCAACCCTATAGTTGGATATATGATCGCGGCGGCCAGGTTCTCCGCCTCCAGCCGCTTGATACGTTCTTTCGCGTCCACCGCCCCCCACGCAGCGACCTCGCCCCATTGACGATGAAAATCCCACTTGTATTTTTCGCGCGATAGCATCCCCATCGCGCCGAGGATCCCCAGCACGCCGCGGCGGATAAATTTGGAGGGCTTGCCGTTAACCTCCAGATATTGGAGACCTCTTTCATCCTTGCCGAGCCGCACCGCGAAAGGCCGGTATTTCTCCTCGCAGTACTTCTCCCACAGTCCCGCGTCTTCCAGCACGTGCCCATCGGCGTCGATGACGCCCTTGTGCTTGGTCTTGTAAAGCTTCTCGCCGTTTTGAGCCATGGCCGCCCACCTCGATTGCGATTATCCGCAGTATTTTCCGCGGCTGCCCAGCTTTGATTATAATGGAACGATCGTTCAGTCCAGACCCGGAAAGCTTTCGATTTTCGATGCCGCTATCTGCCTTTGAATACCGGTTTGCGCTTTTCCAAAAACGCCCTGACCGCTTCCTTGGAATCGTCGCTGTGGAGCAACGCGTTGGTGCCGTCTTGCTCGTAGCGGTAGCCGTCGCGGATGTTCATGAATTCCACGGTAGCCATGTTCTTCTTGGCCATTCGCACGGTGAGCGGACTTTTCTCCGCGATGTTCACCGCGATCTCCATGGCGGCGTCCATCAGACGTTCGGGCGGCACACATTGCTCGACGATTCCGCGCCGGTACAGCTCGGCCCCGGTCACGCGCTGACCGGTGAACATCAGCATGCGCGCCTTGTACACTCCAAACAGGCGTTGCGCGTGGCGTCCGCCGCCCAGCAGCCCCACGTCAACCTCCGGGAGCCCAAACGTCGCGGTCTCGGACGTAACCAGGATGTCGCATGCGGCGGCCATGCACAGTCCGCCGCCCAGCGCCGCACCGTTGATCGCGCCGATCACGGGCACTGGGCATTCCATGATGGCGTTGAACGCTTCGCGCCCCGCGCGTGAATAAATGCGCTGCGCGCCCGGGCGCCGGGGTGCTTTGGCCGTGCTGCTGCCGCGCGCCTTGAGGTCGGCTCCAGCGCAAAAGCACTTCCCCGCACCGGTAAGGATAGCGACCCGTACCTCGGGCAAGTCGTCGAAGGAATCGAACGCCTCCGCCATCCCTTCAACCAGGCTCTGGCTCATCGCATTGACCGGTGGACGGTCAAGGGTCACGGTCGCGATGTGATCCTTGATTTCCACGCGTACATCGGAGTTGTCCATGGCAGATCCTTTCGAGAGGCTCTACCGCGCTTCGCAACTCGCCTTGAGCGCGGGAGCCGGAGCGCTAGGAATAGAGCTTGTAGAGGCGCGCGACGTTGTCTCCCAGCACCTTCGAGCGCGCCGACGCCGACAGCTTGCCGGCCATTTCCTCCAGTTCCTCGACGTAATTGCTCACGTGATCGGAATGGGGAAAGTCCGAGGCCCAGAAAAACTTGTCTTCGCCCTCCAGCTCGACCATGGCGGGCAGCGCGCGCTCGTCGGGATCGGCGGAAATCCAGATATTGCGGTAAAAGTAAAAGCTGGGTTTCTCTTTGAGCGGCACCCTGGCGCCGGCGTAACTGCTGAAGGCGGCGTCCATTCGATCCAGAAAGTAGCTGATCCATCCGGCGCCTGCCTCCAGCAGGACCAGCTTCAGACGCGGAAACTTCTCAAACGTGCCGTACTGCATGAAGCTGGTCAGCGCCTGACGAATTGATTCACCGGCCGTCACATTGATCCAGAAGTTTTGCCGATGCACGTACTCGAAGGCGTACCTGCCTGAGAAGGCCCATGGCGGCTCCCACGAGGGATGAATGCCCAACGGCACGTCGAGTTCCTGCGCCTTGGCAAATAACACATCGTGATCGGGATGAGCGTGCGGCTTGCGCGTCATGGTGAATTGGGACACCCATCCGCCCTTGCATCCGGCCTTCACCGCGCGCTCCAGTTCGACCGCGGCGGCCTGCGGATCGCCCAGCGACAAATGCGCGGCGGCGAACAGACGCTTCTCGTCTTGCGCGCACCAGTCGAGTATCGCGCGATTGTAGGCGCGGCACATCGCCTGGGCGTAGTCGGCGTCATCGCACTCGGTCTCCCATTGCAGGGCGAGGGTGGGATAGATGACGGCCGCCTTGAGTCCCTCCTTGTCCAGGCGTTCGACGCGGCCCTTGGCGTCAAACGCACCCAGGGCTGGATTGGGACATTCTCCGTACGGCACGTTGGGATCCCATCGGCCGCTTTCGCGCGTCATGCCCATGCGGCCGAAAACTGCGCCGCTCACGGTTGCACCGCGCGATACTTTTGACGGACGCCCGTTGATCTCCAGGTACTGCACGCCCTTGTCCCATTTGAAGCACAAGGCGCGCGGCTTGTACTTCGCCTCGCTGTATTCCAGCCACAGCTTTGGGCTTTCGACGAAATGACCATCGGCGTCGATAGCGCCCGGATACTTCAGCTTATGGAATTTTTCTTCCTGGTAGTCCACTGACCCAGCTCCCTGTCGATTGTCACTGCTTGCGGGTTCACATCAGCTTGTAGGCGCGCGCGACGTTTTCGCCCAGGATTCCGCGCGCCGCCTGCGGCGACATCTTCTGCACCAGTTCCTCCAGCTCCTCCATGTAGTTGCCGGGATGGTCGGAATGGGGAAAATCGCTGGCCCAGAAGAACTTGTCTGCCCCGACCGAATCTGCGATAAGCGCCACGCGCTGCTCATCGGGGTCGGCCGAAATGTAGCATTGGCGGTTGAAATAGAATGAGGGCGGTTCACGCAGCGGCAGCGCGCCGCCCAGGATGGTGCCCTTGTAGAGGTTGTCGGCGCGATCCAGCCACCATCCGATCCAACCCGCACCCGATTCGAGCACGACCACGCGCAGCTTGGGGAATCTGTCAAACACGCCGTACATGAACAGGGTGGCAAACGGCATCTGCGTGCCCGCGCCCACGAACATGTCGGAGTACCAGACGCGGGCCGGCCCTCGCATGCCCTTGTATCGCTGATGAACCGTCAATTCCTCGGGCTCGGTGCCATTGGGATGAATGCCAAGCGGGATGTCGAGGTCCTGCAGCGCGGCGAAAATCGGATCGTGGAACGGATGCCCATGGGGTTTGCGCGTCAGGGTGAAAGGAATGCAGAACGCTCCCTTGCATCCATCCTTTACGGCGCGCTCCAATTCGGTCACGGCGCGCTCGGGGTCGGCGAGCGAGATATGCGCGATCGGCACCAGCCGTCCGCCCGAATCGCGGCAGAAATCGGCGATCCACCTGTTGTAGGCGCGGCAGTAAGCGTAGGCCAGATCGAGATCGGGACACTCGGGCTCCCACATGATGCCGATGGTCGGATAGATCACAGCCTTGCTCAGCCCTTCTTGGTCCAGGCGCTGGACGCGCTCCTTTGGGTCCATCGCGCCAAAAGCGAGGTCCTTGGTATAACCCTCATCGGGGCTGAGCGCGATGAAGGGCCGGTCAATCTTACCCGCCTTCCACAATTCGCGCCGCTCTTTCATGCGGTCGATTTCACGGCCCATCGAACCCAGACGGGTCAGTGCTCCGCGCGTGCAGAACCGGGAGGGTTGACCGCCTATCTCAAGGTATTCCCACCCTTCCGCGTCGCGCTTGATACGCATCGCGCGGTCGCGAAACTTCGGTTCGAGGTAGCGCTCCCACAAATCCGGAGGTTCGAGAATATGACCGTCGGCGTCGATTACCAGCTCTCCGTTTTTCATCGAGCCCATCCTTTCTGAACGCACGTTACTCCATTGCGCTGGAGGCGGAAAAGGGGCGGACACTCCCGCCGAGCACCGTTTTGTTCGGCCAGCAATGCTTTACGCCAGATGCTTCTTGAAAAACGCCACCATCTTGGGCCATAGCTCAAACGCCGCCTTCTCGCGATAGTTGGGTCGCTTGTCGTTTAAGAATGCATGCCCGGCGTTGTCGAAAACTTCCATCGTGGTGAGCGCGCTCTTGCCCGCCTTGTCCAGGCGCTCACGCAACTGGGCGCCGTGGGCCGGCGACGGGTTGGCGTCCTCCGCGCCGATCACAACGTAGAGCGGGCACTTGAGTCCGCCCACCAGATCGATCACCGGGGTCGGACGCGATGGAGTGCTGGCTGCGTCTGGCGTCGCCGAGAGGATGAACCCGCCCCAACAATCGACTGCGGCATCGACCTTGTTGCTGCTGGATGCGAACAGCAGCGTGGTGCGCCCGCCCATGCAAAAGCCCACGCACCCGACCTTGCCGTTGGCGCTGTCCATGGCGCGGATACGGCCGGCGGCGGCTTCCAGGTCGCGCACGATTTGCGGGTCCTGCAAGCCGAACATCTTCCCCATCACCGTGCTCATGTCGCCCGGGGTCGGCGCGCCGACGCGCTGGTACAGGTTGGGCGCCAATGCGACAAAGCCGGCGTTGGCGAAGCGGCCCACGATGTCGCGGATGTGATCGTCGACGCCGAACGCCTCGTGAATCACGATTACTCCGGGGTAGCGTCCGGCCTGGCGTGGCCGGGCCGTAAAGGCGTCGATATTTGTCCCGTCGCTGGCGAAGTTTATCTCTTCGGTTACGATCCGGTTCGGGTCGTCGACTTGTCCTGCCAGAGCCATGATCGATGCCTCCTTCTTAGCGGCAATATTAATGATGTGACGCGCACGTCACCTGCAACGGCGCCACTGCTCATGGCGCCGGCTTACGTGCGGCTCTTCTCTCACTGTAGGATAAGCAGCGCGAAAGGCAACCTTCGGCGTTGAACGCGCGGGAGGCAACCGCCACTCAAGGCTTGCGTTTGCAGCTCGGCGCCGCGCGGCGTTATCGTTGCCGCCCGCGCATCGATGCAGGGAGGATGAAACACCGATGAGACTCGCCAACAAGGTAGCATTGATAACCGGCGCCGGGTCGGGCATGGGCCGCACCACGGCGGTGCTGTTCGCCAGCGAAGGCGCCAAAGTGGCGGTGGCCGACGTATCCGAGCAGGGCGTCAAAGAGACAGTGGCGGAAATCGAAGCGAAGGGCGGCCACGCAATCGGCTTGCGCACCGACGTTTCCAAGACCGAGGACGTGCGGCGGATGGTGGCGGCGACCGTGGAGCAACTGGGTCCGCCCACCGTGCTCTACAATAACGCGGGAATCGAGGGCGATTCCGCCTACCTCAGCAAGATGACCGAAGAGGCCTTCGACCAGGTGATCGCGATCAACATGCGCGGCGTTTTCCTGGGCATGAAGTACACGATTCCGCACATGATCAAGGCGGGCGGCGGATCAATCATCAATCAGGCCTCGATTGCCGGATTGATCGGAATCCGCGGCGGGGCGGGATACGCCGCCGCCAAAGCCGGCGTGATCGCGATGACCCGCGTGGCGGCGGTGGAGAATGGCCGCTACAACATCCGCGTCAATTGCATATGTCCAGGCGCGATCGAAACGCCGATGGCGGTGCGGATCAGAAAGGGCGCCGAGCCGAAGCAGCAAGCGATCAATCGGATCTCCGTGCTGGAGCGGATGGGCCGCCCGGAGGAGATTGCGCGGATGGCGCTGTTCCTGGCCAGCGACGAAGGCTCATTCGCGACCGGCGCTCCGTTTGTCGTCGACGGCGGCTGGACAATCCTCTGACGTCTGAAGCGTTAGTAGGCCGCTTCAAGCAGCGCGGTCATCTCCTGGGCCGTCACCGGGTTCTCCAGTGTCCGGGCGCCGTTAATTTCGGCCAGCACCGGCTCGATGATCTGACCGAGTTCGGAGCGGGGCACGCCTGCGTCGCTAAGGCGCGTCGGCACGCCGAGTCCGCGAATATATTCGGCCGCCCGCTCCGCGCATTGCAGCGCCGCGGGACGTGGATTCGCCGGGTCGAACGCAACCTCGAATCCCTCGGCGATCGCCTCGAAGCGCTGCGGCGCCGCCTGCGCCATGAAGCGCATCACGTGCGGCACCGTGATGCACGAGGTCACGCCGTGCGGCACGTCCCAGCGCGCGCCAATCTGGTGGCCCAGCGCGTGCGAAATTCCCAGCCGCGTGTTCAACATGCCGAAGATCGACATCCAGGCGCCCAGCTGGCACATCCCGCGATGGGCCACCTGCTCATGGCCCAGGCCCTTGAAGGAGGGCAACAGATGAGTGCGCAGCACCTTGATCGCACGTGTCGCAAGCGTGTCACAAATCAACTGGCGCCGCGACGAATAGGCGCATTCCAAGGCATGGTCCAGCGCCTTGATTCCGGTGGATGCCCACAGCCAGTCCGGAGTTTGCAGAGTGAGAGCGGGGTCGAGAATCACGGCCAGCGGCACCAGGCGGTCATCGAAACGCCCGCCCTTGTGGCGCGTGGTTTCGTCCGTCATTCCGGCGCCGCCGGTGAATTCTCCCGCGGAGAGCGTGGTCGGAATAGCGAAATTGGGCAGTTCCGGTCCGACCACCACGGTTTTGGCCTGGCGGAAATTGATCGGATGCGGCGCAGCGTCGCCGGTCATAATCGCCATCGCGACCAGCTTGGCCGCGTCGATCGGGCTGCCGCCGCCGAAGCTTACCATGCAATCCGCCCGCACCCGCTTGGCCTCCTCCACCGCGGCCGCCACGGTTTTGGAAGGCACGTGCTGCCGGATGCCGGTAAAGACCCCAGCCAGCCGCTCGCCCAGCGCGCCTTTCACCCGCTCGATCAGCGGCGATGCGCCGAGCGTCTTGCCGGTGACAATCAGCGCGCGTTTGAGTTCGCGCCGATCCAACTCGCGCCCAATTGACGTCAGCTTGCCGGGTCCGTACACGACGTTCTCCAACTGAGTGAAGCGAAAGTCTCCTTCAGGCGCTTGCATGGTCGCACTCCTTATTTGGCGGCGTTCCCTCAGAAAGTGCCACGGACGTCGCGGCCGTGTCGAGTAGAGAGGAGTGCGAAAACAAAAGTGAGAAACGAACCGAGAACAAAGTTTTTCAACCTTGCTTCCGCTCTCACTTCTTTTTTCTCACTCGTCTTTCATAGTGCATGCCTGGACGAAAAGCGCTACAAACAAGTCAGTTTCCCCAGGCGATCACGCAGGAGGAACGGCCATGGTGCACTACAAGAAGGGCCGGGTGGCAAAGCAGGCGCACGTTGGGATTCCCGAGGGGCTGTTCGAGGAGGAGCACGGGCGGCACGGCTTCGCCGGCAACGTGAGCCAACTTTACCATCTCCATCCTCCCACCGAATGGCTTCGCATCGAGGGACCGATCAAGCCGCGCAACGTGCGGACCCATCAGCTGGAGCCCGACGACCTGGACGATGCGCGCGGTTTGCCGATGCCGGTGTTTCACAACGAGGACGTGATCATCGCGGTATCGCGGCGCTCGCAGCCGATGCTGTTTTGCTTCCGCAACGGCGACGGCGACGAGCTGCATTTCATTCACAAGGGCAAAGGCCTAATCCGCACCGATTACGGTCCGCTGCGCTACGAGGAGGGCGACTACCTGCTACTCCCCAAGGGGACGACCTACCAGATTATTCCCGATGGGCGCGACAACCTCAGCCTCATCGTACAAGCGCGCGGCGAGATCGGTTTTCCCGACCGCGGCAATATCGGCCATTACGCGCCGTTTGATTACGGCGTAATCGAGACTCCCGAACCCGAAGCGACGCCCGACGACGGCCGCGAGTGGGAGCTGCGCATCAAGCGCCGCGGGCAGCTAAGCTCGGTATTCTATGCTTTCTGTCCACTCGACGTCGTCGGATGGAAGGGCAACCTGACCGCGCTCAAGCTCAACATCCGCGATATCCGGCCGTTGATGAGCGAAGGCGTCCATCTGCCGCCCAGCGCGCATTGCAACTTCGCGGCGCCGGGCTTCGCGGTGTGTACGTTCCTCCCCCGCCCACTTGAGGGCGACCCCAAGGCCGAGCGCGTACCCTGGTACCATCGCAACATCGATTACGACGAGCTGTTCTTCATCCACGCCGGGAGCTTTTCTTTCACCGGTGAGCGCGGCGGCGCCGCGCCGGGGTTCATGGTTCACAACCCGCAGGGGCTCCATCATGGTCCCACGCGCAAGGAGCTGGAAACCGCTCATGCCAATTGGCGCAAGGACGCGCGGCTTGATTTGAGCGCGGTCAATATCGATTGCGAGAAGCCGCTGGAAT
>DATFSZ010000022.1:0-31172 GCA_035262365.1 Binataceae bacterium (SeqCode)
CTTACGCCGCGGCTCATCCGGACAGCGTCGCGGGGATGGCGATCGTGGAGCCGCGTGTCCACTGGCCGCCCGAATTGCTGCAACGGGCCGCCCGCCGCAACGAGCGTCCGCATCGCCGCTTCGCAAGTCTGGAGGAGGCCAGTTCCTCCTACCGCTTTATCTTTCCTGCGATGGGTTCGCAGCCCGAGGTGCTGGCACACGTCGCGCGGCACAGTTTCCGTCAGGACGCGGACGGCAAGTGGGTCAACAAGACCGAACGCCTGTCGATGGCCGGCATCCTCCACGTTTCGGTGATGGAATATGCGGCGCGGCTGCGATGTCCGGCGCTGGTTATCCGCGGCGATCACAGCGTGCACCTCTCGGTGGAAGATGCGGTCGAGCTTACCGCGCTGGCCAACGCCGGACCGGCTGTGGTGATCAGCAACGCGCAACACAACGTGATGCTCGACAATCCGGCCGAAGTGGCGGCCGCATTGGGCAATTTCGTCGCCGGGCTGCGCTGAGAGCTAGCCCTCGCTCCTACCCGCAATCGCCGCGGTTGTGGTAGCGTTCGGCCAGCATCCGGAAAAGGAGGACGCGCTATGGAATATCGTCCATTCGGCCAGACCGGCATTCAAATCTCCGCCATCGGGGTCGGTTGCTGGGAAATCGGCGGCGGCTACGGCAGTATCGAGGAAACCGAATTCATCAAAGCGGTCAACCGCGCGCTCGATCTTGGTATCAACTGTTTCGACACCGCCGAGGCATACGGAATGGGAGCATCGGAGCGGTCACTGGCCAAGGCGCTGGGCGGTCGCCGCAAGGATGCGGTCATCACCACCAAATTTGGCGTCGGCTACCCGGATGCACCCAATTATCGCGACGCCAGCCGCAAGCGCATGATGGCGTGCATCGAAAAGAGCCTGAAGGCGCTCAACACCGATCACGTGGACGTGTACATGGTACACTGGCCGGACGTGAACACGCCGTTTGAAGAAACGATGCAAGCCCTGGATGAGGTGGTGAAGTCGGGCAAGGCGCGCGCGGCGGCGGTTTCCAACTATCGCCTGGAGCAGATCGAAAAATCCATGAAGACGCGGCGCATCGACGTCGTTCAGTACTGCTGGAACATGTTCGATCGGCGCATGCAGAAGGAAATCTTCCCCTACTGCCGCAAGAACGGAATCGGTGTTATGGCCTACGGCTCGCTGGCTTATGGAATGCTGAGTGGAACGTTCAGCATGGAGATGAACTTCGATTCCGACGACTGGCGCTCGCGGCGCGGCAAGCTGGGCAATATCAATTTGTTTCAACATCTGTTCGGTCCCGAGCAGTTCGTCAAAAATATCCGGGCAGTCGAGGAGCTGAAGGGAGTGGCGAAACGTTACGGAAAGAGCCTGCCGCAGCTCGCCCTGCGCTGGACGACCAGCAATCCGGTGATCAGCACGGCACTGGTCGGTTGCCGCAACGAAAACGAAGTGAACGACAACGTCGGAGCGCTCGGATGGACAATTTCCGAGGCCGATATGAAGGAGATCGACGCGATTTTCGCGCGCTGCGGCGTTATCACCGAGCCCGACATGTGGCTGGAGCAGGATTGAGGCCGGCGTCGGCTCTTAACGGGAAACGGCGGCGCCAAGCCGGCGTTATGCACAACTACGTGGAGGGTCGCCATGAACGATACGGAACGGCTGGCGGCAGCTGAGGAAATCAAGCAGCTCAAGGCCCGCTATTTCCGCTGCATGGACACCAAGCAGTGGTCCGGATGGGAAGAGATATTTACCGCCGACGCGACCATGGACGTCAGCGAAGAGCGGGCGCCGGGAAGTAGCGAGAGCATACCCATAGTAAAGGGCAGGGCGAACATCATCCCGTTCGTGAGCAAGGTTCTTGAAGGCGTCGTAACAGTGCATCACGGCCACATGCCGGAGATCGAAGTGACGTCGGATACGACGGCGCGCGGCATCTGGTCGATGGAGGACAAGCTGCAATGGCCCGACGGCAAGACCACCTTGCACGGCTACGGCCATTATCATGAGACCTACGAGAAAGCCGGCGGCAAGTGGAGGATCAAAACGCTGAAGCTGACCCGATTGCGCCTCGACCGCACGTGAGAAGAAAAAGAAGTGAGAGATAGGAAGTGAGGAATGAGAGCAAAAACGTCTCCCATTTCTCACTTCTCATTTAGTCATTTCCACCATCCGGGGGAAAGCCATGGATCAAAAAGGCAAAGTGGCAGTTATCACCGGCGCCAGTCGCGGAATGGGTAAGCAGATGGCCCTGCGCCTGGCCAGGCGCGGAGTCAACGTCGTGCTGGCGGCGCGCACCGTCGGGGCGAATGAGAGCGAATGGCCCGGCTCACTGACCGAAACCGCCAATGAAATCCGCTCGATGGGCGTGGACGCGGTGCCGGTAAAATGCGATCTGACTATTCGCAAGGACGTTGAGAACCTTTGTCATACCGCGCTGGAAAAGTACGGCCATGTCGATTACCTGCTGAACAATGCGCGCTACGTGGGCGAGGGGCACTTCGACAAGTTCCTCGACATCAGTTTTGACCTCTGGGACAAGTATCTGAATGCGAATGTGATGGCGCCGATAGTCGCCACCAAGATCTGCTTGCCCGAGATGGCTAAACGCAAGAGCGGGGTCATCATCAACACGACCTCCTCGGCAGCTTACATGGACACTGGATTGCCCGGCGGCAGGGCGGGTACGGGACCGCATTATCCACTGACCAAGGCGGCTCTCAACCGGTTTGTAACCGCGGTCTCGCTCGAGACCGAAGAGCTGGCAATTCCGGTTATCGCGCTGGATCCCGGGGCGACCCTGACCGAGCGGATCAAGGTCCAGACCGCAAAGTTCGGCTACGACATGAGCATCTTTCAGCCCATGGACATCCCAGCCGCGGCAGCCGAATACCTGTGCACGTGCGCCAATCCGATGCGCTACAACGGGGCGATCGTGGTGGCGGCGGTCCTGGTGAAGCAGTTCAACCTGCTGCAGAAGTAGCCGCTCGCCTGAAAATCGAAAGGCAGAGGACGAAGAATCGTCTCCTCATGCCGTTCGCTACATGAAGGAAAAGAATTCGGCGCGGAAGCCGGCGGTGCCGGTTACCCGCTACTGCATGATCTCCGCGAGTCCTGACGGGAAGGCCAGGGACTGCGCGCTCCAGTATTTTTGCGGAGCGAACTTGTTAGCCGTGAGTTCAGCGTAGATTTCGCTGGTGCTCATGTGCGCGTTTTGCAAGTCCACCATCACCTCGTTGAAACTGCCCGGCACGACCGCCTTCTCATGATCGTTGATTGGGATTGGCGTGATCAGGGCATAGTCGGTTTTCCACAGATGGTTCTGGACGTCGTAAATATCCACGTTGAACGGCTGCCAGGTCTCCTTGTCAACATAGAAGACCTTTTCCTGGTGGCAGTAGCCCTTCATGTCCGAAAGCGGTGTCAGCACGATAACCTCGGTGTCGCGCAGCTCCCAGTTGCCTTCGACCGGCTTGGGCCAGGAGGGCATGGTGGATTGCGCCAGATGGTAGGAGTCGTCGCGGAAACGGGCGACCGGATCCATGTGCATCATCGCCAGCATCTTGTGTTCGCCCAGGTATTCGACTTTGAAGTTGGTCCACTGCAGGTTGAAGCCCAGGCCGTTGTCGTCCTGTACCCAGTCGGTACCCAGGATCGGCGAGCATCGAGCGGCGGATGACAGGCGCAGCGACCGCCTGAGCGAGGGCAGAAACACATAGATCTCCTGCACCCGTTGCGGATCGCTGAAGACCTGCGCCAGTTGGGTGGTGTACTTGACCTGCTCGGGCTGAAAATCGAAGAAGCGCGACACGATCTGCACGCCGTTGGCGTAGGGCAGGTTTTTGGGCATATCCGGTTCGCTCAGGTTGGACAGGCGCCAGGTATTGATGTCGCCCTTGGTGAGCGAGACGCTGTGAAAGCGGTCGATGGTGTGGGAGTTAGTCAGGTAGTGAATTAAAAACGGATGGTAGCGCTCTCTCACGTTGTAGCCGACTTGAGTTCCCTTCTCCTGGCCACCCGGTTCGGGAAAGGGTACGCCCGCCACGTAGCCGTCGATCGTGTAGCCGCCGCTATCCAGCTTGTGGAGCTTTACCTGGCCCGAATACTGTTCAGTGTCCTTGCGGTATTGATTGGGCAGTGCGATGTGAACCGTGGGACCGACGGTCATCCCATAGTCGGCCTCGGGCCCGATTTTCCAGAAGTACTGACCGCTGTAGAGGCACTGCAATCCGATCGGCAGAAAGCGGCGATACTGCTGCCAGTTCTGTAAGGTGATCTTTGTTCCCTGCGGGATGGACTCATTGGGACCGGCCAATGACTTGTAGGCCTGGTCGCTGTAGTTGAATTGGGCGGCGGCAATTCCGCAAAATCCGGCAACCAGCAGGATGCCGGCCGCGACCGCGAGTACCGAATGAGCCTGGTAAACCTTGTGCGCCAAGCCGTTGCGCGTCTTCGATGGATTCCCCTATCTGACGAATTTCGGTGGGCAGCGAAGGAACCTACCAGAGGAGGCCCTCGAAAGCCTCGGCGGCAAGCGCGGAATTGAAATACTCGCGCACCGCCTGAATCCGCCCGTTGAGAAAATCAAGTACCAGTCCGTAGCCGTTGTCGTACGGTTTTCCGTTTTTCAACTGACCGTGGACTCTTGCCTCGCAGATCACGACGTCGCCCTCGCGGAACATGTGGACAATGGCGATATCGCGCTCCCGGTTTACGAAGGCTCTCGACAACCGCTCCAGGTACTTTGCCACCGCTTCCTTGCCTTCGCGCCGCCCGCTCAATCCATTCGGCATCAGCCCATGCGAGAACCAGCTGACATCGTCTGACAGAAACGAGAGGGCCTCATCGAGTTCGTCGGCAGCCAGAGCCGCCAGGAACTCTTCGACCATGGCTTTCTTCTCATCGGGCATTCGATCGAGCCTCACGCCGCCCACAATGCAGGCCGTTTAGCGAGTCTCAGAACAATCCGCGCATCAGGAATTCCGCGCGCTGCACGTCGGCGTATTCGCGGATTTCCCGGATCAGACCGCGATCGTCGAAGTCGTAGATGTACAAGTAGACGTTTTCGTAGGTGTTGCCGTTGCGCAGCGGGCCGCGCGCCCAGAGCTCGCAGACCACGCTGCTGCCTTCGCAGTAAAGCCGCCGGCATTCGGTCTCGCGCGGGCCGGCGAAGGCTTTGGGCACGGCCTCGCGAAAAAGGCGGACTTGAGCTTTGCCTGTGCGCCGGCCGCTCATATCACCCGCCATGCGGCCAGCCGAATCCCACCGCACGTCTTCCGTCATGTAGGCGAACGCGGCGTCGATCCGATCATCACGCAGCGCGGCCCATACCTTGCGCACCGTTTCCTTCATTTCCGTGGGAGTCATCGGCGGGCACCTCTTACCAAGGTGAATAAGTCTCTTAGCTCATCGCCAGGGCTTTGTCATTCTCGATCGGATTGCGCCCGGAGAATCATCCGCAGACGTCTGGAGTTATGCAAATCCCAAGGTTAAAGGCGCCGTCTCGCTGGTCAGGGAGACGGCGCCTTTATGCAAGTTTTTCCTTGTAAGCGCCAGGGCGCTTGCGGATTCATCCACAAGCGAGCTTTGGAAAAGGCAAGACGCGCCAGGCTATTTGCTCGGAACCGTTGGCGTTGCGGGCTTGGCCCCGGCCTGAGCCTTGGCCATTTCCTCCATCAGTTCCGGACTGTAGCCCCAATGCCGCACCATCGAGCCGTCGGCCTTGTAGCTGTATTCTTCGTTGTACCAAGGGGTTGGCGGCTCGACGCGCCGCTTCATCACGGTCTCGATAACGGGGGCCAGTCGTTCGGCCTTTTCCTGTTCGCGTTTGTCGCGGCGCTCCGCGAACTCCGGCAGCACTTCCTTGCCGAACAACTCCAGCGACTCGCAGATGTAATCGTGGGGGAGTTTGCCGAACTGCGCGATCAAGATGAGCTGGTCCACGCCGCAGGCTTCGTATTCCAGCATCACTTTGCGCACTTCATCAGGCGTGCCGACCGCGTTGGCAAACGGATTCATCTTGTGTTCGGGAGGCATCGCCTGCTGCATCTCCCACAGGTTGGTCCTGCCCGGCTTGTGAACGCCGTCAACATAGTAATGACGTCCCGACAAACCAAAAGCGTTTTCTTCGGCCATGCGCCGCGCGCGGTCGCCGTTGCGATCGCACACGGTGGTCATCAGAAAACCGACCGCGGGGGTGACCCGATAGGTCAGGGGTACGGCGTCGGCCAGCACGCGATAATATGAAGCGGTCCAGTTGCGGGCGTCCTCGGCCGACACGAAGCCGAAGGTTAACGCGCCGATTCCAAACTTGGCCGCGGTCATGATGGTCTCCTGGCGCGAGCAGGCCACCCACACCGGCGGGTGCGGCTTTTGGCGCGGCTTGGGAATGACGTTGCGCGGCGGCATGGTGAAGTATTTGCCCTGCGCGCCGCGGAACGGCTCTTCCACCATCATGCGGCAAACCACGCCCAGCGCTTCGCGCCATTGCGCGCGTTTCTCCGCCCGCGAGACGTGGAACGCGTCCAGTTCGGTAAAGCTGGTGGACTCGCCGGTGCCGAACTCGGCGCGCCCGTTGCTCATCAGGTCCAGCGCCGCCACGCGCTCGGCAACACGCGCCGGATGGTTGTAATTGGGCGGCAGCAGGCAGATTCCGGAGCCCAGGCGGATCCGTTTGGTGCGCTGGCTGCATGCGGCGAGGAAGCTCTCACCAGCCGAGGAGTGGGAATATTCCTCCAGGAAGTGATGCTCGATTTCCCACAGATGGTCGATTCCGATCCGGTCGCAGAGCTCAATCTGTTCGAGTCCGTTGTTCCAAATCCGATATTCCGAATCAGGGTCCCAGGGCTTAGGAAGCTGAAGCCATCCCATGAATCCGAATTTCATAACCGTTCTCCTTCACGCCCAACAGGCGCCCCAATTTTCCAACCGCGAACAACTCCTAATATTAGCTCCTAATCTAACATCGCATTGGCAGTCAATCCCGATAACGGATGTTCAGACTTTAGTCGTACACTACCACCGAGCGAATCACCTCACCGCGCTTCATTAATTCGAAGGCTTCCAGCAGGTCGTCGAGCCGGCAATGGAGCGTCACCATCTCGTCCAGGTTAAAGCGGCCCTGGCGATAAAGCTCGATATAGTTCGGCGCGTCTATTACGAAGCGAGTTGAGCCGAGAATAGAACCCATGATCTTCCGCTCACCCATTAGCAATCCGTAAGAGATGGGCAGCTCGGGATTGCCCGCGATCGCTCCGATGACCACGGCGGTCCCGCGCGGCGCGGTGCACTCAAATGTCTGCTTGGCGGTCGCAACGGTGCCGATTGCCTCGAAGGCATAGTCGACGCCGCCTCCGGTCAGGTTGCGGATCGCTTTGACCGGATCCGCCGAGGACGCGTCCACGGTATCAGTCGCGCCCAGGCGGCGGGCGGCGGCCAACTTGCTCTCGAGGACGTCAACGGCAATTATCCTGCGCGCGCCGGCCAATCGCGCCGCTTGAAGGGCCGACAACCCGATTCCGCCGCAGCCGAAAACCGCCACCGTGCTTCCCGCCTTGACCTCCGCGGTGCGCAGGACCGCGCCGGCGCCGGTGATCACACCGCATCCGACCAGCGCCGCGCGATCGAGCGGCACGTCGTCGGCGATCTTGACGAAGCCGTTTTCGTGGCTGAGCACCTTCTCCGCGAAAGAGCCGCCGTCCGCGGTTGGCGTGATCTTCTTGCTGCGCCAGGCGGTGCGCGGCTTTTCGTCGTCGCGCCTGCGGCTCGCGCCGGGATTGCTGCACAAGGTGGGAAGTCCCGAGACGCAGCGCGCGCAATGTCCGCAAAAAATCATGGGCAGTTGGATCACGTGGTCGCCCGGTTTGAAGGCGGTAACGTCCGGCCCCACCTCCTCGACGATGCCGGCCGCCTCATGCCCCAGGATGCACGGGTTCGGCGACGGGAGGTTGCCTTCGTAGTAATGAAGGTCGCTGTGGCAGACACCGGTTGCTTTTATCTTGACCAGTACCTCATGGCTCTTTGGGCGGTCGATTTCCACTTCCTCGATCGATAGTTTGTGGGGACCCTGCAGGACCGCTGCTCTCATTTTTCGACCTCTCCTGTCTCTGTCATTCGGAGCACAGCCGTTCGTCGCAACTAAGCTGCGCTGAGCGCAGAAAAACAGATCGTCATCACTTGCGTTGCTTCGCCATCGCGCGGTCCTCGATCAGAATTCCCGCCGCTTGCAGCTCGTCGAGCTTCTGATCGCTGTAGCCCAGCGATTGGCTCAATATCGATCGATTATCCTGTCCCAGCAGGGAGAGAATCGGCTTGAATTCAACCTTGGTTTCAGAGAACAGATAGGGCACCTTGGGCACCGACACTTCGCCATAGCCGGGCACGTCGATAGTCTGGAGAGCGCCGCGCCCTTCCTGTTTGATCATGCCAACGGTCTGGCGCAAATCCATCACGGGCGCGGCGAGGTAGTGACGGTCGATCAAAAACTTGAGCGCTTCGTCGCGGCCGGCGAAGGATTGCAGCCATTCCTCGATGATCGGTTCCAATTCCTTTCGGTGCTCCCAACGCGTGGTGAACGGGTTGAAGCGTGGGTCCTTGGCCAGCTCTGGCTTGCCGATATCCTGGGTGAACTTCTTCCAGTAATGGTTCAGCACGGTCAGGACGATCCATCCGTCGCGCGTGCGAAAGATGCCGCACGGCGTTGCGCCCGGGCGATGGCGTCCGGTGGGGCCTGGGTTGTAATCGCCATACGTGAACAGGTGCTGCATCAGGACGATGTCGTGGATGTGAAAGACGCACTCGTACAGCGCCACATCGATATGCTGTCCAATGCCGGTGCGGTCGCGATAGTACAACGCCGCCAGCACCGCGGCGGCGCCGTTGACCCCGCCGCTGCCGTCGGCCAGGTACATTCCCGGATAGACCGGCGTGCCGTCGTCGTTGCCGGTTAAGTGCAGCAGTCCGGAAAATGCCTGCCCGGTCATATCATTTCCGGGGAAATTGGCGCGCGGACCCTTCTGGCCGAAGCCGGAAATCGAGCACATGATCACGCGCGGATTTACCTTCTTGAAGGCCTCGTACGAAAGCCCGTATTTGCTCAGCACCCCGGGCGTGTAGTTCTCGATCACGACATCGAAATGGCGCACCAGCTCGACCACGATCGCCGCACCTTCGGGGCGCTTGAAGTCGATGCAGAGACTGCGCTTGCCGCGATTGTAATAGATGTAGTTGGGGGCCTGGCCGTCCACCGGCGGCGGAAAGCTGCCCGCGCGCGAAAATTCACCGCCGGGCGGCATCTCCAACTTGACGACGTCGGCGCCCAGGTCGGTAAGGATACGGCCCAACGTCGGACCCGCGATGTACTGCGTGATATCCAAAACGCGCAGTCCGGCGAGGTTCTGCTTCACCGCTTCAGCCATCGGTCCTCCATCGCACCCGCGTGCATTGCCGCGGAGCGCGGTTAAGCTTCGCTGCGGCTCATATAACGATCGGCGAGCGGCGGCCGTCAACCACGCGCAAGGGCGAAGCAAGCGGATCTCAGGCTTACCTGGCCGGTGAAGGCCCCTCTGTGGGCTCGGGCGCGGCCGCGCCGGCTTGAGAGCCAAGCGCGGGTGCGTGTTCCATTTGGAAGCAGGGCGGCAACGGAGGATTGGCCAGATTCACGATGCCCGTTCTTCCGAGTTTGGCCAGCGTCGTGAGCTTGGACACGTCGAGCACCATCCGGCCGGCGCGGTTGGAGAGAACGCGCCGCTTGTCGAGTTCATTGAGCAACATCGTCAACTGCTGGCGCGAGCATCCCACTAGCGCCGAAAGGTCCGTCCGGGTCAGCCGGATAGTCAATACCGTTCCGCTGGAATCCTGGACGCCGAACCGCGAAGCAAGGTCGAGCAGTACCTGCGCAAGCCGTGAGATGGCGCGGACGCCTCGCAAACGGGTGTTGAGCGCCAGCAGGGAAAACGTGGTGCCGAGGGTTGCGGTGACCGACTCCTTGAAGGTCTTCCATGGAACGCCGACAACTGCCTGCGCGAAGGGCTCGACCGGAACCCTGAGTACCGTGCATTCGGTCATGGTTTCGAAAACGCGAAAGGTACCGGGCGAACAGAAAAAGGGGTTTTGCACCATGTCGCCGGGGCCAAGGAAATTCGACAGCCGGCGGCGGCAGCCCTGGTCCGTGTAGCTGGTCCGAACCGCGCCGGTCACCAGGTAGCGAAGGTTGTTGTCATCGATGCCGATCCTGCAATGGGCGCGAATGCGCTCAATCGACGCTGCCGCCCGCACCGTCGCCAATTGCTCCGCGTTGAGCCAATGCAGGGTACGGGCACAGGCGATTTCCAGAGGCGTCGGATCGGCGGGGCGGGCCGGGCTCTCAGGCTCGGGGCGACGCCCCGGAGTTCGCAACGACCGTCCCTGTGCCCTGCGGGCCATCTAGATTCGCCTCATTCTTGTGGATGGGATGACGCATAGAGCCTAAAGCTACGGGATTCAGCCGTCAAGCAAAACTGAGCGATTGTTCTGGAACTTCGTTTTGGATTTGCGGCGGTGCAAATTGATCCGCGCAAAGACGCCGATTACAGAGAGCGCACTGCGGCACTCCGTAATCGGGATGCACGCACACACAAAATTTACTATTTTCAGAGCGCCTCGCGTTGCGGGAGTCTAACGATATGCACCGTCTGTGCACCTATAGCTGATGATTCCAAGAAGCATCCTGGTCGCCAACCGCGGCGAGATCGCGATTCGCGTCATCCGCGCCGCCGCTGAAATGGGGATTCGCACCGTCGCGGTGTTTTCCGAGGACGATAGCGCTTCGCTTCACACCATCCGGGCCGACGAGGCGCGCCAACTTTCGGGCGCAGGCGCCGCCGCTTACCTCGACGTGGAACAAATTGTAGCGGCGGCGCGCGCAGCCGGCTGCGACGCGATTCATCCGGGCTATGGCTTCCTCAGCGAGAATGCCCATCTCGCCCGGCGCTGCGCTGATGAGCGGATCGTGTTCATTGGACCGCGCCCGGAAATCCTCGAGCTGTTCGGCGACAAGGTGCGGGCGCGCCGTGCGGCGCAGCAATGTGGAGTTCCGGTGCTCGAGGCGACTTCGGGTCTCACGAGTCTGCAGGACGCGCGCGAGTTCTTCGCGTCAATGCCTGCCGGCGCCGCCGTGATGATCAAGGCCACGGCGGGCGGGGGTGGCCGCGGTATGCGCTACGTGGCCCGAATCGAAGACCTCGAAGCGGCCTACCAACGCTGCCAGTCGGAGGCGCGCGCGGCCTTCGGCAAGGGCGACCTGTACGTCGAACGGGTGATGCCGTCGGCGCGTCATATCGAAGTGCAAGTGTTGGGCGACGGGTCGGGCGATGTAAGCCATCTGTGGGAGCGCGAATGCACCATCCAGCGGCGCCATCAGAAGTTGGTCGAAGTGGCGCCCAGTCCCGCAATCAGCGAGTCGATGCGCAGGAGTATCACAGACGCGGCCGTCCGGATGGCGCAAAGCGTGCGCTACGACAACCTGGGCACGTTCGAGTTCCTGGTTGGCGCGGACGCCGATCGCGAAGCCGAGTTCGCCTTTATAGAAGTGAATCCGCGCCTTCAGGTCGAGCATACCGTCACCGAGGAGGTTACCGGCGTGGACCTGGTTCAGGTCCAGATTCTGCTCGCTTCGGGACACTCCCTGTCCGAACTGGGCTTGCGCCTTGCGGACCTCGAAGCGCCGCGCGGCTTTGCGATTCAGCTTCGGATCAATGCGGAATCGATGGGAGCTGACGGCAATGCGCTTTCCTCGGGAGGCAAGATCACCGCCTTCGAAGCGCCCACGGGTCCCGGTTTGCGCGTCGATACCTTCGCCTATCCCGGTTACACGACCAATCCCAGGTTCGACTCGCTGCTCGCGAAAATAATAGTGCGATCACGGTCATCCAATTTTGCTGACTTGGTCAACAAGGCGTATCGGGCGCTGTGCGAGTTCAGGGTCGAAGGCGTAGCCACCAATCTCGGATTTCTTCAGAGCCTGCTGAGGCATCCCGACTTCGTGGCTCATCGCGTGCATACCCGTTTCGTCGAGGAACGAATCACGGAATTGACGGCGGCGGCACCAGGCGTGCATCCGCGGATGTACTTCGAGCAGCCCTCTGCGCCGCGGCTGGCCGGCGCCCGGATCGATTCGAGCGACCCGCTGGCCGTCTTGCATCACGGGAAGTCCGCCGTGAGTCAGATCCCTGCCTCCGATTACGACAGTGGAGGCACCGCCGCAGGTTACGAACTCCAGGGACCGGAAAATACCATTGCCGTCACCGCACCGATGCAGGGGACGATCGCGTCGCTCGACGTGGCCGAAGGCGAAGCGGTTAGACCGGGCCAGCAGCTCCTGATCATGGAAGCGATGAAGATGGAGCACGTGATCAGCTCGCCCCTGAGCGGAGTAGTGCGGCGTATAACCGTGGCCAAGGGCGACACCGTTTTTGAGAAGCATCCGTTGGTCTTCATCGAAGAGCGCGAAGCGGAAGCGGCGGCCGCGGGCGCGGGCGAAGAATTGGACCTCGACTACATACGCCCGGATTTGGCCGAGGTGATGGAGCGGCACGAGATCGTGCTCGACGCGGCGCGGCCCGAGTCGGTCGCGCGCCGGCGCAAAAGCGGCCAGCGCACCGCGCGCGAGAACGTCGATGATTTGTGCGATCCGGGCAGTTTTATCGAGTACGGGCCGCTGGTGGTTGCGGCGCAGCGCCGGCGCCGCACGATGGAAGACCTGATCAAAAACACGCCGGCCGATGGCTTGGTGGCCGGCCACGGCACGATTAACGCGGACCTGTTCGGGCCCGAACGCGCGCATTGCGTGGTGCTCGCCTACGACTTCACGGTGCTGGCCGGTACGCAGGGCCATCTGAACCATCGCAAGAAGGACCGGATGTTCGAGTTTGCGCGTGACTTCCGCCTGCCCCTGGTATTGTTCGCGGAGGGCGGGGGAGGGCGCCCCGGCGACACAGATGGCGACTTCAGCAGCCGCACCTTTCACGACTTCGCCGCGTTAAGCGGACTGGTGCCGCTGGTGGGAATCGTCTCGGGCCGCTGCTATGCGGGAAACGCTTCGCTGCTGGGATGCTGCGATGTGGTGATCGCAACCGCGAACTCGAATATCGGGATGGGCGGGCCGGCGATGATCGAAAGCGGCGGGTTAGGGGTGTTTCGTCCAGAGGAGGTCGGTCCGATGGACGTGCAAGTACCCAACGGTGTGGTCGATATCGCCGTGGCCGACGAGGCTGAAGCGGTCGCGGTGGCGAAGAAATATCTCGCCTATTTCCAGGGCGCGTTGCCTGCCTGGGAATGCCCCGATCAGCGGTTGCTGCGGCGAATCGTACCGGAGAACCGGTTGCGCAGCTACGAAGTCAGAAAGGTGATCGAGACCATCGCGGACTCCGGGTCGGTGTTGGAACTGCGGCGCCATTTCGGCCAGACGATGGTGACCGCGCTCACCAGGATCGAAGGGCGTCCGATCGGGGTGGTGGCCAACAACCCGATGCGCCTGTCGGGCGCGATCGACAGCGACGGCGCGGACAAGGCCGCGCGCTTCATTATGCTGTGCGACGCGTTTGATATCCCGCTGCTTTTCTTGTGCGACACGCCTGGAATCATGGTCGGGCCCGACGCCGAGAAGACTGCGCTGGTGCGCCATTCTTCGCGTATGTTCCTGGCGGCCGCCAACGTCACCGTGCCCTACCTGACGATCATACTGCGCAAGGCGTACGGACTGGGTGCAATTGCGATGTCGGGCGGCGCCTACGATACCGCGGTGTTCTGCGTGTCCTGGCCGACCGGCGAGTTTGGTCCGATGGCGCTGGAGGGCGCGGCGAAGCTCGGATATCGCAACGAGTTGGCGGCGATCGCCGATCCGGCGGAGCGCAAGAAGCGTTTCGATGAAATGGTCGCCAAGCTGTATCGCAGCGGCAAGGCGCTGAACGCCGCGACCCATTTCGGTATCGACGAAGTAATCGATCCCGCCGACTCGCGCCAATGGATCACCGCAACGCTGCGATCGACACCGATGGCGGGCAAGCGCCAGCAGAAAAAGCATCGTTTCGTAGATAGCTGGTGAGATCGCTGTCAGCACTGCGTTAATTTGCAAACATCGCCGGCCTCCCGGCCGGCGATTTGGTCTGAAACCCGCGTAGTTCCATCGAATCTCACGACTTTGTTCATCGCATAGTTACGCCTTCCGTTCTGTAGGCCGGACGCCGATGCCGCATAGACGGCGCGCGCCGGAGCAGAACGATGCTTTCGCAGCGCAGAACCTCCTCATTTGCCACCAGCGTAGCCATAAAATGGCTGATCGTAACCTTGTCTTTCCTGGTGGCCGCCGCCGCGTTTTTCAGCCCGCCCGCGATGGTCAAGCCGCACCCGGTCGTGTTGCGGCCTGACGCCTCGAATTCCACGCCCGGCGGCGGCAGCGCGCCGCAGCGGATGGGATTCTCCAGCCGCGCACGGCGCGGCTTGGTGCAATCGATGGAGGCGCTGGACCGCCACACTCCTGAGTCACGCCGGCAAAAGGACAACAAGGGCGCATCCACCGGTTACGCCGTGGGTGTAACGGGAATCAGGGGATAAGGAACGCCGGCCGCTCGGATAGCCGTCTTAATCCAGAGTCTTGTGAAAGCGCGTGATGGCGGCGGCGAGCGTAACCGCGGCGAAAACAGCCATGCCGACGAACTGCGGCCATAGCAATTCGATGCCGACCCCCTTGAGAAATGTCCCCCGCAGCACGACCAGGTAGTAGCGCAGCGGGTCCAGGTATGTCAGCCACTGGAGCGCGGGCGGCATCGAGCTGATGGGAAATCCGAAACCCGACAGCGTGATCGCGGGCTGGATGAAAAAGAACGACACCACCATCGCTTGCTGCTGCGTGTTCGACATGGTCGAGATTAACAGCCCTACGCCAAGTACGCCGGCGATGAACAGCAGCGAGCCCGCCAGCAGGACCGCGACACTGCCTCGCATCGGCACTTCGAACCACAGCACTCCGACCATCGAGACGATCACCAGCTCGCCGAGCGCGATCATCATGTAAGGGATCGTCTTGCCCAGGATGAACTCCAGCGGGCGGATCGGCGTGACCATGATCTGCTCCAGGGTGCCGATCTCGCGCTCACGCACGATCGCGAACGCGGTCAGCGTCATCACCATCACCATCATCACGGAGCCGATCGTGCCCGGCACGAAGAACAGCCGATCCTCCAGGCTCTTGTTGTACCAGGGCCGTTCTTCCAACAGCACTTGCGGAACGCGCTGCGATGCCAACGGCGCGATACCGTCGAGGTAACCGCGCTGGTAGTCTTGCTGATAGCCCTGCGTTATCTGGTTCACGTAGCCCAGCGCGATAAGCGCGGTGTTGGAGTTGGTGCCGTCGAGAATCACCTGCACGGACGCGTCGGTGCGTTTGCGCAAGTCTTCCGAAAACCCAGGCAGGATCTGGATTGCCAGCGCGACGCGTCCGTGATCTACCAGGTGTTCGATCTGCGCGCGATTGTTCAGCACGTCGGTGACCCGGAAGTAACCGCTGGAGACGAAGCGCGAGATGAGCTCGCGGCTTTCCTGGCTGTGATCCTGATCGAGGATCGCCGTGGCGACGTGGTGGACGTCGAACGTGGCCGCGTAACCGAAGACTATCATCTGGATAATCGGCGGCACGAGCAGCGAGAAGCGCGCGCGGGGGTCGCGCCACACCTGGATGAACTCCTTGATTACAAATTGCCAGATGCGTGCGAACATCGTCGCCTTCAATCCAGGGTTTTCTTAAAGCCGCGAATGGTTGCGCCGCCCACGACCGCGGCAAAAATCACCATCGCGGCCATCGGCGCCAGCAGCGGCTCGATTCCGGTTCCCTTGAGGAACACACTTTTGAGGATCGTGACGTAATAGCGGGCGGGGAAAATGCGTGTGACGACGCGCACCGCCGCCGGCATCTGGTCGATCGGAAAGGCGAAGCCCGACAACAGGAACGCGGGCAGAAACGTGGTTAGAAGCGCGAATTGGCTGGCCGCCAGTTGGGTCTTGGCCAGCGCCGAGATCAAAAATCCCAGCAGCAAAACGCCCGTCAGGAAAAGCGCCGAGGCGCCGAACAGCATCGTGACGCTGCCGCGAAACGGCACTTCGAACCACCAGGCCGAAATTGCCGCGCACGTTGCCGCGTCGACCATCCCGATTACGAAATAGGGAATCAGCTTGCCGGCTATCAGCTCCGATGCCGTGACCGGGGTGGAGATAAGTTGTTCCATCGTGCCGCGTTCCTATTCGCGGGCGATGGTCAGGGAAGTCAGGAAGGTACCAATCACGGCCATCACCAGCGCTACCACACCCGGCACGATGAAGTTGCGGCTTTCCAGGTCCTCGTTGAACCACGTGCGCGCTTGCAGGTTCAGGGTCGGAACGCCCAGGGTGGGACCATTGCGTTGTTGGTAATCGAGTTGCACGCCGGTGGAAAATCGGGCCACCACGGCCTGCGTGTAGCCAATTATCAGATTGGCGGTATTGTTATCAGTGGCGTCGATCACGGCCTGGATGGTGGCCGGATGGCCCGCGCCCAGCATCTTGGAGAAGTACAGCGGGATAACCACCCCCACCGTGCAGCGCCCGCTGTCAACCGCATTGACCATTTCGGGATAATTGTGCGCGTTGAGCTTGAGATCGAAATAACGGTTGGAAACGAAACTCTTGAGCAAATCCTGGCTTAGCTGGCTGCCCTCGCGATCGTAAACGCACAACGGGACATCGGTCTGGTCCAGCCCGATTCCATAGCCCATCAGAGCCATCAGCATCACCGGCATCAGCATCACCACGGCAAGACTGCGCGGATCGCGCCGGATTTGAATCGTCTCCTTGCGCGCCAATGCGAGCATCCGGCCCAGGTTCATTGCCGCGCCTCCGCTTCGGGATTAGACGCGCGCGCGGTGAGCGCGACGAAGGCGTCCTCCAGGCTTGGCCGAATCACTTCGAGCCGCTCGATGCCGACTCCCGCCGCCGCCATCGCCTGGCGGATAGCCCCCGAAGCCGCGTCCGGATTGGGCACCACCAGGTGCAGACCGTTGCCGAACACCGCGGCGTCGTGGACTTGCGCCAGCGGCTTCACCACTTCGAGGGCGCGCTGCAGCGAGTCAGCTTCCAGCAGCATCAAATCGCCTGGTACCGCGCCGAGTTTAAGTTCGCTGGGTGTGCCCATGGCAATAACTCTGCCGCGCATCAGCAGCGCCAGGCGATTGCAGTATTCGGCTTCGTCCATGTAATGCGTGCTCACGAAGACCGTAACGCCTTCGCTCGCCATCTGCTGGATTAGTTCCCAAAACTGCCGGCGTGAGAGCGGATCCACGCCGGAGGTGGGCTCGTCCAAAAAAACGATCGGCGGGCGATGGAGCAGGGCGCATCCCAGCGCCAGGCGCTGTTTCCATCCACCCGAAAGGGTGCCGGTCAGGCTGCCGTCACGCCCCTCCAGCGCCGCCATGTGCAGCGCCCACGCGATGCGCTCCTTAAGCCGCGCGCCTGTAACGCTGTACAAGCCGCCATAAAAGCGCAGGTTCTCCATTACCGTCAGGTCGTTATAGAGCGAGAACTTCTGCGACATGTAGCCGATATGCTGGCGCACCGATTCCGGATCAGCGGTTACATCGAAGCCGGCCACCCGCGCGTGTCCGGAGGTCGGCCGCAGCAGCCCGCACAGGATGCGTATCGTGGTTGACTTGCCCGAACCGTTGGGACCCAGGAAGCCGAAAACCTCTCCCTTGTGAGCCTGGAAAGTCACATGGTCGACGGCTGTGAATGTGCCGAAGCGCTTGACCAGATTCTCGACGATGACAGAGACGTCATCGTCGGGCTGCGCAGTCAGCGTTGCCGCCATCAGGGGGACTCCATCGCGCAGCCAGACCGCGCGGAGGGCCGCGCGAGATCCTTCATTTCGTTCAGCATGAAGGAGTGTGGCGCTGGTTGATTTTTCATTTGCGGATTCGAACCCGGCGGAGCGCTAGCGCTCCTGCGCGGTGACGGCGTTGACGAACAGGTCCTCGATGGTCGGCGTAATCCGCGCCACCTCCTGGTAGGGAAGTCCCCGCGAGTCGAGCATGCGTGAAATTTCCGGGATGCGGCGCGCCGCGTCGTCGACGAACAGATGGACCGCGTCGCCGATCAGCAGCACGCTGCTCACGCCGTCGGCGCGAGCCAGTTCGTCGCGCAACCGCGACGCAACGGGCGAGACCACGGCTACAACGTCTTGGGGCATACGCTGCTTGAGGCGGCCTGGCTCGTCGCAGAACAAAAGGCGCCCGCGATGCATCAGGGCAACGCGATGGCAGCGTTCGGCCTCGTCGAGGTAGGCGGTGGAATTGACGATGGTGACGCCCTGACCTACCAGGTCGTAGAGCATGGCCCAAAATTCGCGCCGCGACACCGGGTCGACGCCGTTGGTCGGCTCGTCCAGCAGCAGCACCTTGGGCGTATGGATCAGCGCGCAGATGAGTCCCAGCTTTTGCTTCATGCCGCCGGAGAGGTTGCCGGCAAGGCGCCCGCCGAATTCGCTCATCCCACAGGCGCCCAGCAAACGCGCGGATGTACTTTCGCGCTCGCGGCGGCGGATGCGAAACAGGTCGGCATAGAAGCGGATGTTCTCATTCACCGTCAGGTCTTCGTAAAGCCCGAAGCGCTGCGGCATATAGCTGATCTGCCGCTTGACCGACTCGGCATCGCGCACCACGTCGCACCCGCAGACCGTGGCCGAGCCCTCATCCGGCGCCATCACGCTGGCCATCACGCGCATCGTGGTGGTTTTGCCCGCGCCGTCGGGTCCGACCAGTCCGAAAATCTCGCCCGGGGCGACGCGGAAACTCAAATGGTCCACGGCGCGCACGCCGGGAAAATCCTTCACCAGGCCAGCGACCTCAACCGCGCAGGCCTCATCCGGCATTGGCGCCCCCGTGCGGAACGCGGCCGGCTTTGCCCTGCGGGTCGCGATAGCCGTCGCGTTGAGGCCCGCCGCCGGAATTCAGCCGAATCTGCGCGTCGGCCGGCATCCCGGGCTTGAGTTCGTGGCGCGGATTTTCCACGTCGATTTTGATTCGATAGACCAGGGTGACGCGCTCCTTGTGGGTTTCGACACTTTTCGGCGTAAATTCTGCCTCGGAGGAGATAAATGATACGCGGCCGCGATAGGTCTTGCCGGGATAGCTGTCCGTGGTCACCATCGCGTCCTGGCCCCAACGGACTCTGCCGAGATCGGTTTCACTGATGTAGCCGCGCAGCCAGACGTGGTCGAGGTCGGCCAGCGTCACCACCGGCGAGCCGGGCTGCATCACTTCGCCCAGTTCGGCGTTGCGCACCAGGATCACGCCTGAAAAGGGCGCGCGCAGCGTGGTATAGCCGAGGATGACCTTGGACAGCTCCAGGCTCTTCTGCGCGTTGTGAAAGCTGGCCTTGGCCACCTCGACGTCGCGGTTGGCGGCGCGCGCCGCGGCGAGGTCGCGCTGCAGGGCGGCCTGCGACTGCTTGAGCGCGGTCAGCGCCATATCGCGATCTTCGGCCGCGATCGCGTTGGCGGCGAATAGGCGGCGGCGCCGATCGTAATCCAGCTCGCGCTGAGCGAGATCGGCGCGATCGTTGGCAACCGTAGCGCGGGCGACGTCGACTTTCTCCACCGATGATTCAAGTTGCCGCTGAGCTACCGCAACGGCGGCGTCATTGACCTCGACTTGCTTGCTGTAATCGGCGGAGTCCAGCCGGGCCAGCACCGTACCTGCCTCGACCCATTGCCCTTCGTCAAAAGGCAATTCGACGATCCGCGACTGAACAGACTTGAAACTTACCAGGCTCTCATGCGCCTCAATATTGCCCGAAACCAGCAGCTCATTTTCCGGCGCGTGGTTGCCGAACATTCGCTGCGAGACAATCCAGGCAACTGCGGCTGCTAAAATGAGCGCGCATAGCGCGATGATTGCCTTTTTCATCCGGTTTAAAGTCTATCAGAACCGGCCCCCGTCCGAACCGGCCTGGCGCCGCAGGCCGAAACAAGGGCGGCATCCCGAATCACCCATGTTTCGTACGATGGCGCCGAATTGTATACTTCTAACACCTTTTTCGGAAACAGAAATATGACTCCCGAAGTTGCACAGATTTCCGATGAGCCGCAGGTTGGAGACATTTCCCGCGAGGAGATTGTCCGCCGCCTGAACGATCCCAAATTGACGATCGTGGACGTTCTGCCGCATGAATCATTCGAAGCGGCCCACATCCCCGGCGCGATCAATATTCCTATGGCCGAGATCGAAGAGCGCGCCGGGACGCTGCTGCCAGACCCGGCGGCGGAGATTGCACTGTACTGCGCCAAGTTCACTTGAAACGCCGCCGAGCGGGCTGGACGCCTGCTAGTAGACATGGGCTATCTGAAAGTACGCCACTATCACGGCGGGATCGAGGACTGGACTCAATCAGGATCGCCTTTTCAGACGGGGTCGATGCCCCTGCCGATAGCCGCGCCAATCGTGCCCAAGTCCGCCGCCGCACCGGCGCCGACCGAAGTTGTGCGTGCGCCGGCGTTGAGCCGGCTGACCGAAATCGTCCATCAATGGCAATGGGGCAGCAGGCTGGTCGAGCTGATCGATCGCCAGTCCACCTCGCGCCTCTTCATGGTCTGGATCGCGCTGACGATCTTCTTTGGCATGGGCTATTGGGCGGCCGGGCTAGTCCATCATTCGGGGCTATACGAAGAAGGAAGGCGGCTGGACGGCAGCCTGCACGGCCTCATCAGCGCGCTCTACTTCAGCTTCGTGACCGTGACCTCAGTCGGCTATGGCGACATATTGCCGCGCGGGATCGCCCGAGTGATGGCCGTGGCGGAGGCGATTACAGGATTGCTGATCTTCGGTGCGGTGATATCGAAGTTCGTCTCGCGCCGGCAGGACCAGGCGGTGGCGGAGATTCATCGGATCACTTTCGAGGAGCGCCTGGATCGCATCCAGACCAATCTTCTGATGGTGCTGTCTGAATTGCAGTGGGTCTCGATGATGTTCGCCGACAAAAAGACGCCCGTGGAGCGCGTGAGCGCCCGCCTGGAAAGCACTGCGCTGGTTTTCGCCGGAGAGTTGCGCACCGTTCATTATTTGCTCTATCGCCCGCAGCAGGCGCCGGAAGAGCCGGTGCTGGCGGGAATTCTGGCCGGTTTGGCCTCGGCGCTCAACACACTCGAGGATTGCCTGCGTGCGGTGCCTGATGGTTACGCGCGCTCGCCAGTACTCGCGCATGCGGTGAAGACCTTGTCGCATCTGGCGGGGGACATCTGCGCGACGTGTGTGCCGACCGTATATGCACCCACGCTGACGGTCTGGATGGACGAAATCCATGACATCGCCGGACGAATAGCGTAGCCGACATCACGCGCCGCCCTTTTTGCATAGCTCGCTGCGCGCCGTTCGAACGCGAATCGAGCCCGGGTCGCGGCGCTTTGAGTGCCGCCCTTTACGCCGTTGCCGCAATTACGACGATCACCGTTCCCAGCACGCCGACCACAATTCCCGCATACCAGAACGGCCGGGTCTTGGTGAGCACCGCGATAGAACACAGGACCAGCGCCAGCTCAACTGCCAGTTCGGCGATGTCCAGGCGCTCGGCGCGCAAATGGGCCTGGTAGCTGCGGCGAATCGCCTCCGCCGATTTAGCCTCCATCCGCAAGGCCTGGTTGACCAGTTGTTCGGCGGTAGCCTTTAGTCTCGGAAGTTCAACGCCTTCGTATTTGCGCACCTCGGCGCCCCATTCCTCTTGAAGCTGCAGATTTTTTTGTGCGCTGCCGGGATCTTTGGACAACGCGTCAAGCAGGCCGAGGAATCCCTGATATTCCGTGCTGCGGATGTTCTTGGCCTGGTAATAGCTCCATTCGTCCGAAGCGCGAGTGTGGTAGATATTTGCATCGGTGCGCAGGGTGGCCGCCTCCACCTGCAGGTCCAGCGCCTCGGTCTCGGCGCGATGGCCGAGCAGCGTGATCACCGCCAAAACAGCAGCGATGATGACCATGGTCATCGCCACGTACCGATCAAATGGAGTTAGCTTTCCTTCCTCCTCGCGCTCCTCGACGACCTTGGTCAATTCTTCCGCTTCCATCGATGATCCCCTGCGCTTGGCGGCCAGTTCCGCGCCGCACCTGGAAGACACAATTACCACCCCGTGCGATCGCAAGTACATCGCCGGGGCGCATCATTTCCTGAACATTGGTTACGAGTCTTGTTTCCACACAAGGCTTGTCGTTTAATCGGGCAAACCAAGGGGCCCGCGCCGCGCCACGGCGCTCCGACCATGAACTGGGATCGATGCGCAGGAGAAAGTTTTGACCACGGTTAAAGAAGAAAACATGGAGGCCGCCGGAGCCCAACTGGTTGTGGTCAAGGGTGGCAGCGGCAAGCCGCTGCTTATTTTCCACGACGAGCTGGGCTACACCGGCTGGATGACTTGGAATGAGGAACTGGCGCTGGATCGCGCGCTGCTGATCCCGCTGCAACCCGGTTTTGGCAAAACCCCGCGCTTGAACTGGGTCCGCAACTATCGCGACCTGGGCGGCTATTATTCGCAGGTCGTGCGCGAGCTGAAACTGGATCCCGTGGACGCAATCGGGTTTTCCGCGGGCGCCTTTATCGCGGCCGAGATGCTGGCGGCGGATCCGAGAATCTTCTTGCACCTGGTCCTGGTCGGCCCGATGGGAATCAAGCCCGAGGACGGTGAGATCTTCGACGTCTTTCCGCTATCCATACGGTCGCATCTGCTCGCCACCATGGCCAATCCCGAAGAGACTCCGGAGTTCGGGAAAATCTATGGCGGCGAGATGACGACCGAGCAGTTCGAGGCGTTTGAAGATGCCCGCACCGAGACCTCCCGGCTGGGCTGGGAGCCTTACATGCACGACCCGAGTCTGCCCCATCTGCTGCGCGGAATTAAGACTCCGACTCTGCTGGTGCGAGGCACAAAGGATAGGATTGTGCCGCAGGGATGTATCGATGCGTATCGCAAAGCGCTGGCCGGAGCGCAGGCAGCGTCGATAGATGGCGCCGGCCATCGTCCGGAAATCGAACGGCCACTTGAGTTCGTCAAGATTGTAAATCAATTTCTGGCTGCCTGAATGAATCAGGCCAGAGGGGATTTTCCATGCTAATAGGCTATTTCACCGAACGTCCATACCGATCGGTTCCCGAAGACGAAGTGTTCAAGAACCGCTCCTTCTTCGGCCTTTCCAACAAGTTCTTCGACCCCGTAAAGGGCTCCGCGGACTACCGCTATTACATCGAGGAATATCGCTACGCCGAGGAGCTGGGCTTCGACCTGGTGGCGCTCAATGAGCATCATGGCAATCCTTTCTGTCTGGGCAGCGTGATGAACGTCGAAGCGTCGGTGCTCGCCTATGCGACCAAGCGGGTGCGGATCGTTCTGATCGGCAACCCGCTGCCGGTACTCAAACATCCGCTGCGGATGGCGGAGGAACTGGCGGAGATTGACCTCATCTCGCAGGGCAGGTTGGTAACCGGATGGGTGCGCGGCGCGGGCAGCGAGCAGTTCTTCAACAACGCCAACCCGGCATACAATCGCGAGCTGTTTAACGAGGCTCACGACTTCATCGTGCAGGCCTGGACCAAGCCCGGCCCGTGGCGCTACGAGGGCGAGCATTTCCACTATCGCCACGTTAATCCCTGGGCGCTGCCCTACCAGAAGCCGCATCCGCCGATTTGGATCCCCGGAGTGCTGAGCCCGGAAACCGTCCGCTGGTGCGCCGAGCATCGCTATCCGTACATCGGACTCGGTACGGAGCTGGGGCCGACTTGCGACTTATGGGATATCTATGCGGACGAGGCGGTGAAGCACGGCTATCAGGCCGGGACCGAAAACTTCGGCTACCTGCTGCCAACAGTAGTGGCCGAGACTGACGAAAAAGCCCAGGAGCTGGCCGAGAACTTCATCTTCGGCGGCGGGCAGAACGCCTTCGCGCTGCCCGAATATGCGATGCCGTCGGGATATAACAGCAAGACCGCCATCCGGATGCTGGCCAAGCAGCCGACCGGCGCCTGGCTCGGAGTGAGCGGCGATAACCTTAAGCGGTTATCCAAAGACGAGGAGCGCGGCGGCAAGGTTGACTACAGCGAGGTGAAAAAGAAACTCGCCGCCGGTCTGCGCCGAATCGAAGGCCGGCTCCAGTTGATAGCGGGCAGCCCCAAAACCGTTTTGGAAAAGGTGAAGGTGATCCTGCGCGTGCTGCGCCCCGGCGTCTTCATCATGTTCAACGTGCAGGGAGCAGCCAGCAATGAAGAACGTATGGGCAACATGCGGATGTTCGCGCAGGAAGTGATGCCTGGTCTGCGCGAGTACGGGAAGCAAATCGGCCTGCTCGACGCGTTCCAGAAGACGCCGGGATCGGTAAAACTGGAAGCGGGTACGAAGCGCGCATCGGTCAATGAGCGCGAGCCGCTGTACGAACTGGGATTGTACAAGCGCCCGGAGCAGCGCGCGCAAGCCTAGCCGGCTTGGCCTCGCTACCTCCCGCGTAATATCCTAACCGCGGCTCCGGACGCGAGCCGGGAGGGGAATCAAATGCTGGTTATAGATCCGTACCGGACCTGGCAGACGCTGGCTGAGCGGCTCAAGACGGAGAAAAATCCGCTCCATCGCCGCCAACTGGAACAGATCATCCATCATATGAAGGGCGAGGCAGCGGGCGATATCGACCAGATTCTTACCACCGTATCACCCAAGGCAAGTTACATATCGCACGACAATCCTGCCGGTCCGCCGCGCATCTTCAAAGGCCACGACGAAATCCGCCGGTTCTACAACCAGATGTTCGCGGCTGTTTCCGTGAACCTGGAATACTTCGTGGAGCGGTTGGCGGTTGACGACTACCTGGTCGTCACCGAAGGCGCCAGCAAGAGCGCGATGAAAGGCTCATCGCTGGCCGCAATGGGAATACCGGTTGAGGACCCTAACGCGTTCTACCTTGGCCAGGGCAGGAACGTGGTGGTGTGGCCGTTCGATCAGGATGGAATGATTCTCGGTGAGTACATCTATCCGGGTTCGGGCGCTCCGATAGGGGAGGCGGCCAAGCACAAGCTTTGTCCCGAGGAGATAGGCAAGTACGAAGCGACTGTGTAGCGGGACGCCGATGAGTATCGAATCAACGCAAGCGGACGGCGTCGATCCGGAACTGCGCTACAAGTTCGATTTTTCTCTTCCGGCGGTGTATTCGGACCCGTTTCCGTATTATCGGGCATTGCTCGGGACCGGTCCCATCATGGTCCAGCGCCAAATCCCGTGGGCGGTGGTGTCGCGCTACGACGAGGTGGTTGCAGTGCTGCGCGACCATCAAGGCTATTCCAGCGTCAACCCCCATTTGCCCGGCACTGAAGTTTACGACGCTTTTCGCGACATCCCGGTGATGACGTTTTCCGACGAACCCGACCATGCGCGGCTGCGCCGGGTCGCCGCGCCCTCGCTGGCGGTGCGGCGGATGGAGAACATGGCGCCGACATTCCTGGCGCTGGTGGACGAGATCCTCGACGAGTATTGGGAGGGCAAGCGCGAAGTTGAGGCGGTGTGTTATCTGGCCCAGGAGACGCCGATTCGCGCATTCGGTCATCTGCTGGCGATTCCCACAGCGGAAAATGAAACGCTGCGCGCGCTTGGGGTCGGCAAACCGAAGGACACCACTACATTCACCTTTTACGATCCCCAGTTCATGCAGTCGCGTGCGGAGTTTATCCAAAAGCTGGTCCAGATGCGCAAGGGAGAAAGTGGCGGGCAGGACCTGATCAGCCTGGCAATCGCGGCCCACGAACAGCACGAAAAGATCAACGACCTCGAACTGTTCGGGATGGTGATGGTGCTGGTTACCGGCGGGATCGGCACGACTGCCGATCTAATCAGCGGCTCCATCTACCAGATGCTGCGGCGTCCCGCGTTGTACGAAGAGATCAGGCGCGACTACTCGCTGGTGACGCCGCTGTTGGAAGAAACTCTGCGTTACGACGGTCCGATTCACACCCTGTTCCGCGTGACGACCCGCGAAGTCGAGATTGGCGGCCTGAGGATCCCAGCCAGAACCCCGGTGTGCGTGGTCAATGGCGCCGCCGACCGCGACCCGCGCAAGTTCCCCAAACCCGATGAATTCGATATCACCCGCGACAACGGGGATCATCTGGGGTTTGGCGAGGGTATCCACTTCTGCGTCGGCGCATCTCCGGCCCGCGTCGAAGCCAAAGTCGCGGTGCAAAGGATTTTGGAACGCTTTCCGCGCATGCGGATAGCCGAAGGCTGGACGCCCAAATACAGCGGCAACGCCTTCGGCCGCGGCCTCAGCACGCTGCCGCTGGTGCTTGGCTGAGATATCAGCGTCAGTTTGCTCATCCAGATGAGCCGGGCTGATGACCTGTCCCCGTATGTTTCCCGATTGTCAGCCTCGCCCTAAACCTTCCTTCCTGATCAGGAAGGAGGGCGCGTATTGTGCGAGGCAATCGCAGCCGCGCGCGTCCGTGAAGCGGCGCAAGGAAAGTGGTATGTGCATCCCGATGACCATTCAAGTTTGTCCCTGCCAGCCTACGTAGTAGTATTTTTCTACAACGCACGAAAAATCTTGTGCACGATCACGGGTGGAGATATTTAAGCGATAACGCAACGGTCCAATAGTGCCACGAGCTGTAAGCGTGGTTCAAAATCAACGCTTGTAATGAGTCTGCCCTTCAACGGGCGGGGAGGAGACTATGAGGCACTCATCGCGGATTCTAATTGTCGGGTGTGGGCTTCTCGCGGCGGTTCTGTTCTGCGTTCCAACGGTTCACGCCGAAGGGAATATTCATCGCATCAACCACATCATCGTTATCATGCAGGAGAACCATTCCTTCGATAATTACTTCGGCGTGCTGCCATACGTTTCCAAAACCCCATATCATCGTGGTCCTTGCGCCAAGAACGACCACCGCTGTGTCGATGGACTGAGCTGCACGTTTAACCGCGATGGCAGCCTCAGTTGCTCGAATGCCAACCTCGACGATGACGGCTCCGTCGTGTTCTCGTTTCACGATCAGAACTACTGCCCGGCGCCTGACCTCCAGCACAATTGGCCGGGCACTCACATGGAGGCGAACTTTGCGGATCCTGCCAACACCTTTAACCGTACCCTGAATGACGGCTTTGTCCTCACCAACGATGCCCAGGAACAAATCGACATGGGCGAGAGCGCGACCGACGACGACACCATGGGCTACTACGATGATACCGATCTTCCCTACTACTATGGGCTGGCCGAGCAATTCGCGATCAACGATCGGTATTTCTGCCCGGTACTCGGACCGACCTTTCCCAATCGATCCTACGAGATGGCGGCCACCTCATTCGGTCATCTGACGACGAATGAAATATTTCCTCCCACCGGAGGATACAAGCCGATCACCGGGAGCATCTTCGATCTCCTCAATCGGAATAGGGTCTCGTGGACGAACTACTTCGTGGACGATCCCACCTCTTTCATCTTCGACCAGGACCCCACTCACATCGCCCCGATTTCGGTGTTGATGGCCCAGGCGGCGGCGGGAACGTTGCCTTCGGTATCGTTCGTGGACCCGTCGTTTTTTCCCGACCAAGTTATCAATGGCGGTCTCTTCGAAACCGACGAGCATCCGCCTTTCGACATCCGCGCGGGTGAATTTGCGGTCTCGCTGATAATCAGCGCGATACGCAACGGTCCGAACTGGCAGGACTCCGTTATCCTGTTGACTTATGACGAGCACGGCGGCTTTTACGATCACGTACCTCCGCCCAAGGCTGCACAGGCCAACGCGCTCAGCCCCGATGGAATCAACCCCGGCCAATGCGAGGACCTTTCGAATCCTCCTTCCAGCGAGAGCCCCGGGGGCGGTGCGGAGTGCTCTGTGAGCCAGTCCGACGCAGCTAGCATCTGCCCCGCGTTCACCGCCACCGGACCTTACCCTGCGGATTGCGCGAACTTCAATCAGCTCGGATTCCGCGTGCCCTTTATCGCGATTTCGCCCTTCTCAAAACCGGGCTACGTGTCCCACGAGATTCACGACCACACCTCGATATTGGCGCTGATCGAACAGCGGTTCTTTCCATCGCAGCATCTGACTCGGCGCGATCAACACGCCAACTCGCTGGAGGACCTGTTCGATTTCAATCATTCGCCGTCGCTGGGTGCGATTCTTCCGTCCGCTCCACCGCCGGTGGCAGGCGAGCACGAATGTCCGGTGCTGAGGCCGTAATCCGAGGCCGGCGCCTCGGTTGCATGCGTTGTCCGCTTGGCATCGGGTTCAACGCCGGGTGATCCGGCGCGAACCCGATGCTGCGCTCCCGCCTTTCCTCGGAGGGGGGACATACCTTAGGCTGGGCACCGATGGCGCTCGATCCTCAAAGTCTGCCGTCCGGGGAGCTTTCGCCACAGCAGCCTGTTGCCGTGCCTCGGAGCACAGAACCGGCGCGTGTTTCGGCGGGTGACGCTGTAGTTAGCGGCGCCGGCAAGTGGCTGATCGCCGCCTCCGTGATGCTGGGGACGTTCATGTCGGTGATGGACGTCACGGTGGTCAACGTCGCCATGCCGCACATGATGGGCACCTTCGGCGCTGACCTGCTCACCATCACCTGGGTCTCCACCGCTTACAGTATCGCGGAGATTATCCTGATCACGATGAGCGGATGGTGGACTACCCTGCTCGGCCGCAAGCGCTTCTTCCTGTTCTCGATGATCGTCTTTCTGATTGGGTCGCTGCTGGCCGGCGCGTCTCACACGCTGCTCCAGATGATTCTCGCCCGCATCCTGCAAGGTATCGGCGGGGGCGGCCTGATTCCCTGCGCGCAGGCCATCGCGCGCGAGACCTTTCCGCCCGCCGAGCAGGGAATGGCGATGGCCATCTTCAGCATGGGCGTCATCCTGGCGCCCGCGCTGGGGCCGACCCTGGGCGGGTGGCTGGTGGATAACCTGAGCTGGCAGTGGGTTTTCTATATCAACCTGCCGATCGGAATCGTCGCGATCGCGATGGTCAGCGCATTCGTCCACGATCCGCTCTACCTAAAGCGCGGCGTCCAGAATATCGACTGGACCGGTATCGTTCTTCTCACCATCGGGCTGAGCACCTTCCAACTGGTGCTGGAACGAGGCGAGGAAGTTGACTGGTTTTCCTCCAACCTGATCGTCCTGGGGACGGTCGTGGCGTCGGTAACACTCTTGGGCCTGGTGGTTTGGGAGCTTTACACCGATGAACCGGTGATCAATCTGCGTCTGCTGGCGAACCCCCAACTGCGGATCGGCACCACGCTCAACGCGGTGATTGGCTTTGTCCTGTTCGGGTCGAGCTTTGCGCTGCCACAGTGGACCGAAACCCTGCTCGGCTATCCCGCGATGCGCGCCGGGATGGTGCTGCTGCCGCGGCCGATCACGATGATGATCATGATGCCGATCATGGGCCGGCTGTATAATTACCTCAATCCGCGCATCCCCGTGGCGATTGGTGCTTTACTCCAGATTTACGGAGTGTGGGCTCTGGCCCATTTTCCCCTCGAGGTCGGTTTTGCCAACTTTGCGCCGATGCTGGTGCTGTTGGGGTTGGGTTCATCCTGCTTCGCGGTGACGATCGGCACGATCTCGCTCAGCACGATGGCTGCCGCCGACATGACCGGGGCCTCGAGCATCTTCACCGTCTTTCAGCGGGTGTCGGCGAACGTGGCGTACGCGTCGCTGGCGACGTTGCTGGCGCGTCGTTCTCAGTTCCATCACCTGCGGCTGGTGCATGGCATCAGCGTGCTCAACGGCAGCTACCGGATAATACAGGAAGGCCTCATGCAGCAGTTCATGCGCCATGGAACTCCTGCGCAGCCGGCCGTGGTCGCGAGCTTGATGAATTCGATGCTGAACCGGCAGGCCACGATCATGGCCTACAACGACATCTTCACCCTGATGGTTTGGCTGTTCGGGTTCGCGATGCTGCTGATTCCGCTGCTGCCAACTCGTCCGCCGCATCTGCGCTCCGGCGCCGCGGCCGCCCACTGAGCCAACAGTAGAACTCCGCATCGTTGCCCGCATGGAAGAAGGGCAAGGACGGCCGCGGGACGCCCGCCACATCGCTGAAAGAAGTTCTCTCTCTTTCCCTTCCCAACTCTAACGGCCTTGCCGGATGAAATCCGCGATTCTCTCGCCGATCATCATCGTGGTCAGATTGGTATTGGCGCGCACGCAGTTGGGCATGATCGAAGCGTCCGCCACGCGAATATTGAGCAGTCCGCGCACGCGCCCGTACTGATCCACCACCGACATCGGATCGGATGCAGGTCCCATCTTGCAGGTGCCTGAAATGTGCATGCTGGTGGTGACGGCGCGCCGGGCGAAGTCATCCAGCGATTCGTCGCTGCGCAGATCGTCCGCGGTCGGCTCGATGCGTCCGGTGGTTATCGCCTTGAAATCTTCATGTTCGCCCAGTTGCACGGCCAGTCTGATCGCCTCGCGCATCCGTCGCCGGTCCAATTCGTCGCGCAGATACCCGTAATCGAGCGAGGGTTGCACCTCGGGGTCAGCGGAGCGAAGGCGCAGATCCCCGGCGCTCATTGCCAACTCCACCACCGCCAGCATCCGTGTTCCAACGGGGGCCAGCCGCCCCCGCTCCAGTTGCTGCGCGTAAGAGAACATCAGCAGCATCAAATCGTTGCGCAGCGTGGAATCCCTGGAGGTCCATCGCAGCGCCAACTGAAGGCGAGGCGTCATCGGATCAAGCACGAAATCGTCGCGCGTGCGCCAGGTGACGTTGCAATAAGGATGGTCGCGCAGGTTGCGCCCGACTCCGGGCAAATCGCGGATCACGGGAATATCGAAGCTGCGCAGCTGATCCGCGGGGCCGGCTCCGGAAAGCATCAGCAGGTGCGGCGAGCCAATCGCGCCGGCGCTCAGGATGATCTCACCGCCTTCGACCACGAACTTCTCGCCGCTGTTAATCACTTCCACCGCAACCGCGCGATCGCCCTCGAACAGGATACGGTTGACGCGGCATCGCGGGCGAATGGTCAGGTTCAGGCGGTGGCGGGCTGGATTGAGGTAGGCGATCGACGTGCTCCATCGGATCGCGTCTGGGTTGTTGAACGGAACGGGGCCTACCCCGGATCCTTGCGGATGGTTGAAATCGGGGC
>DATFSZ010000023.1:0-2544 GCA_035262365.1 Binataceae bacterium (SeqCode)
GATCATGCGGTCAGAGAATGTGCCCGAATCGCCCTCGTCGGCGTTGCAGACCACGTATTTTCGGGGCGCGGAGGCTTGCTGCGTGGTGCGCCACTTGATTCCCGCTGGAAATCCCGCGCCGCCGCGGCCGCGCAAGCCGGAGGTCATTACTTCATCGACGATCTTTTCCGCTGGCAAATCGAGCGCGCGCGCAAGTCCGCGATAACCGCCGTGTGCCAGGTAGTCGTCGAGTGACCCCGGATCGACAATGCCGACGCGGGCGAAGGTTAGCCGCTCCTGGCGCTTGAGGTAGCCGATCTCCTCGATTGGCCCGAGGGTCAGCCGATGCGCATCACCGGACAGGAAACCGCAATCGAAAAGCGACGGGACGTCCGATGGCGACACCGGACCGTATGCAAAACGGCCGCGTGCGGTTGCGACCTCGACCAGCGGCTCCAGCCAGAACATCCCGCGTGAACCGTTGCGCACCAACTTGAGCTCGACTTTGCGGCGCGCGCCCTCGGATGCGATTGTACGGGCGACCCCTTCCGCGCCGAGCGATAGCGCCGCCGAATCGCGCGGGACGAAAACCGTCGCGCTCATCGGCGATTCTCCCGGCATTCGGCCAGCAAGTCATCGAGGCGCTCGGGTGTCAGCCGCCCGTACGGTTCCCCGTTGAGCAGCATCGCCGGCGAGCATCCGCAATTCCCAAGGCAATACACGGCTTCCAGCGTGAACTCGCGATCGGGTGTGGTCTCGCCGAAGCCGATACCGAGGCGGCGACAGGCATGCTCGGCGAGCGCGACTGCGCCCATGGCCTGGCACGACTCGGCTTGGCAAAGTCTGAGCACGTTGTGTCCCGGCGGCTCATGGCGAAAGTCATGATAGAAAGTGACCACGCCATGGACCTCGGCGCGGGATAGATTCAGCACCTGCGCTATCACCGGCACGCTCGCCGCCGGCACCCAGCCCAGGCGGTCCTGAACTTCGCGCAGTATAAGCATCAGTGCGCCCGGCTGCGCTCGAAGACGCGTCGCGATCGCTTCCACCGCCTGGGGGTCGAAGCCGTTTTGAGCCGAGCTCATCGGGATATCGAAGCCTTCCCCGCTCAAGGTTCCGCCAGCGGGAGCGCCCCCGTCAAGAGCGCCGGCGCTGCATATCATAAACCTTGGGAACGGGTGCAGCATAAACACTTAAAGATGTCCGGTCGGTGGGGTAGAGCCGCACGATGGAGAACATCGCGGCGCGGCCGGAGAGCGCCTTCGTGCATAACCCCATCTATTCGATGACGATTCGACACCCGCTGGAAAGTCTTTGCGCCCTTGGGGCAGAGTGTGCCCCCGTTGATTGCGCTTTCCGGGTCGCCCTCGAGGTCGATGACCTCGCCGCCCATTGGTGCACACGTTCTGGCTGCATCCGACGGCACAGTAAGGCAAACGCTGTGCGATTTAGTCGCACCGCACAGACGAGATGCTTTTGAGTACTCTGGACTGACCGGCTGGCGATTCATCGACACCTTCTGCCGGAGGTGCACGCTTCTCGAAGGCAATGATAATCTACGATAATGGCGGATTTCGGCGGCAAGAAAACTCTGGAGTGCGCTACACGGCGTTGGCGCGCGTCGAGCTTCACGAATGGACGCGATCTGCTGGCGGTTGAGGAACCGCTGGAGATTCGCCTGGCCGGGCGCCGCTTCACAGTGACGATGAGGACCCCGGGCCATGACGAGGAGCTGGTTGCGGGATTTCTTTTCGCCGAAGGATTTGTCAGTGCTGCGAATGAGATTGGCGAGATTCGACGGGTGCGCGGAAAGGCCGGAAAGCCCGAGCCCAATGTCATCGACGTCATTCTGCACGTGCCGGTCGAAGACTTGCGCGAACGGCTGCAACGCAACTTCACCATGACCGCCAGTTGCGGACTCTGCGGCAAGACCTCCATCGAGGCCATTGAAAGGAGAATCGCTCCGCTTTCCCCCCGCAACTTTGCGCTGGAGGCAGCGGTACTGTTGAGCCTAGGCGCCAAGATGCGTGGCGAGCAGACAATTTTTGCCGACACGGGGGGAGTCCACGCCGCGGCCCTGTTCGATCGGTCCGGAGCTCTGCGCGCGCTGCGCGAAGACATAGGGCGCCACAATGCGGTCGACAAGCTGATCGGGTGGGCGCTGGGTCAGAACAAGCTGCCGCTCGGCGATTCGCTGGTAATGGTGAGCGGACGGTTGAGCTTTGAAATAGTCCAGAAGGTGGCGGCCGCCGGGGCGCCGCTGCTGGCGGCGGTCTCGGCGCCTTCGTCGCTGGCCGTGGAATTGGCGGACCAAGTCGGAATCACTCTGCTGGGGTTTCTGCGCGATGGCGCGTTCAACGTGTACACGCATCCCGAGCGCGTGATTGGACCCGCGTGCGGTGGAAGTTAGCTTGCGAGGGCAACACCTAATCTTGCGTCAAGCTGGAATGATTTGCGCCTACTTGAGCGGCCCCGAACCGGGGCGTTAATCTAGGACACCATGCCGGAGACCCAGTATCTGTCGCGCAAACGCGCGTTGGACAGGATTGCCCAGGAAAAACTGCT
>DATFSZ010000024.1:0-57531 GCA_035262365.1 Binataceae bacterium (SeqCode)
AATGCATAGTGCGGTAGAACGTGTCGTCACTTTCAAGATTGGTGACGTTGCCGTAACTGTCCACTAACCAGTTGTAGGCGTGGAAGTTCAGCATCTTGGGCTGGAAAGCATCCCAGCCATTGAACGCCATCTTGACGCCGATGTTGGGTTCCGCCGGATTGGGAAACGCAATACCTGCGACGTAGCCCTTCCACGAAAAGCCACCGGTGGGTAGCGGCACCAGTTGAGCCTGCCCACCGTATTTTTCGGTGTCCTCCACAAACTGCTTGGGCAGCGGATAGTCGTGGGTCGGACCCACAACGACCGTGTATGCCGGATCGCTGCCGACGTGCCATTTGTATGCGCCGGAGAAAGCGGCCTGCACCCACATCGGCATGAACTTCTTGTACTGCTGCCAGTTCTGCACCGTAATTTTGGTGCCGGGTGGAATCGTCTCCGGCGACTCGGCATCAGCCAAAGCATTGTAATTGGCGACATCGTAGGTCAGCTGCGCACTAGCCAGATCGCTAAGAGAGACAACCATCGCGACTGTTAGGATGGTCCCCAACAGGAGCCCGAGTCTTTTCATCGATCGCTCCTTCCCTGCACGGACGGCAGGTCTATGTGTCAACGAGCAACGCTCCCCGGCGCCGCTCGCAACATCCCACCCAAAGTTGCTAGCACTTGCGCTCCGTAAATGTCAAGAATTGTCAAACAGAGACGACGTGAAGCAACTGAGACCACACCTTTTCTCTTTTTTTGACCCGAGCACCGCGAAACACCATTAGCTTGCGCCAGGCCTTCGTCCGCGAGGCGCCGCCCAATCGCTTCTGGGCCGGTCCATTCGTGCCGCGTAATAAAGCCAGCCAGTTCCCGACCAGAAGATAAACGCCGGTGCAGTTTGCCAAAACGAAAGAGAATACGAGATGAACCCGGCCAGCCATGACCCACACAGGGCCGTGCAGAAAACGTTCTCCTGCGAACGTGTGCTCCGCAAAACTTCTGCGCTACCCTGAAACAGAGTGGATGAACAGCAAATTCAAGGAGAAGATCGAAAACTGAGTGACCGTGTTGGCGGAGCTTTTTGTGTTAAACCGTCGCGCGCAATTGTTGTGTAGGAATTGTCAATCCGAGTGCTGCATTGACCTATGGCGCCTACTGCGCATCGAATCCAGTGGGAAATTCCACCATAGTGAGAAGCGAGTTTCATGCAAAGGTCCCGATAATTTGCGTGCTCACTGGGGCGTCGGCTCGCTGTAGGCAGCGATCGTGGTTTGGGCGGGAACCTCCCCCCAATCCGACGAGCAGCGATATCAACGACAACGCCTGGAATACAATCGATATGCTGATCGTAAATGCAGGCAATTCCATTTTCTGCAAAATCCCCGATTCAGACTGGCACCGGCACCAGGGTCCAAACAATCTTCTGCCCAATGGAGTTTCGATCGTTCTCAAAGAGCAGGATTTTTTATCTTGGCAGTGAGGAGGGCGAGCTATGATCAAGCATGTCCAGAACTATATAACCGAGCTAAGCAAGGGTCTGAAAAGCTCCAGGAGTTGGCTTTGGAGTATTATCTTGTTCTATGTATTTCAGATTGGAAAAGCGGTCGGATGGCAGCAGGGGCATGCTTTGGGGATACGTCAACCTGAACACGCGGGTGTGTGGCAAGACTTGCTAGGTCTGACCATGTGCTTCGTGATTTGGTTTGTCGGAGCATTCATCGATTTAAAGTACCTGGTTGGAGGCTCCGGATGGAAATGGGTCGGGACAGACGATCGAAGCACCGACGGGTATTTCGTCTAAGCTCACGGCCACGGGAATCGCTCATTAAGAATAAAGAAAAGCTGTACTTCCGCCGACTAAGTTTCCGGAGAATTACCGTGCGATCATTTCAAAACGCCGGACGCCCGTTAGTTCTTTATCTGGTTTTGAAATAATCGCCCGATAGTCCACGGATAACCTTGAACCGCTAACTCACCTGGGCCAGCTGTGGAAGGCCGGCGTTCCGGAAACCACTCTCCATGCCATCCCTTGCCACCTTCCGGCGGCGACACGGCTATCCAGAACTCGTTCTTGTTACGCCCCTGAATGAGGTAGTGGCTTGCCTCTCGTTGTGACAAAAACCATCGTTCCACAGGTATGAAGAAGATCCACGATACAGCTATTGAAACGGAGACTGCTATCACTCTTTAGAGGGAGTGCTCTTTCGAGACTCAGGTTTCAGTTTTTTGCCTTCAGGCGCCACCGCCAGATGGTCGCTAATAAGTCGCATAACACCGAAGACTTTTGCTCAGGGTAACGTAACTGAAGTAAGAGGAGTGACTAGACGATATCGCTTCGTAGGAGGTTCTGAACCTCAATTGGAATTCTTCGACAAGCGCCGAACTGGCAGACGATCGACCACGAAATAAGCTAGGGGTGCTCGCGTGGGGAAGCGATGCTCTGGGCGACTGCCGGCCACGCGTTGGCCATCACCGGATGCCACGGGGTCACAGCCGGGCTAGCGCCGTCGTCTTTCGCTCCTCGGTCCGCTTTGAACAGTGTTCCGAAAATGGCCGCCAATCCGCAAGCCGGGCGCACGAACTACGAGAACAACTGCCAGAACATTGTCATCGTTGCCGGGTCGATTGCCGAGACGCGAGATCGCGACAGCAGCGCCAGGCTCGCTCCGATTACGAGCGCGGACAGGTACATGAGCGACTTCGGATGTCTGGCTATGAAATTCCTTAGCATGTCTAGGCTGCATTTCACGTACTCTCAGCATAGTGCGTTCCAGCCTTTAGCCTGCCGAATTTTTACTTCAGGGTGTGTTCACTACGTGCCCGATGTGCACCCAATCTGTGTGCCAAATAATCGTCACCAATTCAGGCGGCCGCCGTACTGCCGATGAAAAGGGGCCGCGGCGCCCGCCCGTCGACGGCCGGCACGGCCCCGCCGCTCAGATAGAACTTCCCTCATCAATAGAAAGGCCTCGCCGGCGGCGCCGAGGTCCGAGCAGTTACCTGATCTCCGGTCTGCTCGACTCCGAAAGTCCATTGGTACTGCATTCCGGCCTGGATCGTGACCTGGTACCGATGGCCGGGCTCAGGCGGATACCGCGGTATCACTACGATTGCTTTGGCGGAGGACAACGCATGGCGCGCGGCTGCTTGCTGTGTTGGATCCGGATTTTCGTATGTCAGTCGGTCGAACGCGCACGCATCCAACTGCTGACCCGAGGTCAAATCGGTAATCGAGTAGGACGCGATATTGGCGGGCTGGACGACTTGCAGGCTGATCGGCAACCCCACCGGAAGTTGATAACCCGGACACGCGGCCAGTGGATTAGGCCATTCGGAGGCATGGATGGCCCCGAACGGCATCTTCGACTGGTCGGGCGGAAACTTGACTACCACGTTGGCATCCCTACCCTGGCGGCCTCGCAGCGCCAAAGCAGCCACCCGTTGGGGATATTTGCCTTCCTTGCCGTAACCGGCAACCTCTGCCCACGGAGCCAGCAGCGAAAGGCGATGGAAGGGGACGATCAGAAGACTGTCGATATCGGCTTTCTGACCCTTCTCCCCCAAAGCAATCGTGGCAGTTTGAAGAACTCCCTCGACATGACGGCCCCCTCCCGCGGCCTGCGCGCCTGCTTCGGTGAATCCCGGCGAGCCGGGACTCTCGCTGTGCGCCCCGCCCCCCAACGCCATTCCGGCACGCACTACCGAAGCGCCGCCTTCACCCGCATTGTCCAGCAGGTAGAGCGCGTGCTCGCGCGAGCCGTCGCTCAGTTCGAGGTTTTCGCCCACGGGCTGCAGACCTGCCGCCTGGCGCCATCGATTGAGTTCGTCGAGCCAAGGCGCACCGCCGCCATCCGCGGTGAGTTCGGCGACGGACGACGCGCCCGCTGCGAGCGGTGCCTGCGGTGACGGCTGTTGCGCCTTCCAGACCGGCACACCCGGAAGGCCTACAGATTGGAGGTTCCCCTTGGAGTCTTCGGTCCATGCGATGCAACCGGCTGCTGAAATAACCATCGCGAGAAGGGTCGGGATAACGACGCAATAACGTGACTTGTTCAAACTCCCCTCCTTTAGCCTTTCGATAGCTGTTTGCTACTTCTAGCTGAAAGCGGGTGAAGTTTCGAGCGTTCAGCAACAACGGTCGTCTCACGCATTCAGGCGCCCACATCCATTTCATACTGAACCGCACTGGGGAATCCTTGCGCTGCTCGCGGGAGCGCTACATGGATGATATCCGCAAAAAAAATTCGTCCGACCGAGCATTGACGGGATTCTTCCTTGTGCAGATTCGGTTCGGAATGACAAGGTGCCGGACCGCCAAACGCATGACTCCAAGCACGGGCTTGCGCACCGTCGATTTGACGGGTCGACCCTGAAAGCAAAGTGCCGCGGGGAGCCGGCGCTGCGAAGAATCGAAGGATGACAATATGCACAAAGGCGGCGGAAACTTTTTTTCCGCCGCCTTCTTGCAAAACAAAAAGCAGGCGCTTTAGCGCTGCTTTTGCAGTTCAGCTCTTGCTGATCGAATACGGTCCGCGAAGCCGGTTATGGCGTCGGCGCCGAGCTGCTTGAAATATTCTTCGATCTGATTGAGTTCGGCCAGCCACTCGCCGGCGTCGATCGCGGTTGCCTGGCGCAACTGATCCGGAGCTATCTCCAGTCCCGCAAGGTTGATGTCCTCTTTGCGCGGCACCAGGCCAATCGGCGTCCGGTCGGCGTCGACCCGCCCCTTGACTCGGTCCACCACCCACTTGAGCACACGCATGTTGTCGCTATAGCCGGGCCATAGGAAGGAGCCCTGGCGGTCTTTGCGAAACCAGTTCACCTCGAAGATCGCAGGCGGATTGCGCAATGCCCGGCCCATCTCGCACCAATGCCCGAAGTACTTGACGATGTTGTAGCCGCAAAAGGGCAGCATCGCCATCGGATCGCGCCGCACCACGCCGACCTTCCCTACGGCCGCCGCGGTGGTCTCGGAACCCATGCTGGCGCCGAAAAACACGCCGTGAGACCAATCGCTGGCCTCCATGACCAGCGGCACGGTCGAGGCGCGCCGCCCGCCGAAGATGATTGCCGAGATCGGTACGCCCTGCGGATCTTCTACTTTGGGCGAGAGCACCGGATTGTTGGCCATAGGCGCGGTGAAGCGGCTGTTGGGATGGGCCGCCGGCTGACCCGACTTGCGATCCCATGGTTCGCCGCGCCAATTCACCAATCCCTGCGGAGGCTCAGTCCCCATCCCTTCCCACCAGACATCGCCGTCGGGGGTGGCGGCGACATTGGTGAAGATCGTGTCGTGCTCGACGGTCTTCATCGCGTTGGGATTGGATTTCGCGCTGGTGCCCGGAGCGACGCCGAAGAAACCGGCCTCGGGATTCACCGCCCACAGCCGGCCGTCCGCTCCAACCCGCAGCCAGGCAATATCGTCGCCCACCGTGTACACGCGCCATCCTTTGAAAGCCGCCGGCGGCAACAGCATCGCCAGGTTGGTCTTGCCGCAGGCGCTCGGAAAGGCGGCCGCGACGTATGTGGTCTCGCCCTCGGGACTTTCCAGGCACAGGATAAGCATGTGCTCGGCGAGCCATCCCTCAGTGCGCCCCAGCCAGCTCGCGATTCGCAGGGCGAAGCATTTCTTACTGAGCAGCGCATTGCCGCCGTATCCGCTGCCCACCGACCACACCGCGTTGTCTTGTGGAAAGTGGCAGATCAGGCGGCGCTCCGGATTGAGGTCAAGAGTGGAATGTAGTCCGCGATTGAAGTCGTCCGATTCTCCCAACAGCTCGAGCGCGGCGCGACCCATCCTGGTCATGATTCTCATGTTGAGCGCGACGTAAATGCTGTCGGTCAGCTCAATGCCCACCTTCGCAAATGGGGAGCCCAGCGGACCCATCACGTAGGGGACTACGTACATCGTCCGGCCCCGCATCGAGCCCCGCAGCCATCCGCGCAACTTCGCGTAGGTTTCGTCGGGCGGCGCCCAGTTGTTAGTCGGTCCCGCACCGTCCTTGTCTGGGGTGCAGACCAAGGTCAGATGTTCGCTGCGGGCGACGTCGCTGGGATTTGAGCGATGCAGGTAGCAGCCGGGCCGCTTGGCCGGGTTAAGTGGAATTAGAACTTGGCTGGCAATTGCTTCACTGGTGAGGCGGAGCTTTTCCTCCTCCGAGCCGTCACACCATATGATCTGGTCGGGCTGTGTAAGCTGCGCTGTATTGGCAACCCATTGGGTAAGGGCCCGGTTCTTAACGCCATTTGATTGCTTCGTCATCGGTCCTGTGAAGTCTCCGGTTTATTGATGTCTGGCCGAAAGAACCAGGTTACGTTCCGCGCCCGACAGCGCGTCGAAAATCGCTTCGGCCGTCGGTGCCTGCATCAGAGCGTCGATTGCGTCGCTGTGCGCGCACATCTGCCATAACTTGGCTAACCAGGGAAGGTGTGGTTCCTGGAACTTCAATCCCAGCACGAAAAACAGATGGGTCGGCTTGCCGTCGAGCGCGTCAAAGTCCACTCCTGCCTGCGAGCGGCCCAACACCATGAAGGGGCGTACGACCTGTTCCGGGTGACGATACAGTGAATGCATGAACGCCACGCCGTTGCCGGCCGCACTCGGCATGATGCTCTCGCGTTCGAGCAGCGCGCGCACAAACCACATCCGGTCGCGGACCAACCCCAGCCGATTGGCCAGAGAAGCAAGCTCGTCGACTACACCGGTGCGTGTTTGCGCAGATAAATCCGGGTTGATGTGGGAAGGTTGGAAGCAGCTCGCCAGGTCGAGGATTCGCGCCGGCGGATGGGCCGCCTGAGCTACTTCGAAGTAGCGTGGCCCGACGCCGAGCATCTGGTCGTCCAGCCATGTGTCCAACATCGCTTTGCGGAACCGCCACTGGTTTCCTATCTTCACGCCCGGCAAAGCGCCTTCCGAAACCAGCTTTAGGACCGTCCGCTCATTGACGTTCAAGTAGGACGCCACCTGCCTGGCTGTTAAAAGCCGATCGGCGCTTTCATAAGCCCCGTCAGTGGCTTTGCGCATCAGATTCGACACAGACTCAATTTTACGGTGAACTACGGAATAGAGCAACAGGTTCGGAGTTTTACCTTGTTTTCCGTTGCTTCCCCTCGAAGTCGTTTTCATCATAACGCCGGCGCAAAAACGACGCGAGTGATTCCTAGCGGCCGAGCCGGACAAGCCCGCTACCAATCAGCGTACCTTCCCGGATTTGCTTAGCGAGCTTGGCGAAGCGCCCTATCACACGCTCAATCAATGAAATCCACGTCTTATCTGCCTCCTCCGGTTCACTAGATCTGCCCAGGACAAAAGGAACTTTGGCGGAATCTCGCATGTTTCGCTTTTCCCAAGTACCGGACTAATAAGCAGTGTGTATTGATCTATAATAGATAGTAAAGATGAAAAATAGAAATACCATCAATCCTTCCCAATGCGAACGACCAGAGAGTTATAGTTCACTTTTTAGTTGAAAGGTTTTTGACATTAACCAAAAACAGATAAATGAGCTTGACAGACGCGAAAACAAATTGATATCGAGTGTTCAAATCGAGGCTGCTCTTTTTCCGATGCTTCAGCCAACCTTTTTGCGCGGGCTCGATTTGAAGCGTCGGCTGTTTGTTGCCTCGCGCGGAGACGGCGATTTGCGCAGAGAGAAAGGTTTTCCCCGGATTTTACAATTTCTCGCCCATTATTCTCTGACGACAGCGTTCGCGCTTGATGTTCCGTAAACTCAGACAGGTCTTAAGAATCCTCTGAAAACTTGGTGGAGATAATTCTTCGCGCTCAGTCGATGTGGATCGAGGCTGGAAATGACAAAAACATTGGTTTCCTCAAGTCTTCTGCCATCAGCACTTCTAGCTTTCATTCTAATCACTGCTGCCGCGACGACTGCCTCTGCCAAACGTAGACCGACACCGACTCGAACTCCCACAGGCAATCCCACCCAGTCCCCCAGCCCATCGCCGATTCCCTCTTCCAGTCCCAGTCCATCACCCATCTCTTCGCCCACTCCCATCCCGGGGCACTATTCGATGTACGGCCCTGGCGCAGCGTTGCCCAATGCGATTGATTGTGTGACCCAGGTAAATCTCACGCCAGTCCCTGAACACGCCCAATGGAATCAGGATGATGGAAGCCCGACCCATTGGAACTCAAACCAGCCGCCACCGGGCGGGGTCCCGTCCTACTTTTACACGTATGCTCCATGCTGCAGCGAACTGCCGCATTCGGATTTCGCTAAGGTGGACGGTAACTATTCGGGCAGTACCGACGACCTGATACGGATCACCGCCTGTAAATGGGGTATCGACGAGGATTATGTACGCGCGCAAGCCGAGATAGAATCCGGATGGCATCAGGACTGTGCGGCGGGCAACGGCGGAATCGGATGCAACGAAGGCGGCGATAAGAACAACCCCGCCGGATGCACCCCATCCTCCATCACCCTGGGAGCCGTAACGCCTATAACCCCAAATGGACAATTCTGCGGCATGAAGGGTTTTGGCGGGCAGACCGGAACAAATCAATATGACTCATGGAGCCTGGTGCAAAACAAGGTCTACTACGAGTGGATGACGTGGCCGATGATGGAAGAATCGACATCGTTCGGTCTCGACTACCGCTATGCCGAGATGCGGGGTTGCGTCAACGGCGATCAGTATAGCTATTTCAATTCGCAGAGCGCCGCCTCAGGAACGGATTACAGAAACGCGGTGAACAATGCAGCCAGCAATCCGGCCGGTCAATCCAGCATTTCCGGATGGACCAACCTTCAATATCTCGCCTACGGATGTATCGATACTCACTTTTCGGGAAGCTGGTTTAACGGCAGCACCGACAGCTACCTGAGCGCCTTCCTTACTTCCTTGAACAGCGCCAATTGGCCGGGTGGACTCAGGTAGCGGCGCCCAAATCGCGAGCCATCGAAGGCGCAAGAAGTGGTAGAATGCGCGCTTGACTGAAAGAATACGCGCGCCTGCCAACCCGTCTTTCGGTCATCGGGCAAATTTCTTCGCACGCGCGGCGAAAGCCAGTACGATCAAGATGGCGAACGGACCGGCCGGTTCAGAGAGGCCGGAAACTCGCAGCGGCAAAGTTTACTCATACCGGCCGCGCTAACGCTTGCTGCCCGATCGGCATGGGCGCCATGGCGGGCCGCAGCCGCCAGGATGAACCCGGGTGAATTGATGCGTACGCTGCTAGTCCTTGCCGTTATCGCTGTCTGCACTGGCTGTGGCACCGTACCTAATGCGCGCGAGTTCATAGGTTCGAAATCTTTTTATTGGCGGCGCCCCAGTTTTGTTGGCTCCGAAGGCCCACTTACAGAGGAACAGGGGCGGCGGATCATTGCGAGGTTGCAACAGCGGCAGAAAACGCCGACCGATATACTGGACCGCCATCTGGCGCTGGAGCAGTCGCTCAGCGGCGAACCGCTGGTCCTGGGCAATAAGGTTACGCTGCTGGAGAACGGCACCGCGACCTACCGGGCGATGTTGGACGCGATTCACGGCGCGCGGGACACCATCAACCTTCAGATGTACATCATCTCCGACGGGCGGGTGGGCCAGATGTTTGCGGACGCCCTGATCGAGCGCCGGCAACACGGTGTGCAGGTCAACGTCATCTACGACAGCCTCGGCTCGATGCACACATCGGCGAGCTTCTTCGACCAGCTGCAGAGCCACGGGATTTCCGTGCTGCAGTATCGCCCAATCAATCCGTTCGAGGCGAAGCTGCCCTGGAGTCTGATGCATCGCAATCATCGCAAAATGCTCGTCGTCGATGGACGTATCGCGTTTACAGGAGGAATCAACATATCGGAGGTTTATGCGAGCGGCTTGCGTGCCAGCAAAGCATCTCAGCCCCCGCAGTATTGGCGTGATACCGACATCCAGGTTGAAGGCCCCGTGGTGGCGCAGTTCCAGCACCTGTTTGTCGACGAGTGGCGCTATCAGAAGGGAGCTCCACTTGGCAGCCGCAATTACTTTCCTCACCTGGAACCGAAGGGCACCGCCATCGTACGCGTAATCGGCAGCGTTCCGGAGCGGTTCAGCCTGATTTACATCACTCTGCTCTCCGCCATCGTGAACTCGCAGACGAACGTGCACATCACGGACGCCTACTTTGCCCCTGATCGCCAGATACTGCATGTTCTGGAGCATGCCGCGCGCCGCGGCGTGGACGTCCGGCTGCTGCTGCCGAGCCAGAGCGATGAGCCGCTGGTTGTGTCGGCGCAGCGCTCCGATTATGAGCAGATGCTTAAGTCCGGCGTGAAAATCTACGAATGGCAAGGCAAGATGCTGCACGCTAAGACCGCCACTATCGACGGCGTCTGGTCCACCGTCGGCACGTCAAATCTCGACTGGTGGAGTATCGCTCGCGACAACGAACTCAACGCGGTCATTCTCAGTCACTCCTTTGGGGACCGAATGGATCTGATGTTCAGAAACGACATGGAGGGCTCCCAACCAATCGATCTGGAAGAGTGGGAACGTCGGGGACTGCTTGAGCGTTTGGACGAAACCATCGCGTGGCTGCTTGAGCCATTGCTCTGATCCTTGCGGCGGCGCTGCGGCTGGGCCACAGTTGATCGCCGCAGATGAGCGCCAAAAGCCTGATGATCATGGGGACCGCGTCCGACGTGGGCAAGAGCGTGATAGTAACCGCGCTGTGCCGCGCTTTTCGCCGTGCCGGAATCCGCGTTGCCCCCTTCAAGTCCCAGAACATGTCGAATAACGCCGCCGTTTGCGCCGGCGGCGAAATCGGCCGCGCGCAAGCGGTGCAGGCCGAGGCCTGCGGGTTGGAGCCCACCGTCGATATGAACCCGGTGCTGCTCAAGCCGGAAAGCGAACTGGGATGCCAAGTGGTGATTGGCGGACGCGTGCGTTTCCATATGCACGCGATGGAGCATGAGAGGTATCGCGAACAGGCGTGGCCACGGATCATGGAAAGCTACGCGCGTCTGGCACAGGAATTCGACCTAATCGTGATCGAAGGCGCGGGTGGAGCGGCCGAAATCAATCTGCGCCATCGTGACCTGGTCAATTGGGCGGTGGCCGAGATGGCCGACGCGCCGGTTCTGATCGTCGGCGATATCGACAAGGGCGGCGTGTTCGCTTCGCTGTTCGGCACGGTCGAGTTGCTCGAGCCCTCGCAGCGGGCGCGCGTCAAAGGCTTGCTCATCAACAAGTTCCGCGGCGACCGCCGTCTGTTGGAAGAGGGTCGGCAGACCCTGGAGCAGCGCACGGCCGTGCCTATCCTGGGCGTTTTGCCTTACTTGCCCGACTTGCGGATTCCGCAGGAAGACAGCGCGATGCTTGACGGGCCAGCGAAAGGTCACGCCGGCGGCCACGAGGTAAGTGTCGGAGTGCTGCGGCTCCCGCGGATTTCGAACTACACTGATTTTGCGCCACTGGAAGATGAGCCCGACGTGGCGGTGCATTACCTGACCGATCCGGGTTCCGCGCCTCACCTGGATGTGCTTGTGCTTCCCGGCTCCAAGAACACCATCGCCGATCTCCAATGGTTGCGCAGCGCGGGATGGGAGGATTACCTCGCGCGCCATCGGCGGCACGGCGGCTGGACCGTCGGGATATGCGGCGGTTACCAGATGCTCGGACAGCGTATCATCGATCCTGATGGGATTGAGTCCAGGACGCCCGTGACCACCGGTTTGAGCCTGCTCGACGTGGAGACTCGCTTTGAGCGCGAAAAGATCACAGCGCGCGTTCGGGCGATACATCCGGAGTCGGGCTGCGCGGTTTCAGGTTACGAGATTCACGCCGGACGTGTGATCCGCGGCGAAGGCGCCGAGGCGTTTTTGCGCATCACGGAACGGGAGGGTGCCGCGGTCGATGAGCCCGAAGGGGCATGGTCGGCGCGCGAACGCGTGGCGGGCACGTCGATGCATGGCTTGTTTGATTCTGCTCGCTTCCGGCGCAGCTTCCTTGACGCGGTACGCGTTGCCAAAGGTTTGGCACCAATCCGCGATAGCCATGGCGAGGATTTCAAAGCGGTCCGCGAGCGCGCCTACGACTTGATGGCGGACTGCCTGGCCCAGCATCTTGATCTGCCTCGTCTGCTGGCACTGGCGGGGGTTGGGTGAAACAGGCTATGGTTTCGCCCACGCGGCGGCGGTCTGGATCGCTGCCCAACGATAGGTGAGGCGCCCATGAAAATTGGATTGAGCTGGTTCTTCATTAAACCGATGCCGTTTGATCGGGAGGTGCTTCTGCACTATGCGAAGGAAGCCGATCGGTTGGGCTTTGAATCGATCTGGATTCCCGAGCACGCGGTCATCCCGCACGGCTACCAGACTCATTACCCGTATTCCCCCGACGGGAAACTGCCCACCAACGACGAGGAGATGCCTTTTCCCGACCCGCTGCTGACGCTGGCTGCGGCCGCCGCGGTCACCAAAAACATCAAGTTCGCCACCAACATCATGATCCTCTCGCAGCGCGATCCGTTGTACACCGCCAAGGAAGTGGCGAGTCTGGACGTGCTGTCCAAGGGTCGTGTGATTCTCGGCATCGGCTCCGGATGGCTGAAGGAAGAATTCGACGCTCTGAACGTGGATTACCACAAACGCGGCAGACGCACCGACGAGGCGATCGAGGCGATGCGCGTGCTGTGGCGCGACGATCCAGCCAGCTATCACGGCACGCAATTCAAATTCGGTCCGGTCCATGCGTTTCCCAAGCCGGTCAGCAAAAGAGTGCCGATCTTTATCGGCGGCATCTCACCCGCGGCAATCAGACGCACCGCGCGCCTGGGCGACGGCTACTTGCCCGTGCCGGTGCCGGAAGTCGCCGACCTGTTCAAGAAGGTCAGGGAGGAATGCGCCAGAATCGGACGCAATCCGAACGAGATCGAATTCTGCTGCCCTGCCCAGCCGACCATGGACGGAGTGCGTCAGGCGCAAGACCTGGGCGCGGTGCGGGTCACCACCGGCATCTATTTCAGCCGCGATCTGCAGCAGATAACGCGCGACCTGGAAAAAATCGCCAACGAGGTTTTGGTCAAATTATAGAGATCAACTTGGCGCGGCGCCCCCGCCCTGCTCCACGTTGCCCCATCTTTTGAAACCGCCTAGGCTGGATGCAGCGGTGAAGAGATGAAGATCGGAATCGTGTCAGACATACATGCAAACCCGCGCGCTCTGCGCAACGCGCTCGGCGACATGGGCTCGACCGACATGGTTGTATGCGCCGGCGATTCCATCAGCGAATACCGCTTTTGTCCCGAGACCGTCGAAATCCTGCGCGACCGCAGCGTGCGCTGCATCACCGGCAATCACGAGGCGGTTCTGCTCGGCGGACGCAATCCCCAGTATCTCAAGAAGTGCCAGGCAGAATTTCCGCCAGACCTGCTGGAGTTTCTGTCCACTGCACCGTTGTCGATCGAGATGACGGCGGACCAGGCCCGCATCCTGGTTACCCACGCCAGTCCCCTGCCGCCGTACGAGGATTACGTGTATGCCGGCAGTCCGATCCTTCGCCAGGTCGGATCGCTGCCATACGAATTCATCATCCTGGGCCATACGCACATGCCGATGATTCACAGGACCGACGGCGTAACAGTCGTCAACCCTGGTTCATGCTCCGAGCCGCGCGACCAGGATCGGCGGGGCTCATACGCGATCCTCGACACCGGCACGATGGAAGTCGAGATCCGCCGCTTTACTCGCGACTGACCGCCCTAGCACGCTCTATATCGTATTTAAACGGTTGGCGGTGCTTGATGGCCGCGAAAACCCGTTCTGACCCGTTCGATGCACGTAAACCAAGCGCTTACCACGATGCGTATTCCGTTCACTGTGCGGAGGTTAGGTAAATGCCAAACGATGACGACAAGTCGAACAGCGACAAGCCTTTTTTTCTCACCAACGACAAGAACATCACCGAGGACGAGATCGATAAGATGACCCAGGGCGAGTCCATCAAAATCCCTTCGGCGGAGTTCCTGATGGAACTGGCGAAGGCTGCAAAGGAAACCTACGACGTCTTCGAGCGGGAAATCGGACTTGTAATGACGCTGGACCGAGCCGTTCGTATCAAGGAACTACGCAAGATCTACTCCTGGCGCGCGCTCGCGTCGGCGACCCATGAAGAATGGGGCGATGATGCCTCTTGGAGTCCGCCTAGCAACCAGCTCGCGGGAATGGCGCTGGCCAAGCTGGCCGCGCAGACCCTCGGAGAGAAGGAAGACGATTGGTATGATCGCAGCCGGGGAAATTGACGACGGCGGTGGTGCCTGAATGAAACGGTTGCCCGCCGAGAACGGCAGCACAAACCGATGACGGGGCCTTTTCAAAGCTACAAGATTCTCGACCTGTCCTGGGGTGTGGCGGGGCCCTTGGTCGGGATGTTGTTTGCCGATTACGGCGCGGAAGTAATCAAAATCGAACCGCCGGGCGGCGACCCGATGCGCAAGATGCCCGCCTACGCGGTCTGGAATCGCGGCAAGAAGAGCCTCACTCTTAATCTCAAGGCCGAGCCTGGTCGGGAAATTCTTCATCGTCTGATGCGCGGTGCCGACGTAGTAATCGAAAGCTGGAGTGCGGGCACGAGCGAGCGCCTGGGGTTGGACTATGCGAACCTGGTTTCGCGCTATCCGCGACTGATCTACTGCGCCATCTCCGGCTATGGACATTCGGAGAGCGGCTGCGAACATCCAGGCTATGAAGCATTGGTGCAGGCGGGGTCGGGCCTATGCCACGAGCAGCCCGGTTTCCGCGCCGGTCCCAACTTTATGTTTTTCCCCGTAACGAGCTATGGTGCCGCGTTTCTAGCGTCGATTGGTATCGCCGCCGCGCTCTTTCGCCGCGGCACCAACGGAGCGGGATGCCGCGTGGAGACCTCGATGCTGGGCGGTGCGCTCGCCTCGCTGGCCCTGCAGATGTCGTGGGCGGAGAATCCCACCGGCAACCTTGCAACTCCGTCGCATTCCAGTGCGCCAGGCAAGGGCGCGCCGACCGCCGACGCCTATCGATGCGCTGACGGACGCTATCTGTATATCCACACCGGGGCGCGCGGTTCATTCGAACGGCTGTGCAAGCTGATCGGATGCAACGCGGCCGATTTTCCCGGTTATTATCCGGCCCATTTTGTCGGCCATCCCGAACAGGCCGCGCGCTTCCGGCCGTTGGTGGAGAAGGCCTTCCGCAGCCGCCCGATGCTCGAGTGGGCTGCTCTCCTACAGCGCGAGGATATCGCGGTCGGGCCGTGCCTGGAGCCGGGCGAGATGCTGCAACACGAACAGGCCCGCGCCAATGATCTCGCGCTGGAGTTGCACGATCCCCAGCTTGGGCCTCTGACCCAGGTTGGACTTCCGCTCAAGTTTGACGTCTCGCCAGGCGAAGTCAGAGGGGCGGCGCCCACGGCCGGCCTCGACACCGCAGAGATTCTGGCCAGCCTCGGCTACAGCACGGATGAAGTGAACGGCTTGCGCCGCAGTGGGGTAGTGTGACAGCGGAATCACTTAGCCTATGAATCAGCCCTTGGCTGGAATTAAAGTGCTGGACCTGGGGAATTTTATCGCCGGTCCTGCCGCTTGCGTACCGCTGGCCGACCTCGGCGCCGAGGTTATCAAGCTCGAACCGGTGGGCGGCGATCCGATGCGCGCGCTGGAGCGGGTGTTCGTGGGCGGCCATCGCGGCCGGCGCTCGATCGCGGTCGATATCAAATCACCCCAAGGCTTGGAAATTACGCGCCGGCTGGCGGCGCGCGCCGACGTGTTGGAACACAACTTCCGGCCCGGAGTGGCTGAGCGCTTGGGTATTGGCTACGAGCAAATTCAAGCAATCAATCCGCGCGTCATTTACTGTCACGTGACTGCTTTCGGCTCCAAAGGTCCGCTTGCGCAGGCACCCGGTTTTGAGACGATCAATCGCGCCTGGACCGGGATGGACACGTCGAACGGAGGACTGAGCAATCCGCCGTTGAAGCTTGCCGGCGCCCCGCTGGACACCTTTGCCGCGCTGATGGCCGCCTTCGGAATCATCGCGGCGCTCGACTATCGCCGCCGTACCGGCAATGGACAGTTGCTGGAAATGCCGCAGGTCGGCGTCGGTCTGTTGTTCCAGAGTCAGGCCTTTATGACGGCGCACGGCCTGGTTGAACAGCCCCAGCTCGATCAAGAGCGAACCGGCTTCGGTCCTTTCTACCGTTTGTATGAAACCAGCTCTGGATGGCTCTGCGTATGCTGCCCGGACGAAGCCGCGGCAAAGAGACTGCTGCGCCTGTGCGGCATCGCACCGCCGGCCGGATTGGCGAAAATTGTCAATTGCGAGCGAACCAGCGAGGGCTCCGAACTGGACGCCGCACTCAAAACCCGGATGCTGACGCGCACAGCTCAGGAATGGATTGCGCTGATGCGCGAAGCCGACGTGCCCGTGGAACTCGTCGCGAGGCGCCGGTGGACTTCGCTCTGCACGAACCACAGGCGCTTAACAATGGAATGATCGCGGAATATAACCATCCCACCTATGGCTTGTTGCGCGTGGTGGGCAATCAAATCCGTTTTTCCGATGGACACTCAGTCGGCGCCGCTTCCGTGTCGGATTTACCCCCGCCCCTGTTGGGCCAGCATTCACATGAGATTCTGCGCGAGATCGACTATTCACCGGCGGACATCGAGCGTTTCGAGCGGGCGGGCGTAGTGAAAACCACCAGGGTCAGTTAGGCAAAATTTAAAGGACTTGAGATGAAAGCCAAAGCCGCGATTTATCAAGGGCCGAAACGGCCGCTTTCAGTCGAGGAGATCGAAATTGACGCGCCGATGGCTTATGAGGTTCTGGTTCGAAACGCCGCCTGCGGCGTGTGCCACAGCGACCTGCACTTCGCGTCCGGTGCATATCCCGTTTCCGCTCCTTGTGTCCTGGGACACGAATCGGCAGGTGTCGTCGAAGCGGTCGGTTCTGCGGTCGCGGACCTCCGGCCGGGCGATCACGTGGTGGCCTTCACCATTTCGGCCTGTGGCATTTGCGAACTGTGCATGGCGGGCCATCCTGTACTGTGCGCCAACCAGCACATGACGCAACGGCCCCCGCAATCGCCGCCGCGCTATTCGTGGAAAGGCCAGGACCTGACCGGACAGATCATGCATCTCGGACGCGCGCGGCAATTCCCAGTGGGCTTTTCCAACCGGTTGCTACTGCATGAGCGATGCGCCGTGCGGATTCCGCGTGAGGTGCCATTGGATCGCGCCGCTCTAATTGGCTGCGGTGTGATGACGGGCGTGGGTTCGGTGGTAAATTCCGCCAAAGTTACGCCCGGCTCCTCGGTTGCCGTGTTCGGCGCGGGCGGTGTCGGAATCGCGGTTATTCAAGGTGCGCGGCTGGCCGGGGCGGGCCGGATCATCGCGGTGGACATCTTCGACGCCAAGCTGGAGACGTCGCGCCGCTTTGGCGCGACCGATGCCGTCAATTCCGCCCAAGGCGACGCGGTCGAGGAAATCAGACGCCTGACAGCCGGCGCGGGAGTTGATTTTTCCTTTGAAGCAATCGGCACCAAAAAGACCATCGAGCAGTCCTTCGAATGCCTGGCGCTGGGTGGAACCGCCGCGGTGATCGGCGGTGTTCCGGCGGGAATTCGCATGGAGCTGGATCCTAACTTCCTGAAGGGAGAGCGCCGTTTGATCGGCGTTACAATGGGGTCTTCCCGCTACCAGCTCGATATTCCCAGATATGCCGACCTTTATCTGCGCGGCCGGCTCAATCTCGACGACATGGTAACTCGCCGGATCGGCCTTGACGGCATTGATGACGCTTTCAAAGCGATGCAGGCGGGCGAACTGGTCCGCGCCGTGATTATGTTCGAGTGAAGAAATTGTCGCAGACTTTTCGCGAAATGCCGCTGGATCAGTACCGAATACCTATCAAGGTTGGAGCCCAAGACTGAGGGAGCGAACAGAAGGATTCAGATCTGGTAATGCACTCCGGTGAGTTGTTCGGAAACTTCCCAGAGGCGGGCGGCGGCTCGTTGGTCGCGAGCGCGTGCACTGCACCAGACCTCGGCCGGATAGCCGCGTCCCCTTCCGAGCATCTTCGGACCGACATATTCGCCGCCGCGCAGTTCCGGGGCGGTCGCCGCGTACAGAGTCGGCAGAGCGCCCATAGCGGCGCTCACCGCGAAGAGTTGGTTTGACAGTGCCCACATCGATTCGAGTGCGGCCGAACCTCGCATCTGCGGCCCGACACTCTGCAGGTTCGTGGCCGCATAGCCGGGGGTGACGCCTACACTGACGAGCTTTGCCCCCGCGCGGTCGCATCTGCGCTGCAGTTCGAAAGCGAACAACAGGTTTGCCAACTTGCTCTGGCCGTAAGCCAACCACTTCCGGTAGCTGCGCTGCGACTGCAGATCCTCAAAACGCATCCAGCCGATATGATGCGCACTGCTGCTCACCGTGACGACGCGCGCGCCGGCGGTGCCAAGCAGCAACTTCATCAACCAGCCAGTGAGCGCGAAATGTCCGAGGTGATTGGTGCCGAATTGCATCTCGAAGCCATCGGCAGTGCGCCGGTACGGAATCGCCATCACACCGGCGTTGTTGCATAAAACGTCGAGGCGCTGATGACTCGCCGCAAACGCGTCGGCAAACGCCCGAACGGATTTCAGGTTCGCCACATCAAGTTCCATCACTTCGACCGCGGCTCCCTTATGCACCGCCGCGATCGTGTCCGCCGCGGAACGCGCTTTATCCAGGCTGCGGCAAGCGAGGACAACGTTTGCTCCTTTGCGCGCGAACTGTAGGGCGGCTTCGTACCCGATGCCGCTGTTTGCCCCGGTGACGGCAATGGTCTTGCCGGTGAGATCGGGAAGATGATCGGTGCTCCAGCGGTTTGCGTCGGGCATAGCAAAACTCCCTCCCCCCAGGCTTCGCCTAGGAACTCACTTCTGCGGAAAGTCGATTACCGCATTTTCCAGCACCAGTGAATCCTTAACCGGCTGGGGTTGGCCGGTGCCAAAAACGAAACTGATCTCCTGAGCCGATTCGTTGGCGTGACCGGGAACCAGCGAGAAATGGTCGAAGGCGTAGGGAATACCGTTGCCAGCCAGTGGAGAGGGTCGATCGATAACGTGGAAATGCAAATGTGGTTCGGTCGAGTTGCCGGTGTTGCCGAGGCCGCCCAACACCTGCCCGCGCTTTACCGGGGCGCCAAGATAAACTTTGAGAGTACCCGGCTTGATATGGGCATAGAACGCATAAACGCCCCTGGCGATTTCTTCGATCACGTAGTTGCCCGCAATAGTCGCCATCGTGATCGGTCCCTTGGCCGAACCCGGGACGTTGTCCTGAATTCCGCCCCTTACATCCACAACTCTGCCGTCCGCTACCGCAAGAATGTCAGAACCGTAGGCGTGATAGTCGTTGTTTTTCTTAGGGTCGCCTTTGTAGGTTCGGCCGTCGGCACCCAACTGTACAAAGTCAATGGCGAAGCGCTCGGGGAAATAGAGGTTGCCGTTTGCTACCATGAAGGCGCGGCGATGAGCCGAAGTCTCGGAGGGACCGTTACCGGCCAGCCAATTGTTACCCCGCAGCGGAGGACCAATAACTATCGGCGCGGCGTCGTAGGCAACCGGCATCGGCTCCGCAACCAGCGTCATCGGCCTGCGCTGACCCGGCGAACCGCTTCCCGCGCGAACACTATAGCGAATCGTGTGCATCAGGCGCCGAGGGACCCCGTCTGAGGCAAACGGCAACCATAACAGCAAGAGTCTGGTTTTCAATGGCTCGATGCTTAATTCGTCGGCTACTCCGTAGCGCGGCGGCAGATCGATCATCGATTTGAGGCCAGCATCGCTGTCGAACGTGAAGATACCCATCGGACCGCCGTCCGCTCGCAACGACTCCAGCGTGATGGGCTCGGTCTGAAAATTGGTCAGCAGCAATTCGTAAACCAGGTAAGCTTTGTCCTGCACACGGAAAGGCCTTGGCTGCCAGACTGGACGCACATCAAGCAACCCGGCGGGACCGCCGGGCATCGTCAGCGGTGCGTTGAGGTCGGCTTGCGACTGCGTTTGCGCAAAAGCTTTTGCAGCAGGGGCGATGAGTATGCCCAACGTGCTAATCAGGAGGACAACCGGGGGCAGTGGCCCGGTTCGCGTGCGAGTGCGAGGAGACACGAAGCGTAAGCGCATCATCGAGTCCTTTCTGCAAGCGTGTGTTCGATGATGAACTATATAGTTCGGAACCCGGAAATGTCATCTCATCCTGAAATAGACGCGCGGACGGACTGTCCGGACGTCAAACGCAGGACGGCCACCGTGCGGTCTTCGCGCCGTCAGGAGTGAGCTTCGTGCGGCAACTGGGCAAATTCGTCGACCTTCGGAACTGCGAAGCGCACAAAGTTATAAGGCGAACGGGGACCACTCAGCATCAAGCCGGGTTCGGCGGCGCAGACGCGTCCGAAGGCCTCTTTAAAGCAAGCGATTCGGCTACGCTCGACCAGAAAGTAGAGCGACAGCATCGGACTTTGGCCTGTGCATCCTATCTCTTCCAAGCATTCCCGGAACCGGCCGTACAGCGCGTCACGCACAAGTTGGGTGAGGCGATCGAAGCTTTGCGCAGGCGCCAAATCGACGCGCAACTCGCCGCCACAGCCGGTCGTGGATCCGCCGGCGGAGCAGCGCTCCGAAACGGCGTCAGTCTTCGACAGCAAAGCCCATACGCGCATCTCGACGCAGCCATCGAGCCGTCGCAGAAGCGAGTGTAGATGTCCTGAGTTACGGCATGCCCACGCCCGCACCTCAGCAACACCGCGGAAAAAGCTTCCGTAGCGCATCGGCACAATCGTCTCAGCGCGATTGAAGCCTCGATTACCCCGGCGTAGGCCAATAAGTCGTCCTTTTGCAGCACATCGCGCGGCTTCCCGGTGGCCGAATCTGCGCGCGGCTCGGCGTCGGAAAGTGCCGCGCACAGATCGCCGCAGTTAAGCACCCACACCGTTTGATTGTGGACGCCCTTTACCGAGGGACGCGCAGGAAAGCGATGTCCGTTGAGGACGCCATAAACCAGGTAACTCACGATCTCTCAGCCTACATGACGACCGGTTGTTGTGCGCGGGCGATCCGAGCAGGTTCGCACCTCCAGGCGTGATGCGAATGCTCAAAATTTACGAGCGGTAGTGTGGGAGCGGAGATGGCGCGGGTTAGCCGGTGGCAAAGACGGAAGTGATGCGAGAGCAGTGTCCTGATCTATCGCGACGTTGCGTCGACCCCGCCACAGTAGTCGCCGCAACGTTCCAGCCAAAGGTGAGAGTTTTTCAGCCCTCCAGTCCCCCCCAACCTGTCCAAGCTGACCTCCTGGGCGGTTCAGCGCCGCGGCTACTTTTTGCGCGGACGCCCGCGGCGGCGCGTCGGCGCGGCCGACGGCGCCTGCTCAAGCTCGCCCTCCTCCGCTTCGAACGGCGACGTGTCGTGAATCGTGAGCAGTTCTTCGGGGTCGGTAACGCTGTTTGTGTCCTCTCCGGCTTCGTCAGGCTCCTCGTGGATTCTCCATCGCCGCCAGGGCTCGTCGTTGACCGCCGCGCGCGACGTGCGTTGCTGGCTGCGCTCCTGCTGGCAATCCACGCAATAGGTGGCGAAAGGCAGGACCTTCAGGCGCTCAACCGCAATTTCGTTCTCACACTGTTCGCATATGCCGTAGCGCCCGCGGGTCAGCCGGCCGAATGCGTCGTCGATCGCTTTAAGCCGATCCTCGGCTCGCTCTATGAGGCTCGCGTTGGTCTCCACGTCGGTCAGCGATCTGGCGACGTCCATCTCGTCGCCAGGTGAACCGGCCATATCGTCACCTTGGTTGCGGCGTAATTCGCGGATCCTGGCCAGGGCATTGGAGCGCTCTTGGGTCAGTATGTTTTTGAGGACCTCAAGACGATGGGCTTTCATGACTTCCTCCGTCGATTCTGCGTCGCCCCGACAGTTTGGCTTCCGCGTTTGCCTCCATCGTATCATCTGGGCGAGTGCTCAAGCGACCTTAAATCGCGAATCTGCATTTTTTTGCCTCCAAATCCGGCAGGGACGATGGCGATAAGCCGCCTGCGCGACACACCTCCCAAATCATGCCCAGAAACAAGGCACTTAAGGCAGCACGCTTTCCTGCGTCTTACTAAAGACTTGCCGGCCGGGGCACCGCGGCCTCTATAATCTGTGATGGTTAGCTGCCATACGCGAGTCCCATACAACGACGCGAGGATAATCATGAAAGCATTGCCAATTATGCTTGCAGTCGCAGCATTGTTGCTGCCCGTGGCCTCCTTTGCGCCCCAAGCCGCCGGCCAGGAACTGATCACCACCCGCGGATTGGCGCGAAGCGTCGACCTGGACAACGTCACCGCCCGGCCTGAAGGCGCGATCACCGGCACCATCGTCAATCGCACGGGCCTGACCGTGCGCAACGTGAAGCTGATGATCAACTATGCCTGGATGTGGCGAAATGATTTCCGCCCAGGCCCAGACAGTCCGGGCCGCACTTTCTACATCACCGCGCCGGCCGACATCCCTCCGCATAGCCAGGGCAGCTTCACTTACCAACCTTCGCCGCCGCTGGAATCAAGGACTGACGGCCATTACGTACCCTCGGTGCATATCGTGGGCTTTACCCAGATGGTCCCCCCTGGCGCCTGACGAAATGGCTGCGACCTGAAGAGGAAGCGTTATCCAACCAAAAAAGCGCCCGCTGACGCCTGAGGCGCAGCGGGCGCTGGCTTACCTGCAATCCCAGACCCTAGTTGTCGGTGCGGCCGTGGCGCAGCAGTTTGCCCGGAGTCGCGCCCGTGCACTTACCCTCAGCGAAGGTCTCCGCGCCGTTGACGATGATCGAGCGGTACCCTTTGGCGCGTTTGACCCGCCGCCATTCGCCGCCCGGCAGGTCGTGAGCCACTTCGCCGACCCATTGCGGCTCGATACCCAGCCCGTTGAGGTCGTAAACCACCACGTCCGCCCATGCCCCCTCGCGCAGTACGCCGCGGTCGCGAAACCCGGCGGCATGAGCCGGCAGGGCTGACATGCGGTAATGCGCCTCTTCCAGTCCGATCTTCTGCTCGTCGCGCACCATCCAGCACAGGAAGTCCGTAGTGAAGGCGCCGCCGGTGAAGAACTTGGTGTGTGCGCCGCCGTCTGACACGCCGGGGAAGGTGTAAATGGAATCGTTGATAATCTCGGCGATATAGTCCGGGTTGAACTTCTGCACCGGGGTAAGGAACTCGGCTTTGAGGTCGGTGGCGATTGCCAGGTCTAGCATCACGTCAACGGGATGCTTGCCCTCCTCCTCCGCGATCTGACCGACGAATTTACCCAGGTACTTCTCCAGGTCCGGCTGGTCATTGACGTACTGGACTACCAGCCTGACAATTCGGCCGCCGATACCGGCCGCGTTCTTGTCCAAAGCCCGTGTCCAGCGCTCGGCCTTGGCTTCCGCACGCAACTGCGGGTTGCGCATCTTGGCCAGCTTTTCCTCCTTGGTGCCGGTGGTCATCTCGCGCCACGCCGGAACGATGTCGTACAGGTTCCAGTGCTCCAGCGTAAAGCCGAAGCCGGCGCGCAGGGTACCGGCCTGGCCGAAAATAGGCAGGCCCTTGCCGCGCAGCTCCTCGATCCAGCGCATAGTGCGGCGATGGATTTCGCCGTCGTGGCGGCTGGCGGCGACTGCTTGGAACAGCACCGGCCGGCGCGCCTCTTCGACCAACTTCGCCACAAACGCCCGGTCATCCTTTAGGTGGCCGGTGTCCTGAGTGATTTCGATGAACCCCTCGTCGCGCTCGCGCAGCACCCGCGCCAGGTTGAGGATGTCCTCATCGCACATGGTGTCGGTCACCATCGGAGAGCCATCGAAGTCGGCTTGTCCCGAATGCTTGCCCAGGCGCTGAATAGAAAACCCGCACAGCCCGGCCTCCAGCCCTTCAGCCAGCAGCCGGCGCATCTCGGCGCGTTCGGCCTCGGTGGCGGGCCGTGTCTTGGCGGCATCCAGACCCATCACATAGGTCATGAGGGAGGCCGTGGGCATGTACTGGATGCAGTTCACACCCTTGGGCGACCGATCGAGAGAATCGAGGTATTCGGGAATCGTTTCCCAATCCCAATTCATCCCCTGCTTCATCGAAGTGTAAGGAATCGCCTCCGTGCGGGTCATGGTAAGCATCGAACGCTCACGGAAGTCGGGCTTGCACGGGGCGAAGCCGAATCCGCAGTTGCCCAGCACCAGTGAGGTGACGCCGTGCCATCCGGAAATCGTGCAGTACGGATCCCATCGGATCTGCGCGTCATAATGCGTGTGGAGGTCAACGAAACCCGGCGCAACGATAAGCCCATGGGCGTCGATTACCTTTTTCGCGAAGCCCGGCGCGCGGCCGCCGATCTGGACTATCTTCCCGTCCTTGATCCACACGTCGGCCTGGTAGCGCGGTACCCGCGTGCCGTCCACCACGGTGCCGCCTTTGATTTGAATATCCAAGTCGCCCATTTTTTGTTCCCTCCTGGCTGGTAAGGACTACGGCGCTGTGACCGATGTCGTCGGTTTTTGGTTAAGCTCAGGCTTTATTCACATCTGCATCAGGCTTATATCAAAACGATCGTTTTGACCAGAGTCTGAGCGCCGAAAATCCGCAGCCTCCAGCGCAGCGCCCCGGCGCCGGACGCGACCGCGAGTCGCGTCACGAGGATCGGCCGCACTGAGGTGACTAGCGCGCTGGTTTAGCCCTGGGCGGCGCCGCGCTGGAGCCCTTCGCATGGGCTGGCTTTCCGTCCATGAAGCGGTTGCAGCCGCTGTTGCCGGAGACGCGCAACACGAATGGCTGCAGGTCCTCGTCAATGCATAAACCAAGAGTCAGGTTGCTAGTCGAGGCGTCGGGTTCGACCTGCCACCATTTGCAGTCCTTGCACAGGCCCCAAGATTCGCTCATATCGAGAACTCCTTTGATGTCTTTTCAGTAGGCGTAGGTTGAGATGTGTCGCTGATCATTGGCTGCCCGCGATTTGGCCGCCCGCCTTAAGGGCCTCTTCGCGATGTTTTACGCGCTCAATGATCTTGCTGATAGGAATATTCGCCTTCTGGCTTCTGTATTTAGAAAGGTTTTACGAAAACAGTTCCGCGCCGCAGCGCCTGGCGCACGAGACCCTGCAGGGGCAGTTCGCCACGCCAGACGCCGGGCCGGGTGTATGCCAAATCTGTTTGCGTGATCGTTGGCTTGCTCCAGCACCGCATTGAGTAGGAGCAAAGCCCCTGCCAAATCTGCAGATCGCTTTTGGCTTATCCTGCTATGGAGAGCGGTGGGTTTTGACCTTGCCAGGCAGTGAACTCGGTAAAAATTCGTCTACGTGTGCGCGCCGGTTCCGTTCTTATGCCGTTGACCATGGAGCACGCGCGAATATATGTGAACTGATGAGGTTGCGAAAATGAAGCTGGCTTCGTTCAAGCGCGGGGGCAGACCCGGATTTGGCGCGGTGGTTGACGGTGGAGTGATTGATCTGACCGGCCGAATCGCGGGTGCATCGACACTTAAAGAACTTCTCCAGGTTCAGGAGTTGGAGCAGGCGCGTGAGTTCTGCAAGAACGCGCGGCCTGATTTCACGCTTGACGAATGCTCGCTGCTGCCGGTCATTCCCAATCCGAACAAAATCATCTGTATCGGCGTGAACTACACCACCCACGGCGAAGAAGCAGGCGTCAAACCGACGTCCCATCCGGTCATTTTCCTGCGCCTGCCCGAAGTTCTCATCGGTCAAGGACGACAGTTGATCCGCCCGAAGGTCTCCGAAGAGTTCGACTATGAAGGCGAACTGGCGGTGATCATGGGGAAACCCGGCAGTCATATCCGCGAAGAGAATGCGATGTCCTACGTTGCCGGCTACTCATGCTTCAACGACGCGTCGGTACGCGACTGGCAATTCCACACCCGCCAGTTTGGGATGGGCAAGAACTTTCGCAACTCCGGACCGTTCGGGCCCTGGATGGTCACCGCCGACGAAATGGGGGATTACCACCGCCAGACGCTGCGCACGCTGCTCAACGGCAAGGAGGTGCAGCGCACCACGCTCGATCAGATGGTGTTCGACGTCCCCAAGCTGATTGCTTACGTGTCCCAGGCACTGCCCTGGAGCCCCGGCGACGTGATTTCCACCGGTACGCCCGCCGGCGTCGCGCGTTTTTCCAAACCACCGCGCTACATGAGAGCCGGCGACACGGTCGAGGTTGAGATAAGCGGGATCGGCAAGTTGTCCAATCCGGTGATCGACGAAATTTAGAAAGCCTCGTCAGGCCGCGTGCCCGGGCGGTGCCGCACCGGTCCGCGTTTGACGCATCGCCGTCAAAGCCGGGGTCACGCACAGTGCGATTAGCGCCAGCAATCAGATCATTTCTATGAACGCCAGCGACGAAGCCTGCATCTGAACCTGCGAGTAGTAATCTATCGGAGACCTCCGAACCATCAGCAAGCACATCTGTTACGCGCACCGCGGATGCCGGCTTTGGTTCCAGACTCGGGTGAAAGGAAGTGGCTGACGTGATTCCGTAATAACTGGCGTCTGATGATTTGTTTTCACAACAATGCTTGTTGGCACCTGCCTGGTGTTTTATAACCGTTGGTCGAAAACGACCGCCTGGATGTATTTGCTACCGGTCAAAATTCAAAGTGAGAAAAAATATGCGACGTCTGCTTCGTTTCAAAATTCTGGCGCCCCTGATTTTCATGGTGGCCGTGTGCATAAGCGCGCCGACGCTGGCTCAAACCAATAGCAGGGTGGCCGCCGCGCAGCTGCAGAAGCTGCTCAATGGCAACCGGCGTTACTTCGGAAACCGGACGCGCCACGTAAATCAGCGTCCAAACGGGGGTCCGCAATACCCGTTCGCCGCTATCGTTTCATGCTCCGACGCCAGGGTTCCGCCGGAAATTCTATTCGACCAGGGCGTCAATGATCTGTTCGTGGTGCGAGTGGCCGGCAACACGGTCGGCGATCCGGCCGCGGCTCATCCCGCCGTGATTGATACGGTTCAGCTACAAAGCCTCGCTTTCGCGGTGCAAGCGCTCCAGGTGAGACTCATCCTGGTGCTGGGCCATGACCAATGCGGTGCAGTCAAGGGCGCGCTCTCGCAGTGCGGCCAACCTTCGATCGGGCCGATGTTTCAGAACATCTGTCCGGCGGTGAGCTCCGTCAAAGAATCCAAGCAGCAGCTTCCCGATGCGATCGCGGCCAATGTGCGGAATCAGGTCAAGTTGCTGCAGGCAACACCGCCTTTCGCGGAAATGGTCACCAATAATCAATTGAGGATTGTTGGCGGGGTCAACAATATCGCTACCGGCCGCGTTACTCTTCTGAAGCCATAAAATTTCGTGCGGCATCGCCGCCGATCGCGTTAAACTTTGAAATAGAGTTTCGGCTCCCGCGTGCAGGGAATCATCAGCACAGCAGAGGTCGCATTATGCCGAGTGACGAAATATTGGAAAGAGCGCATCAAGACGCACAAGAGGGTAAGTCGCCCTCAACCCAGGCCGGCGAGTTCGTGCGCGAAGAGATCGAGCACGTCCGCGAGGGCAAGCACGGCGCCCGCTCCGCCAAACAGGCGATCGCAATCGGGTTGTCAAAGGCGCGCCGCGCGGGCGTAAAACTGCCGCCACCCAAGGCGTCGAGAACCTCCGCCCAGACCCGGCGCAAGGCGCAACAGGACTCTGCGAAGGCCGGCCGCAAAACCAAGCCGTCGGTGAAAAGATCGCGTGCGACCATAGGGGCGCTCAAGCGCGAAGGCAAAGCCGCCGTATCGCGCAAGGCGCTGTCGCGTCAGGCGCGCGCCGCCGCCAAGAAACGAACCAAGGGCGAGCGCAGCGCGGCCGGCCGCAAAGCGGCCCGTACCCGCGCGTCCCACCGCCGAAAGAGGTCTACTCGATAAGAGAGGAATTTAACGTTTTTCGCCGCCCGTAATCGCCTTGAAGATTCGCGTCACCGGATCGAAGAATTCGTCGACTACCCGCTCCTTCAACGGAATGATGGCGTTGTCGGTGATATGGATGTCCTCGGGACAGACCTTGGTGCAGCACTTGGTAATGTTGCAGTAGCCAATCCCGTCCAGCTTGCGCAAGTCGCGCAGGCGGTTTTCGGTATCCAGCGGATGCATCTCCAGCGCCGCAGTGAAGGTCAGCAGGCGCGGGCCGATGAATTCTTCCTCCAGGTGATGCTCACGCAGCACGTGGCATACGTTCTGGCACAGGAAGCATTCGATACATTTGCGGAATTCCTGGATGCGCTCGATGTCCTCCTGGGCCATCCGCCAGGTGCCGTCGGCCGCGTCGGGCGGACGCGGGTTGAACGGCTTGAGCTTCTTCTTGGCCCTGAAATTCCATGAAACGTTGGTCACCAGGTCCTTGATCAGCGGGAACGTGCGCATCGGCTCGACCGTGATGGGCTGGTTCAGAGGCAGGTCGCTTAGGCGGGTCATGCACATCAGCTTGGGCATCCCGTTGATCTCCGAGCTGCAGGAGCCGCACTTGCCCGCCTTGCAATTCCATCGCACGGCCATGTCATTGGCCTGTTCCGCCTGGATCTGATGGATCGCGTCGAGCACCACCATCCCTTCGTCAACGCGGGCCTGATACTCGCGGAACTCTCCGCCCTGAGCGTCGCCGCGCCAGATTTTGAATGTTGCAGTCGAACTCACTTTTGCTCCTCGATAACCGCCTTGAGTTCCGCGGGCATCTCTCGCAGGGGTTCCATCGAAACCCGCATCTCGTTGCCGGTTTTGCGCAGCACGACGTTGAATCCACCCAGCGCGTTGTCCTTGTTGGGGTAATCGTCGCGGAAATGGGCGCCGCGGCTTTCCTTGCGGACCAGAGCCGCGCGCGTGATCGCCTCTGAAACCACCAGCAGGTTGTGCAGGTCGATCGAGGTATGCCACCCGGCGTTGTACATCCGGTTACCTTCAACCCGCACGTGCCTGGCGCGCTCCTTCAATGCGGCGATTACCTCCAGGGCGCGGTTCATCTCCTCCTCGCGGCGCACGATTCCCACCAGGTCTTGCATCTGGGTCTGCAGCTCTTTCTGGATCTGATAGGGCGACTCGCCCTTGCCCGAATTATTTTCAAACGGCGCCAGCGCTCGTTGTCCCAACGCTTCGACCTGTACGTCGTCGATTTTGACCGTGCCGTTCTCCTTGGCGAACTTGGCGGCATAATCGCCGGCGCGCTTGCCAAACACCAGCAGGTCCGACAGAGAATTGCCGCCCAGGCGGTTGGCGCCGTGCAGCCCGGCAGCCGCCTCGCCCGCAGCGAACAGACCCGGCACGTTCGACATCTGGCTATCGCCGTCGACCCGCACTCCGCCCATCACGTAATGGGTGGTCGGCCCGACTTCCATCGGCACCTTGGTGATGTCGATATCGGCTAGCTTCATGAACTGATGGTACATGCTGGGCAGCTTGCGCTTGATGTGCTCCTCGGCGTTGGGCAGCTTCTTCTTGATCCAGGCGATGTCAAGGAACACGCCATCGTGCGGGCTGCCCCGTCCTTTCTTGATCTCGCTCACGATGCAGCGTGCGACATGGTCGCGGGTCAGCAGCTCGGGCGGGCGGCGCGCGTTCTTGTCACCCTGGCAGTAGCGCCACCCTTCCTCCTCGTTGTCGGCGGTCTGCGAACGGTAGTTCTCCGGGATGTCATCGAACATGAACCGGCGGCCTTCCTTGTTGATCAGAATTCCGCCCTCGCCGCGCACGCCCTCCGTCACCAGGATGCCGGCCACGCTGAGCGGCCAGACCATGCCCGTGGGATGGAACTGGACGAACTCCATGTCCATCAGATCGGCCCCGATTTCGTAGGCCATCGCTTGGCCGTCGCCCGTGTACTCCCAGCTATTACTGGTGATCTTGTAGGCGCGGCCGATCCCGCCAGTGCCAATCACCACCGCCTTGGCGCGAAACAGATGAAACAGCCCGCGCTCGCGGTCGTATCCGAATGCGCCGGCCACGCGCGCACCATCCTGGAGCAGCCCCACGATGGTGAACTCCATGAAGACGTCTATCCCCTGGTGGATGCCGCGATCCTGCAGGGTTCGAATCATCTCCAGGCCGGTCCGGTCGCCGACGTGAGCCAGACGCGGGTAGCGATGGCCGCCAAAGTTGCGCTGCAGGATGCGGCCGTCGCCGGTGCGATCGAAAACCGCGCCCCAGGCTTCCAGTTCGCGCACCCGATCCGGCGCTTCCTTGGCGTGCAGCTCGGCCATCCGCCAGTTGTTCACGTACTGCCCGCCGCGCATCGTGTCCGCGAAATGCACCTTCCAGCTGTCGCGGTCGTCCACGTTGGCCAGCGCCGCCGCGACTCCGCCCTCGGCCATCACGGTGTGTGCCTTGCCCAGCAGTGATTTGCATACCAGGCCGACTTTGGCGCCGTGGGCGGATGCCTCAATCGCGGCGCGCAAACCGGCGCCGCCGGCGCCGATCACCAGCACGTCGTGCTCATGGGAGTCGTATTGGACCATTAGAAAAACCTCCAGTCCGTCCAGACCCCCATGCAACAGAGCCGCACGTAGATGTCGGTAAAGGCGACAAAGATGAGGCTGGGCCACGCCCAGTTCATGTGACGGGCGTTGAACATGCTGACGCATCCGTAAAGCCGGCTGCGCATCGGACATTCGGAAAGCTGGTTGATCCGGCCGCCGCACAAATGGCGCAGCGAATGGCATCCGAAGGTATAGCCGGCCAACAACACCACGTTGAGAGTCAGTACCAGGGTGCCGACACCTATCCCGAAATGGGCATTTCCGGCGGCATCCTTGAACCACATTGCATTCCAGGCGTCGTGCCCCAGAATGAGGATGAACAAAAGCGCGATGTACAGGAAATATCGATGGATGTTCTGAAGAATCAGCGGAAAAGAGGATTCGCCGCGATAATGGCTGCGCGGCTCCTTGACCGTGCAGGACGGCGGGTCGGCCCAAAACGCCTTGTAATAAGCGCCGCGGTAGTAATAGCAGGTCACGCGGAAGAAGGCCGGGAATGGAAGGATGAGCAGCGCCGGCGAGAACACCAGCCAGCCTGGCCACCACCCCGGTTTGCCGCCAAACCAGGCGGTCCTGGGATCGCCGAAAATCTCAGGCGAATAGAAGGGCGATAAATAGTCGGCGCCGCCCGCCGTATAACGGTAATTATTGCCCTGAAAGGCCGCCCAAGTCGCGTAAACCACGAAGGCGGATAAAGCGAGAAACACGAGCACAGGATAGACCCACCAGAGATCGCGGCGGGCGGTTATTCCCAACTCGGCAGGACGTATCGCCCCGGCAGCGCCATTTGCCATACTGTTTCCTTCCTCAATAAAAAACCGCGGCGTAGGATATCGCCCTTATGCGGGCTTGCCAAGATAACCCTCGTGGTCTGGAAACGGCCGATCTATTAGTTACACTACTACATTGCTCGGCGCGTCTTGTCCATAACCTTTGCTTAAAAAACTTTGTGAGATGATCGGGTGCGATTTCCCAGCAGATAAATGCCGGCGGCTAGCGGCGTGGATAGAAGCAGCGCGTAGGCCAGCCCGCCAATAACCGCGACCGCCAGCGGCTGCTGCACCTTTGCGCCGGCGCCGAGGCCGAGCGCCAGGGGCAGCAGGCCCGCGGCAGTGGCCAGCGTGGTCATCAGGATCGGCCGCAGCCGAATCTGCGCGGCGGCGATCAGCGCCTTTCTGGAGTCAGCCCCCGCGTCAATATCGCGCTGCGCGTGGTCGAGCAACAAAATTCCGTTCTTCGCGGTGATGCCCGCAACCATGATTATGCCCATGAACGAGGAAATGTTGAGCGAGATGGCGGTAAGGTTCAGGGCGATGAAGCTGCCGGCCAGGCACGACAGCGCGCCGATCAGGACTGCCAGCGCTGGACCCGCCGCGGCGAATTCCCATACCAGCACCAGGAACATCGCGACAGTGGCCGCGACCAGTACCAGCGCCAGTTGATAAAAGGCCTTCTGCTGCTCGGCGTACAAGCCGCCATACTCCAGTGTAACGCCGGGCGGAAGTTGCAGATCCTTGACGCGATCCTGCACGCGCGCGATTGCTGTCCCCAGGTCGGTTCCCTTGATCCGACTGGTGACGTGAACCACCGGACGCAGCCGCTCACGATCCAGCTCGTTGCGCTGGCCCATCCATCGCAGCTCCGCAACCGCCGACAACGGGACACGTCCGCCGTTGGGCGTGTCGATCAGGGTCTGACCCAGCGCGTCGAGGCTGCGATGGAAATTATCTGGATAGCGCACCCGCACTCCCAGCAAGCGATCGCCCACGCGCAATTGAGTCGCGACGGTACCCTCGACCACGGTCCGGAGTGCGGCGCGGACATCGTCGGGCGAAACGCCATAGCGCTCGGCGGCGGTTTGCTTGACCAGCACCTCCTCCTCGGGATTGCTCAGCACCAACCCGTCGAACAGATCGACGAGCCCGGGAGTCGTGCGCAACCGGGCGGCGACCTCGCGCGCGCTTGCCTCGATCGTAGCCTGGTCCGCACCAAAGACTTTGACCTCGATTGGCTCGGGAGTGCCGGAAAGATCACCAATCAGATCCTGCAGCACTTGCGAGAACTCGATGCGCACGGCGGGCACCGATTCCAGGATTCGGCGGCGGATCGAGTCGGTGATCTCATCGATACCGCGCGTGCGTTTGTCAGTAAGACGCACCGATATATCGCCGCGATTGGATTCGGTCAGGAAAAATCCCAACTGCGTCCCCGTGCGGCGCGAGAACGCCACCACTTCAGGCGTGCTCCTGAGGATGTCTTCGATCTTCACCAGCAGCGCCTGCGTGTCTGCCAGCGTGCTTTCGGGGGGCGTGGTGTAATCGAGGACGAAAGCGCCCTCATCGAGTCCAGGCAGATAGTCAGTGCCGATGGTGCCGTAGAAAAATGCGGCCGCGCCCAGCCAAGCCGCCGCGACGATCAGCGCCAGGACCGGAAAGCGGACCACCGGCCGGACGCTAAACACATAGGCGCGCTGGACCAAAGTGAACAGCCGGCCCGGCTCGCGTCCTTTTCCGCGCCAGCGCTCGACTATCAGCTCCAGCGCGGGTGTGAAATACAGCGCCAGCAAGAGCGACACCGTCAGCCCGCCGCCCAGTGTCAACGCCAACGCGCGGAAAAAGACGCCGGTCACGCCGGTCAGGAAAACCAGCGGCAAAAAGACGACGACAACCGTGGCGGTCGAGGCAATGAGCGGCCGGGTCAATTCTGTCAGCGCGTTGTGCACCGACGCTTGCGCGCCGACCCCGCCCGCGTGCGCGCGATGCATCGCCTCGATCATCACGATCGCGTCGTCGATGAACAGCCCGATTCCGGCCGCCAGTCCGCCCAGCGTCATCATGTTAAAGGTCTCGCCGAGAATGCTCATCACGGCGAATGTGATGAGCATGGTGCATGGCACCACCACCGCGGCGATCAGCGCGCTAAGCGGACTGCTGGTGAAGCCATATACCACGAAGACCGCCAGGATAAGGCCCAGGATGATCGCGTCGCGCACGCTGTCGAAGGATTCCTGCACGAGCGTCGCCTGATCGTAAGAGAACGAAAACGAGACGTCCGGATAGCGGGCCCGAAAATCCGCGACGACCGCATGCGCCTGCCGGGAGATGAGCGTGGTGTTGCCCTCGGGTTGCTGCGATACCCCGACCAGCACCGCGGCTCCATGCTCGGAGGCGGTGCGGATATAGTCCTCCGCGATGCCGAGTTCGACGCTCCCGATGTCGCGCACGTAGATCGGCTGGCCATTGACGTTGGACACCGGCACCGCCTCGAGCTGCTCGGCCCCGTGCAGATCGGTGGTGACCACGGTCAACAGCATGCGATGCGCGTCGAGTACGCGCCCGGCCGATTCGACCACGTTGGCCTTGGCCAATCCTGAAGCAACGTCCTGTGGCGTCAGCTTGTGTTGCAGCATCCGCGCGGGGTCCAGCCGAATCAGGTATTCGCGGTACTTGGCGCCGACGGCTTCCACCCGATAAACGCCGGCAATCCGATGCAGGCTGGGCGCCAGATCATACTGCGCGATATCGGTCAGCTCGGTCAGGTTGCGCACTCGCGAACTCAAGCTGATGTCGATGATCGGAAAGGTGCCCGTGGTCAGCAAGCGGGCGCTCACGTTGGTATCGGCGGGCATCCGCGAGCGGACTTCGCCCATTGCCGCGTTGAGCAACTGGAAGGTGGAGACGGCGTCGACGCCTTCGTTGAACGCGACATCGATTTCCGAGCTGCCGCGGGTAGTGGTCGAGCGCACGAGGTTCACTCCAACCACTCCGTAAGCCGCCTCCTCCAGCGGCCGAGTCACTCCGACCAGCATCTGCTCCGGGGGAAGATCGCCGCTGTCGGCCAGTATTATCGCGCGGTTGAACTGAATCTGCGGAAAGACCGCGCTCGGAATCGATCGGGCCATCACTGCACCAAGGATCGAAGCGGCAATCACGGCGCATAGGGCGAGGCTGGAATTGGTCCGGCTCAACTTTGTGCCACCGTCACTTTGACCTTGAGGCCGTCTGACAGCGCGTAGCCGCCCGAGGTGATTACGAGTTGTCCAGGATTCAGCCCTGACGTGATTTGGATTTTTTTCTGGCTGCGGATTCCGACCACGACTTTCGTGCGATGGGCTTTGCCGTCGGCACCGGCCACAAAGACGTAAAAGGTGTCGTTCGCCGCATCCTGGAACAAAGCGTCGGACGGTATCACGATCGCGTCGGCCGCATTTTTGACGGTGAGCCGCACCTCCACGGGCGCGCCGGCTTCGCTGATCTTGCGTGCGCCAGTGAATTCGACGCGCGCGGACGAGGTGGCCGCGGCACCCTGCGTGAAGTTGGGGGAAAGCGCAGCCACGTGGGCGGGAAAGCCGGTCCCCGGCTGCAGCGGCGAGGTGACGGTGGCGCTCATGCCTGGCCGCACCAGGGAAATATCGTCAACCGGCACCGCGGCGTCCACGTAGATGCTCCTGGAATCGATCAGGTCAGCCAGCGGGTCCAGATCGTTAACCATCTGGCCGCTGCTGACGATGCGTTGCGACACGACTCCGGCTTCCGGCGCGGTCACCGCAATTCCTGCGTCGTGCGCGTAGCGGTTGACCGAACGCGCCATCGAGGGGGCTTCGGACGGATCGATTCGCTGCGCGACCTCAAGTCCCTGCTCCGCAGCCTCTACCTCGCGGTTGATGACATGCGCGACCACCTCGCCCGCCCTCACCCGGTCTCCGTTTTGCAGACTAAAGCCGATTACCCGTCCAGCCGCCGGCGCGCGCAGCGTGATATGACGCAGCGCCGCGGTGGTGCCGAGCAGGCGCAGCTCCTCGCGCATCGGCGCGGTCCGCACCCGTGCCGCGGTCACGGACATCACAACCGGCCCATGCTCTTGTTCATTATCTTCGGAAGACGCACCCTGCTTGCCACACGCTGCCATCGCCAGCAGAGCACCGATGGCCGCCGCAACGGCGGTTGCTTGCAGCGCGGGCCGGGAGCGCATCATTGCGTGATTCCCAGCAACAATCCGGCTTGAGCGACCGCCTGGCGCGCGGCAAACTCCTCGTCCAGTCGCGTCAGATGAAGGTTTTCAGCCTGCTGGAACGCGTCGAGCACTTCGAAGAGCGTAAGGCTGCCACCGCCCAGGAAGCGCGCCCAATCCAGGTTGAACGCGTCGTCCGCCGTTGGTTTGGAGTTGGCCACAACGGCGAGCTGCTGGAGCGCGCTGCGATAATGGGTATTGGTGTCGGCGAGATCTCGTTTGAGCTGGAGCTCGATTTGCCGCTGATTCGCGATCGCCGCATGGGCAGCAGCCCGGGCTTGCTGGATGTGTGAGGTAATCAGACCGCCGTCAAAGATTGGCAACGATACCGCGCCGTCGTAGGACGCACCCAGATGGTCGCTGAAAGTCTGCGGCGGGTCCACGCCTTCGTAGCCGCTGGTGAGAGCCAGCTTGAACGTCGGGTAGCGCTCCGCGCGGGCCGCTTGAACCGCGAGTTTTGCGGACGCCACCTGCCGCTGGGCGGCGCGCAGCGCCGGACTCTGCCCCACCTCACCCACGGGCATCGAAGGCAAACCCCTGACATTTGCGATTTGAAGATCCGTGCGGCCGAAGAGGCCCATCAGCGAACCCAACACAATCGAGGTGTGCGCGCGCATCTCGCGCGCCGCCGCCAGCGCGAGTTGCTCCTGGTCGCGCGTAGTGCGCACGCGCAACACGTCATTGGCAATCGCGCGGCCGTTGCGTTGCAGCGCCTCCACGATCGATACGTAGGTGTTGAGCCGCGCGAGGCGCTTTTCGTGCTCGCCGAGCATCCCGTCACTGCGCATCAGGTCGAAGTAGGCCAGCGTCGTGTCGAACACGATCTGTGCCTGCGCTGCCTGGATACCGAGGCGAGCTGCCTGCTCCGCGTAGCGCGCGGCGCGCTCCTGTGCTTCGCGCCGGCCGCCGTCATAGACCGTATAGGTTGCCTGCAATTGCGCCAGGGTAAGTCCGCGATTGCTGATGCGCTGATCGTAACCTGGCGCCTGGTTGTATTCGCCCGCGCCGGAGATATCGGGATAAAAGGCGGAGCGCGCTTCGGTGAGTTTTCCGGAACTCAAATCCGTGGTGGCAATCGCCGCCGAGACCGCCGGGGCATACGCCAGCGCGCGGCTGATGGCCTGTGGCAGGGTGAGGACTTCCCCACCCCAAGCCGCCGCGGGTAGGGCGAACAGCGCGGAGAGGAAAAGCATAACCGGAGCGTAAGGATTGCGGAGGGCCATGTATAAGATCGTAACAGAGCCGCCGCTGCGCGCCCTAATTAACAAATGTTCATGATAGACAGACCTTTACTCTGACGTGCCCCCGCCTTCTTCAAAGCGGGAACGGCCGCGCACGCGCCGATCTATCCAGCCAACATACTGCCCCACGGCGCCGGCAAGCCGAGGCGGTACCTTGCGCTCCAACCATCGCGACGACGGCTGCGAGGCCCGCATGAGAAAGGGGGTGAGAAACGCCGTAATGGTCGAGACCGCCACGGCCATCGAGTACAAAAAGCCGCGCACTACCGCATTGGAGCGCCCCACCTCAGCCATTATGAAGGAAAACTCGCCAATCTGTGCCAGCGCAAATCCGGTTCTGATCGCCACCGTGGGACGCTCCCCGATTGCCAGAGAAGCGCCCGAGACCGCGACGATCTTGCCGGCAATCACCAAGATCGTGATCGCCAGAACCGCCGGCCAACCCTGGATCAGCAGCCGCGGTTCGATCATCATCCCCACCGACACAAAGAAGATCGCACCGAACAAATCGCGAATGGGATGGATCAGATGCTCAACTTCCGTGGCATGGCCCGATTCCGCCACGAGCGATCCCGCCAGGAACGCTCCCAAGGCGACCGAGTATCCCTCCAGCTCGGCCGCCATCGCAAAGGCGAAACAGATTCCGACCGCGGTTATCATCAGGGTTTCGGGACGCGCGAACCGCGCCGCGAACCTTACGACGTACGGCACGGTCAACAAACCTGCCACAATGAGGATGGCCATGAACAGGAGCAGCCGCCCACCGGTCGCGGAAAATGCATGCAGCGAGAACGCCTGGCCGCCGGCCGCCGCGGTCAACAGCGCGAGCAGAACAATCGCAACCAGGTCTTCGCCGAGCAGCACTCCGAACGAAAGCTCGCGAACGCGGGTGTCCACCGCCAGCTCCTCGTAGGCTTTGGCCACGATCGTCGTGCTTGAAATTGAAACGATGGCGCCGGTGAATAGGGATTCCATCGGGGTCCAGCCCATCAAGCGCGCCACTGCATACCCCAGCGCGATCATGGCGCCGACCTGAATCAGTGTTACCAGTCCGGCGGTGGGCGCGATCTGCGCCAGGCGGCGAAACCTGAACTCCAGGCCAATCGAGAAGATCAGCAGGATAACGCCGAGGTCAGAGATTTCCTGAATTCTCTCCGGGTCAGCGTAGATCGGCAGCGGAATGTGGGGCCCAACCAACATACCGGCGACCAGGTAACCGACGACCAACGGCTGGCGCAGCAATTGGAAAACCACGGTCGCGAGGCCGGCAATGCACATGACCAGCGTCAGATCCTCCAGGAAGTTATGGCTTACCAATATGGGCATGATGAAAGTGCCGCCACCGGCCGCGGTCACGCAACAATGGATCAGCGCGGATGAGAGTACAATTCCCGAGCGTAACCAATAGTAACATTGCGGCAACTGCGAGGACGCGCCATTGAGCCGCCGCCGGCTTCCCGATTGTCCGCCAGGGGCTTAGAGACCGGAACTTATCCGGCGGCGATCCTGCGCCGCCGCCATCGCCTTGACCGTCTCGGCGATCTTCTCCGCCGGCAGGACACCAATCATTCCCCCGGTCCCACCGCCGCCTTCGCTGGTGGAGGGCGAAGCCTTTGCCTCGATCAATCCCCACAACCAGATCCGATCGGCGCCGCGGATATAAACCGGAGAGCCGCTGAGCTGCGGCGCGCTGAGTCCTTCCAGAAAGCACAATTGCTGCGGGCCCGCACCTGTAACGTGACCGCTTACGGCATCCGCGATTGAAACGCGGCCGAAGTGCACCGTCATGATCGGCGCCGACTCCGCTTCATCGCTCAGCAGCGAAACATAGTATGCGTCCGCGCCGAGGTTTTCGGCTCCCGAACCTTCCAGCACACTTGCGATCGGAACGGTTGTGAAGTCCACACCGCGGGGTGAAAACGGCAGCGCCGCGACGTCCGCGAAGCGATCGCGCGGGTCGAAAAACCATCCGGTGGCCGATGGCAACGCTGAAATGACCGGCGCTCCGCCCTTGCCATGACCGATCACAAAGGACATTTCTCCCAACGCCTTGCCGGATCCGTCCAGCAGCACGTGGCGGGCGGTGACCAAGTAGATAAATGACTTGCCTTTGAAGCTTTGGCTGGGGACCTCGACGAAAAAGCCGATTCCGGTCGCGCGTCGGTCCTCGCCCGCGCCGGTCATGATCAGTCCGGAACTTCCCAGGCTTTCCGGAGTCACATTCTGGGCGTGAGCCACCCCCCACCCCAATCCCATCACAAGCGCCGCCATCAAGGCCGCTGCTGCAAACCGTCCTTTCATCGAGCACCTTTTTCCTGTTGAGTTTTCGGCGCGGCCGCTATCGGCCATTCCGCGTATACCCGCCCGTGGGCTGCCGCTCAAGATGCCCCCGCGCGGGAAAGAAAGTCGAGAATCAGGCGGCTGACCAACTCGGGCTTTTCCTGCTGCACCCAGTGGCCGGAATCCGGCACATACTTTATTTCGAACTCGCGCTCAAAAAGGTCTTCCATCCCGTAGGTCAGTTCCTTGGTCAGTGCGATGTCCTGTTCGCCCCAGATCAACAGAGTCGGCGCCTGCACCGTTCGTGCGAGCCAGTGACTTGCTGGTGGATCGCTCATAAAGTCGCGCCGCGCCAACGCGCGGTAGTAGTTGAGCGCGGCACTTAGCGCATAAGGCCGACTCAAGGCTTGCCTGAAATGTTCAAGATCGGCGTCACTAAACGCCTCCTTGCGCACCGCTCCCCCGCGTATCGCGCGCATCGGCAACCAGAAGTTGCCCGCGCGCATCGCAAGCTCCGGGAGCCACGGTAGTTGAAAAAAAAAGATGTACCAACTGCGCGCCAGCTGCCTAAAATTTGAGCGCAAACACCGGCGCATCTGGCGCGGATGTGGGCAATTCAGCACGACCAGCCGTTCAACCACCTCAGGATGCATGAGCGATGCCACCCAGGCGATCGCCCCGCCCCAATCATGCCCGATCACCACGGCCCGCTTCTCGCCGAAATGATGCACCAAATCCCGCACGTCGCCGGCGAGCGCTTCCACGGTGTAGTTTTGTACGCCGCGAGGCGCGTCGCTCTCTCCATAGCCGCGCAATTCAGGCGCGACGCATTTGTACGACGGCGACAGAGCCCGCAACTGATAGCGCCACGAGTACCAGCTCTCCGGAAATCCGTGAAGCATCAGCAACAGCGGTCCGTCGCCCGCCACAGCGGCTCTGAGCCGGATACCGCCGGGCAGCAGTATGTGCTCGAAATGCCACGGGTCTGGCGACAAGTTGGACATGGTTTCCGAGACGGGCCGGTTCGATCTCTAGCTTAGGTTGGCGGCGGGTGGAAGAAGGGACCACTTCTGGAGGCGATCGCGCTCCTTTTCATCGCCTGAATTGGGCAGAAACCCGTTTCAGGTCCGCCCGGTTGCTGCGCTTGCCGCCGGCCCATCCAAGTAGGAATATAATTGTACGCGGGGGTACCTGTTGTGAGATGGATCAAAACCGGCGTGCTGAGATCCGCGGTCTTCGCGGGCGTAGCGGCATCCTTAATGCTGCTGATGTTCTCGGTTGCGTTGGCCCAACAGACTCTTGTTCAACCGGCGCCGATAATGCCCAGGAGCCAAAGTCCCGGTACCGGCTCGGTGCTGGAAATCCCGACCAGTCCAAAGCAACCGGAGAGCGCAATTCCAGCCCCAGCCGCGCCGCTGGCACCGCAGGTCGGGCCCGAGTTGGAGATTCCCGCGCGTCAGGTTCGAGCGCAGCCAGGTTACGACCAGGCGACGGTCACCGTTACCGACCGTTCCGGAACGCGCATCACAGACCTTACCAAGGACGATTTCCGGCTCTATGAAGACGGCCAGCAGCGGCCGATCGAATTTTTCCGCAAGGACCTCAATACACCAGTCTCGATCGGAATATTGGTGGATACTTCGGGCAGCATGGAGCCAAAGATTCCACAGGCGCGCGCCGCGATTGCGGAGTTCATCAGCAACCTGAACCCGCGCGACGACGTTTTTCTGTTCGCTTTCTCCGACCATCCGTTTTTGCTTCAGCCCTTTACCATCAATCACGCCGCCGTGCGCAGCCGCCTCGCCCTGTTGCACGCCTACGGCCGCACCGCGCTCTATGATGTCATCCTCGACGGTTTGATCATGGTGTCGCGCGGGCGCTACGACAAAAAGGCGCTGCTGGTCGTGACCGACGGAATGGATACCGCCAGTTCGTCCAGTCTTGACCAGGTAGTGGCACAGGCCCGCCGCCAGGGTGTGCTGGTTTATTCCATCGGCATCGGCGACCCCAACATTGCGGCGTCGGGAATTTTCGTTCTCGGCGGACTTCCTTTGTTCGGCGGCGAGGATGACCGCGTTGACGCGCGCACGCTGCAGACTTTGTCGATTGAAACCGGGGCGAAGACCTTCATCGTGCGTGAGGTGGGCGACGGTGAGACGCTCAGCCGGGCCACTGAATCGATCAGCAATGAATTGCGCGAGCAGTACACGGTCGGATTCACCTCTCCCAACCCGGTGCGCGGCGGCTATCGCAGCTTGAAAGTTGAAGTCCCGACCCGTCCTGAACTTTCAGTGCGGGTGCGCAAAGGCGTGACCGTGGGCCATAGTCCGGAAACGATGGCGAGCGGCGCGCCGGATTGATTCCCGGCAATCCTCCGCGAGCAACACCGGCACGAGCAGAGACGGCCCGCCCACTCACTGAATCATGGATAGAAGACGCCGGCGTTGACGCGCCGCCCGCGCCTAACGTAGCAATTAGCGCTGTGCGCAGCCGGCGCCTGCGGCCCGCATCGGGAGGTAGTGGATATGAGCACCGCGCTTGGCCCCAACGATCTGATAGCTAGCCACTACTCCATTTCGGGCGCTGACGTGATGAACCCGGCGCGCCATTCTTTCGTCCAACGTGTGGCTGCCACCGCGGCGGCGGGATTCGCCGGAATCGGCTGGACACCCGAGGATTACGACGCCTGCCGCGCGGCGGGCGTGTCCGACGCCGATATCCGCGCCATTTTGAAAGATCACGGCGTGCGCGTGGCCGAACTCGAGTTCGTTTCGGATTGGGCGCACGGCGGCGATCGCGCAGCGGCGGCGCGCAAAACCGAAGATCGCATGTACAGGATGGCTGACCTGCTGAAGCCGCGCCACATGAACGTCGGAGAGTTGCGCGCTCCCGCCGAGATGGAGCCGCTGGAGGCCGCCGCGGAGCGTTTCGCCGCGCTGTGCGATCGGGCCGGCGCTCACGGCCTGATGGTCGCGATCGAATTTCTGCCGTGGACGGGAATTCCCAATCCCAAATCCGCCTGGGAGATCTGCCGCCTGGCCGGACGCTCCAACGGCGGATTGTTGGTCGACTCGTGGCATTACTTCCACAGCGGCGCCGACGCGGCTACGCTGCGCGCGGTGACGCCCGGTCAAATCATCGCGATCCAGTTCGACGACGCTCCCCGGATGGCGGCCGGCGCCGACATGCTCCACGACACGCTGCATCGATGCGCCCCCGGCGAGGGCGTGTTCGACCTGGTTGGCTTCATCCGCCTGTTGGACGAGCTTGGCGTGCAAGCCCCGATTTCGGTCGAGATAATTTCACCCGAGCAGCAGCAGCTTCCTATCGCGCAGGCTGCCCGGGTTGCGCATGACACCAGCGCCGCGGTAATCGGCCGCGCCCGCCAGCCCGCCGCCTGAACGATTTCAAGGGGCGCCTGGCGCCGGCCCCATGATGAGCCGCATCTCGCTGTGGAATTCCTGCATCTTCTTCTGGTTTGCGGCGGCCGCCGCGAGTTGATCCGGTGTTAGTATCGCCCGCACGTCCAACGCCGTCTTGAGCGTCTCCTGCTGCAATTGCTGCTCGCTTTGCACGCTCTGCTGTTCCAGGGAGGTGAAGTCGGAGAGGGTTACCGTCCCCGATGAAACGAGCATTGCAGCCATCTGTTCATGATAGGTGCGTAGCTGGTCGAGCAGGGGCGCGAGCGTCTGCTGATGCAACTTCATGATCGCCGCCACGGCGGCCTGCTGCTCCGTGCTCAGGCTAACACCCTGAAGCATCATAACTATCGGGGGCGGTCCCAGAGGTCCCGGCGGAGGGCCCATTTGCGCAAGGGCTGCGCTTGAAAGTGTTGTTACGGCCAGCACACAGATTACCGTACAAAACGGATTGCGCGTCATCTTGAGATCCTCCATTGACTCTTTGTATTGGCGGCAGCCACAATCAGGTTTGTTGCCTTCGTATCCCCTTTTCAAATGGCCGGCGCTTGAAAGGAAGACCACCTGCCGGTGAAAAAGTTGCGCTGGCCAAATTTGGCGCCCAGCGCAACTTTTTTGAGACTGGAGCGTCAATCGAAGCAGGCTGCGGATGCTCTCTGCGGCCCGCTCCCCCTGTTTTTTTTGTTTCCCTCTGGGGTCAGGGGGAACAAATTGAGGAGGAAGCCGGTTTGTTATGCAGGGTGCTGGCGCGATCGGTAAGCCATTTCTGGCCCGGGAGCCACTTTTTGCGCACCCTGCCACGAAAGTGGACGGTGTGCCGGACTCGTGCGTCAAAACCGAGGACCTCACGGAGCTGGTTGTCCGTGCGCAAACCGGTGCCGAAACCGCGCTGGAGGAACTCGTGCGACGCTATCAGGACCGGATCGCGGGATTCATCTACTCGCTGGTAGGACGCGAAGACGTGATCGGCGACCTGTCGCACAGCGCCTTCGTTAAAATGATCATTCATATAAAGCGGCTGAGAGCCGCCCAGAGTTTCGAGCCATGGCTGTTTCAGATTGCGCGCAATACCTGTTTCGACCACCTGCGCAAAGAGCGGCTGCGGCGCATTTTCGTGCCCCTGGAGCGCAGGCACGAGCAGATCGCGGCGCAAGCCGAACGATCCGACGGCAGGTTGGAAGCTTTTCGCGCCGCTCTGGCAGATCTGCCGCCCCGGCAGCGCGAATTGATCGTGCTGCTCGAGCAAAACGAGTTCAGCTACGAGGAACTGGCGCAAATCACCCGCAGCAGCGTCAGTTCGGTCAAGTCGCGCCTGTTTCGGGCGCGCGAACAGTTGCGGCGGAGGATCAGCGATGAATCCTGAGACGCATTACCTGCGGGAGCTCGGCGTGCGCGCCGGCCGGAAACTGCCGCCTGACTTTTCCAGCCAAGTTATGCGCGACGCAAAAGCGCGCCGAAGGCGTTCCCAGCGCAACCGGTGGACCGTGATAACGGTCGCGCTATGCATCGCGATCGCCCTGGCTGCCCACTGGATCAACGCCGCGCGCATCAATCGTACGAACCTGGAGCTGTGGTCCAAAGCCGCCCAACAGGCCGCGGCACTGGAAGTAGCCATATGAACGAGCGGCTGCAGGTCGTCGCGATCACCGTCGTCGTGTTTTTGTTGGGGCTCGGAACCGGCATTTGGACCCAGCGAATGCGGCCGATGCCGCCGCCTCCGATCGCACTGATGGGCGAGTTCCGAGCGCCGGGGCGTATGGGATTCGGTCCGCCGCCACCGCCTGCGTGGATGGCGGCCTTCCTGCACGGCCCGCCGCCGGGCCCCGAAGAGATGCGTACGCGGATCGAGGCGCTGGAACCTCAGATCGCGGAGTTCCGCCGCAGCGTGGAGGTGATCGAAAGCGGCTTTCGCAAGCAACTCAACGCGGAGCTAACCCCGCAGCAGCAGCGCAAGCTGGACAATGTCGAGACGACGATGCCGCCGCCTCCTCCGCCGTTGCCGGGATGCGCGGGTGAGGCCGGGAACCTGTTCGTCCCGATGGTCATCTACCGCCCGGCGCTGGACCGCCTGACGGAATTGCTGCGCCTTAACTCGCAGCAGCACGAGCAGCTTAAGTCGTTGCTAATCGATCGCCGCGAGCGGCTGCTGGCGTTGGTCGATCAAACCCCGCCGCCCAGCTTCAAGCTTGGCCGGATGCTGGAGGAAAGCGCCGCCGCCAGCCCTCTGCCATCGCCCCGCTGATTCATTTGACTAATCGCAGGAAACATCGCTAGACCCCTTTTGCCGGAGTCGCGGCCCGCTCAGCAGCGATACCGGCGGTTCAAACGGGGGAGTGCGGCGCGATGACCAGCGAAAATCAGGCCTCGCCCTACCGATGGGTGATTGAAGGATTGCTGATTTCAGGCCTCCTGGTACAGGAAGCGGTGTGGCTGGCGCCCGCCCCCATCCTGGAGCCGATCATCAAGAGCTTCAACATCGGCTTGGGCCGCGCCGGGATGCTGATATCGATCATCGCTCTTTTCATTGGCGTCTTCGCAATACTGGGCGGCCTGATGGGATCGCGAATGGGTATCATTCGCTGGATCGTGCTGGGCGCCTGGATGATGGGTATCGGCGCCGTACTCAGCGGCTTTACAACCAATTACTGGACGCTGTTCGCATGCCGCGCGCTGGAGGGAATCGGCTTCGGAATAATAATGGGCCCGGCGCAGGCACTGCCGATGCAGTGGTTTCCGCCGCGCGAATGGCCCTATATCAACTCCGTCAACCTGGTGTGCGGCAACATCTCTCTGGCCGTCACGTTCGCCGTAACCCCATCGCTTTATTACCTTTTAGGATCCTCGTGGGGCAGAACGCTGACCTTTTACGGTGTGCTGGAAATCGGAGTCGCGATCCTGTGGACCATTTTCGGACGCGAAAACAAAAGCGCGCCCGCCGCGGTTAGCGCCGCGCCCTCCCCTGCGCAACCCACTCACCGCCTGGACGTGCTCAAGCGCTCCGACGTCTTATTGGCCACGCTGGGAATCTTCGGCGGGGTTTGGATGACGTCGTTGCACGGCGCGTTCATGCCGCAGTTTTTCCATACTCAGCGCGCCTTAACCCTTAGCCAAGCCGGCAGACTGGCCGCGATTCCGACGATTGCCGCAATCGCCGGTTCTTTCCTGGGCGGAGTCGCTTCGGGACTGGTGGGCCGGCGCAGGCCCTTTACCTGGCCGCTGGCCATCGTGGGGATCTGCTGCACGATGGGAACGCTGCTCATCCCGAACTACGGCGGCATCTTCACCGCCCAATTGCTGGGTGGGCTGTTCGGCTCGATGGTCTGGCCGGTGGTCGTGACGATGACCATGGAACTGCCCGGGATGACTCCGGAACTGGCTCATATCGCGCTTGCCTTCGCATGGGGCACGGCGTTTATCGGCGGATTTTTCGCGCCTCTGGTGGCCGGCGCCGCGGCCCAGGTGATTGGACTGCAGGCTTCGATGATCATCTTTACCTTGGTGGGCCTGAGCCAACTCGGGTTCTACTTCATCCCTGAAACCGGCAAGGGTCGCGCGGTTCTCCAGGTCGCCGTCGCCGCTGCTGACGGCTAGGACTTCTCATACATTGTGCGCCACCACTTTTGGGAGCGCCTGGCGATGCGACTATTCATCGTCGCGCCCTGAAAGCGAGGTCAATACCGAACTGGGGAGGTCCCGAAACCGGACCATGATCCCGCTGCATGAGAGCGGGAAAAATTGCGGTTGCCGCGATCTGCGTGTTCGGGTTGTGGGGATGCTTCTTCACGACGATCGGCCTGGATCATCCGGGCCTGCGCAGCACGATCGATTTCGGACCGCCGGAAACCGTTCATTTGTGTGTCTTTCTCGATCAGGGAATCACCGAGGCTCGCGCGCGCGAACTGCTCTCATCGTGGGACAGCGAGGCCCCTAAGTACGCGCTGACAGTCGAGCCGGTATCGTTCCGGCCGCTGGCGCGCAGCGGCTTCTTTCACGACAGCATCGTCAGGCAGGTACGGTCGCAAATGCTGGCGCCGCAATGCGACCGCAATCTGTACTTCGTTGGGCGCAACGCGGGAGATTTTCTGTGGGCGACGTGGCGACATTGGCCGTGCCGCTGCCGGAAGTCCTGGGCGAGGTGGACGATGCGACGCTGACTTCGGGTTTCGTCGCCGCTACGTTGATCAGCATTAACCAGTTGTTGCTTCCCCCCGCAGCTGTGACGCGGCACGAGCTTTATCATCTAATAGGATGCAAACAGCATTTCGACATGCCGGAATGCTATGCGGAAATCGCCGCGCTCAAAGCACGTAAACGGGCACTGATAGCGGATGGGTTCTTTAGCCGAATCGGCGAGCAGCCTTTTTATCCAACCTGGGACGCCCTCAGCAACTCGATGCTGGTCTCGCGCGGCGCCGTTAACCAGGTGCTGGCCCCGGATCAGTTTCCGGTCAAAGCCGCGGCCGGCGCTCCGCAGCCCACTCCCGCGCAACGCAAAGCCGGATCAGCGATGATTCAGGCTAAGCGATGATCCGATCTCAGTGATGATTATGATTCGCGTGGGCAGCGATCATGCGCATCATGTCGCGGTAATGGTTTTTCATCGCCGCATTGTCAGGCGCTAATTTGATCGCGTGGCCAAGGTCGCGCAGCGCCTCGCCGTATTCGTAGTCTGACTCTTCATCCAGTGCCAACTGATAAAACGCGTCGGCCGAATCCGGCCGGATTGCGACTGCTTTGCGCGTCCACATGAGCGCACGCTCGAAATGGTTGCCGCGCCGCTCCAGATCCGCCAGGCGCATCAGGGTGTCGTAATCGAAGCGTCCCTCGGGCCGCATCCGGAGCGCCTCCAGCAGCGCGGCTTCCGCGCCGTTTAGATCGCCGGCCTGCTCGTAAGCTTGCGCCAATGAAACGTAAAGCACGAAAGGGTCGGCGCCGTTTTTCACTCCCCTCTCAACCACTCCTCTTGCCGCAGCCAAATCCTTACGGGGAGCAAAGATTTTGCTGTTCAGATATTCGTACGGTCTGGAATTCGAAGGCTCGAGCCGGGCGGCCTGCTCGAAGGCGGCCAGCGCCCGCGCCGGCTCATCCGCCTGCGCGTAGGCAGTACCGGCTTCGAGCAAAAGCGCGGCGCGACTGGCAGGCTGATCGACCCCCGACGACGCCTTCGCAAGCACGTCCGCCTCGGCGACCTCATGGTGCTGGGAGGCGCAGAACGCTGCGAATTCATGGCTCGCGCCCGCAAAATTGTGCGCAATAGCCATTTTGAATCCCGTATCTATTGCCTTGCGCTCCTCCATCGATAGCCAGGAGACCGTGTCGGGCTGCAAGTAAAAATGGTGCGCCATTGCCGGACGCACAAAAACCGAGTGGGTGACTTCGGCCAGTGCGCGGCCGATCTCGCCATTATCGGCCAGCGCCTGCGCGTAGCGGTCGAGAATCAGCGGATTGATCGGATCGAGCCAAGCAGCGATTGAGAGTTCCCTCAGTTGAGCGGCCGCCGCTCCGTGCTGCAGCGCAGCGAACCAAAGATGTGAGGTTGAGCGGGCAGGATGCTCCAGGATGAGGCCCTTCGCGGCTTCGGTGTCGCGCGGCAGCGATGCCAGATAAGGATAGGGCGTCTTGCTCTGGCGCAGGGCCACCGCAATCAGAACCGCCGCCGCCACAGCGGCCGCCGCCGCGAACCGGCGGACTTTCGGAGCGGCGTATCTTTTCTCGGCGCCATTGTCGAGATTGATGGCGCCCAAGCGCAATGCGAGCGCGAGCAAGATCGTGAAGAGGACCGCGTTGCCCGGAACCTGCAGCGCAAAGTCGAAGACTTCCTGTATCGCCATAGCAGCCAGCCCCGCAATCAAGGCGAGCATGACCGGCAGAATTTTGGCAGGCACTGTCCTGATGCCCCTCCAAAGGCGAATACCGGCCACTACGCAAAACCACAGCAGCAACGCGACGCCTGCCACACCGGTTTCAACCGCCAGCTCCAGGTAGTCGTTATGCGCCTGACGCACCGAAGACGGGCTCCATGGCGGGCTTTGGTAGTGAGGAAAGATATCCTGAAAGGATCCGAGTCCAACTCCCAGCAACGGAAAGTCGCGGATTATCCCGATCGAGTCGCGCCAATAACTCAGACGGGAATCGAAGTCCGGTTCGGTGATAGTTGCTTCAATCCGGGTGTTGACCGCGGTCGGAGCAGAGGGCACTGCGTAAAATGCGGCGGCCGCGACGATGAACACTGCTGAAACCACGTAAATCGCTCCGGGCACTCTCAGCCTGGAGCCGGCGCGCCCCCGCAGATCGCGCCATAGGGCTATTAATGCGAGCGCAACAACCAGGAAGGCAGCGGCCAGTCCACCGATCCATCCGCCACGCGACAGGCTCAGAGCAATTGCGGAAATCAACACCGCAGCCACTCCGAGACAAAAGACGCGAAGTGTCTCGTATGAGGAAGACGCGCGGCTCAGAAAGCTCTGAAATAACGCTCCCGCCAAGGCGAGCGGCAGAATCATATTCAGATAGGCGGCAAAATGATCGGGGTCAACAAAGGGACCCATAGTCCTTGGATCCAAATCCGGCCTGGGCTGGCCCCAATCATAGGGTACGTAAAACCATAAAATCGCCCCGTTCCAAAACGTTTGCTCCAACAGACCGATACATCCAATCGCCAGCCCGGTTATCAGGACCGCCTTCAGCACGCGCCTGAAGAAGCGCCGCTCACCGTTCGCGGCCGGATAGCCTCGCAGCGGATAGAAAAGCACCAGGCAGAACAGACAGCAGTAGGCGGTCAGTTTCAGCAAGGCGGTGGCGGTTAGTCCCGGAGCAATCGAAACCGGACGCCATTTGGAAATCGGGTCGAACCAACCAGCGTTCGGCCGCCCGGTCATGGCGGCGTGCGCACTGGAGTCGCGCGTGCTGTACTTTCCGCGGGTAACCTTCGGGGGAAATGGATAGGGGTCGCGCTCCGGCCATCCCGGCAGACTGATCGAATACAGGCGGTAAGTTGATGGCGAAAGTTCGCGCTCCAGCGCCGGCGGCACGGGCAGAAGCTGGAAGATGACCAGTGCGAAAAACAAGACGGCCGGCGTCAGAAGCGGGCGCAGACCGGAAAACTGCCGCGGTGTGTCTTCCAGCGCCAGGCGTGCCATCCAGGCGATAGTCAGCAAGAAGATCAATGCTTCGACGGCCCCGAACGCCCATGGATTGACGGAACCAATCGCCAACGGCGGGAACACCACCAGCCCTACCAGGCCGGCGAGCACGACCCGGTCGAGCCAGGCAACACTTCGGGTCCTCCGGCCCCGCGCGCCTTCATCAGAACGGTTGCTCACTCTAAAAGCCGTCCTTTTTTCAGCCAAGGTTGCTCGGTTAGAACTCTCAATAACATCCAAGGTAAAGCTTTATGTAATTCGGGTTGAATCTTCTATGAACAGCCAGTGTGGCGCGAAGACGGCGATATCGCAATCTGCACGATTCACGAACTAGACTCACCCATTGTGGCTGAGCTAATCTTTAGCGAGCCAATTATGCAGCGTCGGTATTTGTCCTTCCAAGGCTGACAGCCAAGGCGTAAATCTGACGCTCAGAACTTAGCGAATCACGAATTTTTAATTTCGAGGATTCTTTTGGCGGCGGGAAAAACGAGGTATATAGATGAGGTAGGTGATTTTGGATTAGTAAACTGCTGATCCTGCAATCTTTTAGTTTTGGTCTTTATTCGCTTGCAAAAGGAAGGGATGTGACGGTGCGAGATGTTTGACGGCGATATAAGGCTCCTGACCCGGATAGTCCTGGCGATACTGGCGCTTGCTTTTTGCGCCCCCGCTTCGCGGGTACAGGCGGAGGCGGTGGTTGGCAAGGTCACCCAGGTTACTGGCAAAGCCCAGGTAAAACGCGCCAACAACAGCCTGGACGCCGTCCCTGCCATGCCGGTCGAGCTCCACGACCAGCTCAAAACCGCCATCCCGGGCGAACTTACCGTGGAGATGCTCGACAACAGCATGCTGACTCTGAACGAGTCGAGCCTTCTGACTATCGACGAAAGCATCCTCAGCGGCGGCGTTCGTGCCAGCACCAATGTCGAACTGCTTTCGGGAAGTGTGAAATCCCTGGTAAGCGCAGTGGCGCGGAAGGCAGCGCCTAGCTTTACGGTCACGACGCCTAACGCTATAGCCGGGGTGCGTGGAACGGAATTTACCTGCCGCTATGCGGCCGGAAAAGCACGCCCAGGCTTCCCGAACTGCTTCGAGTTTACGGATTGCGCGACTACTGCCGGCACCGTGCTGGTGACGAACAATCCGCCGCGGCCCGGCGCCGCCGTTAAAGTCCCAGCGGGGCAAAAGACCACGGTGCCATGCTTGCTTGCGCCCCTCCCGGCCACGCCCGGTACCTTGGGAGCTCTGAGCGCCACGGCGAGTTCAGTACTGGGTCCCGCTGCGGTAGTCGGTGCCGGAGCAGCCGCCGCGGGAGTCATAGGCGGCACCGTCGCCGGTGTCCTCGAGACGACCGGTGGAGGCGGCGGTGGCGCAGCGACAACAGTCACCCCGCTACGCTGACCGGGCAAGCTTCGCGCTACCCATATAGTTGACGCATCTCGGCCTGCTCATCGGCACGACTCAGAACATTGAAGCCCGGTAAGCGGGCGAATGTTCGCATGCCGCGGTAGGCAACTTTCTTCGGCAGCTTCCGTTATGAGCAGTGCTGCCTGCGAAAAAGTCTCCTCTTTTGCTTTCGTGAGCTTTGTGCTACAAATCTTTTATTGTGAAACCCCGTTCCGCTTCAGCGCTGGCGTTCGCGGGCTGGCTGCTCAGTGCGCTGCTGCTTTCTTTTCTGTTGGTTTCGTCCTGGGGGCTGTTTGAGCAGTCCGACGTTTCAGGACGGCATTACCACCACCGGAGCGCGAATACACCTCTCAGCCCAACCCATCACGGCGGCTGATTCCCACCTGCGCGCCGGACGACTCAAGGAACGCGCGCCAGATGTTCTAGTACGATGTCCAGGCCGCAACATCGGACCAGGTCCCGCGAAAAGGCCGGTTCGTCCTCGTGCCGCCGCTGTCCAAAACGAATCCGCTAACCTACACACGGCATATTGATGATTCGGCGCCTCGACATCGCTGTGGGATGCGATGCTTATTCGTGGCGGTTATGGTCATGATTACGACTTCGCCGGCTTGGCTATTTTCCCCTGTTTGCAAACCACCCGGCGCCTGTGTGAGTCTTCATTGCGATTCCAAAATGGAAATTTCTGGTAAGCCAAGGACGGTACAGAGATGGATGTGAGTCTGTTTTTCGAGCTGGAAACTTCGGATTTGAGCGAGGCCGGTGTAAAGCGCGTATTCGACGACTGCATCGAGCAGACGATGCTGGCCGATGAACTCGGCTTTCGTTCAGTCTGGTTTACCGAGCATCATTTCTTACAGGGCTTTTCCTACAGCTCGTCGCCCGAACTGGTCCTATCGCACCTGGCGGCCAAAACCAGGAATATCCGTCTGGGGCATGGAATCGTTCTGCTCCCTTTTCATATCAATCATCCGCTGCGGGTGGCCGAGCGCATCGCCACGCTGGATGTGCTGTCCAATGGGCGGGTGGAATTCGGCGGCGGCCGCGCGATTTGTGAATCCGAGCTGAGCGCCTTCTCCGTCGATCCGGACCTGACGCGGCCGCAATGGGAAGAGTCGTTGCGCATCCTGCCCAAGATGTGGACTGAGCCTAAATTTAAGTGGGAAACCGGGTCTCTGCAAATTCCGGAAAGGAACGTGATACCCAAACCGGTGCAAAAGCCGCATCCGCCGATGTGGGTGGCCTGCACGCAGCCGTCCACGATCGAGTTCGCCGCCGACAACGGAATCGGGGTGCTCGGCTTCGGTATTGGACAGGGTCAGTCCAACGATTTCGTTCAGCTCTATCGCGAACGGATCAAGAATTGTAAGCCCATCGGCAAATTTGTGAACAATAAGTTTGCGCTGCTGACTTTCACCCTGTGCAGTGACACCGATGAGGAGGCACTGGCTATCCAGGGGCCCAACTTCAAGCGGTACTCCGAGGAAGTGCGGATGTTGTTCGCCCCCTGGCTCGACGGCAAAGCACCCAAGTCCTACGAGTGGTTCATGAAGCGCCACGCCGACAACTATCAAATGTCGCAGACGGTGCCGATCTCGGAGATCGTCAAGGCCGGGGGCGCCTGTATAGGCAGCCCGCAGACCTGTTTGAATGTATTACAATATCTGTCCGACGCCGGTGTGGACGAGGCCTTGCTCTTCATGCAGATGTACACCACGCCGCATGACAAGATCATGCGTTCAATCGAACTGATCGCCAAAGAGGTAATGCCGAAGCTCAAGCCTCCCAAGGCGTAGCCGGCGAAAAAACCGCTTTCGCCATCAAACTGTACTTGCTGACCGTTATTTCCGTATCAGCTATGTGAAGATCCCAGCTGCGTTCGCGGGTGCCGATGCCGACGGCCTTACGGTCAGTATCTGGCCAGCCATGTTGGCGTAGTCACGGTTCGCACGCGGACAGTATCGCCTCAAGGCGCCTGCGCGAATCGAACAATTCAACCGCGATCTCACGCGCAGCGCGACTGTGTCGACTGTAATTGCCGTCAATTTCGGCGACTCCCGCTATGGCCTCGTCCATGTCCCGAAACGTCAACAGCCCATGGCCCGTAGGTATCCGTTCGCTGAAGCCTGAATCTTCCGCAAGCACAGGCCGGCCGCTGGCAAGGTAGGCGATGCTGCGGTCACTGAACCATCCTGTCTTCATCCGGACATGGACGGGTTTGGGGCACATGAATTCCGCGCGCGACTCGCGAATATATTTCTGGTAGCAGCTGATTGAACTGGCGACATCGCATGGATGCACAATGCGCCAGCCGTGCTCAGCGAGCAGTTCGCGATCTCCGGTTGAGTCGTCAGGATCAATATAGGCGGCGAGCTCGAAAGGCCGATGGACTCGCCGCGGAATATCCAAGTAGTTGAGATAAGCCGTACGTTTAGAGACGCTGATGTTCTGGCCGCGCCAGGGAATTTCTTCCCAGGTCCAGTGCGTGACCGAGGTGAAGGGAGCGTCTCGACCTGGTTCGCCGGCGGTCCGCCACATTGGCAGATAGATACTGGGCTCGAAAGTTTGCCATTGAAGACCGAGCTTGGGGACCTCGCATTCGGGCGCGTTGATGCGTCCACCAATGGTCAGAAACGCGTCATGGTCGGCGATGCCCATATCCCAGGAGAGCGCGCAAATCTGCAAGTGTCCGGGATCGAAGTCGAGCAGGGCGCGGCGCTTGAACATCGAGAGCAACGGTTGCCGAACAGCACAACAGAAATTGAGGAGGAGGTCCGCATCGCCGATGGCAGCTTGAATCTTCTCTTTGCTTTTGCCCACCGCCTGGCAGCGTTCGAACGATTGAAAATCGAGATGGCTATCAAAAACCATGACCGCACATATTTTATCCAACCCGTAGAGTGCGGTGAGGTCAAAGAAATCCCGGAGAATCCGTGCATCCGTATCAGTGCGACCCGTCGACTGCATCAGTTCCAGCCACAATATGTCGTGACCGATGTCTTTGAAGCCAAGGGGATATTGCAGAAACCAGCTCCAGTGGCCGCCGCTCTGCTGGTGGTTTATGAGGGAGCCGTTAGCGAGAACAATTCGCATCGGTGAGACTGGACCCTTGCGATTCTGGGCAGTAACGTCTCGTCCTCCCACAGGACCTCCACTTCAATTTTTATTCCAGGTTCGAGCCTTGCACCAAGACCGGGCCGTCGGCAAGCGCAAACTCGCGCCCGGATTTGAGTTCATGAATATGGGCTGGTCGCGGAAGAGATGGCCCGGGTGTATATCCCGACCTGGTTAGCCGTGAGACCAACGGCAGGATGTTTAGTGTTTACTATCGCGAACTGGTCCCGATGCTGCTTAACGAAATCCAGAAGTTGAGCACGAAGGTCGGCAAAGACCGGGCGGAGCGCGCCCCCTTCGAGCAACGCCTTTCGGCGCTGGAGAGCACCCTCGCGGTGCGCGCTCATAAACAAATGCTCGAAGCAGCTCTTGAAATGAAAGAGGCTGCAGCCGCTCTTCAGACGGAAGAGGGGCTATCATGGTGGAGAAAAGCCTTAGGCGCCTTGCGCTCCCTTTTCCATAGACCCAGACCTCCAGAATCGCCCTCCGCCGGCGGAACGCCACGGCGGTAGCTGCGCCAACAAGTGCCCGGCTGATCCCTGGACGACGTCATCAACCTTTCGAGTTCGTCACTTAGCCAATGCTACTCGATGACTTCGACCGCCAGACGGCCATCACGCGCCGCCATGCGCAACTTCCAGTGATCAATTGTCAGTCTGATCGGCATCCGCGACAGCGAATTGGCAACCGCATGATCGAAGATGTCGTTAGTTCCGAGAGAGCCGGAAATCATTGCCGGGTATCCCGTACGCGTGTGCGCCCGCGCTGCCCAGCGCATCTTCGATGTCACCGGTGGTGTCCATGTTTCGGCTTCGCAGTTGCCGTTGCGGTCGGCTTCGCAGTTGCCGTTGCGGTCGGTTTCTTAGTTGCGCTTGCGGTCGGTTTCGCAGTTGGCGTCGCGGCCGCCTTTACAGTTGCGGTTGCAGTCGGCTTCGCTGTTGGCGTCGCGGCCGGCTTTGCAGTTACGGTTGTAGTCGGCTTCGCAGTTGGCGTCGCGGCCGGCTTTGCAGTTGCGGTTGTAGTCGGCTTCGCGGTTGGGGTCGCGGCAGGCTTCGCAGTTGCGGTTGGCTTCGCCGTTGGCGTTGCGCTCGGTCTAGGTGTCGACGTGGTGCCCTGGAAGGTAGCGCTTGCCTGGACGGAGTCTGCGCTCTCTCCGCCGCCGTCGGGGCCGGCGGTGTAGGTGGCAGACACCACGTAGTAATAGGTTTGTCCCCCAGTCAGCCCGGTGTCGGTATAACTGGTCGTGGTACGGCAAGCGATACCGACATAAGGGCCACCGCTGGTCCTGGCGCGTTTCAGGTGATAGCCCGCGGCTCCAATTGCTGCTGGCCACGATAGAACGATTTGTCCGCTCGATGCCGTCGCTGTGAGGCTTGCCAGTGGCGCCAGGCCTACCAGCAAGGTCGTCGGCGCGGTATGACTTAGTGATCCAGAGGTGCCCTGGAAGGTTAAGGAGTCCGCGCCTGGCGCCGCGGTTGTTGGCGTGTTTACCACCAGGGTCGATGACCCGGAACCGGTGATCGAGGGCGGATTGAAGCCGGGAGTTGTCATCCCAGGATCGAACCCCGAAGCGGTCAGGCTCGCGGTTCCATTAAATCCACTGAGCGATGTGAGGGTTACCGTAAACGACGCCGATTGTCCTGGAATCACTATCAGAGGGGGTTGGCTCACGTTAATCGAAAAGTCAGCGGTCGCCGGCAGCACGGTAATGGTCCGCGTGGGGGGACTGGGATCGGAGTTACCGCTGCTGTCGACCACGGTCAGCGACGTGACGTAGGTTCCCGCCGTGTTGAAAGTCACGCTTCCGGGATTCTGCGCCGTGGACGTAGGTGGCGTCCCCCCGGGAAAGACCCAGGAGTACTGGGCTGCGCTGGAGGTCGTGCCGAAATTGACCGAATTGCCAGTGTTGATCATCACGTCCGTAGCCGGCGATGTGATCGCCCCAACGGCCGGTGCCGTTGAGTAAAGCGAGAGCTGGATGAATTGCGCCTTGGATGGTACGCCGGCGCTATCAAGTAAGAAGAGCATGTAATAGCCCGGCGGCGCGATGTTGGAGTTGGGCGGTGTGGTGAGGGACAGTGTCCCCGAGCCGCTGCATGGCGCCTGAGGTGATGGTCCGCACAGACCGATCAGACGCTGCTCCATGTCGTAGGAATGGGTATCGGAACCGGGACGCATCAGCACAGCGGAGCTGATTGCCGAGGTACTCGTGTAGGTAACGGAGAACGGAGCGTTGTAGCCAAGCACCTGCGACGAGACACTGCTGATGCTCGGCCGATTGGTGGTGATCAGCTGATCGTTGCTGTCGAACAGATAGGCCGGCGTGTAGATTTCGATTCCGGCCGCATACCTGGCGGCTGTTGGATTGCTGCCAAGACTGATCACCCTGGCGTCAGGAAGCAGCAGCGCTGTCGAGTGGTAAAGCCGCGAGAACGAGTCGGTCCCCCCTGAGCTGAAAGTGTTGGAGATTGGGTCGTACAGGTCGGCATGCTTGCCGGCCTGGTCCGGTACTTCGTTGTCCAACGAACCGCCCAGCGCCAGAACTTTGCCGTTAGGCAGCATAACGACATTCCCCTCGATACGACCGGTTGACATGGAGGGGCCGGGAGTCCACGAGGGAGAGCTCGCAGACAAGTCAATGATTTCAGTCGAGCTCGTAGCCGGATCTGGACTGCCGCCGCCGAAATTCATGATGCGAGGTTTGTAACTCGGCCCCAGTAACGGCAGAACAACCGCACCGCCACGTGTCCGATCGACGGTTGTCGGGACGGACGCCGTCCACGTGCCGCTGGCCGGATTGAAAATCCACCCCTGGGAGATACTTGCGTCGCCTTGTCCGGTAAAAAAAACCGTGCCGTTCGGCAGCAGAAACAGGCGCGGGTAAAGGGGTGGGAAAAAAGGGGCGGTGGTCGGGGTGGACCAGCCCGCCCCGGCCTTCTTGAGATCGTAGATCTCAACCGTTCTGTTGGCGCCGCTTCCAGTGAGATTGGTCCCGGAAAACGTCATGATGCGCCCATCGCCCAGTGCAATGGCGCTGGCGTACCAGCGGCCGTCTGCCATGCTTTGAGATTGCACAAAGCGTCTGGTTACAGGATCAAAAAAAGAGGCGCGATTGTCTCCCGCAAATTCAGGGTAGTAGAACTCGGTGCCGCCCACGATCAGCGCTCTCCCGTCAGGCAGAACCGCGACCCCACTGCAAAAGACGTCATAGCTGAGATCGATAACCTGGATGCTGCTGCTGTTCGTTCCGGTTGGATCCCAAATTGCGGCGCGGTAGTAATCCGCGCCTTGACGATCGAAGTCATTCTCAGACCCGGCGACAATTAGGATTTTCCCGCTGTGAAGCAGGGTTGCCGAAATCGGGTTGATGGGCATCAAGTATGGTAGCACCTGCCACACACCGTCGATGTGCGGCACGTTGGAGACACAGCTTTGCGCTTGCGCCACACCAGGCGC
>DATFSZ010000025.1:0-31773 GCA_035262365.1 Binataceae bacterium (SeqCode)
GTGCGGTCGATGAACTGGTCAGGTACCAGGAAATCGCTCGGATGCAGGTCCTCGTGCATCGAACTGGCTGAGCTGACCGACACGAGGTGCTCGACGCCCAATTGCTTCATGCCGTAGATATTGGCGCGAAAGTTAATCTCGGTAGGCAACAACCGATGGCCGCGCCCATGGCGCGCGAGGAACACCACGGAGGCATCGCCCAGCCGCCCGCGGTAGAACGTATCCGACGGCGCACCGAAAGGAGTGTTGAGTTCGATTTGCTCGAGCCCTTCGAGCCCGCTCATCGTATAGAAACCGCTGCCGCCGATTACTCCGATCACCGTCTCAGACATTGAAACCCCTTGCCTTCCGCGGGCATTAACTTATCGAAGCGGCTTCGCCGTGAATAGTGCTCCTGCGGTAAAGCGTGACGGATTTTCAGTGTGATTTACCGTCCTCAGCTCGCCGAGACAGATGAGCTCGCCCCCAAGCGGGAGCGTTGCATTTAAAGCTCAACATCCTTGATGCTCACGATTACCGCTCTTGACCCATTGTTTGCTTGAAAGCTGGTTACGGATGAGTCAAAGAACAAAGCCCTCCTTAGACTCATCACAGCGGACAAATGATCGAGTTACCTGAGCTTGTGTCTGAATTCTCTATCGGGAATCGTGAACGGTCCCTTGGTCAGTAAGGCGTACAGGCAGCTTGAATTTTTGCCGCCTTGATTGCGTAACTCAGCATTACCACTTGTTCGGCAAGCAAATCCGTTGGAAACGTCACGGAACATGTAGTATTCATTTTGTCACATAGGTTACATTGAATCCTTTGGTCCACCCGGATACCGCCCTAAGACCAATCCGCCTTCCTGGCATGTAATTTCGTACGGTGAAAGGAAGGGAGTCTGGAAAATCTGTTGGAAATTGCTGGGGTTTGATCGTGTCTGACAACGATTGTGTTCGGCACGACATATGCGTCGTGGTTCCTTACTCGCGGTGTCGCAATGATGTCCAACCAGGAAATTCTTATCGTCGAGGACGAAGCTGATTCACGCGAAGCGCTAAGCGAGTTTTTAGAAGCTAAGGGCTACGCGGTGGCGTGTGCGCCAAATGGACGTGCTGCGCTCGATAAAATCAGAAGCAACAAGCCCCGGCTTATACTGCTCGACCTGATGATGCCGGTGATGGACGGATACGCATTCCTGGATCTCGCGCGTAGACTTCACCTGCTTGATGGCGTCGCGGTTGTCGTTACCAGTGCGCAGGAGATCAAAAGTACGCCGGGTGCCGCCGCGGTCGTCGACAAGCCCATCAGGCCGGAGCGGCTGATGTCCCTGGTCCGGCGCTTCTGTGGACGATAGCTCAGCCCGCCGTCTCTTTCAGCCAAGCGCCGGCGGACCGTGGTTTTCATGCCGCCGGCACAATGTGCTCCACGCGCAACTGGCCGCAGGCGGCAGCGATATCCTGGCCCCGGCTTTCACGGATCGTCGCGGTTAAGTTGGCTTTGTAAAGAATCGCTTGAAAGCGCTCAACCGCTTCGCGCGAACTGGGCGCGAAGGCCGAGCCGGCGAAAGGATTGAAGAAAATCAAATTGACCTTGGCTCGCAGCGGCGCCAGCAACCTGGCCAGACGCCCTGCGTCGGCGGGAGAATCGTTGATCCCGGACAGCATCACGTACTCAAACGTGATCCGGCGCCTGCCCAAGTCGAGGCGGCGGCAGGTCTCGATCAACTGCTCCAGCGGGTAGCGCCGGTTGATCGGCGCCAGCCGATCGCGCAGTTCATTGGTGGTTGCGGTTAGAGAAACCGCCAGATGCACCGGCGTGTCGGTCATCAGCTTTTCGATCATTGGCGCCAGCCCCACAGTCGACACGGTGATGCGGCGCGGCGAGATACCCATTCCCCAGGGCGAGGTCATGATCGTCAGCGCGCGGAGCAGGCGCGGATAGTTCGCCAGCGGCTCGCCCATCCCCATGAAGACGTAGTTGGTCAGATGCTCTCCATCCGCCAGATGACGCGCTGCGGCGATTACCTGCCCGACAATTTCACCGGCCGTAAGATTCCGCTCCAGGCCCATCTTGGCGGTGGCACAGAACGCGCACTTCATCGCGCATCCGGCCTGGCTGGAGATACACAAGGTGGTGCGCTCATCCGCCGGAATGATAACGCTTTCAATTTCTTTCCCATCCTCCAACCGCAGCAGCAGCTTGGTGGTGCCGTCGGTGGAGCGATTGATCGCGGTGGCCGGCAGTGCGGCTAATCTAAAGTGACACTTTAGGTGTTCCCGCAACACCGCCGGCAGATTGCGCATCGCGTCAAAGCAGTCCACGCGATGCACGTAAAGCCACTGCGCAAGCTGTTTTGCCCGGAATCGCGGTTGTCCGGAATCGGCCACGACCTGCTCCAGTTCCGGCAAAAGCAGATCGCGGATGTCGCGCTGCCGCGAGGCTTTTTTTTCAGCGGCGCGAAGGTTGGGCTCCGGATTCATCGGCTTCAATGTAAACCAACGCCGCGATTGGATACATCCTGCTGTTGCTTCAGGCCGCCAGTTCTTTCAATGCCTTCGGGATGCAGAGGCGTTGCCTGCATGGTATGAGATACTGCTTGACGTAAATGGGCAGGAGAACAAAGTGAAGTTATCCAAGGAATCGATCGACCTCGGCATCGTCATCTCGGACCCGGCAAAGTCCCTGGCGTTTTATCGCGACATGTTGGGAATGAGGGACGACGGTGAGATGGAAGTAAGAGGCGGACGGATGTATCGCCTGATGTGCGGGAGCAGCCTGGTAAAATTGGTCAAAATGGATCGCGAACCGGAAGGAAAACCAGTGGGCGGCGGACCGGGCCGCGGCTTCGGCCTGCGCTACTTCACGATTCACGTCGATGACCTGCGCGGACTGGTGGCGCAACTGGAGAGCAAAGGAGTGAAATTGCTGGTGCCGCCGGCCGAAGGCCGTCCGGGGACCGTGATGGCGATGGTCAACGATCCGGACGGCAACATCGTCGAATTCCTGCAAGGCGCTTGAGTTCCGACGCCCAGTGCGGTACTTGACGCGCGCCGTCTTTCGGGCCTAATACTCGCGCGATCAAGTCCACGAGGGCCAAGATGGCTAAAATCAACGCTGGGCGGGTGATACTTGGAGGCGTAATCGCCGGTATTATCTGCTTTCTGGGCGACGGCGTGGTCCACGGCGTGTTGCTCAAGAATCAATGGGCCGAGATCGCGAGCGCGCTGGGCAAGAGCAGCGCCGACGTCGGCCGGCAGCATCCCGGATATTTCCTTGCCTATGACCTGATCAAAGGTCTACTCGCCGTATGGATTTATGCCGCGGCGCGCCCGCGCTTTGGTCCCGGCCCGGCGACCGCGTTGCTTGCGGCGTTCACAGTGTGGCTATTGGTTATCCCGGTGCCGACCATCGGACTGCTGCCGATGGAGTTCTTCAGCGCCAGGTTTGCGGTCTTATGGTCCATTTACGGACTGATTCCAATAGTCATTGGCACGCTGATTGGCGCGTGGTTGTACCGCGAAGCGCCCGCGCAGGCCGCGTTGTGAGGGCCTCAATATGCGATCGAAGGCAACCAGGCCTGACGGCGCCGACTCGGCGGAACATCGGCGGTTGCACGAGGCGTCAGCAATTGCGGCGGAGGGCTACACCGGGGAACGATTGCTTATTTTGCCTGAACGGCGCGGCTGGCCGTCTGTTGTGCGGGTCAATATATCTTAAACGCTAAAACGTTCCTTCAGCCAGGTGGAAGCTTCTTCGAGTGCTTTTTTCGCTTTCTCGACGATGCCGTACATCTGGAAGAAGCCATGATGCATCCCGTCGTAGCGCGTGACTTTTGCCGGCACGCCGGCTTCGGCCAGACGTTTGCCATAACGCTCGCCTTCGTCGCGCAGGACGTCGTATTCGGCGGTGATAATCAAGGCGGGAGGCAGCCCGCGCAGATTTTGGGCTCGCAGCGGCGAGACGTATTGATTGTCCGCCTCGGATTCATTGCTCAGATAGTGACCCCAGAACCATCTCATCCCCGCCGCAGTCAGACCGTAGCCTTCTGCGTTCTCGACGTAGGAGGGATGGCCCGGTTTGTAATAGTCGGTCACGGGGTAGATCATCAGCTGCCCGCGTAGCGTGGGACCGCCCTTGTCACGGACCATCAGCGCCACCACGGCAACCAGGTTGCCGCCTGCACTGTCGCCCGCGATTGCCATGCGGGCGGCGTCGGCGTTCAGTTCCCGCGCATGCTCGGCGGCCCACTTGGTGGCCGCGTAGCAATCCTCCGGTCCGGCCGGGAATTTATCTTCCGGCGCCAGCCGGTAATCGACCGAAACCACGACGCATCCGGCGGCATTGCACAGATTGCGGCAGGTGCCGTCATGCGTATCGAGGTTGCAAACCACAAAGCCGCTGCCATGAAAGAACACCAGCAATGGAAACGGTCCGCTGCCGTTGGGCGTATAGATGCGCACCGGCAGGTCGCCGGCCGGCCCCGGAATGACTCGATTAACCACTGAGGCAACCGGAAGCGTCGGCAAATTGCCGGCCGCGCTGCGCTCGATAGTTTGCTTGCGCGCCTCCGCCACCGGCATGTCTTCGAAGCGCGGCAAACTGGCCATCTGATCGAGTATCGCCTTTACCTGCGGATCCAGCGGCATGAGGAAAACCTCCCGGTTGAAGTCACGACTGGCGCTGCTTGAAAATCTCAGACATGGGCGTTTCTAATTTAGACTGAAGGCGGTTGTAAAGTGCTGGTGGAATTCTGCCCGTCGATAGCGCTGCGGGAAGCCGTGAAAATGACTCAGCCGAGCCCTACGCCGGCGCGACTATCCCGGTGCCGCCGCTGCAGCCGGTTGCGGTCGAAATGCCCGGCCGTTTGATTGCTTGCGCGACACTATCCGCCATCGGCGACTTGGTCCGGCCCCGAGAAGTGTCGGGAATAGTGCTTGAGAAGTTTAGAGCCCGACTTCGGTCATCGATGCTCTGCGGCAACGCCGACCGCAACGGCATTCGGGGCGGGTTGCGCCGGCTTTTGCTCAACGACAGGCTTGACGTCGAAGCCGCGCATCGTGGCCAACTCGATCGCGTTAGCCACGTCGAAGTCGCCATACTGAGGATTCGAATAGACGCTATCCAGGTAGGCGACCAAGCCATCCTCCGACAGCCCGGAGAGGTCCAGGCCGCGCATGAGCTGGGCCAGAATCTTGTCCGCACCCTTCCAGCGAAATAGTGAGGCGGCAACTTTGAGCTGGTCGAGCTTGCCCAGACTGGCCTGTGCTGCGTCGTGGTAGCCATCGACGTAGGCTGTCTTGTCCGGGCCCCGCAGCGCCTTCCAAAATTCGCCGTCATGGCGGGTGACTGTGGCGGCCGAGGCCAGAGCGCAACCCAGGCTGGCCCCGACCACTACTCCAGCTGCGAACCTGACGATACCGCCAAACTCGCTGCAAGCCCGCCGCTCACTCTTTGCCATTGCAGTCTCTCTCTCTCCAGCCTAATACGAACATCGGCTAAGGCAACGTGCGTTAAAGCAAATCGAATGCCATAAGACCCCACGTCTCGCTTTAATAAAAATCTCAAGAAATTTGAGCTTTTTTCCTCCGGGCACAGTCGTGAAATATCGCGAAATCCGATCCAGTGTCGTGATTTTTCGGGATATTTGTATGCGGCTCTGTGGAAAAAGGTTACCAGCGGAAAGTTTAATTTGCAGGAGGGGGTATCGTCACTTTCAAGTTAACCGCAGCGGCAGCCCCTGAAAGTTACCGTTCGATCCTGGCGATCCGCCGCTTGCCGACCTCGAGCAGATTGTGGCGTCCCGGAATGAACCGGAAGTTCACGTCGGTGATCGGCTCGCCGTCCACCCGCACCGCACCCTGACCGACCAGGCGGCGAGCCTCGCTGGTAGAGGGAACAAACTTCAACTGTTTCATTAACTCGCAGACCCACAGTTCCTTATCCAGCTTGAATACCGGTACATCGGCTGGAATTTCGCGGCGCTGGAAGAGGGTCTCGAAATGCTCGCGGGCCGCGCGGCCCGCTGCCGAGCCATGGTATTCCTCCACGATCACCCCTGCCAGGCGCTTTTTCGCCTCCATCGGATGAATCAGGTGGTTCTTGATCTCGGCTAATTCATCCGGCTCGATGTCGGTCAGCAATTCGTAATAGCGCAGCATCATCGTGTCGGAGACCGACATAAGCTTGCCGAACATATCCCGCGCGTCCTCGGTCACGCCGACATAGTTGCCCAGCGATTTCGACATCTTACGCACGCCGTCAAGCCCTTCCAACAATGGGTAGGTCATCACCACCTGCGGCGGCTGGCCATAGGCCCGCTGCAATTCACGGCCCAGCAGCATGTTGAATTTCTGATCCGTGCCGCCCAGCTCGACATCAGCCTTGATTGCGACCGAGTCGTAGCCTTGGATCAGCGGGTAGAGCAGTTCGTGCAGAAAGAGCGGCTGTTCCGCTTCCAGCCGCTTCTCGAAATCGTCGCGTTCAAGCAGCCGCGCCACGCTTATCTGCGCGGCGATTTTGATTAGCTCGCGCAGTTCGAGCCGGTCCATCCATTCGCTGTTGAACCGGATTTCGGTCCGCGCCGGGTCAAGAAGCTTGAACACCTGGCGCTTGTAGGTCTCGGCGTTCGCTTCAATCTGCGCGCGCTCCAGCGGTTTGCGGGTGTCGGAACGGCCCGAGGGATCGCCAATCGCGGCGGTGAAGTCGCCGACCAGGAAGACCACGGTGTGGCCGGCGTCCTGAAAATCCCGCATCGCTTTGAGAGTAATCGTATGCCCCAGATGCAGGTCGGGCGCGGTCGGGTCCATCCCCAGCTTGATCCGCAAGGGCCGGCTCTCAGCGAGCTTGGCGGTCAGTTCGGCGGGCGAGATAACCTCGACCGTGCGATGGGACAGCCGCTGCGTAAGTTCCTGTGCCTGTTCCTTATCCACTGCTTCCTGAAGATAGCCGGGCGTAAGCGGCGGGGAAAGTTAAGCGCACTGCCTGGTTCGTCACGCTCGCTGGTTGAACTTGTTCATCGCGCGCTCGACTCCGATCTGAATGACTGCCTCGACCGCATCGGCCGCGCGCTCCAGTATCGGGTCGAAGGCGGCGAGCTCGTCGCGCGTAAGTGACTGGATCACGTGGCTGACGCCGTCGCGACCCTGGGGCGGCTTCCCCACGCCGATACGGACGCGCACGAAGCCGCCCGTGCCGAGCGAGTCGATTATCGAGCGTATGCCGTTGTTGCCGGCGTGACCGCCGCCGCGCTTGATACGCACTGTACCCACGTCAAGATCCAATTCGTCGTGGATGACTATCAGACGCGTCGCCTTGACCTTGAAATAGCCGAGAATTGGCGCCACCGCTTCGCCGCTCAAATTCATGTAGGTTTGCGGCTCCCCCAGCATCACGGTTCGACCATCGATTTCACCGCGCCCCAGGTACGCCTTGAAGCGGCGCTGATCGAGCCGGACGGCGTGGCGATGGGCCAGGCGATCCAGCGCCATGAAGCCCAGGTTATGGCGGGAGCGGCGGTATTGTTCGTCGGGATTGCCCAGCCCGATGATGACCCAGTCGATATGGCTTTGGGCTGCCGTCGGTTCGGATTTGGACAGCGAGCGGCGGAAGGATCCGAACAGATCGCGCAGGCTCATGGCATGCGACGTTGGAAAGCTTGCGCGATTCCGGGTCTCACCCTAACCCTCTACGCCGCTCCGTTGCTTTGCCGCGCGCGCAGTTTCGTGATCAGGGGCTTCAGTTCGGCAAGCAGCGCCTTCATCTCCGCCGGCTTGCCGATCGTGATCCTAATCGCGTCGTAGAGCAGCGGGGTTGCGAAGTAACGCACCAGGATCCCGCGCCTGCGCAACGCCCCCACCATATTGGACAGGTCCACACCGTCGAGCCTGGCCAGCACGAAATTTGCCGATGACGGCCGCACCTCGAAGCCGATCGCGCGCAAGGCCGCTTCGGTGGCGCGGCGCGTGGCGCGCACGCGCTCAACGTTGCGCATCGCCCAAGCCGCGTCGTCCAGTGCAGCAGCGCCTGCGGCCTGGGCAATACGGCTTACATTGTAGGAATCCTTAATCTTGATCAGCCCCTCGATAATGTCGGGACGGGCGAAACACAGCCCAAGGCGCATCCCGGCCAGCGAAAACGACTTCGACAGCGATCGCAACACGACCACGTTGGGCGTCGAACGCGCGAGCAACAGGGCATTGTGGTCGGCAAAATCGACGTACGCTTCGTCGATAACCAGCAGGCGCGGCCGCAGTGCCTCGGCCAGCCGCGCCAGCGTCCTGGTGGCAGTTAAGGTGCCCGAAGGCGCGTTGGGGTTGCATACGATCGTCAGCGCGGCCTTTGCCCGCACCAGTTCGTCGAATGGAAGCGCAAAGTCGCGGCTGTATGTAATCGGTGCTACCGTCGCCTCGCGCACCGCCGCCAACGTGTCATATAAAGTGTAAGTCGGGCTCGAATAAGCAACCACTTCGCCCGGGTTAAGCGTCGCGCCAAAGAGCATCGCCAGCAGTTCATCCGATCCGTTTCCGGCCAAGATCATCTGCCTTGGAAAGCGATAATGGCGCGCCGCAGCCGCGATAAAATCGTCGGCGAACGGGCGTGGATAAAGCCGCAGGCTATCCCCGGCCGCAGCCTTGATTATCGCGCGTCGCACACGCGGCGAAGGCGGATAGGGATTTTCGTTGGTGTTTAGCTTGATCAGGCGTTGGCCCGGCCGAGGCTGCTCGCCCGGCCGGTAGGGCGCCATCTGGTCAATCGCGGCACGAAACATCGAGTGTGAACGGCTCCAGTGATTACTCAGGAAAGGTGGCATAGCCGTGTGCGTCGTGGAAGGGGCGCCGGCGACGCGACGCGTGGACCGCGATTGGCGGAATTTTGCGCGGCTTCCTGCTATTGTGAGGCGGCTGAAAGCGAAAGGAGCATCGGGTGCGGCAGGAGCGGCGCCGCCCCTGTGGTGTAGTTATGAATACTCGATATCTTGCCTCGGCGATCGCATCAGCGGCCCTGCTCTTTGCGGCTTGCAGCAGCGGAGGTGGGGGCTACAGCAGCGGCAGTTATGATAGCGGCAATTATAGTTCGGGCAGCACTGGCGCCGGTTCCACCAGCGACACCGCCAGTCTCAGCAGCGACATCCACAGCGTAGTGCACGAGGAAAAGGAGGAGGCCCGACTCCGCAAAGCGCAGAAGACCGAACCGCTATTGGACCAATCCGGCTTCAAGTCGATGCCGATCGACAATCCGGCCAAGCAAAAGGTTATCGGCGGTCTGACATCACTCACCTTCAACCGCCTAGCCCATCACGGCAAGATTCACTACTGGTTCCCCGATCCCTACTACTGCAAGTGCGTGTACGTCGGTAACGAACTGGCCTACCTGCGCTACAAACAGGCCAAGGCGGAGCGCAAGCAGGAAAAGTCTGAAGAGGCCTACCTGGTCGACCAGGAAAACCAGGTTGACCTGCCGATGGATTCGCAGTGGGATCCGGTCTCCTCTTTCGGCGAACCTTAAGCCTACCATTTTCGGGCCATGGTGCTTGACGGCGGCCCAAGCCGCGGCGCCGGCGGTTATCGCCGCGCCCCCGCAGCACTATGACGCTCTCCATGAGCTTGCTGTAAAAATGGACGAAGCGGTGGCCGTCGCCGGTCAGCAGTCAGTCCGCATTGCCGTAAATCGCGGCCAGCGCTCACACACCAGTAATCTACTTCTTCGGCTTTACAGCGCGCGGTCCGGGTGCGGAGCCGGATGGCTGAGCCGTCGATTCTAGGATCCACTCCAGGTACGGCGGTGAGCCTTTTTCAATATCGACCGCTACTATCTCCGGAACCTCGTAAGGATGCAGTTCTCTGACGCGCGCCTGCAGGGCTGGGTACCGGCCCGATTGCGTCTTGATCATAAGCAAATGTTCCGCGGCGTCCTCCACCGCGTCGCGCCATCGGTAGATCGAACGGATTGGGCCCACCAGGTTGGCGCAGGCTGCCAAACGCTCCTCGACCAGCGCCCGCCCGATCGTGGCAGCATCTTCCGCGTTGGCGGTAGTAACGAATACTACGAGGCAGGAATTTTTCGAAACGGCCATCGAGGACCCCTCTCTCGCGACAGGCGCTTGCGCAGTTCGCGCGCCGTGCATCTGTATTTGAACGCCTTGCGGCCGTTGACGAACAGCACCGGTACCTCCTGGCCGAAACGTACCTCGAGTTCGGGATTGCCGGCGATATCAATCCTCTCCAGGCGGGCTGGGAAGCGCGCCAGTTCGTGCGCGATGACTTCCTCCATCTCGCGGCACAACTCGCAATCCGCGCGGCTGTAGAGAATAAGTTCAATCATCGGCCTTGCACCAATTCAACGATCTTCAATTCGCTAATCAAAGCCGCGGTCGCCGGACATGCCGATACGCGATGCGCGACAAAGTTGCACGTCAGGTCGGCGGCTAAGAATTCAAGGTCGGCAGCGCGGTCGATATCATACCACCAGCGCCCAAGCCGATATCGTACTCGCCGATGCCGCAGGCGGCGCAGCGTCTGATCCATCACTTGGGCGCTGCCCCACGCTATCGCGCGGAAGATATCGGGGAGCGACCCGCGAACCCCCAGCAGGTAATAACCGCCGTCAATCGCCGGCCCCAGAACCACCGGCGCATGGCGCAGGTCGCGCATGCTCTCACGGATGAGGGAGGCAGGCAGCGACGGTGTGTCGACGCCGAACAGGACTCCGCCAGGCGGATCTGCGTATGGCTCCAGCACGCGCGCCATCCGCCGGCCAAGGTCGCCCTTGCCCTGATCGACCAATTCCGCGCCAAAGCGGCGCGCCAGGGCGGCGAAGTATTTGCTCGTGTGCGCCCGGCCCTCCGCCGCGGCCGCAATCACCAGCCGGCTGCCCTCAATCCGCGCCGCTTTTGCAAGCGCGTCCACGATGAACGCGTCGGCCAGGCGGGCCGCGCCCCGCGCACCAAGCAATGGAATCAGCCTGGTTTTCGTCCGGCCGGGAATCGGTTCGCGGGCGAAGACAATCAGCGCTGGCGCATCGCGTTTCGCGCGCCGGCGCGCGGGCTGAAATTGAACGACGCTATTTGATGGTCTCGGGGACAAGCAGATTGATCGGAATGGCGAGTGTTTTGATCAGCAGATGGCTGATGGAGGTGATAGGCGCCGGGAGGACGGTGGGATCGCCAACCGGACCCTGGACGTGGAAGTAAGCGGAGACGATTCCGGATTGACTTTGCGCCAGGCGGCCGCCAATCAACGGAATCTTGTTGAAGACCGTATCCAGGAGCTGAAACGGACGCATCCCGATCATCATGTTGATTCCGCTCCGCGCGACGTTGACCCTGCCGGCGGCGGTGATTTTCATCACTGGCCCGTCGAGCAGGAAGTCGCTGGTCTCAAAGTCTCCGCGCTCGCCGATAAAATGCGCGGTAATAGTCTTGAAAGGGACGCCGTTGACGCGCGGGTCGGGAACGCTGGCGTCGAGCCAGGCGCTGACGTCCACCAGCGAAAGCATGCGCGAGAGCATCTTGAATTTGAGCAGGAGCCCATCTTTGACCGTGGTGGAGATGCTGCCGGTGAGAGTATCAAAAAAATCGCCGTTGGTATCGGCCCACAAATCCGCGCTGCCGAAAAGGCGGCCGGTCACCACCGTCGGGTCGCCGCCCAACGCCTGGAGCGCGACCATGTCGACGTTGTTCGCTGCGGTGATGATGTGCACCCAGTCGTCGCGGCGCCGCCCGGTCAAATCCATCGTAAGATGACCGCCCATCGCGTCGGCGTTGATATCGAACACCCTCCAGTTTTCCGCGTCGCGCTTGAAGCTGGCTTTCAGCTCCCTCATCTGAAGGTGCGCCAGGTTCGCCTCATGCGCCGCGATATGGCCTTCAAATGGCGTGTTATCGATTTTGATGGGAGTTTTGGGCGACCAGGGCAGGCGCACGGCCGCGATGGTCTCGAGGTCGAGCCTTTGGGTCTGCGCCTCAATTCTAATCAAGGGTTTGCCAACATCCTCGATCGAAACTGTCATGTCGAGCGGCGAACCCTCAAGTCTGCCCGACTTGATGGCGAGATTGCCGCCCTGCTCTTCTATGGTCACCGTTGCCGGATCGATCAGGATCACGGGCGAGCGCAGAAAAGCGAACCTGATTTGGCCAGGGCCTAGCGCCAGGCTGCCGTCCACGCGGTAGCGCCGCCCCTCTTTGTCATTGACCTGGGCAATCGCAATCTTGCCGCTGGCGGGCGCGTGAACCTGCATGGTATCCATCGCAATCAGCCGCGGCAGCCATTCTTCGGCATTAATCTGATGCAGATCGAGATCCAGATTGGTGACTTGCCAGTTTCCAGGCCCGGTCTTTACGATGTTGCCGCTGGCCTTCATGCTGCCGTGCCTGGGTGACAGCTCGAGCTTGTCGATGACAATCCGGCCGGGCGACGCGATCACAGCGCCACCGAAAAGCCTGAACTCGGATGGCTCGGAGATGAGGCCAAGCACGACGCTGCGCGGGTGCAACACGGCCCGATAGTCGGGGGGATCGGTAGCGGAAGCGTTCAGCTCTCCGTGCGCCTCGATTTCAGCCTGCGCTCTCCCACTGAGGCTATCCACGCGCCGCAAGGGGCCCGCCGTAGAGCCCGGGACCCGCTTGCGCAAGGCATAGAGCTCGCCAAGGTCGAAATCGCCTGCCAGCCTGGCCTGGCACGGCAAGCCAGCGCCTTTGCCTCCCAGGTCGCAGCTCAGACTGATTTCGCTGATCGTCGAAGTCCCCAGGCTGGCATGACTCTGAGTCAATCGCACCAGGCCGCCGGCGTAGTCGATCCTGCCGTCCAGTTCCGCAATCGGCGGGACGTCGGGCGCGTTGAATGCCAGTCCGTCCAGCGATGCCTTGAGCGCGGCCTCCTGAAGCAGAGTCCGGGCCGAAGGCGCCTCCAGGTGTTTCAGGGTGGTATCCAGGCTCAGGTGGTCGATACTTATTCTGCCGGCGGACACCATCTGCGCATAATCCGGTGACCAGCCGGGCAAACCGCGAAGCCGCAATCCCAACGCCTTTAGCTGCTGCGCGCCAAGGTTCAGCGGCGAGAGTTGCACCCGGATTTGTAGGTTATCGGGCGGCAAGGGCCTCACGCTGGCCGATCCGGATAGGAGTTCTCGTCCTTCGGCACTCAGGGCGAACCGGCCGAGGTCAAGGCCGCTCAAGGAGTGAGTCAGGCGGCCGCTTACCATGAGGTCGCTTACCCGAACCGGACCGGCGATAAACGGGACGCTGGATTGAAAGCCGCTGACACGGGCCAGCGATTGCCCCCGGACGGTCCCGTCGTTGCGCACCAGGAAAGTCAGGTTACCCTTCACGTCGCCCTTCAGGTCGAGAGCCTTGCTGGTGAAATTCTGAAGCTGAACATCCCAAAACCACAGTGAGCCCCGGGCGAATGGAACCTCGGGTCCATCCATCTCGGGCGCCATCATCAGGCTGGCGCCAAACTTGAAGCTGGGCAGCGCGACGCCGCGGAACAAGCCTTCCAGGCGGACCCGCCAGGACGAAGCGGAGTTGCTATGGGTGGCGCGAACGGCAGCATCGTCGAGCAAGGTCCGGCCCACACGGTCTTCAAGTGTCGCCTCGGACATGCTGACCCGGCGCGTGACGTTGGAGAGCCGCACCAGCATCCGCCGCAGTTCCCTGACAGTGGCCGGATCCAATACCGGCATCGGCCCCGGTGTGATCGAGCGCAGCGGCAGCACCACCGTGGGGCGGTCCAGCGACACGGCAAGAAACGGAAGGCCGCCATGAAAGAGCAGCGTGCGGTACCCGCAGGTCAGGATGATCTGGCCAAAGCGCGCGACCGTCTCGTTGCCGTCGAGCAGCCGCGCCGAGTCCAGCGTAATGATCACATGGTAGGAGATTGTGGTGGTCAGATGCTTGCTGACCAGATCAAGACCGGTTTGCTCCTTGACCGCCGCAGTAATCCGTTTGTTGAGTTCCTCGGGACCCAGGCGCCGGACAGCATTGTACGCCACCACGCAGGCCGCGGCTCCCGCGACCACAACTACTCCGAGCAGGACGAACAGGATCTTGCGCATTCGAACTAGCACGTTTGCCTGCCGTCCATCGGTTCAGCGATCTTCCCGCCGCGCTGTTTGGCCGCGCGGAACATTAACCCGCCAGAATGACAATTGCACCGTCACCTACTTTTTGGTTGACGGGACTCTACCAACAGACGATGGGTTTGAAGGCGCAAGGCTCGCGCCCGGTGGCTGCCCGAACCATGCCGCGCCTCACTGTAGCCTACAATTCTTTCCTGTAAAGACTGCGCGAATACTAGCCCGCGGACCCTAATTGGTGCCGAAGCGCTCGCGCTCGTGCTTCTCCAGCCGCTCAAGCAGTTGCTGGATGTTCTTGACCTCGACCACCTGCCATTGACCGTCGGGGTTGCGCGCCATCCGTATGTCCCAAACCTGCCCCTTGCGGTCGCGAAAATGTGTGTATGCGCTGTCACCGCTGTGATGGAGCAGGATCACGGCTCCGGCCACCGCCGCGGCAGGCATTTGCACCTCCCTGGCGCCGTCGTCCACCTTTTGCTTGGCCCACGATTGAACCAAGTTGGCGGCGGGACCGGAGAACAATTGAACGGCGCCCTTGCTGATGAAGTCAGCCAGCGGGTCGCCCGATCCGCGTTGGTTTTCGACCATCTGCATTCCGGCGCTGCGCACCAGGCTTTGAAAGTCCACGAATTCGGCGGCGCGGTCGCCGTCGCGGGCGTCGATTGCCAGTTTCAGTTGCAGCACTGCAAAAGTCGGCGTCTGCGGCAAATAAAAAACGGCCCAAGCGGCCACCACGATCACGAGCAAGACCCCTGTCCAATGGCGCAACAAAAATCGTCCCATATTTGATGATCTGAACTCGTAAAATTTGGATCCGGTACAGGGCGTGCCATGTGCCGGTACCTACAATGCTTAACATGATTCGGCGTGGAACCGAACTGTCCGGTTTGATTAGCGTCGGCGTAAACGCACCGGTAAGCTAATGATAGTTACAAATGCAGCAAGCCCAACAGTCCGCCGGCCCCCCTCGACGAGCCTGGACCCTCGGGTTCAAGGGCTTTGCACTACCGCTTGAAGTTGTACTTCTGGTCGTGCTCGGCACGCTCGCCTTGACGCTGGATATCACTCAGCGCCCGCTGGTTGACTGGGATGAGGCAACCTACGCGCAGGTCGCACACGAAACTCTCGGTAGTCACCGCGTTTTCGACCTGACCTGGAATGGCGCTCCGTACGTTAAGAAACCGCCGCTGCTGTTCTGGATGGTGACGGCATCCTTCAGGATACTGGGCGAAAGCGAGGTCTCGGCGCGGCTGCCGTCGGTAATCGCCGGGATTGGTACCCTGCTCCTCATATACCTGATTGCGGCGCCGGTTATTGGCCGGCTGGGCGGATTGCTGGCGGGCGTGCTACCGCTGGGCTTTTACTTTTTCATCGCGCGCGGGGGGCGGGAATGCGCCACCGACGGCCCGATGATCTTTTTCAGCACCCTCGCGATTTACGCGCTGGTGCGCGGTCCACAAAAACGCCTGTGGCTCGGCGTGTCGGGGATGGCCTGTGGCCTTGCAATCCTCAGCAAGGGACTGGCCGGAGTGCTGCCCTTAATCGTGGCGGCCGGGGCCTTTGTCTTCATTCCCGGTTTTTCAGGCGCAGGGATGGGCGGAATGATTTGGATCATCGCAGGGGCGGCCCTGACGGCCGGGCCCTGGTGCCTGTTCGAAGCGCTGTTCAATTATCCGGCCTTCCTGGCCAACTTCCTGGGTTACGAAACGCTGCGGCGCGTCACCACCCGTCTGGAAGACGATCAGTTCGGCGCGGATTTCGCGCTGGTAACGTTCGGCGAGGAAATCAGGCACCTCTGGCCGTTGCTTCTGCCTCTGGCCGCGATTGCATTCGCCGGCTTACGCAGCGGACTGACCGCTGGCCTGAGGCGGGTGCCCCCGGCGATTTGGCTGTGGCTTTGGTGGCTGGCCCTGACTTTGGCAGCTTCCTGCGCGGTTCAGACGCGGCTGCCATGGTATGTCCTGCCGGCGCTGATTCCAGCCGCGATACTGGCGGCCGCAGTTCCCACCTACGCGTTGCGCGGCGGCCGCATCCGCACCGCGTCGGGTGCTCTGGCGCTGGCCGCACTGGTTCTGATTGCGCTGTATGCGCCGATGCGCTGGAAAATCATCAATCGAGCGATGCGGCGTGAACGGGCCCTGAGCATGCCCAGCTATGTGCTGGGGATGAAAGCGCGCGCGGCCAATGCAGTGGACCCGGGTGGAGAGTTGTTTTTCGCCGGCGTGCCGCTACCCACCCTGGTCTATTATAGCGGGATGCGATGCAATTTCGTTGAGACCTCTGAACTGGCCCACGTCGAGTTGGTGGGCGCCGAGTCCGCCCCCGATGCGATCAGCTCGCACGACCTGGTGCTGCTGCACTCCAGCGGCAAAGCTGAAGTGATCGGTAACCTCGACCGGGAATGGCACTGGTCAACCGACCAGGTTCAACCGCCGGTCAACGCCGGCGCCGCGCCGCCTACCAATTGAGTAGAGTCCAATTCCGCGACCATCCGCCGCCCGCAACGGCTATTTGCCGCCGTCATGGACCATCATCGAGGCAGGCGCGGCGTGCGGCTGGCGGATCACCTCACGGACATGCCTTGAACCTCAACCTGCGCAGCACGATTTGCCGGCGCAATCGCGCGCCGAGCTTTTTGCGCTATGATCCGGGCGTGGACGCCGACAGCAGGCTGGCGGCGGGGCGGTCGAGCAACCACATTACTTCGCCCTGATTGGCGTCGATGATCTGAGCCGGATACTTGTCGGGATCGCGGACACCCTCCAGCGCCGTTTTGACCGCTGCAGCCTTGTTTTGGCCCGAAACAATGAACATCACGCGGGCGCCGTTGTTGAGCACCGGCGGCGTCAGGCTGATACGATCGCGCTGCGGTGCGTCAACTTCGACCGCCACCGCCAGCCGGCGCTTCTCATGGATAGCCGGAATGCCAGGAAACAGCGACGCGATATGTACATTGTCGCCCATCCCGAGCAATATCAGGTCGAAGCGGGGGAATTCTCCTTCTCCCACTGAGAAAAACGTCCGCAGGTCGCTTTCGTATTCGCGCGCACCGGTTTGGGGATCGGCCTCGCCCTTGATGCGATGAATCTGGCTCGGATCGAGATTCAACGTTGACAGCATCGTGCGATGAGCCATCCCATAGTTGCTGGCCGGGTCATCCGGCGGCACGCATCGCTCATCCCCCCAGAACAGATGAACCGCGTTCCAGTCCACGCTCAGATGGAAGCGGGTAGCGATCAGGCGGTAGACCTCCGCCGGCGTGTTGCCGCCTGTCAGACACAACGAGAATTGGCCGTGCGTGCAAATCGACTCGCCGGATATGTGGACGATTTCCTCCGCGGCGCGCACGAACAGAGCTTCCGAGTTGTCGAGGATAATGACTTGCGGCTTTGCCATAACTCTTTCGACCTGAGCCAAGAGTAACGTTTATGCCCTCGTCTTGCTATCGGAACACGGGCGCCGTGTATTCGCTTGGCGCATATCGATTAGAGCAGACGCGTCGCGCGTTCGACAACGTTCTCCACTGTGAAGCCGAAATGCTTGAACACGTCGGCGGATGGCGCGGAGGCGCCGAACGTGGTCATCCCCAGGATATCGCCGCGCGGACCTACCCATCGGTACCAGCACATCGGAGAGCCCGCCTCGATTGCCAGGCGGCGTTCCATGCCGGATGGCAGCACCGATTCCCGGTAGACGGCATCCTGGCGTTCGAACAATTCGAAGCTGGGCATACTCACAACTCTGACTGCGTGACCCCGCTCCTCCAGGATCGGCTTGGCGCCGACCGCAAGCTGGAGTTCCGAACCGGTGGCGATCAATATGATGTCCGCCTTGCGCCCGGCGCTTTCGGTCAGCACGTAAGCGCCGCGCTCGAGCATGCCGGCGGGCGCCATCTGCGCGCGATCCAGCGTCGGGACCTTCTGTCGGCTTAGCGCCATCAGCACCGGCCCCTGCCGATGCCGCATCGCGACGCGCCAGGCCTCGGCCGCCTCGTTGGCGTCGCCGGGCCGAATCACGGTCAGGTTGGGAATCGCGCGCAGCGCCGTGAGATGCTCCACCGGCTGATGCGTGGGCCCGTCCTCGCCCAGGCCGATTGAATCGTGGGTGAAAACATAGATCACGTGCAGGCTCATCAAAGCAGCCAGCCGGATCGACGCGCGCGCGTAATCGCTGAACACCAGGAAGGTGGATCCCAAGGGAACCAAGCCGCCATGCAGAGCGATACCGTTGAGCGCGGCGCACATCGCATGCTCACGGATCCCGAAATGCAGATTGCGCCCGGCATAGGAGTTGGCCTCGAAGCTGCCGCCATCTTTGATATCGGTGAAGGTCGATTCGTTAAGATCGCCTGCGCCGCCGATCAACGCCGGTACCTTTTTCGCGATCGCGGCCTCTGCTTTGGATGCGGCCTCGCGCGTGGCTAGGTTGTCCTTGGTGGTGAACTTCGGCAGATCGGCGTCCCAACCTTCAGGAAGTTTTCCCGCTACCATCGCTTTGAACTGGCCAGCCGTCTGCGGGTTCTTTGCCGCGTAAGCCTCGAACTTCCGGTTCCACTCGGACTCCGCGGCGGCGCCGCGCTCGCGGCATTTGCGCATCTCGCGCAAGGCCTCCTCGGGAACGTAGAAGTCCGGCTCAGCCGGCCATCCGTAATTTTTCTTGGTCAGCTTGACCTCTTCGACTCCCAGCGCCTTGCCGTGTGCCTCCGCGCTGTCCTGCCGGTGCGGGCTGCCATAACCGATATGGGTACGAACCCGGATGAGCGACGGGCGCTGCTGCTCGGCGCAGGCGCGTTCGATCGCCGCCGACAGCGCATAGATGTCGTTGCCGTCTTCCACCTCCTGTGTATGCCATCCGTAGGCATCGAAGCGCCGGCACACATCTTCGGAGAACGCGATGCTGGTGCTGCCGTCGATCGTGATGTGGTTGTCGTCGTAGAGATACACGATGTTGCCGAGGCCCAGATGGCCGGCGAGCGAGGCCGCCTCGCTGGAAACGCCCTCCATCATGTCGCCGTCGCTGGCGATCGCGAAAATCCGGTGGTCGAACAACCCGCTGCCGTCGTGATCAAAGTGCGCCGCGAGATGGCGGGCCCCGATCGCCATCCCAACGCCAGTCGCGAAGCCCTGACCCAGCGGTCCCGTGGTGGTCTCCACTCCAGGTGCGCAGTTGTGCTCCGGATGTCCGGGGGTTTTGCTGCCGAGCTGGCGGAAGCGCTTGAGTTCCTCAAGCGGCAGATCATATCCAGTCAGGTACAAAGTGCTGTAAAGCAGCATCGAACCGTGGCCTGCGGAAAGCACGAAGCGGTCGCGGCCGAACCAGTTTGGATTGGCCGGATTGTGGCGCATGAAGCGGGTGAATAGGAGGTAAGCGATCGGAGCGCAACCCATCGGCATCCCCGGATGGCCCGAGTTGGCCTTTTGCACCGCGTCGATCGCCAGCACCCGGATCGAGTTGATGCACAACCGCTCGAGATCGGCGGGGGACGAAACCTGTTCAACATTGGTCGCGAGTGCCACCAAATCCTCCTGCAAAACGCCTGAATCGTAAGCTAGACGACTTTTGGAAAAATGCTCAGAAAGGGGCCGGGAAGCAAGCCGCGCTGCCGCGGGTTTTCAACATCGCGTGCGCCGGCAGGGCCGATCTGATACCGGGCCTGAGTTCCTTTAATCGCACGTTACGGCAGACAGTGGAGCCTCTCACGCAAAACCGCGGTCACCAATCAGGATCCTTATCGGTGGACCCGTCACCCGCTTTATTTCGCATCACCTCGACCGCCTGCTTCGCCCCACCCTTGTCGCCGGCGCCCAAGGCCTGCCCGAAACTGGCGGCAATCGCTCGCATCATGTTCCCTTCGGAGGGATCGAGACTGCCCGCGAGCGCAGCCAACCGTTCCATGGCCTGACCGATAATCGCCAGCGCCCCCGGTACGTCTCCGCCCTGTCGTGCCGCCGCAGCTTCTCGCAGGCGGGCTTGAACCTCAGCCACGACGGGGCGTGCTTGTGGACCGATAACAACCTCCAGTTCACCGAGCCGATCGATTAGCTGAAGGAAGGAGTCCGGTTGTGATACAGTAGCCACGTCTAATCCTTTCATTTGTAATGGGCTTTCATCAAGGCCGTAATGGAAAGGACGCGGGAGCGGGCGCGGCGGGCGGGTGTTTCGACGCGGCCGCATGAATGGTAAAGAACGGTATGGACGATGTTCAAGGGGAATCTGCCTCGATGAGACGAATTTTGGATCGCCGCGTGGTGATAACAGGAGCCGGCCTGGTGACCCCGCTGGGCACCGGGGTTGAAAAAAACTGGGAAGCACTGATGGCAGGGCGCTCCGGCATCGGACGAATCCAGTGCTTCGACTGTTCCGATTTTCCGACCAAGATCGCCGGCGAGGTCCGCGATTTCAATCCCGAGGATTGGATAGAAAAGAAAGAAATCAAAAAAATGGACCCCTTCATTCAGTACGCGATGGCCACCGCCGATCAGGCGATGCAGCAGTCCGGACTGAAGTTCGACGACGATGAGGCCCCGCTGATCGGGGTCATCTTCGGCGTCGGAATCGGCGGTCTGATCACGATCGAAGAAATTCACAAGAGCTTCATCGCCACCGGTCTCAAGCGCGTTACACCGTTTTTTATCCCCAAGCTGATCAGTAATCTCGCGCCCGGCAATATCGCCATCCGCTACGGAGCCAAAGGTATCAACCTGGCAACCACCAGCGCCTGCGCCTCGGGCAGCCACGCGATCGGCGAGGCGTATCGGATGATCCGCCAGGGCTATCTCAACGCAGCTATTACGGGCGGCACCGAAGCCGCTTTGACGCCGCTGGGGCTGGGCGGATTCGCGGTGATGCGTGCGTTGTCCACCCGCAACGACGAACCCGAGCGCGCCAGCCGCCCCTTTGACCGCGATCGGGACGGCTTTGTGATGTCGGACGGAGCCGCCGCGCTGGTGCTGGAGGAACGCGAACGCGCGATTAAACGGGGTGCGCCGATCCTGGCCGAAATCGTGGGTTATGGCGCCAACGGCGACGCCCACCATATCACCGCGCCTTCACCCAACGGCGAAGGCGCGGCGCGCTGCATGCGGATGTGCCTGACCGACGATGACCTCGATCCGACGCAAGTCGATTATATCAACGCCCACGGCACCTCGACGCCGCAGGGCGACCTGGCCGAAACCCAGGCTATCAAGCAGGTCTTCGGCGAGCATGCGGCCAAAATGGCAGTCAGCTCGACCAAGTCGATGACCGGTCATCTCCTCGGAGCCTCGGGCGCGGTGGAGTCGGTGTTCACGGCGATGACGGTGCAGCGAGGCATGATTCCGCCGACTATCAATTATGACCATCCCGATCCCGAATGCGATCTGGACTACGTGCCCAACCATGCGCGGGAGGCGCATATCCGCCTGGCGCTGAACAATTCCTTCGGCTTCGGCGGTACCAATACCACGCTGGCCTTCCGGCCCCACAGCGCAGACTGACAGGACGCTTTATGGGCTCACGAATTATCGGTACGGGGCGGGCCCTTCCGCCTGCCTCGTTTAGCAATCAGGATCTTGAACGGCAACTTGACACTTCCGACGAATGGATCCGTTCACGCACTGGAATCGCCAGCCGCTACCTGATGCGCTCGGGCGAATCGCTGCTCGAGATCACCCATGAAGCCTCCCGCCTTGCGTTGGACAAGGCAGGAATGAAGGCCAGCGAGCTCGACGCGATCGTGGCCGGCACGGTCTCCTCTGAGTATGCCTTTCCCTCCTTTGCCTGCCAGGTGCAGCGGATGCTGGGGGTTACCTCGATTCCCGCCTTCGACGTGGCCGCGGCCTGCTCCGGATTTGTCTTCGCCTTGTCAGTTGCGGACAACTCGATGCGCGTGGGGGTGTGGAAGAAGGTCCTGGTGATCGGCGCCGACGCCCTTTCCACGATGGTCGACTGGGGCGACCGCCGCACCGCGGTACTGTTTGGCGACGGCGCCGGCGCCGCAGTGATGCTCAGCGAGCCGAGTCCACGGGGCGTGCTGGAAACCCTGTTGCGATCCGCCGGCGAAGCCTGGGACCTGCTTTCCCTGCGCGCCACCGGTATCCGGGCCAGCGCCGATTCCGAGGCGCGCCGCGACCCGGTCGACACGCTTAAAATGCGCGGCCCGGAGCTGTTCAAGATCGCCGTCAAGAGCATGGCCGACATCACACGGCAGGTGTGCGAACGCGCCGGGGTCACTCTGGCCGATGTGCGCGTCGTCATTCCTCATCAAGCCAATATCCGAATCCTCAACGCCGTCGCGGAACGGCTGGGCATCCCAAGCGAAAAGGTTTTCATCAACCTGGATCGTTACGGCAACACCTCGGCCGCTTCCGTGCCAATCGCGCTTGACGAGGCGTGGGAGGCCCGACGGTTCGGCGACAACGACCTGGTCCTGCTCAACGCCTGCGGCGGCGGCCTGACCTGGGGCGCCAGCCTGCTGCGTTGGTAGGTTCGAAAAGTGGAAAAAGAGCAGTGACAAACGAGAGCCTATCCACCCGATTGCGCTCTCACTGCCCATTTCTCTTTTCTCACTTCGCTCTCCTCTCAGATGCTTGACCAACTGCTGCGCCGCCGGGTCCTGATCGTGCTGGGCAAAGGCGGGGTTGGCAAAACCACGCTTAGCGCCGCCTTCGCATGGCTGGCCGCCCGGCGGAAAGGTCCGGCCCTGGCGATGGAATGCGACGAGCGCGCTCCCATGGCGGCGCTGCTGGGATCGCGGGCTTCTTATTCGCCTCTCGCCGTATCGCCAGCACTGTCCGTGATGGTGCTTGAGGGGAGTCATGCGCTGGAGGAGTATCTGCGGCTGGTGATCCCGGCGCGGGCAATCTTCCAGGCGGTCGCCGCCAGCAAGCTCTATCAATATTTCGTGCAGGCGGCGCCCGGCCTGCGCGAGTTGATGATGCTCGGCAAGATTTATTACGAAGCCGCGATCGGCAAGCCCGGCAAGGCGCATTGGGACACGATTGTGCTTGACGCGCCGTCGAGCGGCCACGCGCTTAGTCTGCTGCGGATGCCGTTTGCTGCACACGAGACATTCGGCGAAAGCCTGGTCGGGCGCGAGGCCAACCATATCGGCGCGATGCTGCGCGACCCCGACCGCTGCGCAGTGATTGCAGCCACTACACCCGAACCGCTGGCGATCGCGGAGACGATCGAGACCGCCGCGGAACTGAACAAATTCCAACTTCCGCTGGCCGCGGTCTTCCTCAATCGCCACAATCCGAGCTACTTCTCCGCCGCCGACGTCGCGCGGTTGAAGAGCTCCGCCGCACTGCGCAGGCGCCGCGCCCATGCGCAATACGTTTGCGCGGTGGCGTCGGCAGGGCTCGCCCAGGAAGCGGAAACGCGCCGGGCGCTGCGCCTGCTCCAGTCGAAGGTGCGATGTCCGATCGTACCGCTGGCGGAGTTCAGCGATTTTTCTGGAGCCGCCCTGATGTCCCGTGTCGCCGCGGAATTGGCCAGCGAACCCACCGGCGCGTCGGTGGCGACGAAGTCCGCGACATAGACATCGCGACTGGAGGCCCCCGATGCCTCGGCACAAGAAAGAGCCGGCACGGAATCCGGCGCGGCGGAAGGCTCGGAACGAGTTGCTTCTTTTTCGTAGTGCCCGGCTGCGTGCCGGTTCTTTCGCTTGAAAAGGCCGAAATGTGCGGCAACGGGAATCCTTCACCCCGATTGTCTCGTCGATTCAGAGTCGGTTAGGCTTGGAACCAGTTCCGGCGCCCTTCAGAAAGAGAGGAGCTGTGATCGATCATGTCCAATTTCAATCCGGGACCCGTTTCGGCTGTGCCTGATCGCAGCAAGCCGACGCGCGAGCCCTGGATCATCCGCACCTACGCGGGGTTCGGCGACGCCACTCAGGCCAACCGCCGGTTCCACGAAAACTTAAAGCAGGGCCAGCGCGGGCTCTCGATTGCTTTCGACCTGCCCACGCAAAACGGTTTTGATTGTGACGCGCCGATCGCGCGGGGCGAGGTGGGCAAAGCAGGCGTATCGATCTCCCAGTGGCGCGACATGGATGCGCTGCTGGTGGGCATCGACCTGGGCGCGATCAACACCTCGATGACGATCAACGCCACTGCGCCGTGGCTGCTTGCGCTCTACCTGGTGGTCGCCGAAAAGCACGGCGTGCCATGGGACAAACTGCGCGGCACAACACAGAACGATCTGCTCAAGGAATACGTCGCGCGCGGCACCTCGATCTTTCAACCCGAAGTCTCGCTGCGGCTGTCGAGCGAGCTGATCCGCTTTTGTGTCGAGCAAGTTCCGAATTGGAACCCGATCAATTGCTGCGGCTACCATTACATGGAAAGCGGCGCCGCTCCCGCCGAGGAAATCGGTTACGCTTTCGGCAATGCCTTGATGATCCTCGACGCGCTGCGCCCGCGCGTTCAACCCGCCGCGTTCGAGCAGACCGTGCGCCGCATCTCGTTTTTCATCAACAGCGGTATCGAGCTGGTGCCTGAAATCTGCAAGGTGCGGGCCTACTTCAAGTTGTGGCGCGAGCTGTGTGCCGCCGAATACGGAATCGCGGACGTGGTCTTCCGCGCCGGATGCCAGGTGCGCTCGCTCACGCTCACCGAGCAGCAGCCCGAACTCAATATCGTGCGTATCGCTTATGAGGCTCTGCCCGTGGTGCTTTCGGCCAACGCTCGCGTCAACGCGTTGCAGCTCCCGGGATTCCGCGAAGCGATGGGACTGCCCGATCAGGCCGAGCAGCTACTGAGCCTGCGCACGCAACAAATCCTGATGCACGAAACCGAGCTCGCCCGCTATGGCGACATCTTCGAGGGCAGCCGCGTAATCGAAGCACAGACCCAGGAGATCGCCGCGCGCGCCCGCACTATCGCGCTGGATCTGCGCGCGGCCGGCTACAAGCGTGCGATCGAAATTATCAGCGGACAACTGACCCAGCGCTTGACCGAACGCCAGGCGATGGTCGAAGCGGGGGAGATTATCCAGGTGGGCGTCAACGCCTTTACCGGCGAAATTGGCCTGGTCAAGGGCGAACCAGAACCCGAGGACGCCTCCGCGCAGGCTGCGGCGGAGTCGGTCAGGATCAAGGAGCTTGAACGATGGCGCTCGGATCGCGACGCATCTGCCCTGGCGGCGGCCCGCGAAAAACTCGAACGCGCGGCCAGCGCCGGCGACGACATAATGGCGGCAACTCTGCAGCTTGCGCGCGCTGGCGGTACGGTCGGGGAATGGACGCAGTCGCTGGAACGCTCAACCAGGGGACGCTATGTCCCGCCGGTGCTGGATAGCACAGGCGCCGTGCAACTCTTGCGCGTGCCCAAAGCGCATCGGCCGATTCGAATCGCGCTGGGCAAGGCGGGCCTCGACGGACATGTGAATGCGGTCAAGCTCCTGGCCCACGCTTGCCGGCAGGCCGGGATGGAAGTGATTATCGCCGGCTTCAAGCAGACGCCCGCCCAATTGGTCGAAGTGGCGTTGCAGGAGGATGCCGAGATTCTCGGCGTCAGCAGCATGGCGGGCGCGCACATGACGATCGCGGCTGAAATCACCCAACTGCTGCGGCAGCGCAACGCCGAACACGTCCGCCTTATAATGGGCGGGATCATACCAGAGCGCGACCGCGCCGCTTTGGCTCAACTGGGTGTCAAGGCGGTGTTTACTCCGCGCGACTCGATGCTGCACGATATCGTGTCGCGATTGTTGGCGGTCGCTGCGGGACCGGAAGGACGCTGAAATGTTAAAGCCAATCAATCCCCTCTCCCTGATTTTGGAGAGGTTCAGGATACGAGGGGCAGTTGATCCTTGCCGATATACCACCGCTCAAAAGCGAAATCCGTATCCCGGTCCGCAGTGTGTAACCTATTCCTCATCCTCTCCTGGCACACGGAGACGGGACAGAAAAGGCATTTGGGCCAAGCAGTTAGTATACGCAAGTTTCCCGATCGCCCTCGTTTTCGGGTTGGTGGTGTCGATGTCCGCAGTCGCGCGCGCCGCTGAGCCGCGTCCGTGGCTGTGCCGCGACAAGCCGGTGTTCTCCACTTCCGGAGCCTCGCGGATGGAACTCACCGTGCATGACAGCCGACGCTGGCAGATTTTTCTGATGCAGTTCGATCCATCCGGCGGCCACGACGGCTTTACTGTTACCGACTCCTACAGCCTGGGAGGCGGCAACCGCGCCCTCAGTGAGAGTGTCGCCGCGGGCCGCTTCTTTGCCGTGGCTCTATACGATTCCGGCGGCCGTTGGATATGTCCGTCGCCGGCTCACGACGAGCGAACCCCTGGCACCATCGCAAGTCTCTGCTACAGCGCAGGCGGCGGTGCCTGCGATGTGACATTGACCGTCAGATCCGTGAAGTAAAAATAGGTCAGCTAAGACCGCTAAAGCCAAAGCGTCTCGCCGCTTCACTGGCGCCGAACTCCCCTGGTTTGTTATAAATCATGAAGCGGTTGAGTCACGGACTCGACCGTTGCGAAGGGGGGCCTCCTCTCAATTCCAGCTCGAAGACGATGCCTGGCCGCCACGGTAATCGCGGCGCTGGCAACTACTATACTTGTGCGGCTATGGCCATCGGTGGCTATGGGCGACACCGGGGCGGACATGGTGGCAGGTCAGGTCACCTTCGGCGTGAACATGCCCAATCTGACCGACGCTATGGGTCTGCTTTTTCCGGCCGGAGTGGCGATCGATAACAGTTCCTCCCCTCCTCATCTCTACGTCGCAGACCAGAATAATAACCGCGTGCTTGGATGGCTTAACGCGCAGAGTTTCAGCAACGGCGCGCCGGCGGACATCGTGATCGGCGAGCCCAACTTCTTTGCCGTGGCGCCCCCGGCCGCCAGCGGAGGCAGGCAATGTCCCGTGGCCAGCGCGCTTAACCTGTGCTTCCCGCGCGGCGTCGCGGTGGACAGCCACGGCAATCTCTACGTTGCCGATACTTCCTACAATCGGGTGCTGGAATACCAGACGCCGTTTGTCAGCAAGGGACGGGCGGATCTTGTGTTAGGCCAGGGCGGCAATTTCACCACCAGCGATTGCAATCCCGCGCTAATCGCAGCCGATTCCTTATGCGGGCCGGTGGCCGTTGCGCTCGACGCATCCGGCAACCTTTACGTGAGCGACTCAGGTAATAACCGGGTGCTCGAGTACAACAACCCGCTGAGCGCCGACGGCAAGGCCGATTTGGTGTTTGGGCAGTCGGGCAGTTTTGCCACCGGCCTGTGCAACAAGGGCGGGATTGGCGCCGCCACGTTGTGCTCTCCGACCGGGCTGGCCGTTGACCCGACCGGCAATCTTTACGTCGCCGACAGTGCCAACAACCGGGTATTGATGTATGACAAGCCGCTCACCAGCCGCAGCACTTCCGCCAACCTGGTGCTGGGCCAGAGTGGTTTCACGGGCAGCCTCTGCAACCCAAGCGGATCCGCCACCTCCGCCGGTTTGTGCCAACCAGCTTACGTGGCGCTTGACGCAGCCGGCGACGTATTTGTTTCCGACAACGGCAATTCGCGCGTCCTGGAATTCAAAGCGCCTCTGAGCAGCGGCCAGGGAGCGGGCGGCGTATTTGGTCAAACGGGCAGCTTTACTTCGTCAGCATGCAATACCGGCGGCTCGGTCAAGGCCACCAACCTGTGCAGTCCCGCCGGACTTGCAATGGACAGCGCCGGCGATCTGTTCGTGAGCGATACCGGCAACAGTCGCCTCCTCCAATTTACCAAGCCGTTCGCCGCCAGTCCGGTGGCTGCGCGCGAGGCGGGGCAGCCGGATTTCACGCATGGAACAGCAAATCGCGTGGACGCGCATGGTCTGTCGGCGGCATCCTCAGTCGCGATAGATCAAAGCGTGACTCCGCACCGTCTCTACCTGGCCGATACCAACAACAACCGGGTGTTGGCGTGGGCCAATTCGGCATCGGCCTTCGCCAATTTGCCCGCCGACCTGGTGATCGGCCAACCGGACCCGATGTCAACCACCTGTGGGAGCTCTAACTTGTGCAACCCCAACGCGGTCGCGGTGGACAGATCCGGCAACGTCTATGTTGCCGATACGAGCGACAACAGAGTCGTCATTTACGACTCTCCCTTCACCAACGGTATCTCGCCCGACGTGATCCTGAGCACGACCCAACCGGCAGGAGTTGCGATTGACGCTCAGGGCAATCTCTTTGTCACCAGCTTGAGGCAGGGCACCGTGACGGTGTATGAGCCGCCGCTGAGCAGCGGCCAATCGCCCAGTCTCCGTGTGGGTGGACTTTGCTCGCTCGACCCTGTTCACCTCACCACCAAGCGCGCCAGCCTTTGCGGACCACACGCTGTGGCTGTGGACGCCGCGGGAAGGATGTACGTCGCCGACATGGGAGACAACCGGGTGCTCGAATACGACCATCCCCTGGCAGCGGGTACCGTTCCTGATCGCGTTTTCGGTCAAAGCGATAATTTCACATCCGCCGTCTGCGGCGCCGGCGTCAGTGGTCTGTGCTTGCCGACCGGGGTCTCGGTGGACGAATCGGGAAAACTTTTTATAGCGGATAGCGGCAATAGCCGCGTGCTGGAGTACAACGCGCCGCTACTCAACTCCGCCGCCACTCTGGTGTTCGGTCAGGGCGGAGACTTCACCTCCAACATCCCGAACAATGTCGCGCTGAGCAACAGTAGTCTTTGGTTTGTGCTCGCCCAAGCCATCTTACCGGCGGTCAACGGAGGCCCCTACGCTTTCGGAGGAGGTGGGGTTGCCAATGACAATTCCGGCAACCTCTACGTCACGGACAACGGCAATAACCGTCTGCTTGAATTCAACGGACCTTTCCCGACCTCCACCCTGAGTCCCACTCCGACTATGACTCCGACTCCCAGCCCGACTCCGACCCGGCAGCCGACCAGGACGCCAACCCGCAGGCCGACTAACACGCCGGCTCCGACCCGCGAGCGAACTGCAACGCCAAGCCCGACTCCAACGCCGTCCCATACACCGACTCAAACCCCAACCGCCACGCAAACCCATACACCTACGCAGACGCCGACGCCGACTCATACTCCCACCAACACCCCAACCAAAACTCCAACAGCTACTCCGACGTTTACGCCGACTCCTACCGCCACTCCATCTCCAACGCACACCCCAACCCAAACGCCAACGCCAACACCGACTCCGACGAACACTCCAACGCCGACGACAACACCGACTCCGACGCACACTCCAACCCCAACGTCGACACCAACTCCGACTCACACTCCAACCCAAACGCCGACACCGACTCCAACCCACACGCACACTCCGACGCCAACACCGACCCCATCTCCGACCCATACCCCAACCAAAACGCCGACTCCTACCCCAACCCACACGCACACCCCTACGCCGACATCGACTCCAACCCACACGCACACTCCGACGCCAACACCGACTCCATCTCCGACCCATACCCCAACCAAAACGCCGACTCCTACCCCCACTCATACGCCGACGCCGACCGCAACCGCGACGGCCACGCGCACGCCGTCTCCTACTCCAACGTCGACCGCCCCGTTTATCAACTCGCTTCCCACATCAATCAGCGCGGGTGCGAGTTTTACGATTGGCGGCCTGCGCTTTACTCATGGCTCCGTGGTGAACTTTTTCGTCGCCGCCTCCACCGGTTCGATCAATTTCGGCCCGCTTACTCCGACCGGGTTCAGCGCGACGTCTCTGGCGGTGCCTGTTCCATCCACCATCTCGCTGGGACAAGGCGTGGTTTCGGTTCAGGTGGTTAACACCGATCGGGGCTTCGCCGCCTCGAATATCGCCGTTGCGCAACTCTTCGGCGATCCGGCGGCTGGATTTCCGAATCTGACCGGAATCAACGGCGTACCGCTAGCTGCCACCAGCACTGACCCGGCGTTTGCGACCGACAACGTTGAAACCATTGTGCCGCAGGGCAAAACCGCGGTGCTTAGCGGCAATGGCTTCGACACGGCCAACGGCGTCGCGGTCGATCTGTTCTGCGCCTGCCCCGCAGGCAAGGCAGGCCCGTTCTTCCTAAAGCCCGGCAACCCCGGGCTGCGGGCGACGACGATAACTTTTCTGGTGCCGGGCAGCGGCACCAACGCGCCGCCGGTCGGCCCGGGCTCGTTCGTGATTTCCAACAAGGGCGGCTCCGGAAGCTTCAGCAAAAAGAGCAACGCGGTTTCGGTTCCGATCGGGCAGCGGATGTCCGTAACGTCGGCCGCTCAGAGCGGTGCAACGATCGCCGTCAGAGGCACGGGCTTTTCCACTTTGACCATTATCAACCTGTTCAACACGCAGGGAACCGGCAGCGTTAACCTGGGCGGACTCGGGCCCGACGGCAAACCGCGGATTCCGCTTACGATCGTGAATTCGACCCTATTTACGTTTGCGAGGCCGGCCGCGGCAGTGCCCGGTTCGGCCTACGTCCAGACGCTCAATCCGCCATTCGTGCCATTCACCAGTTCAGGGAACGCGCCGGGCGGCGCCTTCACTATCAAGTGAACCTCTGCTTGAGTGGGCGGAGATCGGAAAGGACGGTTTCAGGATTGCGGAAGAGCCTTAACCCATGCCGCGATCTCCCGGACTACGGCGGCAGGCTGTTCCGGCACGATGCTGTGGCTGGCATTCGCGATCACCCTGACCGTTACGCGATCGCCGCCGAGGTCCCTTTGTATATCCTGACGTGAGGCCGGAGGCCGAAAGGGGTCATCCGCCGCCAGCAAATCCAGCACTGGCGCCTTGCCAGCCGTCCAGTAATCATCGGGCGCGACCGCCAGGCTGGCCTGATGCTGCGCATGCATCACCTCGGGATACCATCCACCCAGCCACGGCGACGGATCGTTGCCGGCGGCGAAGAACGCGATTCGCAGATATTTAAGCCGCTCCTGGGCGGGCAGCGCTTGTGCGCATTTGACCACTGCGTCGCCGATCTCTTTCGGGTAATCCTTCATGCCGGCGGCGAGAATCACAACACCTCGCACCAGGTCCGGATGGTCGGCCGCGGTCATCCTGGCCACCCAGTTGCCGTAGGCATGGCCCACGACCACGGCCCGAACGCTGCCCTCATGTTTGATAACCGCGGCAACATCGTTGGCGAAGTCATGAAGAGTCACGCCGCTGACCGGCGCGATACTGCGGCCGATGCCACGCGGCTCAGGACATGCAACGCGGAAACGTTCTGTTGCCAGACGCCGCGCAACGTCATCGAAGTCGGAGGCGCCACGGCCGCCCGAGGGCAGCATCACGATCAACGGCCCGCTCCCGCGGGTCAGCACTTCGATTTGTACCTCTCCATGCTTGACCAGTTCACGCACAGGCTCGGATTGCATGCGGGCCTCCGGTTCCGCGCGCTTCCGTCAGTCTGAAGCGCTCGGGGTCTGTTTGAGGAAGGGAGTGGCAATCTCCTTGCCGATAGTTCGATTCTGCCCTTGCTCGCCAAAGATTTCCATTAAAATTACTGGCTTTTTCGGAACGTAAGCCTGATGGTAATCCGCTTTGTCGCCAGCCTGACAGCCAGTTCTGACAGCCACGGGCTCAGAATTGGGCTTGAATCACCGGCGCAGACTCCGGTCCGAACAGCGGCCTAAGCATGCCGTCCCAAGCTGCCAATCAGTTATGGTCGAAGTGTTGCGCTTGGACATAGCCCACCCGAAAGTTCGCGCCGGATCGCGGTGTGGCGGGACATCGAGCGGCCCCATCTCATGGCCGCTCCGGTTGTCAGGGCCGGCAGCTTCGATCTTCCGGTT
>DATFSZ010000026.1:0-4255 GCA_035262365.1 Binataceae bacterium (SeqCode)
GACATAAGAAACCGCAGCATGTGGCGTATCAAGGGTCCTGATTGGATCCGAAGCGGAAGTCGCGAGCAGCGCGGCGTTACGAAAGCACCTCCGCGCATCGCATGATCTGGAGGTGACGCGATGGACCTATCGTTCAACGAACATCAGCGGATGCTGGCGCACAGTGCACGGACCTTCATGCAGCGCCGGATGCCGAAATCGGCCATCGTGGCGCTGCAGAAATCCGAGACCGGGCTTCAGCCCCAGACCTGGAGCACTCTCGCAGAACTGGGATGGCTCGGTCTGCTGATACCCTCCCAATACGGCGGCGGCGGCGCGACGCTGACCGACGCGGCGGCCCTGTACGAGGAATTCGGCCGCGGGCCCCTGCCCGGGCCCTTTTTCAGTTCGGGCGTGCTCAGCGCGCTGACGGTGCTGGAAGCGGGTGACGCGGAGCAGCGCCGGCGTCTCCTGCCCGAGATTGCCTCGGGCCGCGAGATTTTCACCGTTGCGATAACCGAGCCGCGGCGGTCATGGGGACCGCAGGGCGTGGCGCTCCAGCCATATCGGCGCGGCGATCGTTACGTGCTTGACGGCGTTAAGCTCTTCGTCAGCGACGCCGTTGCGGCGTCGCATCTCATCGTGGCCGTTCGAGCCGGGTCCGGCGGCGACGGGCTAAGCCTGCTTATCGTGGACAAGAAGACCAAGGGCGTTTCCACCCGCAATCTGCCCGGATTGCTGAGCTGGCAGGGTGAAGTGTCGTTCGAGGGCGTGGAGTTGCCCGCCAGCGCGCTGCTGGGCGGGCGCGAAAACGCCGGCTGGGCGGCACTGACGCGCGCGATGGAGCGGGCGCTGGCAGTGTTGTGCGCCTACCAGGTCGGCAGTTGCCAGGCGGTGTTTGAGATGTCGGTGGAATACAGCCGCACGCGGGTTCAGTTCGGTGTTCCGATTGGCCGCTTCCAGCGCGTGCAGGACCATATCGTGCGGCTGGTGAATCATCTGGACGCCGCCCGCTGGACGACCTACGAGGCGCTATGGAAGCTGGACAGCGGTCGCCCCGCGGCGGATAGCGTGCATCTGGCCAAAGCGGTTACAGCGGAGGCGCACATGGAGGCGTGCAACGCCGCCCACGAAGTCCACGCCGGAATTGGATCGTCGCATGAATACGGCCTGACGCCGCATACGCAACTGTCGCGCACGCTGTTCAATTACCTGGGCGATCCCAAGTGGCACAAGCGGCGAATGGCTGATGTGCTGCAGTGGTGAAAGCGCGGCGGAGAATATCATCTAAGAAAAAGCATCAGGAACCGCCACGCAAGCCGAGCCACGCGCAGGTAAGCCTGGGAGAAGCCCGGAAATCTCCGAGCACAACCGCTACTCGACTTGCAGATGATCGTCGAGGTTCATTGCGCCGGTGATCATCGAGGCTTCATCTTCAATCGTCTCGCGATCGGCGTCGCTGCGTACCTTTCCCCACAGCGAAAGCGTCGAGCCGTGCATTTGAAAGCGCACCGCGCCGAAGCCCTGCGCGTCGAGCATCTGGCGCAGCAGCGCGCCCCGAATCGGCTCGACGCCCGCGCCTTCGGGATCGGCGTAGCCGCTGTCGCCCGAATGGGCGGCAGGCGGCGGCTCGGACGGAGCTGTGTTGCTCGAATCAATCGTGGAAAAGACCGAGGACAAGAAGAACAGCAGCTTCACCACGGCTATCCCCAAAATCGCGACCACGGCAAAGGTTAGCCATCCCGAACTGCGTGCGCGTACAGGATGCGACAGGGAGGACCTGGCGCTCGGCTGGTAGTGCGGCTGCGAGGGTTGGGTCAGCGTGATCGTCTGCGCGTTGGGGTCGTCGGCAACGTGAGCCGCCTCCAGCAGGGCCCGCAGGTCGGCCGCGCAGTAGCTGCAAAAACGCGAATCGCCCGGAATCGATCGGGTGCAGGCAGGGCAGGCGATATCGCCGGTGACGGTCAGCAGGGTCGGCGTGGAGGGGGCTGAAGCCGGCGGCGGGGTCGCGGAAGGCGACTTGAGCGGGAGTTGCATCTGCGGCTGGCTCGGCGGGCCGGAGGCCGCTGCATGGGAACCGTTGGTCAGCGGAACGGCGCCATTTTTAATCGCCAGCAGCCGGCGCTTCATTTCATCAACGTCGCGGATGCGCCGCTCGACGTCGTACATCAGCGCCTCGCTGACCAGATCGGCCAGGGCAGGGTTAAGGTGCGGGCAGAGCTTGCGCAGCAATGGAAAACTGAAAGGCGGCTCAGTTGTCGGATCGCGGCCCGATAGCGCGTGATGCATCGTGGCGCCCAGCGCGTAGAGGTCGGAGCGGGTCTCCACCTTGCCGCGGTATTGTTCGGGCGGCGCGTAGCCTTGCGTCCCGACCATCGTGGCGCTGCTCAAGGGCTGGAAATGCCGCGCGATGCCGAAGTCGATAAGCTTCACCTGCCCGCCGGGCGTGACCATGATGTTCGATGGCTTGAGATCGCGGTAAATGACCGGCGGTTCGCGATGGTGCAGGTACTCCAGTGTTTCAAGTACTTGCAAAGAGATCTCGATTACGCGGTTCTCGGGCAGTTTGCCGCCGCCGGCCTTGATCTCCTCCTCCAGCGTCGCGCCCGCGACGTATTCCATCACCAGGTAATGGCGATTCTTTTCGCTGAAGCGATCGTAGATGCGGGGAATGTGTTCGTGATTGAGTTCGGCGAGCATGTCCGCTTCGCGCTGAAAGCCGACCACGGCTTGCTGCTGCACGTCGGGGTTGCTGATTGCGTCGACCATCTCGGCCAACGCGCAGGGACGGGCGGCCAGGCGAAGATCCTCGGCCAGGTAGACCATCTTCATGCCGCCGCCGCCGAGCAGGCGTGAGACGCGGTAGCGGCCGCCGATGATTGTGTTGGGCGCGATCATTGGCGGTCGGTCAGACCGTTGAAACGGCCCGCGGTGGAAAGCGGGGAGCGAGGAAATTCGAGTGCGCCCCCAAGTGCGGCGTTGACGGCGCATATCAGGTGCAGCACCAGTCCGATAGGACCGGCGGCGTAAGCGGCGGCTACTCCAATCAGCCACGCCGCGGCGATCAGGCGCTTGCCCTTATAGAACTGACCGAGGCCCGGTATGATGCTCAAGGCCACGGCGATCCAGGGATTCCAGTTCAGATTGTGCTTGAAGTGCAGGCTGGCGCCCAGCGAGGCCCCGCACTCCTTGCAAAAGCGCGCGTCGCCCACCACCACCGGGTGACCGCAACTGGAGCAAAAGCGTGGACCCGCCATCACCGCCCGCAGGCCGCTGAAACAGCAGTTTCGCAGTCCGCTCTCCGATTCTTATCTATTCCCAGGGAAATACAGGTTTGGGCAGGAAGCCGGTTGTTATGCAGGTCATCGGGCACAGGTTTAAGCGCAGTCGTCAAAAATATCACTTCGCCAACATCCTGCTAGACCCGGAACTGAAACTGCGCGTCACCCAGGCGGATCGTGTCGCCGTCGCGCAGCGCCACCGCTTCGCCGATCCGCTTGCCGCTCACAAAGCTGCCGTTTTGGCTGCCCAGGTCTTGCAGACAAAACGACCCATTGAGCATCGCAATATTGGCATGATGGCGCGAGATTGATTGATCGGTAACCACCAGATCGTTATCCAGCGAGCGGCCGATTCTGGTCGGTCCGTCGTGGCCCAGATGGATCCGCTTTCCGGTGGCGTCGATCAGGCATGGTCCGCCAGAGGCGCCGTCCTGGTGTGCCACCACCATCGGCCGGGGGGCGGCCACTGCTCCGCCCGGCTGCGCATTGCGCAGGAAAAATCGCACCTGGTAGCCGCCGAGCCCGATCAGATCGCCGTGATGCAGAGGCGCGGTTTCGATCCGCAGGCCGTTTATGAAGGTACCGGGGTCGCGGGTCAGGTCCTTAAGGGTGAAGTCGGATCCGCTGCGTTGAATTTGCGCATGACGCGGCGCAATCGCGGGGTCACCGAACAGTCCGATATCGCATTCTTCCGCGCGTCCCACCGTGGCGAGGGATTTTTCCAGGCGAAACTCGCGTCCGCGCAGCCGCCCGGCTTCCACCTTAAGCCAGGCAACCTTGGTCAATTCCTGGACCAACCCGATGAACAATCCAATCATCAGGCCAATCGCGCTCAAGCCGAACAGGCGCGAGAAAAGGCCGCCGCCCGATACCACGCTGATCGCGTCGAAGGTAACTCCGCCCAGGAAACCGCCGGCTAGTCCCCCGGCTGCTCCCTTAAGGATATTGGGCGGAGAGAACGTGGCAATTCCGACGCCGGCGCCGAGCATCAATCC
>DATFSZ010000027.1:0-37105 GCA_035262365.1 Binataceae bacterium (SeqCode)
CCCGCGCATCGAGCCGTATCCAAACCACGGCTCCGCCGCCAGATCGTAATCCGCCGCCGCCACGACGATCGGCTTGCCCAACGATTTGGCCAGCATCGTCGCGAGAAACGAATGCTGTCCCGCGAACCATACAAAAAGCAGATCGCACACCTGGACGGCACGCATCGCCGCGATTATACGGCGCGAGCACCATCTGAAATCGACGCAGTGCACCTGATGGTCGCGGCGCAGCAGGTCGCGATCCGCTTTGACGAAAGTTGGCAGCGTCGAATGGACCAGCGCTATCTTCATGGTCTACCCCCCAACATGCGTGCGCGCGCCTGCCGCGAACTCGCGGCCCAGCTTATGTACAACAGCATCAGGAAGGGCGCCGCTTCACTGATGCTTAAGGCCACATGCGCTCCGATCGGACCTTCGGTGAACTCAACCGCCTGGATCAGCAGGATCGCATAGAGCATTATGGCCGACTTGGTCTGGATACGCTTTATCAGGTAAACATAGAAAAACCGAGTTAGTATTCCAAAGCCAAACGATCCGGCGATAACCCCTGGCAGTCCGAAGTTCAGGTATAATTCCCCAAACAAGGTCGTGGATGCGTAGGCTTCGCCGCCCCATCCGACATAGCTCTGAAATAGCTGGGCGAAGCTGAAAGAAAAGGTAATCGGCTTGCCCGGCCAGATCGCCCGCGGGATGAACCAGTAAAACAGCTCGGCCAGCGACGATCCCATCAGTAAATGCCCCGTCTGCCTGACGTGCTCGATTATCACCGCAATTGCGTCGATGCCGTAAAATCTGGCTCAATAGAGTTGGAATGTCCCCACCGGATGGTCCTATCAACAGAGCGTACGCTAGATTGGAAGCAAGGAAGCCTTTGTCCTTGTTCACGATTGGATCGACGCGAAGCCCTGGCCGGGACTAACCGTACCAGGTATGGCCACAGTCAGCACTGTAACGCTTACTTTTGTCGGTAAGAGCGGCCCCACGTTGACCGGGCCACGCGCGGTAGAGACAAAGAAATTGACTACCGATCCGGGAGTGAAACCTGAACCGTTTATGGAGAAACTAGCGCCGACTATGACCACACTGCTTGGACCGAAAAAAGGAATGAAAAGGAAATTTATAAAGGGTTGCCCCGGTGCGGGACTCGGACTGGCGGTCGGAAGCGGCGTTTGGGTGGCAGTTGGGGTCGGAGTGGGCGTCCGAGTCGGTTTGGGCGTGGTGGTTATGAGTGGCGTTGGACTCGCTGTCGCCAGCGGCGTTGGAGTAGGCGTCGCTATTACGCCGATCCCGCTCAAGGATACCTTCCGCGGCCCGTTGGTATCGTTGTCGTAAACGGTTAATTCGCCGTTGCGGACGCCAAGCGCGCTGGGTGAGAAGTCGACGTTTATTGTGCAGTTTGAGCCCGTCGCCAGCGAAGACGGACATCCACTAATTGGCGAGAAATCGGCGCTGCCGGTCGCGCCGGTCACTGAAAGCGCCGTCTTCTGCTGGTTGGTTAAAGTCACCACCATCTTTGTGTTGCTCTTAAGCTTCTGCTCGCCAAATGCCAGAGCTATCGGATTGATCACGACGGGCTGGAACTCATAGGCGCCCATGTCCACGATGAAGGTCTTACGGCCTTACCATCCACAATTCGAGGAAGACCGTCGAAATCGGTGCCGGAAGCTCGGGAGCGGAGTTCAATCCCGCATCAATTGCGGGAGAACCCACCAGCAGGCGGAAGTTCACCTGGAAAGGAGCAACAAAATTGGGTTCCACGGAAATATTGCCGGAGGTGCCCAACGCACCGGCGCAAGTGCCTTGGAATCCAGTGCCGCCCGCGCTGAAGGCGTCGTTGTTCTCGAAGCCCGGTGGTATAGACTCGAACTGCTATCGCAGAAGACCGCGTTTTGCCCCGACGCCCCGATCATGAGGTTGTTCACAAACATGCTGCCGCCATCGAAGCCGCCCGCATACACAGCGGAGCCCTGCGCCATACCTGTCTGGTTGCCAGCTATGGTGTTATTGACGAGCAGCGGACCCGGCGAACCCGACAGGACCCGTATGTAAACGCCGCCAGCCTGGCCGGCCACATTGTTGACGATCAGGTTCTGTACGATCATCGGGTCGGAATCATTCACTATGTAGATGCCGCCGCCTTCAGAGGCGGGACCGAGTCCGCTTGCTATGTTTGCGCTGATCGTGTTGTTCACAATAAGCGGCGTCCCGGCGCCATCCATCGCGATGCCGCCGCCGTTGCCGCTGGAGGAGAGGTTCGCGGTAATCAGGTTGTGACTTATCGTCGCGGAATCGGCACCCGACAAACCGATTCCGGCGCCATCGCAACTGCCTGTGTTTTCGCGAATCGTGTTGTTCTCGATGAGTGGCGCCCCTCCCACAATGGCTATGCCAGCGCCGCAGCCGATGTCGTTTTCAACCACATTTCCCGAAATTATGGGCGAAGAATAGTTGATAAAAATACCGCCGCCTTGTAAAAAATTATCGCTACCCGCGGAGCCGTTCTTAAGCGTAAAGCCGGCCAATTCCGTCAGAGCTGATTCACTCGACTTAAAACTGACTACAGAATCCTTGGCGCCGCCGTCTATGATAGTGACGGTCGGGCCACCTCTGCTTGTCACTGTAATCAACTTGCCATTGAAGTTGATGTTCTCAATGTAAGTGCCAGGCGATACTTCGACAGTGTCGCCGTTGGCCGCCGCGTTTATCCCTGCTTGGATCGTTGTTACATCGCCTGGATGACTTTCGCCCAGCAGTCATACACTCCGAGCGGCAGTGTCAGGATTGTTGAGATAGCCAAAATACAAGCGCCCTTTGCGGTCCGGTGCGTCACCTTTTGTGCGACTTCCCATCGGTGAAATCAAATTCATCTACCAATTTTCTTATCAAATTCAATCAATATCCACTACTTATTGAACTATGTTGTATGCTGATGAATGGCTGTCTGATTGCCGTTCCGGCTGAGCAAAGCTTGTCGGTCAGAGAGCGGCAGTGCTACAGCCGGCGCAGGAATCTGGACGGATTGTTGAGGAACGCCTTGGTCACGCTGACGTGTTCCAGCTCCTCATACGCAACCGGTCCGATCGCGTCCCCGTCCAATAGCAGGATTTCCGCTTTCGGCAGCGCCATCAGGATCGGCGAGTGAGTGGCGACCACGAACTGGCAGGCTTTCTTCGCTCGTTCCATTATCAACGACAGCAATGCGAGGACGCGGGTAGGAGACATTGGAGCTTCGGGTTCGTCCAGAAAATAAAGCCCCTGCGGAACGAGTCTGTCCTGCAGCATTTCAAAGAAGGTCTCGCCGTGAGACTTGGCGACCGGATCCAATCCGTATTTCGAAGTGAGTTTTGTTTTGAGGCGCTGCCCGCCCGTCAGGGACTGCTCGGTATCCTCGCCGGACTCTTCGTCCCGCTCCGCGGCCTTTTCGGCTGCGAAGCCTGAGTTCATCGCCTGATCGGATTCCTTGCGAAGCCTGGCCGCGCGCAGGGTATAGCCGAAAACATCTTCCGCGCGAAGGTACATCGTGCGGCGCGGATGACCGCGGCGAACGAAGCGGAAGGCGGCGGCAAATTCATGCGCCGCCCACAAGGTTTCATCGAGATCCAGATCCTGGCTGCCGGCGGCGATCGCCTTGACGCCCAGCGCCAATCCCTCGAGCAGCGTTGATTTGCCCGACCCGTTCTCGCCCACGAGGAACGTGACCGGAGCGCGAAACTCAAGCTCATCCAGGCCGGCGAACACCGGCAAAGACCATGGGAATTCACGGCTGGATGCGGGGAGCTTTCTTTGAATTCGCTCAAGAAACATCGGGCGTCGTCGTCCAATTGAAATGCGCCCGATCGCTTAGGGTCGATGGGTCCGCCGATCAGGCGCCAAGGGACAGCAGGCGTTTTACCTTGGCGGGAATATCGCGGGCGTAAACCACATCGCTGATGATCGCAACGCCGTCTGCGCCGGCCGCGAGCAGTTCCGGGACGCTCTCCTCGGTGATACCGCCGATAGCGACGATCGGAATCCCCACCGTCGCGCGGACCTCACGCAGCATCGCCAGGCCCTGGCCGGTGACGATTTGCTTGGCGCCGCCCGGATACATCGGACCGAAACCGATATAGTCCGCGCCCGCGCCTTCCGCCGCACGCGCCTGCTCGACGCTGGCGGTGGAAATCCCGATGATGCGGTCCGGACCGATCAGCTTGCGCGCCGCGCGCAGCGGTATGTCGGTCTGGCCCAGATGGACACCGGCCGCGCCCGACAGCATCGCAATATCGATCCGATCGTTGACCAGCAGCATCGCGCCGCGACCCTGGCATAGCGCGGCAATCTCCCGCGCGGCCTTGAGGAAGTCGCGCCCGCACGCATCCTTGAGGCGCAACTGCATGACTTGCGCGCCTGCGTCGAGCAGTATGAGCGCGAGCTCCACCGGATCGTGGCCGGCTAGCGGATCCACCATCGCGTAGAAATGAGAGGGAAGCTTCACGCCACCGGGCCCTTGCGGACTACGATGCGCAGGTCGTTGATCTTCTTGCGCAGGGTGTTGCGGTTAAAACCCAGGAAGCGGGCCGCGCGCACCTGGTTGCCGCGAAAGCGCTCCAGCGCCAGTTCGATCAGCGGACGCTCGACTTTCGCGGCCATCGCGTCGTACACGCCGGCCGCTTCGTCGCTCTGGTCGTCCAGATAGTCGCGGATGCTGCGCGTGAGCAGTTCGTCCAGCGAGCCACCGCCAGCCTCGGGTTGACTTCCTTTGTTGGTGCTCTTGCCGAAGCTGATATCCTCGGCGCGGATGATATTGCCGGGGGCCAGCAGCGCGCCGCGCAACACGCAGTTTTCCAGCTCGCGCACGTTGCCCGGCCACGAATAGCCCATCAGCAGCTCCATGGCCTCGCGGCTGGCGGCAGCCACCTTCGCGCCCATGTCGCGGGCGGCTCGTGCGATGAAGTATTCGACCAGTTCGGGGATGTCTTCGCGGCGCTCACGCAGTGGCGGCAGAAAGAGGGGAATAACGCGCAGGCGGAAGTAGAGGTCCTCGCGAAAGCGGCGCGCCGCAACCGCGGCCTCGAGGTCCTGGTTGGAAGCGGCAATGATGCGGGCCTGCAGGCGGCGCACCTCGGAGCTGCCCACGGCGCTGAACTCGCGCTCCTGGATGGCGCGCAGCAACTTGGGTTGCAGCTCCAGGGGCATATCGCTGATCTCGTCGAGAAACAGCGTGCCGCGCCCGGAGAGCTCAAACTTGCCGGCGCGCCGCTCGGTGGCCCCGGTAAAGGCTCCGCGCTCATGGCCGAACAGCTCGCTCTCCAGCAGACCCTGTGGAATCGCTGAGCAGTTGACGGCCACGAAGGGTGCGCGCCAGCGTTCGGACTTGAAATGGACCGCCCGCGCCACTAGCTCCTTGCCGGTGCCGCTCTCACCGCAGATCAGGACATTGGCGTCGTTGTTCACCAGCCGCCCGATTAGCTTGTAGATCTCCTGCATCGCGGTGCTGCGTCCGACGATCTCGCCGCCCACCATGTGATGGCCCACTTCGGTCTTGAGCCGGTTGATCTCCGCGGCCTGTGCGGACAGCTCCACGGCGCGCTCGACGGCGGCCGCGACCAGATCAAGGTTGTGAAAGGGCTTGGTCAGGTAATCGTGCGCGCCGCGCTTGATTGCCTCCACCGCGTTGCTCATGGTGCTGGCGGCGGTAATCACGATGATGATCGTTTTGATTCCCTCTGCCTGTGCGGCGGACAAAACCTCCAGCCCGCCGGCGCCAGGCATGATGATGTCCAGCAGAGCGGCGTCGAAACGATTGGTGCGCAGCGCCGCGAGCGCCGAATTGCTGTCGGCGGCCTCGGTGACGCTGTAGCCCGCGGCTTCCAGCCGATGATGCAGGATCAGCCGGATTGCGGGGTCGTCGTCGGCGACCAAAATTGCCGAAGCGTTCCGGGTAACGGCGCCGCCTTCGTCGGGCGCCTCGGATTTAAGCAATGCCTGATTCGCCATATTTCGCCTGGGCACCGTCCGCCAATGGCAGTGTAACCTTAAATGTCATCCCGGTCAGACCCGTCTCCTCGCTGCGCTCGGCCCACAGCTTGCCGTCATGCAGTGCGATGATGCGTTGGCTCAGCACCAGTCCGAGGCCGCTCCCGTTAGGCTTGGTCGTGAAAAAGGGGGTGAAGAGCTGGGCCTGCTGATCGGGCGTCATTCCAAAACCGCTATCGCTCACATCCACCCGCAGGAACCGGCGCTGCTCACGTCCCATCCGGAGGCGGAACTTGCTCTCCATGCGGGTGCGCAACCGGATTTTGCCGACCGGTCCGATTGCATCGATCGCGTTGCGAAAAAGGTTGAGGAAAACCCGCTCCAACGCGGCCTCGTCGCCCAGCACCTCGGGCAAGCTCGGATCGAAGGTCTGTTCGACCTTGATGCCGTTGCCGGCGGGTGGAAACAGCCCCGCCATTCCCAGCGCCCGATGGAGCACCTTGTGTATGTTGACCGCATCCTTCCTGAGCCGCTGCGGCCCGCTCACCGACAGGACCTGCTCCACCAGTTCCGCGATACGGCTGACACCGTCCACGATCAGGCCGCAGTACTGCTGCGCGCGATGCTCGGACGGGAAAAGACCCGCGAGCAGCTCCGCCGCACCCTTGATGCCGGTCAGCGGATTCTTGATTTCGTGCGCCAGACCGGAGGGCGAAAGCCCCAGGGAGCGGTCGCTGGAGGCGCCGTTAACTACCAATTCCATCCCTCTTTGATGCGACAGATCGTGGATCAAAATGACCGCGCCACGAAATTGCCCCGCCTCATTGAGCAGCGGCGCGACCTCGGCGCGGACGCCCAGGTCCTGGCCAGCCAGCGCCAGGGAGGCGTCAGCACAAGTGGATTCCTGCCGCCGTTCCAGGCAATCGCGCACCATCCCCTCCAGCCACGGATTGCGGCCCAGGACCGCCTCGACCAGACCGCGATTTACCTGGGAGCCCAGCAACGCCTCAGCCGCGGGATTCTTCAGAATGATGTCGAGTTGGGGCGACAACACCACCAAGGCGTCATTAAGGCTATCGAGGACGTCTCGCCAGAGTTTCAACTTTGGTTGCCGTTCCAGTGTCATTAGGATAGCCGGGTGAAGAATTGCATCCAAGGGCGCACGGCTGGGGTTAGCGCCTGGTCGTTGCGACATTCGGTATCACGAGCGTAGATACTGTAAAGAATTGGTATGTTAATAATCCTTACACAAGATAACGTACAGTTCCTCGTTAGTGCATCATTATTTCCGCGATGATGGCGTTCTGGACCGACCGCCGCCTGCATCGGTTTTCCGAATTTTCCAGCAATGTCTGGCTCTTGTTGGAAACAGGCTCAAGTCAGCCATTAAGCGATCCTAATCAGGTAGAGATTTTACATCAATATTTCTAATCAACGAAGGGGTTGCGCATCGCCCTTCAGACCAATAAGGTTCAACAAAACCTAACGTGTGTGTGGGGGCAGGATGCGGTGTAGAACTCTTGGAATCCTCGTTCTCCTGATTGCTGCACCAGTTTACGCAGCAGCTAAGACACCTTCCGAAAAACCGGAAGCCCAACCCCAATTCGAACTCGCCCCACCCCGAAAAGTCCCCCCGTTTCCCCTGATCCTGAACGCAGCGGTGCAGAGTTACGTCGATTCGTACCTGGCCCATTCGGAGGGTTTGCGGCTCTCTTATGCCCGCAGCGCGCCCTATGTGACCCAAATGGTCTCAGTGCTCGGCAAGTACGGCGTCCCTTCCGACATGGTTTACCTGGCTTTCGCGGAAAGTTCGTTTAGCAAAGACGGCGCCGGACCGTGGCAATTGACCAAGGCGACGGCCAGACGTTTCGGGTTGATAGTCAATGAGTTTCTCGACGAACGGCGCGACCCGCTGAAGTCAACCCGCGCAGCGGCCGAGTACTTGGCTCAACTTCACGACGAGATTGGGGATTGGCGGCTAACCATCGTTGCATGGAACACGGGCGAAGGATTGCTGTCGAAATTCGTGCAGGATCGAGGCGAAGACTTCAACCATCTGCTCGAGCACCTTCCCGGCCGAACCCGGGCGCTATTGAGCCGTTTCATGGCGGTCGCGTTCATCTCGAAAAATGCGCGCGAATATGGCATCGAGGAAGTGGTTTACTCCGCACCCTCGCAATATGTACGCATCAGCGTTCCAGGCGGAACACCGCTGGAGAAGGTAGCCGACGCGACTCATTCAGAAGTCTTCGAAATTCAGCATCTTAATCCGGCGATCCTTACCGATCGGGTCCCGCCTGGCGGTTATGATGTGGTGATTCCGCTGTCAAGCCGCCTTGCCGCCGAAAGAGACTGGAGCGACATCGACACCCGGCGCGGATATATGACGCGTGCCGAAGGCGACCGCTAGGAACGACGCACCATTTCAGCGATTAGCAGGCGCCGGAGTGCGCTAATCCTCCAGCAGGTCGCGACGGATGGTCTCAATAACCTGCGGGCTCACACCGATCTCTCTTACCAGGAACGAATCGATATCGCCGCTCGCATCGATCAACGCGAACAACGGCGTCAGCTGAGCGGGGTCGAGGGGAAGGCGCGGAAACGCGGTATTACTCTCCAGAAAATCGGCCAGAATTCGCTCGCGTTCTACCCCCAGCATCTCCAGCAGCATCGCCGCTCCCACTCCGGTACGATCGCGACCCGCTGAGCAATGGAACAAAGCGGGATAAACTCCCTCTTCCGCGAGCAGCATGAAAAAGGTCTGCCATGCGTCGCGAAAGTCGGTGACCAGTATCAGATGCTCATGGCCCGGCTGGACGGGCGCCGAAGATCCTCCGCTGCTGAACCACTTGTCGCCGATCGGTATGTGCTCCCATCGCACCGACGCCGCCAGTTCGCTATGGAGCCCGCCCAGCACCGAGACTTCCAGCCGGCTTTGGAGCGTGATGACCGTTTTGAGCTTAAGCGTGCGCGCAGGGCTTTCTTCGGGAATCGTGGCCAGATGCGCGGAGCGGTAAAGATGCTGCAGCCGGACTTTTCTTCCATGCCGAGTGGGATGACCACCGAGGTCCCGCAGGTTGCGGCCCGCGATTTTCCGCACCAGGTCGAAATCGACGATCGTCTGGTCTTTCTGTGATTTGCCCGCCTCTCCGCTTGGTGAAGCCAAGATATCCTCCCCAACTAATTCTATGGTGCCCCAGTGCATGGTAATGGCGCAAGTGCCATTAAAAGGGCGCGGTTTGAATGGTTAACCTGCAATGAAAAGGGCTGTTGAATGGAAAGCATCTGACCGCGGCGAGTTGTTTCAGCGCTCGACGCGGTGCGGCGGTCCATCCAGCAGCAGGAGTCCGTAACGAAACATTGCGGCGAGCTTCTCCATCCGGCCGAGCAACTCCGCACGTTCGTCAGCCGGCGCGTCGCGCAGATGCTCGACGACCGCCGCCAGGTTGAGCCGGATCGCTTCAATCGCATCCTCCAGCGAACGGCGCTCGTCCGCGGCGGCGCGCTGCGCCTCACGCGCCCCACGGATCTCGGCGAAATCAATGACCTGGGCCATGACTCATATTTTAGCGTATTTTTTTGCCAATGCGACGTTTGCGTTCAATGGCTTCGCGCCCGCCGTCGGCAAACCAGCCGATCTGGCGGGCAATTCCATTAAAAATATCCATTTCACGCCTGTTAATTCCGCTGCGTCCCAGCATCCCGCGCAACGCGAACATAATCCGCTCGCTGCTATCCTCGGCCAGAAATCCGATTGCGACCAGAGATTTTTCCAGCCGCGCGAGCATCATCTCGATTTCCGGCACCGGCGCGGACTCAAACAGCCGATCGCGGTTGGAGATCGAGGGAGCGGGCGAGCTTAAATTGCCCGCCATGAACAATTCGTAAGCAACCAACATCACTGACTGGGCCAGGTTTATGGACGTGTATTCGGGTGCTGTGGGAATTGTGATCAGCCGGGCGCAGTACTTGAGATCCTGGTTGGACAAGCCGTGATCTTCAGGACCGAACACAAACGCGACGCGGTCATCTTTGGTGTTAGCCGCAAGGCCGGCTAGCGCGGTACGCAAGGGTTGAGCGCCGCTGCGGTAGAGTCCCGGACGGCGTGTGGTGCCGATCGAGAGCGTGCGGTCATACAGAGCCGCGGCCAAATCAGGATACGTTGCTGCGCGCTGGAGGACATCGCGCCCATGCACCGCCATTTCCGATGCCACCCGGTCCGCCGATGCGTCGGGCGCCACCAGGCGCAGGTCGCCGAAGCCCATGTTCGCCAGAGCGCGCGCGGCAGCGCCGATATTGCCGGCCGCCTTGGTTCTGACCAACACGAACGCGAAACGCTCTTCCGCAGCCATGGCTCTATTATAAATTTTCTATTAGAGCAGCCCAGATGGACAAGATGAGAAGCCTACTAATCGCAAGGGTTTTTGAGCCAATCCGCAATCTTAGCCAGCAGTTGATAGCCAATCTGACAGCCACAAGGGTGGCAGCAAGGTAATAGAGCCGACCGCCCGACCCCTTCGGGTCCCAGACGAGCTGACCCAGTGGCCGTAAATCACGCCGCCATGCAGCAAAGGACAGTGTAGGACAGCTGCGGTGTGGGCCTGACTTGTATGACTGTGGGCAAATATGGAGACGAGATAGAGGAGGAGGGGAGGGCCGCACGCCCGATGAATGGCGGCCCTCTGTCACATTACTCTTCGGACTGGTTACCCTCGGGATGAGCAACCGGCAATCCCCACCTGCGGGCCACGCGGTGCGTGTACTACGAAAAATCGCGGCTGGATCGAGGATTGCGCAATTGGAGGAAGGCTCACGCAGCCGACTGTTGCACAGCGTCCGCGGCCTCACAGATCACATCGTAGACGCGCCGAGGCTGAGACAGCATCGGGACGTGACTAGTCGCGAGTTCCGTCACCTTCGCGTTCATACGTTTGGCGAGAAAGCGTTCGAGATCGGGCTGCACAGTTCGGTCTTCAGTGCCGACGGGGTTTGCTGGGCATGGGACACCTACAGGTCGAAAGAGTAGCGCGATCGCGAGCGGCAGCAAGGGCCGGACCCTACGCCGCGCAAGCTTCGGGGGCCTGAGGGGGGCGGACGCGCTCGTCCGATAATGGAGGGCTCTGTCAACCTTCCGGGGACCCTAGTCGCAATAAGCGTGGGAACGGGTGACGAAGCGCTTGAATCTTCAGACGTAGACGTTACCAGCACCACCGCATACCAAAGATTTGGACGCGTGATTCGATAGGTGAACGTAATATCGGCTGCACGCCAGAATTGATTTCTCCGTTCCTCATACCATTACCTCGCAAAGGAGCGTACAGCGTGGGGCGCAACAGCGCCCCTTACCCCAGGGCGAGACTCCCTGGAGTGGGCCACGGAAAACGAGAAAACGTGTAAACTCGCGCGCGCCCGCTTGCGGCCCGATTTGGAGCTAGCCCTCGCTCGTTGAGTAGCTTTTCGCCCATTTATCGATAGCGACGTCGCGTTGAGTAAAGGCAACTTTCCGCCGCCATTGGCGGAAGATTGATCTGGCCGCCGCCCTTGCTCATTAACTCCTTGAGCAGATCGCCCACACGGCCCGTAACTCGGACGAGGCTGCGCAATGCCATCTTTTGCAATGATTCAGTCTCGCCTCGACCAGCAGCCGCTTTTGCCGTTCGTAAAACCGGGCCACTACATCGCAAATAAGCGATCCCTTGACAGGAGCAGTCGAGAGGAGCATTGTTCCGGCCGATATTTTTGAGATGTGATGAAGGGAATTATAGAAAGCAGTGAACAGATAAACGATCTAAACGCAAAGAAAAAAAAGATGGAAGCACGGAACGAGAGACTAGCCGGACGGATAGAAAAGCTCGAAAACTCCAATCGCCGCCTGAGACTCCTTGCACTAGCTGCCCTCGCACTCCTCGCCCTCGGCGCCACACAGAATCAGGACAATCAGGGCATTTCAAACCTTATACAGGCCAAGCGCTTTCAGGTCGTCAGTGGCAACGGGAAAGTTCTAATCGACATTGGTACCTTCGGCGATTTCAAGCACCCGGCAATCCTCATCTATGATGGTAAAGAAATCGTGCGCGCGAGCATCGGCATAAGCACATTTTCAGACGACTCTGGGGTAGTTTCATACGACCACAATGGTACGGTGCGAACCGCCTCCCTTGCAGTCGAATCGGGAACTTTCGCGGGGAACAGTGGGCACTTCGTTTATGACAACAATTTTGTATTAAGGAGCGCTATCAATCTTAATGTGGTTGGCGATTTCGCTGGATTCGAAGCCTCGGATTCAAATGGTAAGCCTCGCGTAGTTGCCGGTTTATCGCCACTTACGGGAAACGCAGAATTTGTAAACTTGCTCGATGGCAACGGAACCACCCGGGCCACCATGAATGCCGTCACCTCGGGAGAAGCGGGTTACGAGTTAGCCGACTCAAATGGTGTCTTTCGCGCTGGAATGAACATCGACTCTCAAGCTGCGGGCGGCTTCGGCAACGAGATTCTCTTCTTCTTTAATCCGCAAAGCAAAATCGTCGGTGATTTCTTCTCGCCGGTCGGGCAGGGCGGAACCTATGCCACATTCGACGCCGGCGGCTCGCAAACCGGTCATTTGCCATGAAATGACCTGGCACTTGACCTGATCGCAGCGGGGCGTGCGGCCCTTTTGGACCGCATGCTCCGCGGCAAACCGCGATTTCCCTAAAGGGTGGATACGTTGTGCTACAAGGCCGTGCTCCGCCGCACTGAAACTGACTTCGCCCGATTCCTAGCTCCGCAAACTACGCCGGTCACATCGATGACCGCGAGAGTCAGATGGGGATGTTCAATGAAAAAACTTTTCTTGATCCTGATAGCGGGTTTAACACTGGCCATGGCCCAGGATTTCAAACGGGCATACGCAGGAGATGACGGAGGTGACGATGGCGGGATTCCGCTATCCAAACTAGCTGGCAAATATTCTGAGACATTTCGAGGGGGCACTATAACCACTTGTTTCAAGCCAGACTTCTCCGCCACCGAGAATTGTTTCACAAAGGGTGCCGTGCCTCTCTCCAGCAGTTTTGGTGCGTCAGTCGGGGAAAAAACCCAGGATAAGGACGGAAACTCTTGTACAAAGGCTACGGGCAGTTTTGGGCTTCCTGCGCCGCTCGCAGCGTTCCCTAATGTCGTCGTAGTGTTCTTTAGTGCTACCAAAGTCACCAACTATGACCCTGCGACCGGGAGCGGGGATGAAAGTTTCACCAACTACACGGGGGGCAAATGCATAGGATCGAAATTCGACAGCACAGGCGCGATCATCAGCCAAACTGGCACGTCCCACTTCGTGGCGTCTGACAACGGGAAACGCGTGGACTTAGTTGTGACGACTTTTACCGATGCGCTGGGGGACATCGGCGCATTCGACTTACCCGGTTTCGACCTGAAACAGAAATAATAGAGAGAGGGATTTTACCAGCTATTTCGCGCGCGATCTTCTGGCTGGCATGGAAACACGCCCAGCACGCCCGCTGGGCTGGGATGTCGCTACTATCTGGCACTCGCGCTTAGCGGGTAGCGCGAGTGCCTGCGTCTATGGGTAAAAACCTCAGGCGGCCCAAGCGCAAGCGCCCACAAATGCGCCGCTCGCGACCACCGCAATGTGCGCAACGCTGGTTCTGCTGATTAGGTCGACCGGCGAGCGGCCAGTAGCACCCTGTTCGCTATGCTCGACGTTGAACGCGACGCTCACCGGAACCGCGCTACCGCAACTCGTCACGAAGTCTATTCAGCCGCTCGATTAGTTCTTCACCCGTTAAAGGCTCCAGGCTAATCTCTTCGCGAACCCATACAATCAACTCGCCTGAAGTCGGTGAGCAGCTGAAGTGGGAAGCTGCCGACCGCATGGACGAATTGCTGAGCCGCCAATGCCGATAGCCAAAGTGATAGCGACAGGCATAGACTGATAGCCACAAAATGAACGTGGGTGAAAGGAAACCCCAAGGATCACCAGGGTTTATACGCGGGTAAACGCCGTTCTCAGAAATATTTTCTATTGGAGCAGAGGTCAGACGATGAAGCTGGTGTCATTCGGCGATGTCCACATGGCGACCCGCAACCTGGCGCGGATGAACGGTGAGCTGCGCGACACCGATCTGATCGTCATTTCCGGCGACCTGACCAACTTCGGCGGCGCCGATGATGCGCTTAAGGTGCTGGAAGCCGCGCGCGGTGCGTGCGGGCGGGTGCTGGCTCTCCCCGGCAACCTGGATCGACACGAAGTTATCCCGTTCCTGGAGCAGCAGGGCGTCGCACTTCATGGGCGCGGGATGGTCATCGATGGAATTGCGCTGTTCGGGTGCGGCGGTTCCAATGTCACTCCTTTCCACACCCCCACGGAGCTGACCGAAGACGAAATTTTCGATACGCTGCGGCGCGGTTACCTCGAAGTCAAGGATCAGCGGCCATTGGTGATGGTCTGCCACACCCCGCCGTACGAGACCAAGTGCGACCGCCTGATGAACGGGACGGCGGTGGGAAGCCCCGCGGCGCGCCGCTTTATAGAGGAAGTCAAACCCGACGTATGCATCTCGGGACATATTCATGAATCCGCCGCGGTCGACAAAATCGGTCCCACCACGGTGCTCAATGCAGGCCCGTTCAAGGGCGGCGGTTATATCGTGGTCAGCTACGAGGACGGCAGGCTCGACGCGCGGCTGGAGTTTCTTTAATGTTCCGCCGCTGTCGCTCGCCGGTCAGTCGATCGGTATCTATGGCGGCAAGATTCTGCACGGATGGCCGTTCATCATACGGAGCCTGGGTCCGCTGATGCGCCGCTTTATTTTTCTCAAACCGCCCCGGGCCTGAACTTGCGCAAATGCTGACAACGATTTTCTTCGACGCAGCCGGTACGCTGTTCGAAACGCGCCGTCCGGTTGGCGAATTTTATGCCGATGTCGCGCGCAAGTTCGGCGCCGATGTCAGCGGCAAGACGATCAGCGCCGCATTCCGCCACTCCTTTGGTAACGCGCCGGGTCTTGCCTTCGGACCGGGGCGCGCGGCGGTGGAGTTGCGCCGGCTGGAGCGCGAATGGTGGCGCGAGCGCGTCGCGGATACTTTCGCCGGCCTGCATCGGTTCGACGATTTCAACGCCTATTTCGAGGCCCTGTTCGAATTCTTCGCCGACCCCGCCAACTGGGTGGTTTACGGTGATGTATTCCCGGCATTGGAAGAGCTGCGTGCGGCGGGACTCCGCATGGGCGTGATTTCCAACTTCGACGGCCGCCTTTACCGGTTGCTCGCCGGCCTTGGCCTGGACCGCTACTTCGAGTCGGTGACAATCTCGTCGGAGGCGGGCTACGCAAAACCTGCTGCACAGGTGTTCGAGACCGCGCTTGCCGCGATGCATGCGCGCGCCGGTGAAGCCCTGCACGTGGGCGATGCGCCGCATCTGGACGCGGCAGGCGCGAATGCCGCAGGCATCGAGGCGGTCCTGATCAAACGGCCCCAGGAGGGTGCGCCCGCGCAGTCCATGCAGCCCACTGTCGCGACGGTTGTGTCCTCCTTCGCGGAGTTGGTATCGGTCGTGCGCGCGCGGCTGTGACCGACCTGTTGCGTGAGCAGGGCCTGGTTTGCAGTGTCACTTCGCGGGGCGTTGCGCGTCGCGCTCCTTCTTGATGCGCTGGTATTCCTCCCTGGTCGGCAGTTGCACCAGTTCGAGCAGATTTCCGTCGGGGTCCTCGAATATCACGGCTTTCATCGGCGCGTAGCCTTCGAGGTCAATCTCCTCGATGTCGGAGTAGAACTTCACCCCCATTGCGCGCAGCCGTTGGACCACGCTGGCCAGGGGCTCGCCCTTAACCTCGAAGGATACTAACCAAATGCCGAGATCGTCGGGGCGTTTTGGGGGAGTTGGTTTGTCGCGCCGCGGCTCGACCTGCATCAGCTCGATTTCGCCGACCGTGCTCGAGCCCTGTACCATCATGATCGAACGGATCTTCAGACCCTTAAGCGGCAGGCGCAGCAGCCGCGCATTGACCGGCTGGTCGGCCTTCATGTCCAGGACTTTGCGGAAGCCGAGCGCTTCGCTATAGAAGGCGGCGGACCGCTCGATATCGGAAACGTTTATGGCTGTGTGATGAATTTCGCTGATCGGCATGGGGCTTTTCACACCTCGGAAGAACTTTAATGCCGCGGGGGCGATCGTTCAACGCCGGAGTGGATTGGACCGCCGCACCGAAGTGGATTAGATTGAAGCAGGTTTTGGTTCGAGACGATGCTTAAGCGGATTCATCATATCGGAGTGGTCGTCCCCAACCTGGAGGAAGCATATCGCTTCTGGCGGGATACGTTGGGCCTGGAGTTCAGCAAGAGCGCAACGATCGAAGAACAGGGCGTCAAGGCAGCCCTGCTCAAAGTGGGCGACAGTGAAATAGAATTGCTGGAGCCGCTCAACGCGGAGGGCGGCGTGGGAAAATTTCTGGCGCGCCGCGGCGGCGGACTGCACCATCTGTGCTTCGAGACCGACGATGTCGGACGCGAACTGGAAGCTGCGCGTACGAAAGGGTTGCCGCTAATCGATCAGAGCCCGCGAAAAGGGTTGGCCGGGATGATCTGCTTTCTGCACCCCAAAGCCACGCGCGGAGTGCTGGTCGAATATGCGCAGCCGAGCGAAGAAGAATGAGGCTCGATGATCATGCCGATCTACGAATACAAATGTGAAAGCTGTGAAAGCTCCTTCGAAGCGCTGGTTACACGCAGCGAACCCCGGGCTGAATGCCCTCAGTGCGGCGGCCACAAATTGACGCGGGAGATGTCAGTGTTCGCTTCCGGCGCCGGCGGCGCCAATGGCGGCACACAAGCCGCCGGTCCCGCACCGGCGCCGCGTGGATGCGGCAGCGGCTGCGGCTGCCACTGACAGTTCTCGCCACTTTTTTCCTCTCCCCACCAGTCAGCCGCAGAAAACAGCCTGATCGAATGAACTGTTCCACATGTACGTGGAAAGCTGCGGGGTTAGTATGGTAAACGTCCGCCGGTGCGGCAGGAGATCACATGGAAACGAAGGGTAAGGTCGCGCTCGTAACCGGTATCAGCCGCGGGATGGGCAAACAGATGGCGCTGCGGCTGGCGCGGCACGGAGTCAACATCGTTGGCGTGGCGCGCACGGTGGAACGCGCGGAGAGCGAGTGGCCGGGCACCTTGAAAGAAGCGGAAACTGAGATTCGCGCCTTGGGCGTCGACGTGCTGCCGGTGAAGTGTGATTTGCTGGTACGCCGCGACGTCGAGAACCTGTGCAAGACGGCGCTCAGCAAGTTCGGCCGTGTCGATTATGTGGTGAACAACGCGCGCTACGTCGGTCCCGAGCTGTTCGACCCGTTCCTGCAATTTGAGATCGACTCATGGGAAAAACATGTGCGCGCCGACCTGCTGGCGCCGGTGATCATTTCCAAACTCTGTCTGCCCGGCATGATCGAGCGCAAAAGCGGCATGATCGTAAACGTGACCGCTTCGGTTGCGCATCATGATGTGCCCGGGATGCCGGGCGGGGGAGGGGGGCTCTGCGCCGCTTATCCCACCATGAAGGCCGCCCTGGATCGTTTTACCGTCGCGCTGGCCAAGGAGGCGCGTCCACACGGAGTTGCCGTGATTGCGCTGGACCCGGGAGCAACCCTGAACGAGCGGTTCGAAATCGAAATCAAGCAAACCGGCACGCGCGGACTGGACATGAGCATCTTCCATCCGCTCTCCGTTCCGGCTGCGGCGTGTGAATACCTGTGCTGCGTGGCGCCCGACCCGATGCGCTACTCGGGTCAGGTTGTGGTCGCCAAGGATCTTTGCCGGGTGCTGAATCTCGAATAGTTCTCGTCCTCGCCGGCACCCGGATCTTCTCCCCAGGCAGAGGGCGCCTGTCATCCAGTCACTGATTTCTCTTCGCGTCGAGCACTATTGCTTACCTGGCTTTGTCTTCCAGGGCGGCGATCGTGCGCCAGTCGAAAATTCCCGAATAGCCGCCATTTTTGCCGTGGAACGCGACCGGGCCGTATGAGTTGGCCAGGTACACGGTATCCAGAGGATGCGACGTTGCCTCGTGCACGGCGCCAGCAGGTTCGTACACCCAGTCGCCTTCACGGGCCGATCCGCCGCGGTAATCAAAGCCACCCGAGATAACGTAAAAGTCGGCCGGGCCGATATGTGTATGCGGCGCGTTCACCTGGCCGGCCGGGGCTTTGATCAGGATGCTGAAGAAGCCAGTCTCTTTGCTGACGCGCAGCACAATCACCTGGTTGCCGCCGCCCATATCGATCCATGGGCGTTTGTTGGTACGGATAAGAGACGCGTCCAGGGCGTCGAACGACATCGGAGCACCGACGCGCGGAGCGCCGGCATTTGCCGCTGCGTTTTCGGAACGCCGCCGCGGCGTCCGTTCGCCACCGTTGGTACGGGTTTGTCCCGCCCGATCCTGCATCGCCTTGATCGCCCGCCAGTCGGTGATAGATGAATAGCCGCCGTCCTTGCCGTGAAACGCGATTGGTCCGTAAGAATTGGCCAGGTAGATGGTGTCCATTGGATGGGTGGTTGCGTCATGCACGGCGCCAGCGGGCTCATATACCCAATCTCCAGCGCGCGCGGACCCGCCGCGATAGTCGAATCCGCCCGATATGACGTAAAAGTCCGCCGCGCCGATATGCGTGTGCGGCGCGTTGACCTGCCCGGCCGGCGCCTTGATCAACATGCTGAAAAAGCCGGTTTCCTTGCTCACGCGCAGTACGATCGCCGAATTGCCGCCGCCCATGTCGGTCCACGGCTGTTCGCGCGTGTGAATCAACGCGGCGCCGATCGAATCGAATTTCGGCTCACTTTCCCCACCGCGCGGTGCTCTGCTGGTCTCCTGCTGCTGGGACATGGGAATTCCTCCTCGCGGCGGCGGACCGCTTGAGTCCGTCTTAGGCCTGATGCCATGCGATGTCAAATGTGGACGGCACCGTTTTCGGTGGAACCCGGCGTTGCTTGTTGGCTGGACAACGAAGAGCTTAACGCGCAACTCTACAGGCATCCGGAGGAATGCCAATGCTGCCGCTCGCATTCGAAATTACGTCGGCCGGCCAACCGCACATGATATAGGCCCCGCAGGAAGTTGTGGCGATCGCGCGCGAAGCCGAGGACACCGGTTTTAGCGGCGTGTTGATTCCGGAGGGCGGCAACGACAGCCTGCTCGCCTGCTTCGCGATTGCGCAGGCGACCAGCAGGACCCGGCTCGGCACTTCGATCGCGATTATTTATAACCGCCAGCCCACGCTGTGTGCGGGGGCCGCAGTGATGGTGCAGGAGGCGTCCGCGGGAAGATTGGTACTGGGACTTGGTGTGGGCCATCGTCCGGTGCTCGAAGCGATGGGTATCCAGCCGGCCGCCAATTCGCGCGACAAGCTGCGCGAGTACACGCTGACCCTCAAGCAAATCTTCGCTGGCGAATTCAAATCGATGCGCGTTCCCACGCCGAGCCGGCCGATCCCGGTCCATTTGGGAGCGCTAACCATTGAAACTGCGCGTCTGGCCGGCGAAATCGCCGACGGTGTGCAGCTCTTCATGTGGACGCCGGAGCGTCTGCGGAAGCTGGTGAAAACGGTGCGCGACGCCGCCGCAAGCCGCGGCCGCAACGTATCGGACGTCGCGATTACATTCGGGATGCCGGCGTTTATCGACGACAACCTCCAGCAGGCTTACGCGCGGGCGCGACGCTACCTGAAGCTTTATACCACGCTGCCGTTCCATCGGCGGCAGATCATTCGCAACGGCTTCGAGCGCGAGGCCGAAGCGGCCCGCGCCGCCGGAGAACGCGGCGACAAGGCCGCCCAGGAAGCCGCGCTGACCGACAAGCTGCTTGATTCGCTGGCTTTCGTCGGCCCGGTTTCGCGCTGCGTCGAGCGTGTCGAGGAATACCGCGAAGCGGGCGCCGAGATGCTCAACATCGTTCCGGGCACCACCGAGACGGGCGAGGAACTGCGCCAGTTGATCAGGGCCTTCGGCAAGTACATGTAATTCAAAAAAGGCCGCGCCGGGAGGCTTATCACCTTCCGGCGCGGACCATCGATCAATTACGTTTTCGCGGCAACGCCGCGGCTTGCGCTCCTATTTCATGACGCGCGCCAGGCTCGAGGGCTGCGAAAGCCCTTGAACGTCAGCATACTCACCGGTGATTTCCTTATTGAACTTGGGATCGTACATCGACCCGGCGGTCAGATGGCCGTTTTGCCAATCCACGTCCCAAGCCACGGCGTAGGCGTCCAGGAACAAGGTCTCCTGGCCGTCGATCTTGAGCGGCAGCAATTTGTTCCAGCTCGATTTCCACAGCTTTTCGCTGTTGTCGTATTCCTCCAGCAAGGTCGTGACCCAGTTTTCGTGGTCAACGTAATGTATGCGGTGCGTGAAGCAGTAGCTCCCCAAACTGGGAATCCACCTCGCGTCTATTATGTCTGTGGTGCGCAGCTCCCAGTGCCCGGTTCCCGCCTTCGGCCATCCCGGCATCGTACCTGCGTTCGCTTCGGTGATACCGACGTAGGCCTTGGGGGTGAGGGACTTGCTCATGTCGCGGTCCTGGATATTTACCAGGATTTTCTTCTGGCCGAGGAACTTGACGATGTAATTGGGCGGGTTCCATGCGTTGTCATCCTGGACCCAATCCGTGCCGTTGATTGGCGAACATCGTGCGGCACTGGACAGACGCAGCGAGCGGCGCAGCGAAGGTAGAAAGACGTAGGTTTCAGGATGCTTCATCGGGTCGTCGGGCTGCATCTGCAGTTCAGTGGTGTACTTGGATTGCTCCGGCGCGGTGACGATGAAGCGGGAGACATAGAAATTGCCGTTGGCATACGGCATGTTGATCGGCAGGCCGGGCTCGCTTAGATGCGAGAGGTTAAAGAACTGGGCATCGGAGTCGTTGGCCGACTTGTTGCCGAACCGATCCACCAGATACCCGACCGAGAAGTTGTGATAATTGAATGGACGGAACGTGCACCAGGCATCGTAGAGCAGTTTGACGCCCTTGTTCGGCTCCGATGGATTGGGAAAGGGTGCTCCCGCAATCCAGTTCTTCATTGTGAACCCGCCCGTAGGCGCCGGCACCAACTGGGTCTGCGAGCCGTATTTCTCCGAGTCGGCGACGTATTGGCGCGGTGGAGGCAGCGGCGTAGTGGGCGCGACCACGAGGGTGTATTGCGGATCGTTGCTCAGATGAAAACTATAGTCGCCCCGAAATGCTGCCTGAAGAGACAGCGGCATGAATTTCTTATACTGCTGCCAATTGTCTACGGTGATCTTCGTCCCCGGCGGGATCGTATCGGGAGAACTCGCATCCGCCAGCTGGCTGTACTCCTGGTCGCTGTAAGTGAAGCCGGCGGCCTGCGCCGCCCGCGACGGTAACCAGACCAGACACGTCATCCCCAAAATCCACGCCAAAATCGCCGCTCGCCTTTTCATTCGATCGTCCCCTGAGTTTGATATTTGCCCGGGTTTCTCAATCAACCCGTTAGAGCTTGCTTTGCGTGTTCGATGCCGCTTTGAGCAGGAAAGTCCCCGTTAGAACATTGAAGCGTTACCATGCCCCAAGGTGAAGTGTCAAGGCCCCGGCCGGTAAAAATCTCCAAACGGAGATTTTGGCGCGGGTTGAGGAAGGCGGAGAACGCCCATCGGTAAACGGAAAGGGACAGGAAATGTTAAAAATAATTTTTTGCCTAGCGTCGTGCCCGCGCAAAAGGTCGAACTCAGGTCCCAGCGAGTGCTCGCACCATCTCGCCAAATTTGCCGGGGCTGGTGTCGCCCAGCGCCCACACGATCGGATGTGTCACGCCGGCGCCACGGCATCGCGCTACCCATTCGCGCCCGGCGTCGAAGGAACCGAATGCGGCAAGCCGATAGGCGGAAGCGTCGCTGATTGCTTGATAGGAGGTATCGCGCTTGCCAGCTTTAACCATATGCCGCACCTCCTCCAGTTCGTCACCGAAACCGAAGGTCGCGAACATGCGGCTGTAATTGGGCAGGAAGGCATAATTCGATACGAAACGCTTGAGGTTTTGCAGGGCCGCGGCGCGATCGTCCATTACATACATGAAGGCATACATCGCGATATCGATGTCGTCAGGATTGCGCCCGGCGGCGGCCGCGGCTTCGCGCACCATCGCTATCCGCCCGCCAACCATTTCAGGGGGGCAAAAGTTGAACAGCACGCCGTCGGCGAGCTCTCCGGCCAGCTTGACCATCGGCGGATTGAGGGCGGCCATGTAGATTCGCGGACGCTGCTTTTGCGTCAGATGCATTTGCAGGCGAAGGTTGGTGCGGTAAACCTGTCCCTCAAATTTGGCCCGCCCTTCGGTGTAGAACTGGCGGAGGATTTGCACGTACTCCCGCATCGCGGTCACTGGCTTGCGATAGGAGGCGCCGTGAGATGCTTCGACCAGGCCGGGACTGGAGACGCCGATGCCGGCAACCGCGCGCCCGCCGCTGATCTCATTGAGCGTTAGAAATGCCATTCCCATCACGCCCGGGCTGCGAATTTGGATCGGCAGGACGCCGGTCCCGAGCAGCACCCGGCTGGTGTGCATGGCGTGATAGGTGAGCGTCAGAATGGCGTCGGGGCCGGCGAATTCCGCCACCCACAGCGAGGTGTAACCCAGGTTCTCGGCTTCTTTTGCGATCGCCGCGGCGGCAGGTGTCGGCTCGCTGAAAGGGCCGGTCATTGCGATTCCGAGCCGGTAGTCGGCCATGATGTGCACGCCTCCTTTTGCAGCAATCGCAGGCTTGCAAGACCGCTAGCATATCGATGGGTTAGTTAGAAAGGCTTGTTGGCGCCGCCCGCGCCGCAGTACTGCGTGGTAAATCTGCGTTCGATTTTGACGAACTGCCATTCAATCTGGTAAATAATGGCTCACCATGAGCAGGCGGCCGTCGGCAAGCAATCGTCCCCCAAGGGCGCGACTCAAACTGGTGCGGCGCGAATACCTGGGCGAAATCGCGCGCACCCATATCCTGGACGCCGCCGAACAGGTACTGGCCGACAAAGGTCTGGGCGCCACGATTAAGGAGATTGCCGACCGCGCGGACTATTCGGCCGGGGCGATTTACGGATTTTTCGAAAGCAAGGACGAAATCGTGGCGCGCGTGTTCGAGCGGCACGAAGCCGCCTTCCTGGACGCGATGCGCGAGGCCGCCGGCGCTCAGGACTCGGCGCTCAAGCGGATGCATTTGCTGTTCGACGCGCAAATCGACTACTTCAAAACGCATCCGAACTTCTACAAGCTTTTCGATCAGGTCGTGCGCAGCCGCTCATGGGCGCTGCAGTTCGGCGGGGCCGAGCAGAGTTCGCCCTGGTACAGAAGAGCGTTGGAGATCGAGGCGGATGTGTTCCGTGACGGAATGGCGGCTGGCGAACTGATCCAGGGCGATCCGCTAATCCAGGCCACCATTCTAAGCGGGATCATAGCTGCCTACATATCGCATTGGGTCTATGAGGTCGCGAGCAGGGGCAATTCGAATATCGATCGCATAGCGCCGGTATCCCAGGTTCATGCGCTCCTGGACCGCGCTTTTGCGGAGAACCGAAGCGGCCCGGCAAGGCCGTTCAAATCGCGCTGATTCGCCCGGTACCGCGGGTTTTCCAACCTGTAGTTTGTAATCCGCAAACAAAGAGCCAGCACCACGGCAGTTTGTCCTCAAGGCACGAGTTTCGGCTATACTCCCCGAACCATCAGCCGCGAGATTGCACCGGCCGGCCAGCGCCGCCTGCTGGTGACGAGCTGCGGAGAAGGAGCCTTGCATGAAACTCGGACTAATTTGCGTCGGTTGCGGCGCCGGCGTCACACCTGCCGCCATCCGCAGTGTTGCCACATCCGCCGAACGGCTTGGCTTTTCGACTCTCTACGCGGTCGAGCACGTGGTCTTCACCGACGATTACCAGCACAAATATCCGTATTCCCAAACCGGAGATTTGCCCGGGCCGACGCACATGAATCTTTTCGATCCGTTTATCGCACTGACCTTCGCGGCCGCCGTGACCACGCGCGTTCGCCTGGCCACGGGAATCTCGCTCATCCCGATGCACAATCCGGTCATCCTGGCCAAGGAAATAGCGTCGCTCGACCAACTCTCCGAAGGACGCTTCATGCTGGGGGCGGGAATCGGATGGATGGAAGAGGAATTCCGCGCCGCCGGAGTTCCGTTCCAGGAGCGCGCCAAACGGACCGACGAATATATCGACGCGATGAAACGCCTGTGGGGCGAGGATCGCGCCAGCTACAGCGGCCAATTCGTAAAGTTCGAGAACATCCGATGCAATCCCAAGCCGGTCAAGCGGGCGGCGCTGCCGATCACCTTCGGCGGTGAAACTACCGCCGCGATGAGGCGCGTGGCGCGCCAGGGCACCGGATGGTTCGGCTACATGAACACTCCCGAGCAGGCCGAGGAGAAGATCAAGAAGCTCCACAAAATCCTCGCCGAACACAACCGCAAGCCCGAAGAGGTGGAGATAATCGTCACCCCCAACGATCCGAAATACTCGGCACGCGACAGCCTCAAGCGCTACCGCGACGCCGGTACCAGCGAAATCGTGGTCCAGGGATGGTGGCGGCCCGGCTCCGATGAGGATAACCGCAAGAACGTGGAGCAACTGGCGCGCACCTGGCTCGATCCGATTATGGCATTGGGTTGAAAAACACGAGGCAGGCGATGTCCTCCTCGCCTGTGTCCGCCAAACGCTCCGGAACGGGGCCGTCATCTCTGACCACCGTCGCCAGGGTTGGCGGACACGCCGGCGCGCTTTAGCGCCTGCGAAATAAGATAAAAGACGCTGCCGGCCTTGCTTGGGTTTGTCTTCCCAAGGCTGGGCTGGCGAACTTCTCCATACAGACTTGGACTTTTCTTGTGGAATATCGGCGCCGATTAAATCTTGGCGCTGGACTTAATTTATTGCATACTTCGCTCGACATTGTTTGTTGAAACTGGCTCGCATTAACTCAGCGCCGAGCACAAGGAATGAAAAAAATCAACGCGTTGGCCGTGAGCATGTTCGTGGCTGGTCTGACCATGCTGGCTTTTGCGTACCACACGAACGACCAATCAATATCGCCTCCCTTAGCGCCGAGGACTCCACGCGAGAGCGAGCATTCAAACCCGGCAAGTCGCGGTCAACCAACGGCTGCCCTTGATGGTGAAGAGCGCGAGGGTGAGAACGAGGCAGTCGAACGCGAGCAATGGGAGTTGATGCGGCACGGCTTTTTGCTGGGAGTCCCGCAAAATGCCTATGCCGATGCGATGGCGCAGCGGCGTCGGATGGAAGCGATCTCGATGGCCGAGCTGGCGAGCCGGCCTGCGCTAGCCGCTCCATCGTGGACCTTCATCGGTCCTCAGCCCATGAAAGGACAACTGGCGAATTTCGGCGGCAATCTGTTCGGGCCCACCTATGACGCGTCCGGCCGCGTCAGCGCGATCGCCGTCGATCCAGCCGGCAACATCTACGTGGGCGCGGCCAGCGGCGGGGTCTGGCTGAGCAAAGATGGCGGTTCGCATTTCACCTGGATCAGCAAGGCACTGCCGACCCAATCGATCGGCGCGATTGCGATAGACACCCTTGCTGTGCCACCGATCGTTTACGTTGGTACGGGAGAAGGAAACAGCTCGATCGATTCCTACTACGGCTTGGGGCTGTTCTCCACCACTAATTTTGGCGCCACCTGGACGAAGGTCGATCCTTCGAGGTTCAGTTCCAACGGAGCCTTTCAGGCGTTCACGTCACTGGCTGTACCTTGCAGCGGCAATCCATTTGCCGGCACCGGTAACGGATTCAGCGACAGCCGGGGAGCCTCGTTTATTCAAGAATGTGAACCGTCGATTTTCGCAACGGGTTTCAACTGCATGCAGGGCGCGGTTTACGAGTCACTGGGCGGGACCACGTGGCACCGGACCTTCGGCCGGCCCAATAGCATGGATCCGACCGGCGGTCCCGTTCGCAGCCTGGTAGTGGGCGTGATCAGAAATCCGGACTTGAGCGCCCAGCCCGCGATGTTTGGGACCATCGATGGCGTCGGGCTCGTGGTTACCAACGATAATACGGGTCTTCCATTCAGCTGCGGGATCGGGGCCCTTGCGGGATGGTCTCAGTTGACGACGTTACCTTTCAGCAGCGTCGGACGCTCCAGCGTGTCGACCGGCGTGGTGACCGGAAATCCCAGCTCCAACCAGACCGTCTATACTATTGTCGGTGCTCCCAACGGGGGCCGCTACCTGGGCTTCCTAAGCTCCGGCTCGGGGGGCAGCAGCTGGCTGACGCAAACCACCCCTTGCGCGGCAACCAGGGACGACGGAAGGGGGCTGGGTTGGAGTACAAAACTCTCCGATTGTTTGGCGGCAGGCAACCTTGAAATCGACGGCCCCTTGACGCCGGCGCCCGCCGGCCGCTCCTCCTCGCAAGCCTTCTATGATCAGGAGCTTGCGGTCTGGCCCGGCGACAGTACGGCCAAGACGGTATTTTTCGCGGGCCTCGGCATCTATCGGACCACGGATGGGGGCGTGACCTGGGACTTTCTTGCCAAGAACGGCGGCACCCATACCGACGAGCATGCTCTCGCTTTCAACCCCAGTGACCCGACGAAAATGTACGTCGGCAACGACGGCGGAGTGTACCTCTTCAACACTTCCGCCAATACGTGGACCTCGCTTAACGATACGATTAACGCGGGCCAAATCCAGGGAATCGGACCGCATCCCACGGACAACAACAAGGCGCTGGCCGGGTTTCAGGACAACGGCACACAGATCTACAGCGGCTCATTGGGTTGGGATTTTACCGAGACCGGCGACGGTGGATTCGCAGGGTTCGATCACGTTGACCCGACGATCGCGTATCACACCTTTGCCAGCACGCGCGATTCCAACGGCAACAGCGTACCCAATGTGGGCGTTTCCAATAACGGGGGAGCTGTCAATAGCTGGACCCATCCCGGGGCCATTCGAGCTATAATGACGTTCCACGGCGATGCCGCCTCTTTCTATCCGCCCTTTGCGGTCGACCCGGCCATTGCCGAGCGCGTGCTGGTCGGAGGCCATTTGATGTATGCCTCCACCGACGCGATGACCAGCTTTCAGTTGATGAGCCCTCAAAATTTGACCGGTTGCTTCCCCGGTTGCGCGATTACCGATATCGAGTTTGCTCCCGGAGATCACACGGTCGCATACACGGTGGCCAGCCAGGCAGCCAATGGCACCACCACATTCCCGTTCAAGGTTTTCGTGACGACCGAGGCCAATTTTGACACCGGCGTCGTATGGACCGACATAACCGGCGGTCTGGGCTTCGACACGGGCAAGACCCAGGCGACCTCCATCGCGGTAAGCCCCTTCAACCCTAAAATCGCCTACCTGGGTATCTCGGGCTACAACTCCAACACCATGATCGTGACGCCTCCCAAGGTGGGTCACATTTTCAAGACGGTCGATATGGGCACCCACTGGGCGGAAGCGGACACTGGACTTCCTGATATCCCGGTCCTGAAGCTGATCATCGATCGTACCGATCCGAGCGGAAACACGGTGCTGGCGGGAACCGACGTCGGGATATTCCGCACTACCAACGGCGGGACAAGTTGGAGCGATTTCAATCTCGGTCAGATACCGACCACGGCGGTATTCGACCTCGAGCAGAACGACAACGGTGTGATATTCGCGGGCACGCACGGCAGCGGTGCATTTAAAATGGTGCCGCCGGCCACGCCTTCGCCGACTCCGACTTCGAGTCCGACCAAGGCCCAAACTCCGACTGCGACTGCCACCCGGGCGGCCACTAAAACCGCGACGCGCACGCCTGCCGTGACGCACACGCCTACAAAGACTGCTACGAGGACTCCAACCGGGACTCCCACGCCTGAAAAGCCTACTTCCACGGCTACCCCAGTACCGAGCGCTCCCCACATCAATAGCATTCCGAAAGTGATCCTGGTCGGCGCTCCGTTTGACATAGCCGGTTTGAATTTCACTGGCGGCTCCGAGGTCAACTTCTTCATTGCCACATCGAAGGGTGCGATCAACGCCGGTCCGTTGATACCAAGCGCAAAAACCCCGACTTTGCTGACGGTGACTGTGCCGCCCACCACCACCCTTGGAGAGGGATTCGCTACGCTTGAGGTCGTAAATACGGACAAAGGGTTTGCCGTCTCCAACATGGTGTCAGCCCTGCTCCAGGGTTCTCCTTCTGCCGGTATTCCCAGCCTGACCGCCATCAACGGCGTGCCGCTCGCGGCCACGAGCAGCAATCCGGCGTTCGCAACCAATAACGTCGAGACCGTGGTGATACCGGGCAAAATCGTCAAACTGGGCGGAAACGGATTCGATATCACCAATGGCGTGGCGGTAGATCTGTTCTGCGCCTGTAGCGGCGGCAAGGTGGGTCCCTTCTTCCTCAACCCGGGCAATCCGAACCTGACCAGCACTTCCGTAAGCTTTCTCTTGCCGGCCACTGGATCCAACGCGCCTGCAACCGGACCGGGATCCTTCGTGGTGAGCAATGCGGGTGCTTCGAAAACCTACAGCAAAAAAAGCAACGCGGTGTCAGTCCCCATCGGACAACAGATCTCAGTCACATCCGTTACCCAGTTGTCGGATACGATTACGGTCAACGGAACCGGGTTTTCCACCCTCACCGTGATCAACTTCTTTAACTCGCAGGGCGGCGGCGTGGTGAACCTGGGCGGAGTTACGCCGGCAGGCGCGCCGAAAATCCCCCTGACCTTCGTCTCCTCCAATCGCCTTGCTTTTACCAAGCCGAAAGGGGCGCTACCCGGTCCATCCTACGTTCAGGCGCTGAATCCGCCATTTGTGCCCTTCACCAGTTCGGGGAGCGGCCCGGGAGGCGGCTTCACTCTGAAGTGAGAAGCCCTGGTTCCCTCTCCCACGATCGATCCGTGGGAGAGGGACAGGGTAAGAGTCGCGGAGATGGTGCGCCCGTCAGCTCAGGTTCATTTTGAACAGCCGGTCGCAGTTATGGCTGATGATTTTGTTCTTAATCGGCTCGGGCACGTCGCTGAAAATGTCGGCGATGACGTTCTGCGATTTCGGCCAGGTGGTGGCGCTGTGCGGATAGTCGGAAGCCCACATGTAGTTATCCTCACCGAAGAAACGCGTCACGCGCGGCCCAATCGGATCGATCTCGAAGGTGAAAAAGACCTGCCGGCGCAAATAGTCCGACGGCAGATGCGCCAGCTTGTGATCCGCCATCGGGGCGAACTTCTTGAAGCGGCGGTCGAGTTGCCACACGAAGTACGGCACCCATCCGGCGCCTAATTCAACGGAGACGAATTTCAGATTCGGGAAACGGTCGAGTACGCCGCCAAACACCAGGCTGCATAGCGTCTCCTGGATCTCGTGGACGAAATGCAAGCTGGCGAAAGTCAGGAACTCGGGGCTGCCGTCCATTTTGGCGGCGTGTTTTTTGTCCTTGGCGGTGATCTCATGCATGGTGATCACCATCCCATGCTCCTGCGCGGCGGCGAAAAACGGTTCGTAGCTGGGGAGATGGTAAGGACGAGCGGTCGGCGGACCTGACCAGATCATCGCGCCTTTGAGTCCAAGTTTGGCTGCGCGTTCGACCTCTTTCACGCCCTCGGCCACGTCTTCCAATGAGATCAGCGCGACCGGGAACAATCGCTTGGGTGCATGTGAGGCGAACTCGGCCATCCAGTCGTTGTAGGCGCGAAAGCAGGCCAGTTGGAGTTCCGCGTCGTCGAGGCTGAAGAGCGAGAACCCGCATGACGGATACAGCACCTCGGCGGAAACGCCGTCCATTTCCATGTCCTTGACCCGTTCGTCCGGATCCCAGCATCCCGCACGTGCCGCCTCATAGCCTTTGGTCATCATCTCTTTGAGTTCCTTGCCTTCGGCGCCCAGCGCGTAAAACGCGGCTACCTGCATCGGCGGAACTCCAGGCGCTTCGAATAGCCATCCCACGCCGGGCTTGTTGACCACTCGCGGCGCTCGATCGCGAAAGCGCTTGTCCAGCCGCTCTTCCCACAGTTTGGGAGGTTCAACAATATGACCGTCGGAGGAGATGATTGGCACCTTCATAATTTGTTTTCCTCTTAAAAATTGACTGCTGCCCTCAGCCCGCTTGCCCATAGCGTTAGATCGTTGATGCGGCGTTGTAAAGTCCGCACTCTCTCCATTTGGAACTTTCGCGAAGCTGGCGCCGCGGCACTTGCGAAGCGGCTTCCGATGGCGCACAAAGTACTAAACAGTCGCTCAGACAAGGTGAAGCGAGATGGCACGGATTGAGGATTACTACGACCCCTGGAACCCGGACTTCGTCAGAAATCCGCTGAGCCATTACGGCCCGCTGCTATCGCGGCCTCCACTGCTCGTGGAGGGCAGCAAGCTCCCGCCTTCGCTGAGCCAGGGCGCCTTGCCGGGAAAGCCCGTCGTGCTGATCGCGCGCTATGATGACGTGCTCAGCGTGATGCGCGATGCGGCGCGTTTCTCCAACCATCGCCCGGCCCGCCCGGATTCAAAAGGCGGGGGAGACACGGGGCTCAAGTTTTACGGCGCGGCCAACCTCCTCTTCAGCGATCCTCCGGTGCATACCCGCCTGCGCCGCCTGGTGACGCGAGCGTTCAGCCCGCGGCGCATCCGCGACCTCGCGCCCGCGATCAAGTCGGTGGCGGTGAAGATGATCGACGCGGTCGCGGCCAAAGGCAGTTTCGAGGTGATGCAGGACCTGGCGTGGCCGTTGCCGATGGCGGTGATAGCGGAGATGCTGGGAGTAACGCGCGAGTTTTACGACGACTTCCATCGCTGGAGCATCCTTATCATTCAGGCCGACAGCCTGAGCGCCGGAGGTTCGTATTCAAACGAGACCCGCGAGGCGGTGGCCAGGTTGCGCGACTTCGTCAGCCGCGAAATCGAAAAGCGAAGCAATTCGCAGGCCGATGATCTGATAAGCGTGCTGGTGCGGGCGCAGGAGGAAGGCGAGGCGCTAAGCGGGCCGGAGGTCCTGGCCTTCGTGCTCCTGCTGCTGCTCGCGGGCAGCGAAACCACCACCAGCCTTATCGGCAACACCTTTCAGCTTATGATCGAACATCCCGAACCGTTCGAGATTCTCAGAAACCATCCCGAGATGTGGAAAGGAGCGATCGAGGAAATCCTGCGTTTCGAACCACCCGTGCACGCAGTCAACCGCTATGCGACGTGCGACACGGAAGTGGGCGGTACAGCAATCCCGCAGGGCGCGCTGCTGCACGTCCTGCTGGGCGCGGCCAATTTCGATCCCGCGAAATTTTCCGATCCCGAACGCTTCGATATCACGCGCGAGCCCAATGACCATGTCTCTTTCGGCGAGGGAATCCATTTCTGTTTGGGAGCGGGACTGTCGCGCTTGGAGGGTGAGATCATCTTCCCGTACCTGTTCGAACGTTTTCCGAGGATGCGTCCGTCGGCACCCGGCTTGGACGGCCGCGTCTACACGGGCGAAGCGTCCTACTTCATGCCCCGGCGGGTAGGGTCGTTGCCAATGCTGATCGACTGACGCTGACCCAGCGCGAGCTAACGTTGCCGCAACCTGGGCATCCTATCTTTGGTTGCGCCCACATGTTCTTGTCTCATCCCTCGCATTGCCCGGGATGGCGGCTCCAAAATCCTGATGCGGCGAAAGTCCGGCCGATCGGCAGCTCAACGCCGCAGCTTGCGTGCTACCGCCTTCAGATCATCCACGAGCTGGCCCATCATGCCCTGGCGATCCTCGTCGGTCGGCGCGCGCAGTACGGCCGACGGATGAATCGTGGCCGTCACGGGCGGCTTTTCCGGAATCGAGATGAACTCACCATGATGCTGGGTAAGGCGGAATGTTAGGTCATTCGGCCGGATGGGCTGAGCGCTCGGTGCGGCGCGTGGAGCTGGGCGCTGAATTGGGAAAGCTCCAAGCTGAGCGCGATCAGAAAATTCCACTATTGCGAACGGTCCTCGAGAAGGCCGAGCAGGCAGTCGTAGCTGCCAAAGCTACCTTCGATTCGGCACTAATCAGGGTCAACGGAGCCCGCGGTAGTCTAACGTCAGCGGGGGCTTCAGCGCTTAGGGCCATCGAGCGGCTGGAAGCGCAACTACGCCGCCCAGCTGACCCGCTTGATCGATGCGTTTATTGACGAAGTGAGTCAGCTTTATGAGGTCGAGCGCAAGGAGCTTGCTAATGTCGAGCGCCGGGTGGACGGGCGAATGGTTCCAGATCAGTGGCCGGCCAGTCGAGACCGACCATAGCGACCAGCCGTCGCGGCAACGGCGGCTGCGCGACGCGCTTCCCGAAGTCACGCTCGAAACGGTAGCGACGTGAGGTGTTCCATGTTCGGGGCAGTTAGCGGCCTAGCTGCTCCGCCTCTTTAGGTGCAGCAAAGAGGCATTCCCGGGGCGGCTCCGGCCCCGCGGCTCGGGAACAGCGGGAGTCGGAAAGATTCGGCCGTGGATGCCATCTTGCCCTAGGCGTTCTTCACGCACGCGAGACTCCGGCATCTCACCGAAGGCGGCAACGCATTACGCACGCCGTAGGTCGCTCCCCTTCATAGCGAGCTAAAGAGAGAAGCCCCGCGAAATCTTCCGCTTCCCCCACCCCACGGGTCTGCTTGGTCCTGCTTGATGAAAATCCAACAGCTTTGAGTTTGCCGCTAATCGAGTTTTACCGATTCAAGCGCACAGCGGCGGATGTAACTTTACAGTGCCAGGGGCTGGTCTCTGACTTAACCGCAATTAGATTGTATCTAATCATCTATTTTAACACTGCAACTTGTCTTTCTTAATGGGCTTTTTTCCGTTTGACATTTTTCCATTTAAAGACTACGAGCTTTCCTTAGATTGCCTGTTTTGTGGGTTTGGTTGCCTGTCGTTTCCAAAAATGGAGGACATTGTGCCGCTAGACCGAGCCCCGCCATAATCCTTGCCTGCAAATTGACTTTATTGGCAGTAACTCTTATCGATCTACCACTTAACCTCTCGGCAACTTATAACAGTCATTTGGTTGGATCTATTCCTCATACTTCGCACTGCTTTTAACCTAAATAGCGAAATTACTTGGAACTCTGCCGAGCGTTGGCTGGGCGGAAGATTAATAGCAAAGGAGGGAAACGATGAACCGGCTCGAAGCGAAGGATGCTGGGTTCGGGATATCTGCACTAATATGCCGGCTCTTTCTGATTGTCGCACTGTTCTGTTCGTCACGAACTGCAATAGCTTCCCCCGTTATCGTTACCGATCAGGGGCCGCTAAGAGGTCTCATGGTGTCCGGAGAAAAGCAGTATCTTGGCATACCATACGCCGCCCCGCCGGTTGGAAGTCTGCGTTGGCAGCCGCCACAGCCTCCAGCACGCTTCAAAGGTGTGTTTCAGGCCACCCAATTCGGTCAGGTTTGCGCCCAAGTTGCTCTTTTTCCTGGAAATGGGCCTGGCAGCGAAGATTGCCTGTACCTCAATGTGTACGTTCCTACCGCTACGCCACCACCGCACGGCTTCCCGGTGATGGTATGGATTCATGGTGGCGCGTTTGTAGTGGGAGGGGGGGGCCAATACGATCCCACGCCCCTTGTGGAAAAAGGCAATGTGATTGTAGTCACCATCAATTATCGCCTAGGCTTTTTGGGGTTTTTCGCGCACCCGGCGCTGGATGCCGAAGGCCATCTCAACGCCAACTACGGGCTGATGGATCAGCAATTCGCCCTCGGTTGGGTCCGCCGAAACATTGGCAGGTTCGGGGGCGACCACAAACGGGTCACGATCTTCGGTGAGTCCGCGGGCGGAGAAAGCGTGTATTTGCAGCTTGCCTCTCCCCTCGCGACGGGTCTATTCCAGGGGGCGATCTCGGAAAGTGGAGCGTTTCTTCTTTTTCAGGATTACTTTCACAGCATTGTTGATTTGAAAACTGCGGAGGAGGCCGGTACTGCCTTCGCCACAAGCATCGGATGCGGCGACGCCCAGTGCCTGCGCAAGACGCCCGCTTCCACGATCGTTGAAGCGCAGCCCGCTAGTGGCGTGGCTCAGATCGTAGACGGAACCCTGCTTACCCAGACGCTGGACTCAGCATTCGCCAGCGGCCAACTGAACCGCGTGCCGGTAATTTCGGGGTCGAATCATGACGAATGGAGATATTTCGTGGCACTTAATGAGGTCCTCTCCGGAAGTCACTTGATGGCCGCTGATTACCCTCAGGCAGTGTACTCTTTTCTTAGCATACCGGGGCCTCCTTCGGGCAACCCTTTCGCGGATTTTGTAATCTCGCTATATCCGCTGAGCGCGGACCCAACGAGTCCGTCGATCGAACTAGGGGCGCTTGGTACTGACATCGCTTTCGCATGCCCGGGGCGCAATGCCAGCCTGCTGCTGTCGGCGGCGCGCGTACCGACGTACGCGTATGAGTTTAACGACAAGACGGCGCCGTCTGTATTTCCGCCGTCCTTTTTCCCGCCGCTGAGCTTCCCGACGGGAGACAGTCACTTCGTCGAGGTCCAATACCTGTTCAATCTAAGCGCCCTTCATATAACCCCGACGTTCACGCTAGACCAGCAGCAATTGTCGAATACAATGATTGGCTATTGGACGCAATTTGCTACAACTGGCAATCCAAACTTCGAGGGTGCACCGAACTGGCCAGCCTATACCGGTGCCGGAGGTCAGTTCCAATCACTGGTGGCGCCCGCACCAGGACAGGAACCAGATGCGACCTTTGATGTTGCTCACAAGTGTTCGACGTTCTGGAATACGTTCTGACGGAAGCTGCGAAGTTATTACCACTGGAAGCCGCTCTCCATTGGCGGCGGGAGCGTCCCCTAAAAGGTATTCCCCCAAAAGGGGACGCCCCCACCGCCCCGCGATGAACCCGATGTCCGCCAGATGTCCGCCATAGGAAGTCGCCACCTTAAGCAATTCACCCCAACCCGGCCGCTGAACGAGATTCCTGAGAAGGACTGCGCCGCCATCGCCCATGACCCTGGAGGTCTTCCTGGTTACCCGGCTGCTCGCCAATCAGAACGATCTCAGGAGTTTCGGCGCCCTCACCGAATACCGTTTGCGTTGCATAACCCCATAGATCGCAGGCCTTGCAGGCCGCCGCCATTTCGCGCAATTCCGGCCAGGTCGCGTCCGCGGGCAGGTGTTGGCCAGCCGAATCCGCCTGTGCCATATCGATCCGGCCTCATGTGATAGACAAGTCTTCGCTGCACGGGTTTGTTGCTCAGTCTGCTGCCGATAGTGGTGCCGCAATTTTTTCGAGACTCGCTCCTTCGGCGGCCACTCCCAAGATCAGTTCGACCGCGGCTGCGCCGAGCATCAGGGCGGATGCGATCGCGTAGCCGACGAAAAGTTCCGTCCTGGATCCCGAATCGATAAGTTTGCCGAAGAGCCACGGCGCGATTACTCCGCCCGCCGCGGTTCCGGCAGAGTAGAAAATGGCGATCGCGAGCGCACGCATCTCCAGCGGAAAAATCTCGCTCACGGTCAGGTAGGCTGAACTGCCAGCCGGCGAAGCGAAAAAGAACATCGCGGTCCACAGCAGCGTCTGGCTGCTGGCGGTCAAAGCTTGCTTGGCAAACAGGTAGCCGCTTAACAGCAGCAAAACCGCTGCCGCGGTGAATGTCGCGGCGATCATCTGCCGGCGTCCGATCGTGTCGAAGAAGTGTCCTAGCGCCAGGGGACCGAGGAAATTGCCCAATGCGAAGGGCAGGAGGTAAAGGCCGGTCCTGTCCGCCGGGACACCGTAATAGCGCACGAGCACCAGCGCGTAAGTGAAGAGCATCGCATTGTAAACGAACGCCTGTGCAATCATCAGCGATAGTCCCAGCGCGGATCGGCTGCGCAAGGTCGTCACCATCGGCTTGAGAATCGCGCCGAGGCCGAATTTATGGCGTGCGCGAATCCTAATCGCGTCATTGCGCGGCGGCTCTTTAAGGCGGGCGCCGGTCTCATGGGCGACCGTCTCTTCAACGTCATGTACGGTTTTTTCAGCGTCCCCGGCCTGACCGTGGGTCATCAACCATCGGGGGCTTTCCGGGATGAATCTGCGCAGGTACAAGATCGCCACGCCAATGATCGCGCCGGCGCCAAAACCAACGCGCCATCCCACGTTGGGCGCCAGGAGGTGGGGGTCAAGCAGCAGCGCCGTCGATGCGGCTCCGGCGGCGGCACCCAGCCAGTAACTGCCATTTACGATCAAATCGACCTTGCCCCGCATGCGGGCCGGAATCAGCTCATCGATGGCGGAATTAACGGCCGAGTACTCGCCGCCGATACCGGTTCCGGTGATGAATCGGAACAGCGCAAAGCTCCACAGATTCCAGGAAGTCGCCGTGAGGCCGACGCCTATCAGATAAATTGCCAGGCTGACGAAGAAGAACATTCTGCGCCCGTAGCGATCCGTCAGATGACCGAAAACCAGCGATCCGATAACCGCCCCGGCCAGGTAGGACGAGCTGATCGCGCCGATCTGCGCGCCGGTAAAATGCAGAACGTCGGGCCGCTGAAGGACCGCGCTGATTGCTCCCATCAGCGTCACCTCCAGCCCGTCGAGCACCCAGGTAATGCCCAGGCCGATCACCAGCAGCCAGTGGAACCTGCTCCATGGCAGGCGATCGAGGCGCGCGGGGATAAGAGTTTCGAAAGTTTCAGCGCTGCTGGGCGAGGTGGCCACTTGGAATATCCTCCAGGTCGTAGGTGCGCCGCAGATCCTTGATCCAGTTTAGCGGGGGCCGCTTCGGGCGAGCACTAAAAAATTGTGCCTGGGCTCTCAACGCCAAAGGCTTGAATGGCGCGGCGCCATCGGATACCGCAAATGTGCGTATGAGAAAATTCTACCTGCCGGGCGCTGGTGTGCGCCTGAATTGCCTGGACTACGGCGGCGAAGGGGAGCCGCCAATTCTGTTCATTCACGGCGGCGCGGCGCACGCCCATTGGTGGGACTTCGTGGGGCAGCGTCTTGGCGGCGCATGCCGCTCATTTTCCATCGACCTGCGCGGACATGGCGACAGCGATCGGGCTGCCGAGGGAGATTACAGCGTTGAAGCGCACGTCGCGGACCTGGTGGCGGCGCTCGGCAATTGGGGATATGGCAAGCCGGTGCTGGCGGCTCATTCAGGGGGATGCTTCGTTGCGTTGCCTTACGCCGCGGCTCATCCGGACAGCATCGC
>DATFSZ010000028.1:0-79518 GCA_035262365.1 Binataceae bacterium (SeqCode)
GCTGAATTTCAACTCGATCTATACCTACTTACCCACTTACGACTGGGTATTGCACGCGTACAATCAAGCGGCCGTTCCCGATTACATGGTCGAGGCCAACTATGAGCATGCGAATAATAACAATATAGAACCTGCGGGGCCCGTCTCTACTCAGGTGCTCCGCAAGCAGGCGTACTGGTCGATGCTTTCCGGCGCCATGGGCCAGTTCTACGGCAACAAGAACTTCATGGGGTTCCCGGCTGGCTGGCAGAACTCCCTGAATGATCCCGGCGCGGTCGACATGGGATTTTTGGCCAGCCTGTTCAAGTCGTTTGATTGGTACGATCTGGCGTCCGATCAGACCCACGTCGTGATGACCGCGGGGTTTGGCACCTACACCACCGGTGCCCTCAATGACCCTATAACGTCCAACAATTACGCCACCACTGGCTATGCCCGTGTGGCCACCGGAAGTATTGCGGTGGCCTATATTCCCACGGTGCGAGGGGTCACTTTCGACATGACCAAGTTCGGAGCCAACGTGGTGGCGCGCTGGTTCGACCCGACCAACAATGCGTTCACCGCTATCGGTACGTTTCCCAATACCGGCACTCACGTCTTTACGCCGACCGGGAATAATTCCGCCGGCGACAGCGACTGGGTCCTCGTGCTGCAAGGGGGCCCCTAAATGCGACGAGCCGCGCTGTTAACAGTGTGCCTGCATTTTTGCCAGGGAAGGCGCGAAGATCGTGCTCAATGGTCTCAAAGCAAAACTGCTTCAATAGACAGCCAGGCTGATCGAGGCGCAGGGCGGAGAGCCAACCGTCAGCGTGGGAGATATCTCTAAAGCTCCAGATGCTGAGCAGGCACCGCAAGTCCGTGGATGAGGCCTCAATCGTGTCGATGTATGAGGCCGGCTCCTCCCTGTACGCCATCGCTCCCGCGTTCGCCGAAAGCCACACCAGCGTGGCCAAGGTACTTGCCCCCACCGGAAAAGCCCGCCGCGCGATGGGCGAAGCCAACCAACAGCGCTGCGCTGTCAGGTCTGGTGCTCCAACCTTGCCTGCGGCAATGCGCTAATCCGCCGCTGGAAGCATCGCAAACAGAACCGTAACCCCTACTGCTCGCGGCCTGCTACCTTAGGGCCCGGCGCAGGCCCGTAGTGCAAACCGGGGCCAACACCATGCGCTGAGGGAAATCTGAATGCCTTTCTATCTCAGATCGGGAATCTTGACTGAAAAGACTCACTTTACGTCCAATTCCTTGAGTCTTGCCTGGGCCGTTCCATAGTTACCGAGATGAAAAACAGATGCTCCAGACGCGGAGAAGGTGAAATCCTCGAAGGGTTCGGCGAGCATTTTGTTCAGGTAGTCTATCGGGCCAAGCCCGGTGGTAACATGAAGCTCTAAATGCACGCCGGAATGCTCGGGCACATATACCTCGATGTAGTGAATAGTTGCTTCATTGATATCGGGGGCAGCGGGAGTGGTGACGAACGCGGCAGCGGTTCCGGTTTGCACCGTGTAAGGCGCCACGGCGGTAATCAAATCCTGTTGCAACTTGATCAATTCGGGAGTGGTCTCCACGACAATGCCCGACAAGCCCAAGCCCGGCAGCGATGGGTCGGTAAGATAGTAGTATTTGTAGGCCTTCAATTTAAAACTGGTAACATTGTAGCTTTTCAAGACTTTGCTGGCGGCAGCATAAATCTTCACGAGGTCCGCCGTGCGGACGAAACGCTGCAACATTGTGATATGGGGATGATGCGTGGCGTCGAGGGAAAACCCCTTAGGGAAAACCGAGCGCAGGCGCGCGTTCACAGCTTCCGCGTGCTGCACCATCGTGGCATCCGGCTCCAGCGCAATGTCTATGGCTGTGACAGGGGTTTGCTGCGCGTTGGACGCACCCGTAAGGCTCAGGAGCGCCGCCAACGACATACCGACTGAAGTGAGAACCTTCGCGTATATGTTCAAGTAATCCTCCGGTGATTAGTCAGGGTGAAAAAACCCCGAACGGGAGCGTCTGCAAAATGGCTTCATTTGTCAAAAGTGAAAATTCGCTTCCAGTCATTTTTCATGCTGATGAGGTTCCAGCCCTTGGACTTTGCCTGATCGTGCAGCGCCTGCGTGAACGTACCAACTTTGGTGTCCGGCAGGCCAGTGGCGGGACCGTATGCGTACTCGCGTGCGGGATTATCATGCAAGACCAACATCGTTAACCGTGCGCCGTCGCCCGCCTGGGCCCACTCCAGCATCTGGCTGTCGCCGAGCGAGTTACCAAACGCCGCGTAGGGCCGTTTGCCGATAAACAGGTTGATCCCGACGGGCTTTCCGGCATTGTCGTCGACGAAGAACACTTTCGGCTCGCGCATCAGTACCGGTTTGCCGTCCTGGTGCTCGTATTTGGTCAGGATGCTCGATCCCACGACCTGCTCGGGCGGGATACCATAAACACTTTGGCTATATACTCGCACGAACTCTTGACCGCCACCGGTGACGATGTAGGTCTTGAATCCATTGGCGCGCACGTAATCCATGACCTCAAGCATCGGCTGGTAAACGAGGGCCGTGTAAAGCTGATGAAATCTCGGATCTCTGGCCGTTGCCAACCATTGCTTTACAAGCTGCTGGAACGCTTCGGTCGTCATTCCGGCGTGGGTCGCTGCGAGGATAATTTCCCAGTCCGATTCCGAGAACTTGGCCATCGCCGCAAGGTCGTTCGCGAGAACCGCTTTGAACGGATCGCGTTGTTGCCATTCGGGATGCTGGGGGGCGAGATCGCGCGCACGGGCTATCGCAAACGTGGCCTGAGTATACAAGGGATGTTCGACCCAAAGGGTGCCATCTTGATCGAAGGTGGCAATGCGATCCAGGGGCTCGACGTATTTGGTACCGGACGTGTCTGTCACTTCTTTGATGAAAGAAGCGATCGCCTGTTTCGCTGGCCCGTCGTTCCAGGATGCAAGCGCAGGAGTCCGAGCGTTTGCGTAGAGAGTCAGCGCCGGCGCCGAAAACGTGGCGGCGGCGAAAGCGCCAGGCAGCTTCCGGGCCTTCGGACGAAAGTTCATACGGCTCCTTACCGAACGATCCTCGATTGACCGAGTCAAAGCACCGCGGTGATTCTACGAGACCTTCGCACTCAGAGGCACTCGAGAGTTTGCAGAGCAATTTGAATCGACGGCTTCGCGGCGATCAAGCCCATCGACCGAAATGACTGTTCCGAGCATTTGTACGCAGCGGCGAGAGGGAAGGTTCCCCTCGCACTCCCCTGGTCAGGAGCGCCAAAGGTGTGTCACTTTCATTCGGCGACCATCCGCGACGACAGATCGGAATTCAATCGGCGTTGACAGCGGTGAGGCCTCGGCCTTTCATTGTCCCTTAGGCAAGCGCGGTCGCGTGCCTGCCAACGCTTCAAGGCGACCTTTGAACGGACGTAATGCTTGCACGAAATGTGTGTCACAAAGCTAGAATCGCCGCGTTCCTAAGGATCCAGCGCCGGGGCTTGCCGATGATCCCAGCTACGTCCTCGACGCTTACAATGTCATCGAGATGGGGAGGCGTCCTTGAACCGCTCGTGGCACCATCTCGCCACGCCGGCATTTTTTCAAGGTCGCCGCTGACCTCGTTGACGTTTGTCGCTTCGAAAACACGACAGAGCGACGCGGCAAAACACGCCAAGTACTTTAGCCGCGAAGACTCGCGCCGTGCGGAGTCACCATGTTTACCATTGCGCAGCGAGATGAATTCGAGGATCGGGGCATCGTGCGGCTTCCCGGCGCGATCGCTCGTGCCGACGCGGAAGCGATGTGTAATCGCGTGTGGCGGGCGCTGGAGAAGCGCTACGGCTTACGACGCGAATCGCCGGTTACGTGGAAGGGGCAATCCCTGCTCGGAACCCATCATCTGCCAAAGTCCGAGACCTTCCCTGAAATCGGCAGCCCGGCGATACGCTCCGCCCTGGACGACTTGTTCGGGTCTGGAAATTGGCAGCCGCCGGAGCGTTGGGGTTCGTTGCTCGCGACCTTTCCCAACTCACACGACCAATGGACCGTTCCGCATCGGGCGTGGCATCTCGACTACCCGGCTTCGTCCGAGATGAAAGAGCTCTCTATCGTCCGCATCTTCGTATGCCTGGCGAAACTTGAACCGTGTTCAGGAGGCACCGTGTTTGTCGCAAGCTCTCACCGGGCCATCCAGAATCTCGTCTCGAAAGATGGAGTGGCGCGGATGCGATCCGCCGACGCACGGACGGCGCTAATTCGCACCTACGACTGGATGAGGTCGCTCTGCACTCTCGACGAGAGCCTTAATCGCGTCGAAGCTTTCATGAGAAAAAGCTTCGTCGCCGATGGCGTCGAGTTACGTGTGGTCGAGATGACGGGCGAGCCCGGAGATGCCTTCCTGACCCATCCGCTGCTGTTGCATGCCGGGTCCAAAAATGCGGCGACCCATCCCCGAATCGCATTGTCCAGCACCGTCTATCGCGCGGGGTTCAAGATGGCCGCGTTGCTCGAATGAAGACCACAGCTTCACCTGGTTCTGTCCTTTGACCGCGCGGCTTCGCTCAAGCCTGGAAGCCTGCGGTCGCGTAGTCACTTCCAGTCGATTGCGGCGAGCTTGGCGGTTTCGGCATCGACCTTAAGGAAACAAAGCCCCGCCCGTCGGCCGATAGAAAAGCATGAAGGTCTGGAAGCCGCCCTGGCGCCACTCATAGATAATCACGAGGCTCTGGCCATTCGCGCGGCGCTGGGGTGGGGATGGCCCACGATCTTGCGCGGTTTGTAAGGCGCCTCCAACGCGCTCTTTTCCTCGTCGGTCAACGTCAGGTCGAGCGCCTTCAGTGCATCTTCTATCTGACTGAGCTTGGTGGCCCCGACAATCGGGGCGGTGACGCCGGGAGCGCTTATCACCCACGACAATGCCACCTGGGCGGGTGCGACGCCGCGGGCCGCGGCTATCCTCGCCACCGCGTCGATGATCTGCCGGTCGGCGTCTCCCGATTGTCTCGGTTGCATGGCCGTCGATCGCACGGTGGTGGTCTGGAAGCTGCCGCGCGCCAGCGTGCCGCCGGCCAGCGGGCTCCATGGAATCAGACCGACGCCTTCATCAACGCACAGTGGAATCATCTCGCGTTCTTCCTCGCGATAGAGCAGGTTGTAGTAATTCTGCATCGATACGAACCGATGCAGGCCCGCGGCGCGCGCCAAATGAATCGCCTTGGAGAACTGCCAGGCCGCCATGCTGCTGGCGCCGAGATAGCGCACTTTGCCGGCGCGGACCAATTCGTCGAGCGCCCCCAGCGTCTCTTCGATCGGCACGTCATAGTCCCATCGATGGATCTGGTACAAGTCGATGTAATCCATCCCCAGCCGTCGCAGCGAATCCTCGCACGAACCAATAATGTGCTTGCGGCTAAGCCCGCCCTGATTGGGACCCGGGCCCATGGTGCCGAACACCTTGGTGGCGACGACCAGTTCGTTCCGCCGACCCATCTCTTTGAGGTAGCGGCCGGTGATCCGTTCGCTCTCGCCAAGCGAATAGTTGTTGGAGGTATCGAAGAAGTTGATCCCCGCCTCAATGACCCGCGCAAAGTACGCGCGGGCCTCGTCTGCCTCGATGATCCACGGCATCCAGGTCTTGCTGCCGTAGCTCATGCATCCGAAGCAGATGCGCGAGACCTTCATTCCGGTTTGTCCCAGCCTGATGTATTTCACGCGCCGCCAGAATAGCATTTTTTGGCGGTGGAGCTGCCCTGGTCCCCCGTCGGCCCTGCGCTTCCTAATTCGTTTCCGGCAGCAATGCGGGCGTTCTCTCCCGAAGGCGCCTATGAACGTCTCAATTGTAGAGAACTCCAGGCGCAGCACCATTTGTCAGAGCCCCGTCTCAGAATCTCGATGCCTGGCGCCAAGACGGACGCCCAGGACCCTCCGTGGGCGCTGTGCGCCGGCCTCTCCCATCGGAGCGGAGGCAATCGGGTCTCCGGTCTCGAGCGCGGTATCTGGTTGAGTTTTGCCTTTGTATTCCTCGGCAAACGATTGCACCCAGCGTTTGCGAAAAGCCGGGCGGCGGTGCGAATATGAGCTTGGCGCTTGAAAAAGAAAATTCCAATCCTCGATAACCACGCTCTCCAGGAGAAGCCGCCATGCATTTAGGTTATTTCACTGAACGCCCATATCGCTATTTCCCCGATGAGCAAATCATCAGCCGGGGCTTCTTCGGAACACCGAACAGCTATTTCGATCCCGCCAAAGGCCACGACTTGTATAACGAGTACCTGGACGAAAAGGTGCTGTGCGAGGAGCTGGGTTTCGACGGTGTGGCCCTCAACGAGCATCATGGGACGCCCTTTTGCATGGGCTCGGTGATGGATGTCGAGGCTTCGATCCTGGCGCGGATTACCAAGAAGATAAAAATCGTTCTGTTGGGTAATCCCCTGCCGTTGGGGAATCCTCTGCGGTTGGCCGAAGAGCTGGCGATGATCGACGTGATTTCCGGCGGCCGGCTGGTGCCGGGATGGGTTCGAGGTGCGGGCAGCGAGCAGTTCGCGAACAATGCCAATCCCGCCTACAACCGCGAGCTGTTCACCGAGGCCCACGATTTTGTCATCAAGGCCTGGACCCAGCCCGGCCCCTTCCGCTACGAGGGCAAGCATTTTCATTATCGGTTCGTCGATCCCTGGCCGGTGCCGATGCAAAAGCCCCATCCGCCCATCTGGATTCCGGGTGTGCTCAGTCCGGAAACCGCCGAGTGGTGCGCGAAGATGCGCTACCCCTACGTCGCGCTGGCTACCTACCTGGAACCCACGGTGGAGCTGTGGGACATGTACCGGGACGTGGCAGCCACCGAAGGCTACCAGGTCGGACCTGAAAACTTCGGCTATATGCAGAAAGTGTTTGTGGCCGAGACGGAGGAAAAAGCCCGCGAGATTGCCAAGTTCGACGTGTACGGCGGCGCCGGTGTCGGTTATAGCCTGTTCTCACGGCCCGAACATGCTTTTCCGCCGGGGTACAATTCCAAGCTCGCCACGCGCCGGATGGCGACCCAGTTCACCGATCGGACGCGATCCGTCAGCGCCAGTCCATTCAATGCCGGGGCGGTTGCTCCCGGCCGGGAAGGGGTCTCCAGCGCACAAGTGGATACCCGTTCGAGGGTCTGGCAAAAAAAAGCCGTGGACGTCGACGCCACGCGCAAGGCCATGTTGAGTGCGCTGCCCGAGGTGGAACGGGTTTTCGGGATCGTCTGCGGCACACCCACCACCGTAATTCCCAAGCTGCGCGTGGTGATGGAAGTATTGCGTCCGGGCGCTCTGCTGCTGTGGCAGAACGACGGGCCGATCGAGGGCAAGCACCGGGTGAATAATCTCAAGCTGATCGCTTCGGAAGTGGCGCCCGCTCTGCGCGAGTTCGGCAAGGAGCTGGGCCTCACTTCGGCCTTCGAAGTCAAGCCGGGGTCGCGGCCGCTGCCGTCCTCGGGCAAGCCGGAGTCGGTGGGATCGGTGGAGCCCCTGGAAGCCTGGCGGCGCCAGCACGCTTCGTAGCGACGTCGCAACTACGCGCCGCTTGCGACGCGGCGCCTTATTGGAAGTAAGCAGTACCCCACCTAACCCTCTCCCTGGTCAGGGAGAGGAGATAAGAAATGTGCGGGAACGACACGGATTGGAGAAGGATCATGCCTGAGGTGAACGGTGCCAGCGGCCAAGGGGAAGAGCAGCGCTTCGCGGAAGCGGTTGCGATTGCGAACATCCCGACACTGCTGATGATGTTGGTGCAGATGACCGGAGAGCTCCGCTGGTTGGAGGAACCGTACCGGCCGGTGCGCGGCCGGGGTATGAATGACAACGACACGGGCGGGCTTCCGGAGCCGATCCAGGCCCAGGTGCGCACGGCGGCGCTCAAGGCCATATTGGATTGGCGGGCGGGCCGCCCGGTCGCAATTCCCCAACCTTCCGCGGAATTGCGGCTCAAGATGCTGAGCCGGACTATGGCGGAGAAGGTCCCGGACGAATACGACTCAATCATCGCCGCGGAGCTTTTTCCGGAGTCCGTCGAAACGGCTGAAAAGTTTCCCGTACCGGAAGGATTTGAGGTGCTGATTGTCGGCGCCGGCGTGTCGGGATTATGCGCGGCGATCAATCTTCAGAAAGCGAATGTTCCCTTCACCATCGTGGAAAAAAGCACGACCGTGGGAGGGACCTGGTGGGACAACAAGTATCCCGGCGCCGGTGTCGATACGCCCAACCATCTCTACTCGTATTCCTTCGCCCCGTATGACTGGTCGATGTATTTCGCGCTGCGCGACGAACTCCACGCCTACCTCGAATACGTTGCCGACAAGTTCGGGCTGCGTTCACATATCCGTTTCGGAACCAATGTCAAATCAGCCGAGTATGACGAGGAGACGCAGTACTGGCTGGTTGAGATCCAGGAGGGTGACGGTGCGCAGCGGATTCTCAAGGCCAACATCTTGATCAGCGCGGTCGGCATCTTCAACCCGATCAAGATGCCCGACATCAAGGGACTGGATCGCTTCGCGGGGCCGTGCTTTCACAGCGCGCAGTGGCCTGACGATCTCGATCTGGCAGGCAAGAAAGTGGCGATAATCGGCAATGGCGCGAGCGCGATGCAGATCGGTCCCGAGATTCAAAACACCGTGGCTTCGCTTACAATCTTCCAGCGCTCCTCGCATTGGGTAGCGCCTAATCCGCAATTCCGCCGGCTCATCCCGGAACCGCTGCGTTTCCTGCTGCGAGAAGTGCCCCTGTACCGGTTGTGGTATCGGCTGCGCCTGGGGTGGACTTTTGGCGACCGGCTGCACCCGGCCCTGCAAAAAGATCCTGCCTGGCCGGAGGCCGAGCGATCGTTGAATGCGGCCAACGACTCACATCGGGCCTTCTTTACGCGATACATCGTCTCGGAGATCGGCGACAAGACCGAGCTGCTCGACCAGGTCATTCCGAAGTATCCGCCGTTCGGAAAACGCATGCTGCTGGACAACGGCTGGTACCGGATGTTGCGAAACGAACGCGTAAAACTCGTTTCAGATCCGATCGTCGAAATCCTGCCCGATAAAATCGTCACCAGGGACGGCCTGGAGTATCCCGCTGATATCTTGGTGGTGGCTACCGGCTTCGACGTCATCAGATTCCTCAGCAGTTTCGACGTGCGAGGCCGCTCGGGACGCAGCTTGCGGGAAGTCTGGGACGATGACAATGCGCGAGCCTACCTGGGGACGGTCATTCCCGGGTTTCCGAACTTCTTTTGCCTGTATGGGCCCAACCTGCAACCGGGCCATGGCGGCAGCATCATGTTCGTTATCGAAATGCAGATGCGCTACATCATGGATCTGATGCGGCAGATGCTCGATCGGAAGATTGGAGCGGTCGAATGCCGGCCGGACGTGCACGATGCCTACAATCAGCAAGTTGACGAAGCTCACGGCGCAATGGTCTGGACCCAGCCCGGCGTTGAAACCTATTATCGCAACCAGCGCGGCAGGGTCGTGGTGAACTCGCCTTACAGGAACGCCACATTTTATGACAAGACGCGTGCCACCGATTTGGATGACTTCGTGGTCGAACCGCGCCGCTGCTAGCCGGCGCATGGCGCGCAAGGGCACGTGCGATCGCTCGATGAAACTGAAGGTTCAGTTGTGATAGGCATCTTCCGAAAGTCGACTGTTTGCGGAGCTCGCGGAAATGGCGGCAAAACCTGAAGTGGTGTTGGTTCATGGAGCGTGGCATGGGGCATGGTGTTGGGAGCCGCTGCGCGAGCTTCTTGGCCAGAAGGGAATAAAGACTCACGCCATTGATCTGAAGAGCGGTGGAGAGCAGGCGCAGGGTCTGACCGATTTCTACGCCGACGCCAAAGCCGTTCGCCAGCTCACCGATTCCATTCATGCTCCGGTTGTGCTGGCCGGCCATTCTTATGGAGGCAACCTGGTTACCGAAGCCTCGGCAGGCAGCGCCAATATCAAGCACCTGGTGATGATCGCCACCGTCATGTTCGACGTGGGTGAAGTCTGGAAAGAAATCAGAATGCCGGCGGCGGATTGGATCAAGATGACCCAAGACGGCGAGGCAATCGCGATCCTGGACAAGAGCCGGGCGAGCGAACTGTTCTTCAATCGCTGCACTTCCCCCATTGCCGCCTGGGCGTCAAGCAAGCTGCACACGTACATGGGCACCAAGGCGGTCTCGCAACGGCTGACGCGAGCCGGATGGAAGGAAATCCCTTCAACCTATGTGCTGTGCACTGATGACAAAGCGATTGAACTCAGATGGCAGCGCCGTATGGCGGAGCGTGCGACCCACAGCGTGGAGTTGGAGAGCGATCACTCGCCATTCCTTTGCATGCCCGATCGGGTGGCCGAAATCTTTGCGCGAGTCATCGACGGCTTATCGTAAAAAAAGAGGACTTTAAACCGGCTGCGTAATACTTTGCACGATGATGAGCAGATCAACCGAATCGACATCGGGATCGTCGCGGCGCATTCAGTTCGCCTTCTCAGAGGAGCAGGAGCAATTTCGCGCCACGCTGCGCCGGTTCCTGGATGATAAATCGCCGCCGACTGAGGTTCGGCGCCTGATGGAGACCGCCGACGGCTACGATCCTGCGGTGTGGCGCCAACTGAGCAACGACCTCGCGCTGCCCGGGATCCATCTGCCGCAAGACTACGGCGGCGCGGGCTTTGGCATGGTGGAGCTCGGGATCGTGATGGAGGAGCTGGGCCGCGCGTTATTGTGCGCGCCCTATTTCTCCACGGCGGTGCTGGCGGCCAACGCCATACTCAACGCCGGAACCGACGCGCAGAAAGAAGCCTTGCTGCCCGACATCGCCAGCGGCGCGCGGCTGGCGGCGCTTGCGATTACCGAACTCAACGGTGACTGGGATCCGCGCGCGATCGATCTCGGCGCAACCGCGGTCGCGGACGGCTATCTGCTTAATGGAGTCAAAAGCTACGTTGTGGACGGACACATCGCCGACCTGCTGGTCGTCGCCGCGCGGACGCCCGCGGACAGCGGCGGCAGGGGCCTGGCGCTCTTCACCCTCCCGGCCAACACTCGCGGCGTGGAGCGGCGCCTGCTGAAGTCCATGGATGCCACGCGCAAGCTCGCGCGTATCGATTTTCAAGGGGTGCATGCGGAGCTGTTGGGAGTGCCGGATGACGGTGTGAAAGCGGTCACCCGCACGCTCGATCAGGCGGCGGTCGCGCTGGCCAACGAGATGGTCGGGGGCGCCCAGGCTTTGCTCGATTCGGCGGTAAACTACGCCAAGATGCGGGTTCAATTCGGACGCACCATCGGATCGTTTCAGGCCATCAAGCATAAGCTTGCCGACATGCTGCTGGACGTGGAGCTGGCCAAATCCGCCGCCTACTATTCCGCACAGGCCGCCGCGGTGGATGACCCGGAATGGCCGGCGCTTGCCTGCATGGCCAAGGCGGCGGCGTCAGACACGTACATGCGGACCGCAGCCGAATGCATTCAGATCCACGGCGGCATCGGCTTCACCTGGGATAACGACACGCATCTGTGGTTCAAGCGCGCCAAAAGCTCCGAGGTGTTCCTCGGCCAGCCGGGCTACCATCGCGAGCTCTTGATGCAGCGTTGGAGGGTTTGATGAGTCAGATCAGCGAAGCCGAGGTGCGAGCCGAGGTGCGGGCTTGGCTCAAAGCTAACTGGGACCCGGATATGTCCCTGGTGGAGTGGCGCAACAAGCTTGCGGATTCCGGCTGGGGCATGCCGCAATGGCCCCGGGAATGGCACGGCCGCGGCCTGCCGGGGGGCTTGGTGCGCGTGGTGGACGAGGAATTCGCCGCGTTGGGCGCGGTGGGAGTTTTGAAAGGGGGAATCGGACGGCTCGCGGCGGCCACGCTGCTCGAGCATGGGACCGACTTCCAAAAGCAAAAGTTCCTGCGCCGCATCATCACCGGCGAAGACACCTGGTGCCAACTATTCAGCGAACCGGGCAGCGGCTCGGATCTGGCGGGCGCAACGACGCGGGCGGAGTTCGACGGCAAGGAGTGGATAATCAACGGGCAGAAGGTTTGGACTACGAGCGCACATCACGCCAAATACGGCACGTTGCTGGCCCGCACGGATTGGGACGCCCCCAAGCATGATGGGCTGTCTTACTTCATCCTCGATTTGAAGCAGCCGGGCGTCGAGGTGAAACCGCTGCGGCAGATGAATGGCTACGCGTCGTTCAACCAGGTCTTCTTCACGGACGCGAAAGTTCCGTCTGAGCATCTGGTCTCGAGTGTAGGCAACGGCTGGCAGGTCGCTGTCACGACTCTTGCTCACGAGCGGCGCTTCGCCGATGGAACCAGTTCACCCAGGCGCCGTCAGCGCGAAGGACGGATCTATGAGGAGGAGCGGGCGGAAATCACAACCGTGATGGAGCCGTACAAGTGGTATCCGCAGCGCGCGGGCCGCGTCGATCTTGTGATCGAACGCGCCAGGGAAACCGGCGCGGATCAGGATCCTCAGGTGCGCCAGGAGATTGCCAAGCTCATGACCCTGGCAAACTCTGCGGAGTGGACCTCGCGTCGCGCGCGTGCCGTACAGCGTCAAGGACGTCCGCAGGGTCCGGAGGGTTCGCTCGGTAAGCTGGCGGCCAGCCACGTCGCGCGGTCCGCTGCACATGTTCATACGCTGATTACCGGGACCGCGGCGATGCTGACCGGCGCGGAGAGCCCGCGCGCCGGGGTCATAGCTGAGATCCTGGTATCTGTGCCCGCCACCTCGATTGCCGGCGGCACCGACGAGATCCAGCGCAACATCATTGCCGAGCGTGTCCTCGAGTTACCCAAGGAACCGCGCTTCGACGCCGGCCCGTTCCGCAAGGTGCGCCGGAATTAGGCCGAGGGCTGGCCCCTGGTCGGCCACTACTCGGATACACTGGCCGCCAGTGTCTCTACTACTGCGATATTTTGCAGTAAGCCCTGCGGTATAGCGTGGCGCGCCTGCAGATATTCCGGGCTGCTGTAGGAAATCCAAACTTTCCTGTCGTGGTCTTCCCAAATCAGAATCTTCAGCGGGAGATCGATGGCTGAGCTGGGAGCAGCCAGCATCAGGGGAGTGCCGGCCTTCGGACTTCCAAATATTAACAGCTTGGTGGGCGGCATTTTCAGTCCCGCCCTTTCAGCTTCCGCACTGTGGTCGATCAACGCGAACAGCGTGACGCCCTTTGCTTCCAAGGTCTTCTTGAGCCTTTCGACCGCCTCGTTTACCGAGTAATTGCTGGGTCTATCGACGATTCCCGAAGCTGGCGTCATGGGTATCTCCTGATCGAGCCGTCATTGGTATGGATTGAAGAAATATCACTCGTCGGCGCGAAGATGCACCGCTGTAGCCATGGTAAACCTTCGGCTGTTCCTCATTGGTCTGATGCTGGGAGGGAGTTCCTTAACGTCGCTCGTAACGCGAATTTCTCCCGTCGCAACCGCGCGGCCTGATTACTGCGTCGGCTTGCCGTGAGCCGAAGCCAGGAATCGTCGGGCCGCGCCGATTTCCGGCAGGTTCTGATCGGCAGTTGCCCACACTTGCAGGAAATTTCTGTATTGCCTGGCTGCCGTTGAATTATCGCCCACCTCCTGGGCTGATCGCGCCAGCCCGTAAATGGACTTGGGTCGTCCCGGGGTTCGCTTCAAGCACTCGGCAAACTGCACTCGGGCGTGGGCCGGGCGGTTCATTTTTAGCAGCATCGTGCCATATTGTTCATGCGCCGGAATGGGAGGGAATGGCGGCTGCGAGAGAGCATAGATCGAATCCTCGATCGTGACAGCGTCATCCATCATCGCGATCGCGCCGTTCGGGTCGCCGCCGATCAGGTCCGCTTGAGCAGCGGCTTCCTTCGCCTCGATGGTCAATACCTCTTGCGCCAGCGGCCGCTGCCCCGGTTCACTGGACAAGGCCCTGATACGGTCGGCGGCGGCGCGCGCGGCAGGCCCGTCTTTTCGTTGCGCGGCCGCGCTGGCTTCGACCAGCAATCTCATCGCGGCAAAATCCCGCGAGTGCGGAAGTGAGGGGAGGGCGGAAGAGAGCTGCCATTCGCCGGTTTCCATGATGTAGCGCGCGAGAGTATCGAAGTAGCCATAGACTACCCGGTCCGGGAGTGCGTAGATCGTCCGTCCGCGCAGATGACGCACCTCCAGGTCAGGCGTGTCAGGCGCCGTAATTTTGGCGGGCAGCGTTTGATATTCCGCGGCGAATATCTCGGTGACACGCTTGGCGTCCCGGTAGCGTCCCATCTGGAGGTACGCATACTCAAGATAGTTGAGCGAGTGGAAATCGCGGTAGGCCCCTGACAGACCTTCCTCCTTTACGTCGGATTCGGAGACCCGCCAAGCTTTCTCGTTGGTTGCGGCCGACTCCCGCCAGTATCCCAGCCGGGTAAAAATGTGCGAAGGCATGTGCAACGCGTGCGGGACGGCGGGCGCAGCCGCGGCGTAAGCGCGAGCGGCCTTCAGGCCTTGCGCCGCGTGGACCGGATCGTCGTAGGCATGAATCATGTAGTGCAGCGCGCCGGGGTTGTGCGGCTCAACGGCATAAACCTGCTCGATCAAGTTGGCCGCCAGCGCCTGCTCGGAAGTCCATCTGCTGCCCTCCTCGATCGTGCCAATAATCGACAGCGCGTAAAACAGCTTGGTCTCGTCGTCCGGATACCTGGCATAGGCGGCCGCCATCGCATTCTTATACGCATTGTTACGGACGGACCTCCCGCCCGCACCGCCGTCGCGGTAAAGAGCCGCAACCGCGTCCAGGTAGAGCTGTTCACGCGGCGACTTCTCTTTTGCCTTCATTCCACTTTGCACCAGCGACCAGGCTCTGTCCTCATCAGACTGCGTTGGCGCGTCCCAGAATGGATGGTTGTAGGTCATCGCGGCTCCCCAATAGGCGATGGCGCATGCGGGATCAGCTCGAATGACCTGTTCGAATGCAAAGAGAGCAGGTTGATACCAAAAATTGTGAAGCAGGGCGATGCCGGTATCAAACTCCCTGGATACCGAGGGCGAACACGATATATCCATGTGTACCCGTCCAAGCCGTGGTCTAACGTCGCGAGAATCCGCACCAAACGTGATACTCACGCGGCTTACCGTCAGCAGAAGGCTGATCGCGAGCGCCAGGGGTCTCACCATGACTGGGGCTCCTGTCACAGTCGCGACGGTGGCAAAGCGTCAGGCTTATGAAGCTTACACCGCGATTGACACGGCCGCGGAGGGCCAAGAATGGGCTCGTCGCCGGCTCCGCCGATCAGAGTCTGGTGCCAATGAACCGAGCTGCCGCAAACCCCACATCTACCGGAAAAATGCAGCGAATTGCGGCCGGAACGCTGTCCTGGCACGTCCGCTTCGCAGAACTCACCGCAGTGGAGACAATTCGCAGCCATGGCGGCCAAATAACTTCCAAAGGATACGATAGGATTGTTACAGAAAAATGAAACAGTGCCCCCACCTTGCTTGGTACACAAGGGCTGCAGAATCGCGAACTCATTCTTGACTGACATACACCTTGTATGTAAGATACACGGTGTAGGTCAGTAAAACGCTGCCGCTTTCGATCGTTCCAGCGCGGGCTGTCGATTCACGGCTGCGCGGATCGACTAGAAATGAAAATCCAAGAGTTCAGCAGTCGCGATGGATTTCTGAAGGGGCGAGTGGACACTGCAGTCCTCCGGACGCAACCACGGAACTGCATCAAGTAATTCCGGCATCAGAAAACTCTTCGGATTTGAGTGCCTGACAAAGGGTTCTGCAACGGTATGAGGCTTGCTTTGGGTCACGCGAAGAATCGTTGATTCGTCATATAGATGGTTAGCGGGAAGTGAAAGCGACGTAAAAGATCGAAACGGAGAAGACCAATGGTGACGTTGATGCCATCGGCGTGCGTCGGGATTGTGGGAATCGTAGTCACGGCTATCCTCATGGCGGCGAATCGGTACATTTGGGACTTCCGCTATTGGGCTGCACGGCAGCGAGCGTCAGCTCTTGGGCGGACCGCACATACAGAGAGGCTGATCCATCTACCAAGCGCTTCCGGCCGAGAGCTGGTGGTAAATCTCGCCGGGCCATCTCCTGAACAAACCGCCCCGCCGCGACCTCCAGTCGAGAATGAATGGGCGGGACCCTGGGCGTAAGAGCCATGACAACTTCGAAGCGTCAGCAGCATCGAGGCTTCGGAATCGAGTTGTGGACCAGCTCCGGCGCCTGGTTCTGGCGCTTGGTCGATAGCGGCCGCAAGGTTGGGATCATTGGCGCTGCCGGCAACGAGGACGAGGCCGTTGCGGAAGCCTGTGCAACGATCGAAGGAATCGTGGGCGGCGGATTGACGCCAAGCGTACAAATGTGAGGCTTGGGAAACTTAAGGGACGGAGGCCAACGCCGATCCCGTTCTAAATTCCTGTTCTGCCTTGCGGGCGCGCGCTAGTGACTCGGCCGGGATGCGGGACTGCAGCTTGGGATTGAGGACGACCTCCACCATCCCGTCTTTCATTCCGAATACCAGCATCGCCGGATGAAAGCGGTGGCCTTTGACCTCGCTTGCGATCTTGAGAAAGGCCATCGGGATGGAGGTGATGGCGCTGGCCAGAACGACCTCGGGGGCGACCTCGTTCTGATTGTTAAACGCTCCGAAAGCGAAGGCATGCGCCTGGCCGGCCGCCAGAAAGACTCCCAGGCCGGCAGCGTCGGCGTTATGGATAAACACATCGGCGCCTTGCCCGATTTGCGCCAGCGTGGCTTCCTTTGCAGCCCCGACGTCGTTGAAGTTGCCGGTGAAGCTGACCAGCATGCGTCCATTGGGCCGTGCCGAAAGAAACCCTCGCTTGAACCCGTCGAAAGTTGCCTTGATCGAAGGTAATTCCACTCCGCCGATCGCGCCGGCTATCCCGGTTTTGGAAACACCGGCGGCGATTATGCCTTCGATGTAAGTCGCCTGATCGAAATCGAAGGTCAACGACGCCACGTTGTGCGACGACGCTCCGCCGGAACTGACCACGAAGTAAGTATTCGGAAAATCCCGCGCTACGCTGACTGCTGTGTCAGTATACTCAAATCCGTGAGCGAAGATGATATTGAATCCGCGCGAAGCAAAATCCCGGAACGAGTCCTCAAAATCCGCTGGCGACGTGGTCTGCACCAACGCGGTTTCGGCGCCGAGCCTCGTCTTGATCAGTTGGAGTCCGGAGTAAGCGGCGGCATTCCAGCCGCCGTCGCTGACCGGACCGGGCGTGAGCAAAGCGACCCGAAAGCCGGAGGCGGGGCTGGTTGGACTAGGACTGCACGCGCCAAGCGCCATCACTTGAAGCAGCACCAAAACTACGAGCCGGTATTGCCATTTTACGCGGAAGCGCATATCGCCGAATTTGTTTTAAAGAGGCGACGAATAAACGGTGTGATCCGGCACGCCGGCCTGCTGGAAAGCAAGTTTACGCTCGCCGCACTTGTTGCAGTGCCCGCAATGCCTACCGCCGTCGGGCGCCATGCAGGTCAAGGTCAGCTCCAGCGGCAGGTCACGGAAGCGCTGGATGAGTGCGCTCTTGTGCAGATCGCGAAACGGTGCTTCCACTCGCACCGGATGACTCAGCCCGGTACTCAGGATGCGTGCAAAATCACGAAAGAAGCCGGGCGTCGCATCGGGGAAAGGATTGCCGCCCAGCGAGCCGATCGCGATGCGCGACACGCCGTGCGTGCTGCACCAGACGGCGGCCAATCCGATTAGCAGGATGTTGCGGCCGGGCAGGAACACGGAGCTGTCGGGCTCTTCCAGTCCAGGTATCCCATTGCCGGTCATGCTCCAATGGTCTCCATACATGGCTCCGATAGGAACCGAAAGGATCGTGAGAGGCATCACACCGGGAGCCTTAAGCGCTGCGATAAACGACTGGAGAGTTCGACACTCGGTTGCTTCCCAGGCCAGGCCAAACTGAACATAGATCGGAAAAACTTCAGCGTTGCGTGCCTGGTCCGCGATTAATACAGAGCTGTCCAAGCCACCACTCGCCAGGACTGCAATTTTGTCCATACCTCTCCTCGTATTCCCGACACTTCCGATTGCTCAACGGAACAATCGAGCCGGCTTACGATTCGGATCGCTGGCGCTCAGCAAAACCATGATTCGGACGCGCAAACCAGGCAGCTTCACTCGGTTTATGGCCCTTTTTGAGCCAAAACAATCATCCGCCGCGTGCCGATCGCGTAGGGCTCGCCATCGAATCCACCAAAAACCCCGGTCAAATTCAAGCCGACCCGTTGCAACAAGCGTGTAGTTTCAGTGAGCGTGTAAAGACGTATATGGTGTCCCACGGACTCGCGACGCTGCCCGTCGGGTTCGACAATAGTGAATGTCACATGCATACGGCTGCTGGCGAGATTCAAATCCCGGTGTTCAAGGTAGAGCGTTCCATCGCGGCCGGAATGCCAGTCGTTCTGGATATAGTTGGCGACCGCCCATTCCCGGTTCAACATGTCCAACAGCAGGCGGCCGCCGGACCTGATTGCCTTTGAGGCTGATTCCAGAACTCGCAGGTCGTCGGCTTCGGATTCGAGATAGCCGAACGAAGAGTACATGTTCACGACAGCATCGAAATGATCCTGAAACGGGATCTCGCGCATGTCCGCCTCGATCGTTTTCACGCTAACATTGGCCGCCCCAGCCGAGCGCTGCGTAAGGTCGAGGTAGGCAGGATTCAGATCGAGACCGGTTACCTGGAAGCCGTGCCTGGCGAACAGCACGGAATGCCGGCCTTGCCCGCAACAGAGGTCGAGAATGCGCGCTCCGGCCTTGAGTTCAAGTGCCAGCTCGGCAAAAGCCACTTCCTTTTCCGCTCGCTCGGTGGTGAACAAATGATTGTAGACGTTGAGGTAGTCGTCGCGGAAAAAGTCCACGTACCAGGCGGAACCCTGTGTTGCCAATGGCGGCTCCTTTGTTGAAGGGTGCTGCAACGATGGCTAACAGAAGGGCGCCGGCCGTGCCAGCACCGGCGAAGGTTTTTCCGGCATTATCCTTTGCCTACCCCGCATGTGCTTCAATATGGGCTGAAGCGGATTGAAATGGTGCGGATGCTCTACTCAAGCATAAAGCCCAACGGCGATACGATCTCATACGGGGAAACATTGGGCCCCCGCGAACAGTCACGAAGAGTATCAGATAGATAATCTTTGGCACTATTCATGGAGTCGCGCTCGGAGGCTGGTCTGGCGGGGCCGCTCGCCTATTGTGGCTGGGGTTTGGGAGGTGCAAAACAGGGCAGCGTCTGAGCCAGCGCATAGCGGTACAACTCGCCGTGCCAGCGAAAAGTGCCTTCGGTCTTGCCGAAGTTTACATTCAGAGGAACGACTTCGATCTCCGATGCGGACGTTTGGGTTTGCACTGGACGATAGGCAAGATAATCGCTGCCGGAGGTGGGCAGGGCTCCAAGCGGCGGCGTGAAATCCATCTGTAGAAAATTGATCGCCGGGCGCCAGCCATCGGGGGTGGTGTCTTTGTCGGCAATCGGCATCCATTGCGGCTTGTCAAGCGGACCGCCGACGTGCAGCTCACGATATTCGGGTCTGCCGGCGGGGCCCTGGCGCAACTCAATTACCCCGGGAACGTGGAGTTCAAGCTGCGAGCAGCGCTCCTCGCGCTCCATCTGGTCTTCATCCGAATGCTCCGTGTCATCGGACTGCCCGGATCCCTTATGCGTGGCCGCGACCGCACTTAGCGCCCCATTTGCGACCAACGAGGCTGCGCTCTCTCCCGCGCCGACCAAAACGGGGAGAGCCGCGAGCGCGCATCCGCCGAGACCGGTCACCAGCATAGCGCCGAGCAGCACCATCGTTATATGGTAAAGCCCTGCCACCAGGTGGTCCGCAGAGTGCAGCTTTTGCCACGTGCTTTTGGCTCCTGCCATTGCGGCGCCTTTGAGTGTTCTGGCTGACTTTGCCTGCTTTCGTCTTTGACGAGTGTAATATTCCGTGTTCGAATACAAACTTCGCGTACCCAACGCCACACAGGCGCACTTGAGCAATACAATGAGAATGTCATATGAAATGGAAAGTCAATAATGAGAACAGCGTCAAGATGAGGGCGAAACCCGGCTCCGGAGGCCACTGAGTCATGTTCACCGGACGGGCCAAACAGCTCACAATCTTTTTCGGCGAGACGGACCTCTACCATCATCAGGCACTTTACGGGGCATTGTTGGAGATGCTTCGCCGCGAAGGATGCAGCGGAGCAACCGCAGTCCGTGGCATCGCGGGGTTTGGCGCATCGAGCGTGATCCATACCTCCGCGATTCTTCAGCTCTCGATGGATCTTCCCATCGTGATCATGATCGTGGATCGCCCGGACCGGATCGACCGGATCATCAAGTCGGTGAGAGAATTGGCCCCCAACGCGCTGATCACGGTTGCCGAGGTCGAGGTGGTTCAATCCGGTGCGCCCTTCAAGGACGGTCTGCCCGACGTCAAGGTGTCTGAGGTGATGCGCCGTGAGGTCGTCACGGTTCATCCCGGCAGCCCTGTAACGGAGGTCGTCCAACTGCTGCTGGACAAGGATTTTACCGCCGTTCCCGTGGTTGACGATGACAACAAGGTTGTCGGGATGGTCAGCGACAACGACCTCCTCACGCGCGGCGGTATCAATGTGACACTTAGCTTGAAGAAGGCGGCAGACTCCGACTTTGTAAACGAGCTGCATAAGCAACTCAAGGAGCCCGGCCGCAAGGTATCCGAAGTGATGACGCGCGAAGTGGTTACGGTCCCGCCGGAGATGGTTTTGGGAAAGGCCGCGAAGCTGATGGTGGAAAAGCAATTAAAACGCCTGCCGGTGGTGGATAAGGAGGGAAAACTGGCCGGCATCCTGGGCCGCCTCGATATACTCAACACCATTGCCGCCGTCCACCTTCCGGAGTGGCATCCGGAGGCCCATCCGGCCGGCATTCCGGGGAAGGTTGCGGACGTAATGACGCGCGACGTTCCAACTGTTCACGAATCCGCGACCCTGGAGGAAATCTTTCACCTCCTGGTCTCATCTTCCCACAAGCGAGTGGTAGTGCTGGACGACCAGCGGCGTGTAGTCGGCGTGATCGCGGACTCGGACCTTATTTCCAGGGTCAGCCGCGAAAACTGGCCGGGTCTGATCGAACTCCTGGTATCCAAGGTGCCGATTGAGAAGATCAGCGCTTCCGCGCGCCAGCATATCCAGAAGCTGCGGGGCCGCTCGGCAAAGGATCTGATGACGCGAAACCCGATCACGGTACGCGAAGAGATGCCGGTGGCGAGTGCCCTGGTCACGTCGGCGGAGACGCGAACCAAGCGGCTGCCGGTAGTGGATGCTGATGGACATGTGGTGGGAATCGTCGGGCGCACCGATATGATGCGCAGCCTGCTGGGCTGAATCGGCGGCGCGAATCAGGAGAGAGTCGTTGGCAGTTTTGCTTGTGGCGCTGGGCGGTGCGTTTGGGTCGGTGGCGCGATATCTGGTCGGTAGTTGGATCGCCGAGCGCCTTGGCGTGTCGTTTCCTTATGGCACGCTCGTGATCAATCTCAGCGCAAGTTTCATCATCGGGTTCCTTCTCGCATTGGCGCAGGAAAGGGCTGGTTTGAACCCTTACTGGCGGCTCTTTATCGCGGTTGGATTTATCGGCGGGTACTCGACCTTTTCGACCTATGAGTGGGAAGCGATCCGGCTGCTTCAGGACGGCGAGATGCTGCTCGCCGCAACTTACCTGGTGGGCAGCATGGCCGGCGGCGCAATCGCCGCGATTACCGGAATCAGGGTAGCCGGTTTGATTTAGGCCTTGTCCCGCAAATGGGGCACTTCGCGTTTGACAAGCCGAACCGACGTTTAGGACACTTGCCCAATGGCGGAAGATTGGACTGAAGAAAAGGTTCGGGTTGGTGAGACCGACCTTTGCGTGCTCAAGGGCGGCCAGGGGAGGCCGCTGCTTTATCTGCACGGCGAGTTGGGATTTGAAGGTTGGTGCAAGTGGCACACCGAGCTGGCGCGCAAGCGCACCCTCCTGGTTCCGCTCCACCCCGGGTTTGGCCGGTCGCAGGCGGCCGACTGGATCATGGACATGCGCGACCTGGCCGCTTTCTATACACGCTTCGTCCGCGAGCAAGGCCTGGCGCCGGTGGACCTGGCTGGTTTTTCGCTGGGAGGATGGATTGCGGCTGAGATGGCGGCTGCCAACAGCGCGCAACTGCACAAGATGATTCTCGTCGGCGCAGCCGGACTGCGGCCGCCCCAGGGCGAGATCATGGACATGTACACGGTGACTGCGCGCAGATTCCTGGGCCGAAACGTGCACGACCCGGAACACACGCCCGAGTTCGCTACTATCTATGGCGGCAGTCCGGAACAGACCGCGCAGCAGGCGGCGACGCAATGGGAAGCCTTTGAGGACGCGCGGGCGGCGACCGCGCGAATCGCGTGGAAACCCTACATGTTCACCCAGAGCATGTCTCATCTGCTCGACAACGTCACAGGTCTGCCGACATTGATCGTATGGGGGCGGCAGGACAACGTGGTGCCGCTTGCCGCCGGCCAACTTTATCGCGACAAGATTGCCGGCTCGCGGCTGGTTGAATTCGACCATTGCGGGCATATGCCGATGATCGAGAAGTCCGACGAATTTATCCGCGCAGTAATGGACTTTCTCGATTGATCGGCAGCGCGGCGCTGCGGCCGAGCCGGCGGGACAACGAGGGGTAATGCAATGCTGTTGATGTTTTTTACCGAGCGGGCTTATCACGCGGTGCCGGAAGAGGAAATCTTCAAGCTGCGCAGCTTCTTCGGCGTCCCCAACAAACTCTTCGACCCCGCCAAGGGCGCCCAACTGCTCAACGAATACATCGACGAGAAGGTCCTCTGCGATGAGTTGGGCTTCGACGCGGTGATGCTCAACGAGCATCATGGAACGCCCTTTTGCATGGGCGCGGTCATGGATGTCGAGGCGTCGATCCTGGCGCGCGTAACCAAGCATGTGAAGATCACACTACTGGGTAATCCCACGCCGGTGGTGGCCAATCCGCTGCGCCTGGCCGAAGAGCTGTCGATGATCGACATGATTTCGGGTGGCCGGCTGGTGTCAGGTTTCATCCGTGGCGCCGGCAGCGAGCAGCTATTCAACAACGCCAACCCGGCCTTCAACCGCGAGTACTTCGACGAAGCTCACGACCTAATCCTGGCTATTTGGACACGTCCCGGACCCTTTAGATGGGAGGGCAAGCATTTCCACTACCGATTCATCAATCCGTGGGTGCTGCCGCTGCAAAAGCCTCATCCGCCGATCTGGATTCCCGGACTGATCAGCGTCGAGACCGTGATCTGGGCCGCACAGCACGGCTACCCCTACATCGCGCTGGCCACGATGCTCAAGCCGACTTTGGAGTTGTTCAACGTTTACGCCAAGACAGCGGCCGAGAAGGGTTATCAGGCCGGTCCGGAAAACTTCGGCTACCTGCAACCGGTGGTGGTAGCCGAGACTGACGAAAAGGCCTACGAACTAGGCAAATGCTTCATGTTCGGTGGCGGCTTCTCCCATTTCGCACGGCCCGAATGGATGTTCCCCCCTGGGTACAACTCCAAAGACGCTACGCGACGGCTTGCCTCCCAGGCGGCCAATCCCAATCTCCCCAGCTCACCCTTCCAGCGCGACCCCGCCAACGACGAGGAAGTGCGCGAACTCAAGCGCGCCCTTTATGCCAGCTACGACGAATGGCACAAGCAGGGTCAGGTCGTGTCGGGCTCGCCCAAGACCGTGGTAAAAAAGCTGCGTCACATACTGGAAGTGTTGCGGCCGGGAATCTTTTCCTTCTGGCTGGATGGGCCGCTTCCGCTGCAGGACCGGCGTACGTGCGTGAGGCTCATCGGAACGGAAGTGCTGCCCGAACTGCGCGGGATCGGCAAGGAGCTGGGGCTCGAGGATCCATTCACGCGCGCACCCGGCAGCGTCCATCTTAATGGGCGCCAGCACCAACCGGTCGGCAACGCGGACTTGCTCGATCCTTCAACTTTGTCGTCTTAGTAACGGCTCTGGTATTCGTCCAGGGACCGGCAACGCCAGCGTAAGGCGGCTGGAGTCCAGGGCAAAAACCTTACCTCATACGCTCTCCCTGCTCAGTGAGAGAGCGCCTAATCGTCGCTTAAAGAAGTTGTCCGTTCCCTCGCTCAATCAGCCGCGGGCGAGGGCAAGCTGACCGACCTGCTTTGCTTCAGTCCAAATAGCAAAAGAAAAATATACGGACCTTTTACGGTAATTTTACGATACGCGCGTAGTAGTTAACGCTCGCCGCGAATAATCTCGCCTGCGTTCGGAAACATACGTTAGTGGTTTCGGGTTCGTAGAGCTGGCTTGCAAATTTTCAACGCCGATGGAGGGAAAGTCATGTTCAACCGTAAAAGCGTAGGAAACGCGATCGGTTCGCAACCGCCAGGCACAGCCTGTGGAATCAGGAGATTGCCCTGGACTGCGATGGCGGTATTGTTCCTGATGGTGTCGGTCGGAAGCACGGCGTGGGGTTTGCCCCTCCTGCCGCTCCAGGTCTCGACCAATCCGGGCAACGGCGATCAGAATCCATACGGGGTTGTGTACGTGCCCGCTGGCTTCCCGGACACCACGGTCCAACCGGGGAACATCCTGGTCGCCAATTTCAACGACAAGGCCAACAACCAGGGGCAGGGTACGACGATCATCAATATTCGTCAGGACCGCACCAAGGCTCTTTTTGCCAGGCTTACGTCTACGCCGGGGTTGACGGCCGCAATGGGCATTCTGAAGGCGGGATTCGTTCTAATTGGGTCCATTACCGTCCCGATACCCAGTAACTTTCCCGGCGCTGTAGGAGGTCCGATCACCGTCCTCGATTCCAATGGCCGTCTCGTGACGACGATAACATCTCCAAGCCTTCTGGACGGACCCTGGGGAATGGCGGTCGACGATGATATAACAAGTGCCAAAGTGTGGGTTGCCAATGTCCTCAACGGCACCGTCATCCGCATCAATGTAACAACCAGTCCTTCGTTTCACGTCGATTCCATAACCAAGATCGCCACTGGCTATCCGCACATCAATAACGCCACCATGAACCTGCTTGGGCCCTCCGGCCTTGCTTACAGCGAGCAAAACCATATCCTTTACGTCTCACTCTCGTTTGACAGAATCTATGCTGTGGCTAATGCGGATACTCTTACAGCTCCGGTAACTCTGGGAACGCTGGTTTACGCCGACAATGGAAATTTGCATGGTCCGCTTGGCCTGGCGCTGCTTCCCAACGGCGATCTGGTTAGCGCCCAGAGTGATGGATTCGGCTCGAACCCAACCAAGCCCAGCGAACTAATCGAATTCACACCAAATGCTCATACGACCCCGCCGGGAGTGTTCGTTGCAAACTATTCAATCGATTCCCAAAATGGCGCAGCCTTCAACATCGCGATACAGCAAAACGCCGATCCCCTGGTGCCGCTGAGCTTCGCCTACGTCGATGACGCCGAAAACACCCTGGTCCAGATCTATCTGCCGACCTGGCAATTTGGATTCGGCAATCTGATGATCGCCCCTCGGTAAAAAGGCAACCGAGTCTAACCGCAACGACACTGCAGGGCCGGAGAGTGCAGCTCCGGCCCTCTCATTTCAGGAACGCCACAAATGAGGCCGGACGTGAGAGAGTCTGGGGATGCATACCGGATTCGGCGTCTGATGGGGCAGGACGCCGCCGCATTTTCGGGCTTCGAGCAACGAATGAGCGCCGGCGGCGGCCACAAGAATTTGGATGATCCCGAACAGTTGCTGGCACTCAACGAAAGCGGCGCGTTGATTTCGGCGGTCGCCGTGGACGGCGCGCATCGCATCGTTGGTTACAGCGCACTGACCAGGCCCGGTTTGGAGCGAATTGCCGAGTCAGGCGAGTCGATGGTGCTGCCTGAGTTAAACGGCCTCGATTTGGTGGAGCGCATGGGCGGCCTGCTCGAGCGCGAAGCACTCAGCGCGGGGCTGCTTGGCTTGTCCTACCACGCTGCTGTCGACGACGAGGTACGCCAGAAACTCTATGAGCGGTCCGGCTGCCAAGCTACTGGTATAATGTTCGAGGGTTTGCCGGCGCCGGCGAAGGAAGGCTGCGCTCCGTGGCTATTATACTTCAAATATCTGGTGCCGCCACCGAGGGCCCTGGTCAGTATTCAAGGCCGCCACCAGCCGATGATTGAGCGGATCTATCAAGGGCTTGGACGCGAAATCGAGTGGGCAGAAAACTATAGTCCACTTCGGCCAGGCCAATTGGACGCAACATACTTACCCGATCTGCGTCAAGGTCTGATTCAGATCAGGGAGGCTGGCTATCGCACTGCGGATGCCGCCGCACAGAGCTGTACGTCGCTTTGCGACCTCTCCGACGCTGCCGTGGTAAGTCTTGAACTGCCGGTGGGGCAGCCACAGGCTGCGCAGGTCTGCGGCGAGCTGCAGCAGTGTGGTTTCGCCTTCGCAGCTATCAAACCGGGCGATGGCGGTGACTTTCTGGTAATGCAGTTCCTGGCGGCCCCGCCGGCCGCTCCGACATCAAAGATCCAAAACGAGTTCGCGCGAGAACTCGTCGCCTACGTGGCGGGTGAGATAAGGAGGGTGCATCCAGGCGCTGGCGGCAGTTGACCCCGCCGGCATCGGCCTGCTGCCTGGGTCCAGATCACTTTTCTCAACGAGCTAGCACTGCGTTCCAGCATAAACGGGAACTGCTGGAAGCCAAGCCCCAGCGGGGTGAACGTCTGACGGACGGCGCGTGCAGGTACACGTTTGATTCCAGCGTCCCAGGCCTCCCGTGTGATTTAATCGAATGACTATATCGATGTTGACAGTTCCGATATCAGAAGGCGTGCCGCCTGCACGTCCGCACACCCGGCGCCTTCGCTAATTCCTTCGCACGCCTTGGCTAAACGATCGCGTGCCTCTTTGCGCTTGACGGCTTGATCACGCCACAGCGCACACAGGCTGGTTGTCGCGCGCAGCTCCCATTTTCTGGCCCCCTGATTGCGTGCGACGTCGATCGCGGTAAGAAAGCAGCTCTCCGCTTCCTGCTCGCGCTTGACCTTGGAGGAACGCCGAGGGGAATTTCGCCGATCGAGGATCAACTCACCCCGGGCCCGATGGACTTCCGCTTCCCAGGCATGCTCGGCGTTGGTTTTGATGAATTCGAAGGCATGGTTCAGGGCCTCGAATGCCTCCGGAATCTTTCCCGCCATCTGACATGCGCGGGCCAAGCCCAAGTGCGTTGCGCTGGTGGCGGACAGGGTGCCCAATGCCTGACAAGCAGCAATTCCTTTGCGTATAAGGGTCAGGCCCTGCTCCGGCTGACCCTGTTCGGCTATTGCAACGCCCTGTAAATGGGTACCCAGCGCGTGGATGAACGGCACCGCATTCTCGCTCGACAAGGCGACGCATCGCCGCGCCCAGATTTCAAGCGCCGGCCAATCGGCGCGGATCCAGTGAAAGAGCGCGGCGAAACAAGTCGCGGAGGTGAGGTCCGGGACATGCGACTCCTCCTCTGCCAGGCTCAACGCAAGACGCATCGCGGCGACGGCTTGATCGGAATACCCGGTTATCTCACGCGCCCACGAAAGTACAATCGCCGCATCAACGGCAACCCGCCGCACATATAGCACAGTCCTGGGCTGATGCTGTGCATTAGCGTCGAGCGCGACCGCCTGCTCGAGGTAGGTTCGAGCCTGGTCGAAGCGGCCCAGAAAGAAAAGCCCGTGTCCGGCGCCGCGCCGCGACCTGGCCAGCATTCCCGATTCACCGACGCTGTCGGCCAGTTGCAAATTCAGCTCGGCCAGAGAATGAGCCCGTTGCCAGTTTCCCCGGCCCACGGCGAACCCCCACAAACCCATTCGCGCCAGAAAGAGCTGATGCGGATCGTCGAGCCCTTCGCAGAGTTTCTCCACCACCGCGTAGGTTCGTTCGACTTCCGGCACGCCCCATCCCTGTGAGTTCTGCAAAGCCGCCGCCAATGCCACGTTCAGTTGCAGCTCATGTTGGGTCCGTAGCGGGCCCTGAGGCAGCCGGGCCGCAATTCTAAGCGCCGCCGTCAGATGTTCATACGCTTCCTGCAGGGCGGCACGCTGCCATGCGCGTTGTCCCGCAAGTTCCCGGTAGTGTAGCGCTCGATCGTTGTCGCGACCCTGCTCGAAATGCCAGGCGAGTTCCGCCGCCATGTCGCTCGCGCTCTCTCCGCAAGCGGCTTGCAGGCGTTCTCCGATGCGCCGATGCGACTGGGCGCGGCGCGAGGCGGTAACCCGCCCGTAAATGACTTCGCGATACAGTGAATGGCGAAAGCGAAACCTCGCCGCCACGGTCGCGTCGGGCCATTCACCATCGCCTGCCGCCTGCAGGAACGACAGACGATTTGCCAGCGCCGAGCAGACCTCCTCGACCTCGCCCAGCGGTATCTGGGCGCCGGCGGCCACTGCGGCAGCGGAGAATTCGGTTCCCGCGATGCTGGCGACTTCGACCAGCGGTTGCTCGCACGCATTCAACTGCGTGAAGTGTTGGATGATGGTTTCTTCAATGGTGTCCGGAACGATTTGGTCAGAGGCAGCGACCATGGTGCGCAACTCGACCACCGACTGCGCCGGCGACGAGTCGCTGCTGAGACTGGACAACAGGGTGTCGACGACGTTGACGACGAATAGCGGATTGCCCTCGGTGCGTTTTTGGATCGCGCGCCCGATTTCAGAGAGCCCGGCTCGATGGTCAGCGTCAACCGCGATACGGTGGGCGACGTAATCCGCCACCTCTGCAGAGTTAAGCGGACGCAGGGCCAGTTCGTGGCAATATCTGCCGAGCAATTCCCCCGCGATTACACGAAGCGGATGGAGCGCGGCGAGCGATGCCACAGGTCGAAAAGTCCCAATTAGCATCACCCGCGCCGTCCGGCCGCGGCGCGCGAAGAAATCCAGCCAGGCCAACGTCGAAGGATCGCTCCAATGCAGGTCCTCGAGTACCAGCACCATGGCTCGTCTGGCGCCCATCTTCTCGACCGCCTCCGCCATCTCGCGCAACATTCGCTCCTGTCCCACGCCCCTGACCCGGAGCTGGAGCGCCTCGAACTCCGTTTCGCTTATGACTCCCGGCATCTGCGCCAGCCAGGTCGGGGCGTGGCGGCGTAAGACTTCGACCGCTCGCGCGCCGTCGGACGAATTGCAAAGCCATCCGAGCATATCCAGCATCGGCAGGTACGGTTCGCTCGATCCTTGATGATCGACGCACTGACCGCGCCCTATCCAGAGCTCGTTCTCGGCTGCGGCCTGCAGCAGAAAGGCGTTAATCAGGCTGCTTTTGCCGATTCCCGGCTCGCCGCCCACGAGGACGATTTGGCTGGCGCCGCCGGACGCCTCTGCGAGCCACTTGTTGAGCTGCAACAGTTCGGGGTTTCGGCCGATCAGTATTGGTTGGCGATAGGCAAGCGCCGCCGATTGCTCCAAGTTGTGGTCAGGAACCCCAATCGCGCGCTCCACCGGAGCCAGAAAGCGATAGCCGCGCCGGGGAATCGTCGCAATCAGCCGGGGCGCATCGGCGTTATCTTCCAACGCCGCCCGGATCTCGCGGATGTGCACGCGCAGGATAGCCTCGCTTACATGGATGTCGGGCCACACCGCCTGGCGCAATTCGTCCTGTGTGACCAGGCGTTCGGGATGCTCCGCCAGGTAGCGCAAAACCGCGAACGGCTTGCGTCGGAGGGGAATCAATTCGTCGCCGTGCCAGAGCTGTTGAGCGGTGAGATCCAGCCGGAAAGGAGGGAAGAACAAATGCGATGAAAGCTGCATAAGCTCGCCTGGATGATACTCTAAGGCAGCTTTTAACACGGACTTGGATCGCGGTATAGGACAATTCTACGGTCATTTATTACGTCTCGAGGTTAGTTTACAACTTGCTCCTCCGGCCTGCCGATCGGCGATGTCCGGCGGTGGATAGTTCCTAAAATTTGGGTAGTTTTAATGTCCGTTTCTCAATGGTCACGCCTTTGACGGAAAGAGTGGCTTCCTAGGCCGACGGGGGAGCCAGGCTGCCAGTAGGCGGAGTAGCGAATCAGGCTGGCGCAATTCGCTTCACGCGGAAGAAGGTCTTCAACTTGCCGGTGATGCGCCACGGAGACAGGACGATGCTCACGAGCACCGGCTCTCCAGGCGGGACTGGTCAGGAACCGGCTGAAGCGCTCCGTTCGCGATTGGCCGAGGACGTCCTGATCTTGGGCAGCACCTTGTTTGCGAACAGATCGATCGAACGCATGATCTGATCGTGCGGCGTGGTGTAGAGCTGCATGAAGAGCATCACTTCGTCCACCCCCGCGTCCTCCAGGAACTGAAGCGAATCGATACAGCGTGCGGGATCGCCGATACAGGCACCGCCGAACTTGACCACGTCCTCGAGCGGAACCTGGTCGATCTGGTCGAAAGTCTTCACAAAGTTATCAATGATTGTCTTGTAGCTGGCCGGGGGCTTGCCGTCGATCCAGGGAGCGAACAGATCGCGCGTCTGACGGGTGTACATCTTCATGTTGGCGCCCTGCAGGTCGAGGGCTTCGCGGTCGCTGGGCGAGCACAGCGCCATCCGCAGGACTGAAAAATGGTTGTTGACGAACTTGCCGATCGGCTTGGCACTGCGGATCTTTTCGCGGTACGTCCGCACGTACTCGTTGGAGTTCGCCTCGCTGATTCCGAATCCAAGCACTCCCAGACCGTGCTCGGCTGCGAATTCCACCGTTGAAGCCTGGGTGCAGGCAACCGACATCGGCGGATGTGGCTGCTGAACCGGTTTGGGCAAAACCGCCCGTTCCGGCACCTGGATCAGTTTGTCTGCGCCCTCCCACTTGAACTTCTCCTCCGTCCACATCCGGGGCAGCATCGCCAGGGTTTCCTCCCATTGCGGCCGGGTCAGGTCCGGATCGACATGAAAGGCGGACAGTTCGGATTCACAGATGGCGCGGCCGCCGCCGAATTCCACGCGCCCATCGGACAGGTTGTCGAGCACGGCGATACGCTCGGCCACGCGCAGCGGATGGTTGATGTTAAACGGCAGGAGCACGATGCCGTGGCCCAACCGGATGCGCTTGGTTTTGGCGGCCAGAAAAGCCAGCATCTCCTCCGGGGCCGAGCTGTAGGAAAACCGCTCCAGGAAATGATGCTCCGTGAACCACACCGCGCGGTAACCCAGACTGTCGGCAAGCTGCACTTGCTCCACGCATTCCTTGTAGATGCGCCGCACCGACGCGGGGGAAGGATCCGAAGTCTCCAGCTCGTAAAATACGCTGATTTCCAAGGCTGTTTACCTCTTCTTTCGGTCGCACGCCACTTGCGCCAAAAGCGCCGGGCGGCTCTGGCCGCCGAACCTCGGCCGGATTTTTTAGCTCCGTTAGTTGCTTTTTACTAACTACCTCCAATAGCACGCAAGACGATTTTACGAAAAACAGTGAACTTTCCCTGAGTTCACAGTACTGGAATATTGAATCGTTTTTGGGCCAAGGCCCCGGAAAAGGGGCTTGCTGAAAATCGCGAGCGCCGGACAGAACTATCGGGGCCTGGCGCCGGCTAAGACACCAAGCCCCGAAACTGGGAATCGAGGACCAATGAGCTTCGTAACCTGACTGGATTCAAGACAGCGGAAGAGCAATCCGGACGATTAACATGCCTCGGCCCTGCATTGCCAATCGCACCATGCTTGCCGAGCCCGCCGTAACTTAGCGGGTCTTTCTGCAGGTTTCATGCGGGTGCTACCGATTGGTGGAACGTGCCGCGCTTACTTGGCCAGGGCGTGCCTGATGGTATGCAGGATGAAAACGAAATCGCGCGCAGAACGCACTTCACCCATCAGCGCCACTTGCGACAGGGTTTTCATCTCCTGGTCGGTGATGCCGTGAATTTTGCGCATATGCTCGTCCTGACGAAATTCCTCCCATACCCCCGGCTCGCCCGATTTGGCTGGTTGGGAAACCAACTGCTCGGTCTGCGGGTTGGCGCAGAAGAACAAGTCGCGCGCGTCCAGGCCCAGCACGTCCGCAAGCTTGGTGAGAACTTTTTCCGACGGGTGGCGCCTGCCGGTTTCAAGTAGCGTGATATAGCCGATAGACGTGCCGACCCGGTTTGCGACTTCTTCCTGGGTAAGGTCCAGCTGACGCCTCCGTTTGCGAATGACAGTGGCGAAATTTTGGCCGATCGTCACTTTGTTATGCTCCTCTCTTAACCGTATGTTTAAAAGACAACTTAAACAGTTTGTGCCTGTGATGCAATAGCCCGAATAAGACCAGAGTCAGAGCAAATTAGGGTATCAGATGAGTCTTCTCTTGAGAGACCTGCCCACGGCTCACTGCTGCCGCTTCGCGGTCCATCCCGCCCGCTGGCATTTGGTCCCGGCCTGACGCCCTGCCGGACGTTCCCAGTGGCTGGAAAATGTCCATAAATACTTCCAAATTTGCCCCGGACGCCGGCTCGCCGCAGGCCCTTGACTGACATATCGCCCGTTGGTTACATACACGCTGTATGTATGTATACGGCGGAGAGTCAGGAGAATACGCGATGAATTCTGGTCAATTCGATTGCGGATACTTAACTCTACCACTAACCAGCGGCGGGCGCCGCAGGGCTGTAACTCCGGCGGAGCCGATGATGAACGCGGCTGCCGCTTCTGGCGGCTCCATGGACCCGGTTTTCAGGCTGAGGCGCGCCGAACTGAGTTACAACCTGACGCTGCCCGGCGAGGAGCAGCCGGCAGCAAATGACATCTCCGAAGAATATCGAGGAGTGTCCCTCATGCTCGGTGTGGCACTGCTGCTCCTTTGGGGCGTGATGTCGCTGGCGCGCAGATACGAGCAGAGTCTGGCCTGGGTAAACCAGTCCTTCAACGAAGGGTTCAAGCTCACCGGACAGCTCGGTGTCATATTGGAGGCCTTGAATCATCTCGGGGTCGATCAACATGCTTTTTTGTCGACCGGCGACAAGACCTTTCAGGACGGTGTGATTGAAAGCGCCGAAACACTGGAGATCGAGATGTCTATGTTGAATTCTCAGACAGCCGGGAACTCGTTGCGGCAGTCTCTGGTGAACGATTTGTCCCGATCGATTGAGCAGGTTATCGCTTCAGTAGGCAGGTCGGACGCTATCAGGGATGCCGGGGGTAAGAAGGCCGCTATCGCCTATTTCGCCTCCCAGGCAGATCCTCTCTCTAACGCAAAATCGCAGGCCAACCAGTTACGGATCGAAATCATCCGATCAATCGCGGATCGAATCTCCAAAGCGCACGCCAACAGCACCCTGCTGGGCATCATCGGTTCTACAATGAGCGCGCCGCTTAGACCTTGGGCGAGACTTCTTCCCGCCGCCGCAGAATCGGCAGCCGCGCACTGATCGGGCTCAGTCATGGTTAGAGAGTACAAAGGAACCGAGGCTGCTTCCGCAAGCAGTTTGCGTTTGCGCCGGTCAGGCTGATTGCGTTCGACCTAAGTCCGGTTCTTTATCCATTGGTCGATGGCGGTCTTCCTGAAGCGCCAGTCGCTGCCGATTTTGAAAGCGGGAACCTCTTTGTGTTTGAGCAGCCGGTAAATCGTCGAAGGGTGACATCGGAGATATCGCGCGAGCGTGGTAACCGTCATGATTTCGTCCGCAAGTGGAGAAGGACTTGCTGCCTTTTTCTTCTTCATCCGCCTACCAACCCCCTTCTTAGATCTAACCAATTACTTGCATGAATAACTTCTAATATGCAAGAGAGGGTGGTTTCCGGCGTCAAGCCGGCGCCTGGCGGCAGTTGCATTCAGGCCGACTCCGACAAGCGCCGTAGTGGGTCTCAGGCGATTGGCTGGTGGCGCATCAGGCGTTGCGGAAGTTCAGTTCGAGCGTGATACCGTTGGGATCGTTGACGAAAATCTGCCGCAGGCTCATCTGCGGGACCTCGTTAAAGCGCATCTCCAGGCCCTGACGGTTCAGCCTGTCGCGTACGGCGTCGTAGTCCTGACACGCGAAGGCCACATGCTCGATTGCAGCACTGCCATCGAGATCCGACAGCTTGATAGAGCCGCGTAGATTACCCAGCCGCTGGCGGATGCTGTCAAAGGTCGGCTGTGGGTGCTCGGGGTCCACTCCCTGGATATGGAGCACCGCGTTGCCGTCGTCGTCGCAGATAAAAGCGTTCTTGGCGGAGATCATCCCGCCCGGCAACGGGGCGTTCTTCATGCCCAGCACCTCGGTATAAAAGCGGATGGTTTCCTCGATGTTCTTCGTCACGATATTTACGTGATCAAGCCTGCTTATCATTTGCCGCCTCCGATGGTGCTCTTGCTCCTTGTGCTCTTAGCATCAGACCTGCTCATGGGCAAATGGCCGCTCCCCGCGGCGCCGGCGCCGGGCGCGGTTCCGGCCTAAGAAGAAACTGTGCTATACGCCCAGGAGAGCTGGGACGATTGCTGAAGCGTCAGCCAGCCGCCTGGCAAATCACATCCGAGGAGCAACGCAGATGGCATCGAAAACGCCGGACCTGGACCTCTCCACGATGGACACCGCGGACGTAGACAAGTGGATCGGTGTGCCTTTGGCGGGTACGCAGTTAAAGGAGCCGATCACCATTACTGACATTCGGCGCTGGGCGCAGGGAATGCAGAATCCCAACCCGCTGTATTACGACGAAGACTACGCGGCGCGGAGCGCATTGGGTGGAATCGTCGCGCCCCAGTCCTTCACGGTCTGCTGTACCGTGGGACACGGCGCACAGCCTGCCATTCAGGGCCACGTGCCCGGCTCGCACATGCTCTTTGGCGGCGATGAATGGTGGTTTTACGGACCGCGCATCCGGCCCGGCGACAAGATCCGGTGCGACCGGATGCTGGTTGACTACAGGGTCACTCATACCAAGTTTGCCGGACCGACGATGTTTTCCCGTGGCGACACCACCTACGTAAATCAGCACGGAGATTTTGTCGCCAAGCAGCGGTCCACTTCGATTCGCTATCGTGCGGACAACGCCCGCAAAATGGACTCCTTCGGTGAACAGTCCCGGGAGCCGCAATGGACAGTCGACAAATTGCAGAAGGTTGAGGACGAAAAATTCGCTTATTATTCAACCTTCGGCAACCATGTACGACGGACCTTCAAAGATGTGAAGGACAACGAGGAGCTTCCGCGCCGCCCAATCGGACCGCATACGATTCAGACCTTCACCACCGAGTGGCGTTCCTACATATTCACAGTCTGGGGATCGAACGCTCCCGATACGCAGTTTCTTAGCACCACCGCGGACGCCGGATGGCTGCCCGAAATGACCCGTGACGCGCGCAAAGGCATGATCGATCCGGCTTACAGCGACGGCCTTTATTACGGCGCCTCGCGCGGCCATGTCCATCAGCAGTACGCGCAATTAATCGGTGTGCCGCGTGGTTATGGCTACGGCGCCTCGATGGGAGCGTGGGTGCTCGACTACCTGAGCAATTGGGCCGGTGAGCTGGGGATGGTGCGGCATTGCAATGCCCGCTACATCTTTCCGGCCTTCGTGGGCGATGTCACCTATCTGACCGGCAAGGTAACCAAAAAGCAGGCCGATCAGGCGAGCGAAAAAGGTATCGTCACGATCGACCTGGAGATGAAAAACCAGGACGGTTTTTTGATGGCCAAGGGTCCGGCTGAAATCTCCTTGCCCCTGTAGCTATGTACTAGCGGCAGTGCGAGCCGGTACACTCCCATCGATCGGAGGGGGAGTGGGCTTTCCTGTGTTTCGACAGCGGCCAGGTTATATCGCCGCAGTGCTGTTGACCTGGGTTTTGTTGGCGCCGCCGATGGGGGTCGGGTACGTACCACCAATCGACGCTGGGGCGCCGATGGCGCGCTGGTATCTCGTCGCCTCCTTCAACTCGGCGGCCTCCTGCGTCGAGGCGCGAGAAGCCCGCATAGCGACCGCGTTGAATTCTTTCGACCGCGCACAAAAGATTATCCGGCGCGAGCGGCGCCGCAGGCTCCTGCTCTGGGCTTATATGTGGGAATGCCAGGCGGACCGTGAGGTCGGCTCTGCCAAATAATTTCGGCTTGTTTTGACCCGCGATAATTCTAAGTCATCATACTTGCGCAAAGATGGACTTTTGCGCTAGTTTTCTACCTTGACATTTCTGGCCTGAAGGGGGGACTCAGGCAGTGAAAATCACGCGCTGCACTTTGTGCCGATGTATCGGTGTGCGGTCCTGGCGCGAGCCACGAGCGCCGGTGCGCAGAAAGACGCGCCGCAGGGGAGCACGCAGCACCTAAATCCAACAGAACGAGGGCGGCAGCATTTGAAGCACCGGTTCGAGCGCGCGGGGCGCGCCGGTGTGGCCTGCTCCGACGGAAACCAGGCTGCACGCTTGGCGCAGTCTGGAACGCGTAACGACCAAAGCGATCCTGATCCGCGAACGCGAGGCCGCGACGATCGGCCCGCGGCTTGGAAACCGTCCACGTCATCATCTACTCCAATCGCGCTGACATCCATGATGCGATTCCAAGCGCCCGGCGGGCTGGCGCGCCCGCTCCGCGCAATTCGTTTCCTGTTCGCACAACGGCTGAAAGTAACGATCGCCCGCGTGATGATCGGCCAGCGGCAACGTGCTGGAGGTGGCGATCCCGCTTCGCGGGTACGACTTTTCGCAATCAGCGGTTGACGGGCCGTGCCAGATGTCGAAAAAGCGTCAACCTCATCCGTGGCCGATTAAAGGAACTGGAACTTATGGAGTGGCGCGGGCGACCTCGCCGGCATTTCGCTCGTACGGCCGGCATCAGTTTGGAGCATGAAGCGGAACTAAAACCTGATGGCTTTGCCAGCGCAGCACCGGCGAGCGACGTGCAATCTTAGCCGGAAAATTTATTATCACGACAGGCAGCTAAATCGGTTGCTCTGCAGTACGCAACGTTCACCTGCTTTGAGGATTCGACTTGAATTCAGAGCAGTTACGTGGCCTTCGCGCCCGAAGGGGGTTGCGGCGCGGCACCGGGCTTCACGCCTGAGAGCACCGCAAAAATCAGATTGCGGTAGGTGCACGAGACCTCGATGAATCCGGACTCGCGGATCCAGGCGAGCTGTTGGCCGACGGTGGCCGGCAGGTCCTGTTTCATCCGTTCAAGCGCCGCATTGAGGTCGCGCTCTTTGACCTTCAGCTCGCGCGCTCGTTTGATCCACAGTTGGCGCGAGCGATGCTCGATGGCAGCGGTTTCGCCGGCAACCTGGTCGGCGTCGATAAAGATGCCGCCCGGCGTCAGGTATTTGAAAATGTCGGAGAAAAGATGGCGTTTGCCGCTGTCGGGCAGATGATGGATCGCCAGGGCTGAGACGACCGCGTCATAGGACTTCGAGGGCCTGGCTGCGGCAAAGTCCGCCGTCACGAATTTCACGCGTTTGCCCAGCGGCTTGAGCCGCTGCCGCGCAACCGCGAGCATCTCGGGTGTGAGGTCGAACAAGGTGAGCTGCGCCTTTGGGAACGCCTGGGCGATCATTGCGGACAACAGCCCGGTGCCGGCGCCGAGATCGAGAACCTCGAAACGATCATTGGATGCAAACGGTATCAGCTCAAACGCGGCGCGATAGAAATCGTCGAAGCACGGAACCAGTTTGCGGCGCGCGCGATCATAGGTATCGGCGTCGGCCGCAAAGGCCTTGCGAACCGCCTGAGCCATGCTGTGAGCATACCGAATTTTGCCCTCGTTGAGCGAGCCGGCAAGGCTGGGGGTAAGTGGTATTGGAGAAGAGGGCCAACACCCCCGCCTTCGGTTTTGGCGTTTCCACTGCATTAGCGATATTGCAGCGGAACATCGCAAGAGCTAAGTTCCGGTTTGGCCGAATTAACCGGAAACGATAAGGGGGCGGTGGCGCAAGATTCGGATTGAGTGTCCGGCCACTTGCGCTTTGACTGCCCGATCAGACCGCGGGCAGATTGCGTTCACTGTGCGCCGAGCAAAGTAAACTCCGCGGCTGCGATCTCAGCGAACGCTTGGCCGGCGGTGCCGCTCAAGGTTCGAGGATTGAACCGGAAGGGAGAGGACCAGTGGCAAACGGCAAAACTCCGAACATCGCCGTTATCTGGGGGATGACATCGGCACCTCGAACCTTGGCAGTCATTAAGAAGGCATTGGGCGCCTTAAAGGTCAGCTAACTTCAAATCAGGAATAAGTATGGCTGCTACATTGTCACACAGGGTCGCCGGAGTAGGACGATTCTTACACAGAGAATTCACCGCGGCCTGGCCCATATTCCTTTTTTTTCTGACCGGGTTCGTGCTCCTGATCTCGCTGATCAAGCTGGCGCTCGCGCAATTCTCGATCGAGGCGGCAGTTCTCTCCACTTCCGTCGTGGGCGCTCTGATTGCCGCCAAGGCGGCGCTCGTGCTTGACGAAACGCCGCTGGCGCGCAGTCTTGAGCGTTATCGGCGGATTGTCGCGGTGACGGTGAAAACGCTTTTATACGGAGCCGTTTGTCTGCTGCTAGGTTATCTGGAGCGGTTCGTGGAGGCGCTACACAAGGTTCACAGCTTTGGCGGGGCAATTGGATACTTAATCGACCATGCGAACCACTATCGGGTGCTTGCATGGGTACTAGGAATAAGCATCGTATTTGCCCTCTACTTCTCGTTCTCCGAGATCGGCCGGCGCATGGGTGAAGGCGCGATGTGGAGGCTATTTTTCGAACGCCCCGGGATGGCCAACGGTTCAGACCGGTCCGCGAAGATTAGCTCAGTCGAGCGCCGAAATTGAAACCCGTTGCGCTGCACGCCGCGCTCCGGGCCTGCTAGGTGCCTGGCCGTCGCCACGCGCCAGGAAAAATGAGGATTCAGATGGCGGACCAGATGGCCCATGGCGGACCCGGACTTGATCTCTCGACAAAGCTTGCCTTCGACCGCACGTGGGTTGCCTATGAGCGAACCATGCTTGCCTGGGTCAGGACTGCCACTTCACTCATAACCTTCGGCTTCAGCGTTTACAAATTCTTTGAAATCGTCCGGCAAGGAAGCGAGGGAAACCATCTTATTGGTTCACGTCAGTTCGGGCTATTACTGGTGAGCATCGGTCTGGCTTCGCTGGCGTTGGCCACCGTGGAATATAGGCAGAACATCCGGAGGCTGGGAGCACAGTATGAAGGGCGCCCGCGCTCACTGGCAGTTATCGTGGCGGCCCTGATCTCGATTCTTGGCATCATCGCGTTGAGTTTAATGATATTTCGACAATGAGCAGCTGAGCATTGGCCGTACTCCTATACTCCCATTATCGAGCCATTCGGCCCGATTAGGAATTGGCAATCCTCAAGTCGGTGAGGGTCACCGAGCTCAATCGATACGGATTCTGAACGACGCCTGGAATCGCTCGCCCGCGCTTACGGCTTGGAGCCCGCGGTTGCTGGTCAGAACGCTGGTCGGCGCAGTCATCGGCTCGAGTGCCAAATAATTCTTGTCCTTGGGCGCAAAGACCTGCGCGTAACGATAGCCCTCGAGCAAATCCACCGTGATCTTGCGTTCCGCTCCAGCGACTGAGAATGATGCCCGCTCCCCCGCCAGAGCAAAGCCATCATCGAAACTGCTTTCGCCGAGTCGTCCGTTGAATCCTCCAAAGGGTTCCTCATCACCGGTCGGGATCCCGTGGCTGTCGAGTACGAGCTTCCGCATTGCGGGTAGTTCCAACCGCCAGTTTGTGCGCGAAAGCCCTGGCAGCATGAGATACGGATGGTAGCCGAAGCTCACCGGGACTGGACCATCAGAGCCGGCGGCCAACACTGTTGTCAGGGTGAGTCCGTCGGGATGAATCGTCACCGACATTTCAATATGGTGGCGAAAAGGAAAGACCGCGAGAAGATCGCTGGCTGACCACTCAAGCCGAGCGGCCACAAAATCCTGCCTCGCCTCGGTCACTAACCATCGGAGCAAAGACCACGGCACACCGTGCATTGGAAGCCTATGCTCGTCGAGATGGAGCAGTGGCGATGACACATCAAGCACAACCTCCTTGCCCAGCACACGATACCGCGGCTCGGCAAGCCGGTTCGCCCACGGATGGAGAAAAGGAATTCCGGCGGTGCTTCCGCTGGCCGCGGCGGCTTGAAGGTCCTCCACGCGTCCGAGTATCTCCACACCCTTGTGACGAAGCGAAGCGCCGAGCATTCCGTGAGCAGGAAGGAAAATGGCCTCGAGTTCGCCCGCACGGAGCTTGTGAGCGGTTGGGTCCTTCAGGAAGTCGGGCGATCCGGGATGCGTTGCCATCTAATTGCCAGATTTCGCTGCGCTTATAGGGCGCTGCCAGATCCAAATCTACACACCGCGCGCTCTCTGCAAAAGGAGCGCAGCCATCCACTCGATGTCCTCAATCTTTCCGGTAAACATTTTTCCAACATGGCAGTCAGGGCTCAAGAAGAAAAGCATGAATTATGCTTTTCATTGGCCGTAGTCATTCGTGCAGCGATCGCTCCACCTCCGAGATCACGATGAACCTCGCCCCGACCTTCGGGAACCCGCGATCATCGCCATAGCGCAGTGTCGGAAAAAGTCCAATTGTTCCATTAGTTGGGATCATAGGGGCTTCAAGAACTTTGTTTCCGATTCGTTCGGCCGGCAGCCTCGGGGGCCTGTATTAACGAATCTGAAAGGCTAGACCGCCAGAGCGATCTTTCACGGTAAATCTTTCCTACCTTCAAAGATCCCGCGTAACGACTGCAATTGATCGTGCCTTTGAGATGGCTCGCAATTTGCTTCTGTTCACGGCGGCGTGTACAAGTTCACCGCTGTTAAACAGGAGGAATCATGTTTTCCCGCACAAAATCAGCTACCCGCACGATTGCGACGGCCGTTCTGCTCGGCTCGATCGCGCTCCCAGGTTCTCTAGCCATCGCAGCCGGCGATTCCGGATCCTTGGCCTCCGGACCGGCGACGACGGAGTCGGCGACAACCGAGGCGGCGCCCTCAATGTCAAGCCATGTTGAGGCACGCATCAAGGAATTGCACAACAAGCTTCACATCACAGCCGCCCAGCAGACCCAGTGGGACAACCTGGTCCAGGTCATGCGGGATAACGCGAACGCGATGTATAACCTGGAAAAGCAAAGGGCCGAGAGCGCCGGAGATATGACGGCTGTTGATGCGGTCAAATCGTATCAAGAGGTAATCCAGGCGCATGAGGCCGGGATGGCTAATTTTATTCCCGCCTTCCAGGCTCTCTATGACAGCATGTCGGATTCCCAAAAGAAAACCGCTGATGCCATGTTCCAGAACCGGGTTCGGACAGCAGCAGAGAAGAAGGCCAGCTGAAATCACCCGGGAGACTACGGACCGCTTATGAATTTCAATTCGTCCGAAGTCCCTTGGGGATGAAAGGGTTCACCATGCTTTGTAGAATTCTTAAAATAGCATTTGCATCTACGCTTTTTCTGATACTTGCAGTGGCGATTGCCATGCCTGCGCTTGCCGATCCTCATCACGATCACGACAGGCATCATCACCGTCATCACCACGACGACGATTGGTATGGCCGCGGCCGCGTCTATGCCTCGCCGCCGGTAAACAATTATTATGTGCCACCGTCCAACTACTACTATGAGCCTGAGCCGTCCTACTACTACGCACCGCAACCACAACCACCGTCGGAGGGCATAAACCTCTTCTTCGGTATCCACTAATAGCCGGTCGTTGTGTCAACCGCTTCGTGGATATGACAAATGCCGCGGGGACCGGTTGAACGGCCCTGCAGGAAGATGCGAGGCCCAGGCTCATGCCCGGGCCTCGCTCTGATATAGGCGGGAAATCCGCGCCGGGATGCGAGCGATGTTCAGCCTATTGCTCTCTCGCCTGTTATACGTCACCGCACACATCCGCAGCCCGCATAGCATTGTGCCTAACCAACGCCGCCACCAGGGGATCGGCTTGCCGCGGATAAGACGGTGAGGAATATTCTTAAACTCTGATCGCGAGCCCGCGGCGAATCGATCTACCTATTAGGTGTCTCTGGCGCTGGCGGACGCCCTTCACGGGGAGCCCAGCCGTAACCTCCGTATGGACCTGGAGGGGTCCAACCCCATGGCGGGGGTGGAGGGACTCGACCAGCTGCCCAGTAAGCGATCCAGGGAGGGAACGGTGGACGGTGACGATGGTGATGGCCCGCAACAAGAATCGCGATAGCGATGAAAACCAAAGCTGCAATCAAGCCGCCCCGCCACCATCGTTCTTCCGACGCCATCCTTTGCTCGATCCGATCCAGACGCCGATTGATGTACTCGTCCCTTTGATTTCCGCCGCCACCTGTTTCTTCAGGCATACGCTTCGACCCTCCAGGCACGGTCAGCGGTGCCGCCACCGCTGCTGTTCAGTTTTCTGATGACACCTCCGAGCCGGCAACTGATCCGCCGGAAGTCACTTCTTTCCCGGAAATGATCAATTTTGCGGACGCGACAAAAGTCGCGGTTCAGCACGAAAATCGCAGTTTGATGTACGAAACGCTTTACCCGGAGCGTTTTTGCACCCTCGCCCGGAGGTCGCTCCCAGCCTGCGCCTGCGGGCAACTTCGCTCCCTCCGCGACATTCAGTCGTGGGTAAGGGTGACTATAAACTTCAAGCAACCAACTGACTGTTCCCAGTCGGCCAGGGAGCCTTACTACCTAAACAGGCGGCAGGCGCCGGGCGTCCTTCCTGAAGCTACGCGCCTAAAGCGCGCTCTTGCGGAATCTCCCATTTGGTATCGGCATACTGGCGGCTTACCGGAATATCGAAGGGGTCGCCCAGATCCAGGGACTTGGCGATTTCGCGCAGCGCGGGCAGCACCTCTTGACCCATCAGGCGGATGAAGCTGAGCGAATCCTTATGATCGATGCCTCCATCGTTGCCCCATAAGGACAGAATCGAGCAGCGGGTTTCCTCCAGCCGGATGCGCAATTTGTCGATTACCTGCTTGGGCGTTCCGGCAATCAAGGTGCCGTTGGCGATACGCGCCTCGAAATCAGAGCGATTGTCGCCGCTGCGGCGCTGTTTGCTGCGGTAGCCCGCACGCAGTTCGGCCATGGGGCGGCGCGCCCATTCACCGAGGTAGCCGGAAGGCGCGGCCCACACGGGATGGGTCAGTCCGGTAAACTCGCCCTGCATCCACATGAACTGACGGGCGTTTTTCAGTGCCTTCTCTTCGGTTTCATCGACCCGCACCTGCAGCAACGCGCCGCGATAGGGCGAACCGCCCTCGTAGCCATGCTGGCTGGCCGTTTCGTCGTAGAGGGTACAGACTTGCTTGGCCATGTCAGTGGGCAGATTAAGTCCGATATACGGATAGCCGTGTTCGGCGCACCATACGACGGTCTCGCGGCTGGACACGCCCGGCACCCAAATGCGCGGATGCGGTTTCTGCATCGGAATCACCCAGGGATTGACGACCCGGAACTGATAGTGGTTGCCCTCCCATCGCCAAGGTCCCGGCTTCGTCCAGGTCTTGATGATCAGATCGTGGGCCTCCTCGAAGCGTTCACGATTGTAGGCGGGATTGGTGTTGCTGGCGAATGCCTCAACGCCACCGCCCCGCACGATACCTGGGACCAGGCGGCCCTTGGACAGCAGATCGATCATCGCCAGCTCTTCTGCCAGCCGGATCGGATTGTCGGCCACCGGCAGGGGATTGCCCAACAGCACAATCTTGACCCGCTTGGTCGTGGCTGCGATAGCGGTGGCGAAGATATTGCACTTGGCCTGCATGCAAAACGGCGCGTTATGATGCTCGTTGAGCATGATGCCGTCCCAGCCGCACTCCTCGACGTAGCGGTACTCTTCGAGCCGCTCATTGTAGAGGCGGCTGCCCGAAATCGGATCGAAGAACTTATTCGGGAACAGCAAAGCGGTATAACCGTATCGATCGCCTTCGGCGGGCGGATAGGTCGACATCGGTTGTTCGGTAAAGTACATCAAATGCATGGTTGCGCCTCCTTTTTCTAGATCCCACCGGCCTGCCGCGGCGTCCTTCGCGGATTCCCCGCCTTCGTTTGCACGTAGCAGAATCGCAGCCGCTTGTTCAATGCCCGGCAGCCTCGCCAAGCCGGGCGGCCGATGCAGGTCACGACGACGGGACCGAAACCGCGTCTCCCTTGCCCGAATGATCACCGCTTCTTGCGAAGTTCGGGTCGCTTGAAGATATCAAACTCCGGGAGGAAAATTCTCGCACTTGGTCATAAAGAATCTAACCCGAAGGTGTTGGTCATGCCCGATTCCGGAGCGATCGACTGGAAGGCGCACGGCGTCAAAGTAATCCGGGCGGACTCCCTGGATAGGAACACCCCGCAAACGCCCGGGATGACCCGCGCCGCGGCAATCGACCACGCTCGGGTCGGAGCGCAAAAGATTTGGGCCGGTACGGTTAAGGTGCTCCCCGACGCGAGGACCGGCGCCCATCATCATGGAGCATTGGAGAGCGTCATCTACGTTCTTCGCGGCCGTGCGCGCATGCGATGGGGCGAGCGTCTCGAATACCAGGATGAGGCCGGCCCTGGCGACTTCATTTATGTTCCGGCCTGGGTTCCGCACCAGGAGATCAACGCTTCGCCCAACGAACCCCTGGAATGCGTGCTGGTCCGCAGCGACAGCGAATCAGTGGTGGTCAACCTCGACATCGAACCGGCAGCAGAACCGCAGACAATAATGTGGATCGATCCGATCCATAAGAGCGATTAGTCGGCGCTTCATCTTACGATTCAACAAGACTCCGGTTACGATTCAACAAGATTCCGACCGATCGATGGCCGTAGGCAGGGATCCTATGCGCAAGATTCGGATAACGTGGACGTCGGCCACACTGTTTCGATACCGCCTGGACGGTCTTCACCGTGCGTCACTGTTGTAGAGGCGCGCCTAAACTATCGTTGTAAACCGATCATAGGCACGCCGTGGATCTCAGGCGTGAGCGAACGTTCGCACCCGCAAAGCCAGCATCACCCACGCCCAGCCGCGGAAGATCAACTCGATGCCGATCGCGAGGCCGATAAAGAACAGCCCCGATGCCGGCCAGTGAATCCACAGCAGCACACCGAGCACCACCGAGACTATTCCGCTAAGAATTGGCCAGAACCGATGCGGCGTATCCAGGCTCAGGCAAGCAAATATCCGCATCAGGCCGCCAACGAGAAAGAAAACCGCCAGCACCAGGGTCAGAGCTATTGCTCCCACAGCCGGATTCGTCAGCAGGATAATCCCAACAACCAGATCGAAGATGAAACCAAGCAGATCCAGGAAGAAGCTCTGGCCACTGCCGCGAAACCAGTGGACCACATGCAGGATCGCGCTGAAAATCAGGAGCCAACCGAAAAAGATCATCGAGATGACGCTGACTGCAACCGTGTCGCCCAGCGCGACGAAGCCCAGAACGATCAGTAGGATACCCAAGGCGAGAAACCAGCCCCATTTGTGCCCGATGCGCTCCAAACCCGCGGCCACTGCGGCAGCACTCATTGGTATTTCCTCCCATAAAAGCGAATGGTCGGCTCATTTGACCTTTTGTCTTTCCAATCACGCGACTCCTAGTCTGATAATGAGCCTGGCGTCAAGCCGCCGCTCCCCCATCGGATGGCAAAGCGCTGGCTAAGTTGGCATGATCTGCCGGCGGAAACTGCCCGTTCAGACCGTTCTCGTCGCGGGCCGGTGCAAATGAGGAAGACGCGGTCGACCGATAGCGAAATGGTCTTGACCTCGATGGAGAGTGCGAGAGGCAAACGATGAAGCCGGCAAACAAAGTGGCCTTGATCACTGGCGCTGGCTCCGGTCAAGGCAAGGCCGTGGCAATGCTGTTTGCAAACGAGGGCGCCGCGATAGCAGCCGTGGACATCGACGAAGGCGCCGCAAGGCAGACCGCGGCGGAGATTGCGGGGCTCGAAGGCAGAAGCATCGCCTTGCGGGCGGACGTTTCACAAGACCAGGACTGCGCGGCGATGGTCGCCGCAACGCTTGAGCGCTTCGGTCAAATCGACGTGCTCTACAACAACGCCGGCATCGAGGGAGACATCAAGGCGGACGCACTGAGCGTGGAGAACTTCGACCACGTGCTCGCGGTCAACCTGCGCGGTGCCTTTCTTGCCATGCACTATACGATTCCCCACATGGTCAAGCGGCGCTCCGGCGTGGTGATCAACGTTTCTTCGATCGCTGCGATCACCGCGATTCCCGGCCCTCCCGGCTATGCGGTCTCCAAGGCCGGCCTGATTGCACTGACCCGAACAACCGGTGTGATGTACGCGCGTGATAATATCCGCATCAACTGTATTTTGCCCGGCCCTGTCGATACGCCTTTTTACCAGCGTACCACTGGCGCCGCGGCCACAGCGTCAGGCCAGATGTTTGTTGCGTCGCCGTTAGGCAGACCCGCGCGCCCTGAAGAGATCGCGAAGGTGGCGCTCTTCCTGGCTAGTGACGACGCTACCTTCGCAGCCGCGCGTCCCTTCATTATCGACGGCGGCTGGACCACCGGCAGCTTCTCCTGACAGCGCGGATAGTTGCCTCGCTCCATATCGGGTTAGGCGCGGACTCGTCGCGAGAGGAAATAAATCATGAAACTGGCAGGCAAAGTGGCGCTGATAACCGGCGCCGGCTCGGGTATGGGCAGGACAGCATCATCTATATTCGCGGCTGAGGGCGCGGCGGTTGCCGCAGTTGACCTCAACGAGGCCGCGGCTAACGAGACCGCGCGCCAGATCGCGACGCAAGGGGGTAAGAGTTTCGGTTTGCATGCCGACGTCTCCAACGCCGGCGACGCCGAAGCCATGGTGGCGCAGACTATCGCTCGCTTCGGCCGGCTTGACGTGCTCTACAACAACGCGGGTATCGAGGGCGAAGCCGCTTTCCTGGCGCAATTCAGCAACGAGGCCTTCGATCGCGTAATCGCGGTCAACTTAAGAGGCGTGTTCCTCGGCATGAAGGCCGCACTCCCGCACATGATCCAGCGCGGCGGTTCGATCATCAATACGGCTTCGATGGCGGCGACGGTCGCGCAGAAAGGCGGCGCCGCTTACTGTGCGGCCAAAGCCGGAGTTGTGGCCCTGACCAAAGTGGCGGCCCTCGAATACGCTCGTTACAACATTCGCGTGAACTGTATCTGTCCCGGCGCGGTGGAAACTCCGATGCTCGAGCGGCTGGCCGAACGTCATGGCGCGACGCCCAGTCAGGTCTTCGCAAACGTCGCCGCGATAGGACGCGCCGCCGCTCCGGAGGAGATCGCGCGCGTCGCTTTGTTTTTGGCCAGCGATGATTCGTCCTATGCGACCGGCTCGACGTTCCAGATCGACGGCGGCTCGATGTTGGGCTAGGCGCAGCAGCGGGCTTTTGCCCTGAGGGAGTGTACAGCGATGGCGATCAGTCGCGCGATGGTTCAAACGGCGCCCAGGAAGCTTGAACTGCGCGAACTCGAAATTCCCGAGATCGGCCGCGACGACGCTCTGCTGCGCGTCGAGGCGTGCGGAATTTGTGGCACTGATTACGAGCTTTACGACGGCGCGTTTCCCAGTCTTAAGCTGCCGCTGATCCCCGGCCATGAGCCGATTGGCATTATCGAGCGAATCGGGCCGGATGCCGAGCGGCGCTGGGGCGTGCGCGAAGGCGACCGGGTCGCGGTTGAGCCCAAGGTTGCGTGCGGTGCCTGTCGCTACTGCCTGTCGGGCAGCCATCGGTTGTGCAGCGCGCCCGGTTCCACCTCTTACGGCATCACACCGCTGGAGATACCTCCCGCCTTGTGGGGCGGGTACGCGACTCATATGCGTCTGGCCCCGCGCAGCGTCGTGCACAAGGTTTCGACCCGCATCGCGGCGCCAATCGCTGTGCTGTTCAATCCGCTTGCAGCCGGGATTCGCTGGGCGGTGCAAATGCCGGGGACTTCAATCGGCGACAAGGTTTTGATCCTCGGTCCGGGCCAACGCGGACTGGCCAGCGTGATCGCCGCTCGCGAAGCCGGCGCCAGCATGATTGCCGTGACGGGACTGGCTCGCGACCGCGCCAAGCTGGCGTTGGCGCGCGAGTTTGGCGCCACCCATACAATCGACGTCTCGCATGGGGATCCGGTGGCGGCGGTACGCGATATCACCGGCGGTGAGCTGGTGGACGTGGCGGTGGATGTCGCTTCTTTCGACCCCGGCACCGTGGTTCAAGCGATCGAGGCCGTGCGGCCCGGTGGCACGGTGGTCCTGGCGGGGGCCAAGGGCTCCAACCCGGTGAAGGAACTACTCTCTGATCAGATCGTCAACCGCGAGCTGAGAATCCTCGGCGCCCGCGGCGTTGATTACAGCTCCTACGCGCTGGCGGTCAGTGTTATCGAATCGGGCCGTTACCCGATTGAGAAAATGCATACTCACGACGTGCCGTTGGAACGCGCGGCTTATGCGATCGACCTGTTGGCAGGACGGGTAACGGGCGAGAGCGCGATCCATGTCGCGATCATCCCGTAGTACGAGGCGAGAATGTCTGAACGACCGTGCCTGTCATCCGGATTCGGGCGACCAGAGGCGCGAGGCAAAGCGATCAACGCGAAGCGATTTGTTTGGCCGTCCAGCAACACATCGCTATGCGCCGATTTCACGGAGGCGCCGAAAAGGTGCAGCTCCGCCCGCCATAACAAACCAAAAACCGGGACAGGTGCTATTCGAACATCGGCGCCGCTTTCGCGGTATCGACATAAACACGCACGTGCGAGATCAGATCCCCCTCGACCTCATTCACCACGCAGTACTCGTTGGAATAGTTGAGTCCTTTGCGATTCTCGCCCCAGATGGTCATCTCGGCAATGACTGCCTCGCCGGTGTCGTGAAGATGATTGAACTTGATATGGAAGCCATCCGGAAAGACTTCCCGGATTTCCCAGAACTGATCAGCGATCAGCTTTTTGCCCCGGCGGCTGCCGGAGGTGGGAAGGCTGCCCGGTATAGTCCAGGTTGCGTCATCGCGCAGGCAGGTCAGGGCCTCCTCGAGTCCGTCGGCGCCTTTCTTCATGTAGGATGACCACATCTTTCGCACCAATTCTTTGCGTTGCTCAGGCGTCATACCGCGGCTTCTAACCTCATCACCCAGCCAGCGTCAAACTGCATTTGCAAGGCACGGAGTTGCTTCCGGCGCCAAGTGCGGCAAGCGCCGGCACTTTCATGCGGTAGCATGGTAAGTCTCCCGCCGTTCAGCCGCCCCCGGCAGTCGCGGCCGGCGCCGCGTGCGGACTCGTAACCGGACACACCGGCGCCTTGGCCGGTTCGTAGTGTGGAAACGCTGGGTTAACCGGATTGAAATTCGGCTTCTGCACCACCGGGATGCTGGTGCCCGCGTAAGACAGTTGATTCTGGTTTACCGGCGGACTCTGGATGTAAGTTGGGTATGGCGAGCAATTGGATGCTCCCGGTGCGTAAGTGGAGTCATTCAACAGGATCACATCAGTCGAGCAACCTTGGGCCGGACACGCGTAATAACTCTCGCCCCCGGCAACATCAGGGCACGACGGGTCGTCGGTCGGGGCGCCGGTGCAACTGCCTAGCGGCGACGGCCCGAAGGCGTTGGGCGAATCCTGGCCGATGTACAAAAAGAGCATTCCGCTGGCGGGATCGTAGAAATACTTGGTGAAGTCCGGCGAACCGTCGGACTTTATCAGACTCAAAATCGAGGTCGCCATCGTCAACGTGGTCTTCGGATAAATGCAGGCCGGCATTCCGTTCTGATCGGTGGACTGAGTCGATGGAGCCGGACAACCGCCAGTGGGCACCGGAGTGACGCCGTCGGCGGGACATCCGTGGACTGGATCGAGATTCCCCTGGTTCTGGAAGTCGAGATTGAAACAGGTCTCGTTGTTGTAGCGATCGAGCAGCCGGTTGAAGAATTGCTGGAACTTCGAATCGTTGAAGTTGACGTTACCGCCTCCATACGATTTGTAGCCGCGCGTGATGGCGAATTTGGTCGGGTCCTGCGGATGGGTTCCGTCGGTGTTGGTGTAGCAGATGCCGACTCTTACGTAGAACGGATTGGACGGGCTCACATCCTCCATAAAAACGTCGTCCACTCCGATATCGATCCGGTTGGCAATGCCCGTACCCTGGTTGTCCATCGGATCGGGGGCCGCGCTGACGGTGTAACCGTAGCCGCTGATCACCTTGGGCTCCCAGATTCCGAGTTGGTTGCGGCTGTGCAGCGTCATCGGCTGATGCACGCCGAAGTCGGACGAATCCCGGGTGAAGGTCACCAGTTGGGTATGGTCGCCGCCGGGGAAGGGGTTTTTCGTAGTCACCGGATTGGGATAGAGCTGGGAGAACTCCAGGGTCGCGGCCGGACCCGCCGATATGATCGAAGTCGGCCTTCCTTCGGCGGCGTCGTTTTGCGCGCCGCTGGCCAGACATTCATCCACCGCGTTGGAAGTGGCGTTGAAAGGTTCGTTGTTGAGCGACAAGGGAAACTGATTCCTGAGCAGGGTTCCCATGGGATCGGCCAGCGAAAAACCGGTCAACGACCCGTCGATGTCCATGATCGAAGTGTTCTTGTCGCCGTCGTTGAACGGCCCCAGGTTGACGTCGTCGGTGTACACCTGATGGCGCAGGTCGACATTGTCCCAAGTCAACCCTTTTACCGAAGTCGCGGTCGGGTAATTGCTTTGATTGGACTGGAACCATCCCAGCGCCGCATCCCCTTCGTAAACGAACGGTACTTTCGGGGTGACCGGCGGACCCTGATATGCGGCGAGAAACGCCTTGTCGTCGGCCGTCAGGAACGGAGTGATGTCTTTGTTGAAGTTGACGAAACGGTCGCCGAAGATCCGGACGGGTCCATCGTAAATCATGAAGCCGGCGAAGTTCCAATGCGGAGTCGGATAGCCCAGACCTATCTGATCCGCGCCTTCAGGGGGCGTGCTGAGCGTGACGTTGGAGCTGAGCACGGGAGTCTGGTCGATGCAGCCGAAACCGGGGCCGAGAAAGCTGAGCCCTGCCGGGCAGGGACCAAAACGATCGACGTTATTCTGGCTGCGCCCGACGATTACCGAATTTTCCAGCAGCGACCAGAAACCGGGTACGTTGCCGTCCAGGCCGCCGGTGCTGACCAGCGTGACGCTGTCACGGTTGGTCGCAAGGCGGGCATTGTTGACGGTGTACCAACTCGGACGCATCCAGATGCCGCGGTCGCGATTGCGGGTCGCGGTTAGCCCGTTGAAGGTGCCGATAATCGGCTCCGAAGTCTTCGGATCGTTGGGGAACAGCGAGTTGGACTGAACCCCGAATTCCTCTTCGTCATACAAACCCGAATAGCAGGAATGGACGCGGTTGTTCGTGAATTCGCCCACCGGAGCGAAAATCAGGTTGGTGACCGACATTGGATAACCGGCTAGATTCTCGGGCGGCACGTACCAGTAGCCGCGCCCGACACCCTGGCATCCGCCGATTGAATTGCCCACCAGCCTGGTGCCCGGATTCATGATCCAGAAGCCGCTGGCCGGCTCGAAATAGATTTGTCCCGCCCCACACGTCGGCGCGGGCGGCGCCCCGATGTTAAGCGAACCGTCGAAAGCGTAACCCGGCGTCGAGGTGGGATTGAAGGTCGCGCACGATCCGTGGGTGAAATTGCCCTGATCGTCGCTGTCCGCAATATTGAAGCCGTCGTAGCCGTATTTGTCGGTCGCCAGTTGGTCGCCGGGCCACCAGTAACTGCCGATCAACAGGGAGCGCGGCAGCGCGGGTTGGCTATGGATGTCGAATGAATTGCTCATCGCACCCAGTCCCAGGTTGTGCTCGTAGTCCAGATCCTGATCGACTTCGTCCGCCCCCGGGTCGTCACCGGGATCAATCTCCTGGTAGAAAATGTGGCCGACCACCCGCGCGCATACGTTATTCTGAATCGTCAGCTCACTGGTCGAATGAATCGTGACGCACTTGTTATAGCTGTGATGGATACTGTTCGCGTCAACCAGCTTGTCCCCGGCGGCCAACCCGCTGAGGCTGCCGACCTTGTGGAAATGAATCGGGTAGCTGCCCAGTTGATCCTTGCCGAACTTCTCGATTTCCACCCCCTGCATCGCGACTGCGGCGAACCCCTTCATCGCCATCATTTCACCGCCCCAGTGGATGCTCGCCGCGTCAGACGAGATGGTGGCGGTCAATTTGATGTTGCGGCTGATCAGTCCGACCTCGGCGCGTTCATCAACGCCATAATTGGTAGCGCTTCCGGCATTGAAGTTGGTGGCTGACGGCGGCCCCGGATCGGGCCCGCCGAAATGGTAGTAAAGCAGCGATTGGGACAACATGACCTGACTGCCGCCAGCGGGATTGGGTGATACGTTAGCGATTTGCACGAATTCGGTCTCGTACGGACTGAAGCTGGTGGTGGCGACGGTAATCCAGTCGCCGACGCTCCACCGCGCCGTCCCCTTGGTTACATCGTCTGCCAATTGCAGCGTCGTGGCGCCGTTCGTCGGTACCGGGCTGAGCACTCCATTGGCGGCGCTATACTTGCCCGGTCCCGCCGGCGCCGCCAGATAGGTCCAGCTCACGCCGCCATGGGCCGGAACGCCTTTGACTCCGTAAAGGTTCAGCGCTCCACCCGCCGCGACAAAGACTCCCTTATTCATGCCGCTGCAATTGCCCGAGGGGCATGCGCGCGCCCCGGTGAAGTTGATCGTGACGTGATCGTTGGCGTTGGTTGTGCCGATCGGGCACGCCGCGTTGCCGACCGCGAACTGTCCCGAAATTACGATTGACGTGGTGTCGATTTCGATCGGAGCGGGGGCGGCGGTTTGATCGGCAATCACCAACAGGCCGCCATTGTTGATCGTGATGCTGCCCAGCGGGTTGCCCGTAAGGACGGAGTAGGATTGGTCAACGAATACGTTGCGGCAGCCCGCTGGCGCCGACGATCCGCCGATCACCACGTCGTTCTTGGAATCGGTTATGCACTTGGAAAGCGGGGTAAAGGAGGGTGCGGAACAGGCGCTTGCGCCGATTGGCCGAGGAGTGGGAGTCGGACTCGGACTCAAGGTAGGACTCGAAGTGGGACTGGCGGTGGCAGTCGGTACGACGACGACGCTCGAGCTTCCCCCACTGCATCCGACAGCGGCGAACATCAAGAGCAAGGCTGACAAGGCGAGGGGGCGGAGCCTGGCGACGGCAATGGTATGGTGCGGAGGGGTGCGTCTTCGCATCTGCTTTACTCCCTATCTTCAATCAGATGCGTGAAAATTTACCCGCCTGCCGATTAAAGACTCTTGGCATCTTCTACGCTGGCCAATGCTCCCATCAAAGGCGGAGGTTTGCAAGCGCATCCGTATGCCGGCTGGCCCACAAGCTCCCCTGCACCTATTAGAGCGCGCAGGATGGCCTTTGCGTTTTGCCACGCTCCCTTGCGGTTCGGCTGACCCACCGAAGCGCGAGCGCAGATCAAACAGTACTTATTTAAGAGAGCTTTCTGGGCCGCCCGCCCTTTTGAGCCTTTAACCTTGGCCGCGGCGGCCCTTTTTCATGCCCTGAGAATCCCCAGCGCGGCCATCAATCACGAGGAATAGCAGGCACTACAAAATCCAACTCGGCTGCGGGGCTAAGGCGAATGTGCCGCAGCCCCGGCGCGGTGTTACCTCAGCTCTTGGCGCAGTTTGCACCGGAGCCGGAGCGCTTTTCGCTGACCGAGAAGAAGGCGCGCGTTCACATGCGCGCTTGCTTCACCACCGGCTCAAGACGGGTGACAACACGTTCACGGCTGACGGGAGCCGATGCTTTCGACGCCGGGGGTACAGGCTGAATGGAACTGGCGGCGCGTTTGACCAGAATGTAATGCTTTCCCTGGTGCGCCAACTCTCCCTGCTTCACGAATTCTGCGATGAGGCGGCTCACCATCGGCCGGGAGCTGGCAATCATCTCGGCGAGGTCTTCGTGAGAGAGTTCCAGTGTCAACAGAATTCCCCGCGTATCGCGTACGCCATATCGCTCTGCCAGGTAATGAAAGACCCATTGAAGCCGGTCGCGGAAGGAAAGTCCCAGGAACTTGGCGCACGAGGAAAAAACCTCCGACCAGGTCGTGTTGACGTCCTCGAGCAGGGTAACAAGACTGGCGGGACTCATGGTCTTGAGCATCGCCAGCACATGGTCGCGCGTGAAGATGGCGACCGTGGCCCTGGTCATTGCCTGCGCTTCAAATGCTTGTCCACGACGACCGCCGGCTCCCATACAATCGATGGCGCCAACGAATTCGCCCGGCCCTGCAATTTTTGCGATCACACGGGTACCGTCCGCGAGAGGGAAAAATACCTTGACCAGGCCGGAGAGGATCCAATAGCCGACGTTGGCGGTCGAACCTTGCACGAAGATGGATTCGCCTTTGGGAAACGTTGCGGAGGTCGTGTGCTCGATCAGTTCCGCCATGAGTTCCGGCGAAACCCGCAATCGCGACAAAAGCTCATGCGCGCGACGCCGAGCTTCTTCAGGAATTAAATTCAGTTGCACGGTCATAGCTGATTCCCTGACTGTGACGTTGTGAAATTTGAGCGCCAACCGCCTGCGCAAGGTTCAACCAGCCTGCGACTTGATCGCTACTTTCGTCGGCCCTCGTCCTCTCCTCATGCGACAGCGTTAGCTTTTAGCACTTTCTTTTTGCGAAATTTTACATGCTCGATGGTAAATTTAACGGATCATCTAAAATTCTTGCGAAATGTAACTAGAAGTCCCAAATTCAGCCTCTTCAAAAATAGTGCAAATGCTAACTAATTGCAATAGCCAATAGTAAGCAATAATGGTATTAAACTATCAACAAGATGTAGCAGATCCGCATGCTATTCCGAATAAACTCCAGGAAGGCTAAATATAACTACTTGTTGTGCTGTGGAGCATGCCGGAGTCTCATCGCTATTCGTGTAATGAAGCCAGTGTCGCATCCGGCATGGTGAGAAGGCCCCCGAGATGAGTTGCGGTTGTGCGGCTGCTGATTCCCTTCATCGATTGGATGCTGCAAAGCATCAAGCAGCTTCACCGCGCATCGCATACGGGCAGCCACTAAAACCGGTAGCGTCTCTAACGGCCACGCGCTGCGCCACTTTCTAATGGGTGAGCGGCACCGCTGAGGCCGGGATAGCTTCGACACCCTCCGCCGGCGATACCGCCAGTGCTGCGATTGCGCCCAGGAAAACACACGCCGCCCCCAACTCGAACGCGACCCAATAGCTGGCGGTGAGATCAACGATCCATCCAACGACCATCGCGCCGCCGCACGATCCGATGCTGGCTGCCAAGCCCGTCAGCCCGGAGATCGTGCCAAACCGCCTGAGCCCCAGGGTTTCCACCAATGCTACCGGCGTTACCGCGTTGAGCACGCCAACGGTGGAACCGAGGAACAGCACGAATCCGATCAGAAAGAAGATCCAGAGGCTGGAGTTGGCTGCGCCCAGCATCAACAACATCCCGCTTGCGAACACAAGCAGTGCCCATGGCAGCACCTTGCGGGCGCTAAACCGGTCCACGATCAAACCCAACAGGAGATTGGCCGGCACGCCCACCGCCGTCATCGCCGACTGGACCAGAGCCGCGTGCGTGGGAGCATAGCCGGCGTTAATGAGGTACGGAACCATGTGGTAGAAGGTCGCGTTGAGGCCTACCGCACCCAGCATCAGGATGCAGCTCAGCAGCCAGAACGGTGCCGATCGCAACGCCGGGCCCAAATCGAGTCCCGGCAGATTTTCGATCTCCGCCGCCACGCTCGACCTGCTGGCGCCGGCTGGCCGGGTACGGATCACCAACAGTATCATCGGCAGAACGATGAAAGTTATCGGCAGGGCCAATGCGAAATATGCGGTGCTGATGCCGAAATGTCCGATCAGGTAATCGGTAACCGGCGGCAGGAGCATTCCGCCTGCGCCGGAGCCCGACAACGTGGCGCCCAGCGCCAGGCCACGATTGTCCGCAAACCAGTTCGCCGCTACGACAGCGCAGGGCACCAGGGTCGAGCCCGCCGCTCCGGCGCCGATCAACACGTACGCTCCAATCATCGGCCCATAGGAATGGGCCTGACTCGCGGCAATCAGACCTGCCGCAGCGATCGCCGCACCAGCCGCCATCACGATCCGTGCGTCCAGCCGGTCCAGCAGCCATCCGGTTACCGGCGCGACCAGGCTGAGCATCAACAGGTACACGGTCGGCAGAGTGGAGACGCGCGCGTGACTCCATCCGAAATGCCTGATCAGGGGCGTCATGAAGATCGGAATGGTCATGGCCGTGCTGCCAATTACAAGGAACATCACGACCGACAGCGTGGCGATCACGAGCCATCGCCGGCGTCCATCGGGCGACGCGGTTTGTGCCGCTTTGGCCTTCGCAGTATATGCGGACATAAGCGCTACCTTTCGTTTTGCGCGGCTCCGCTGGCCCGCGCCGCCGACCTTGGCGGCTATCATAATGTTCATCCCACCGCGCCGCGCAAACGGAATCATGGACTGACTCCAGCAAGGTTTCTGCGCCGGAAGACAACGACCGAGATTGAACATTAGAGGAGTGGTAGCTACAAAAAAGCAGTCAGTGGACAAGTGGAACAAAAATATATAAAATTTGACTCAAATACGGCATGCGTAGGACTTCACATACCGGTTTTGATCCGGGCGGCTTCAGCAATCTAGACGCAATCCGCGATACGTACCAGTATGTCAGCTATCTTGAACACACCACGGCGCGGCTAAGGGCGCTCAGCCGGGCCCGTTATGAGCTGCTGAACCTGCATCCGGGGGATTCTGTTCTCGACCTGGGTTGCGGCCTCGGGGAGGATTCCCGCGAACTGGCGTTATTGGTGGCGCCGCGGGGAAAGGTCGTCGGTATTGATTCGAGCGCGACGATGATCGCACAGGCGCGCAAGCGGTCGCGGAAATTCGGCCGGGCGCTAAGATTTGTGGTCGGCGACGCCCATGACCTGAAGTTTGCGAACGCCAGCTTCGCAGCTTGCTGGTCGGAACGGGTCCTTCAACATCTGTCCGATCCAGGACGGGCGATTGCCGAGATGGTGCGGGTCATTAAACCCGGCGGCAGGATCGTGCTCTTCGAGCCCGATTATTCAACCCTGGTAATCGACTCGGCCGACCGCGCCACGACTAGAAGTATTGTCTTGACCCTCGCGGATAGTGTGCGATCCTCGTGGATCGGCCGGGCGCTGCTCAGCCTGTTAAAAGCCAATGGAATCCAGGAGGTCATGGTTGTTCCGACGCCTTTGGTTTCCTCCAGCTTCACCGATACGAAAGAGTTGTTGAGGCTCGACGCCACGGCGAAAGCGGCGGTGCGGCGCGGTCTGATAACCCGCAATGACGCAAAGCAGTGGTTCTCCGAACTGAGGCAGCGACACGCCGCGGGATGTTTTTTCGGTTGCCTGCTTTGCTTCACAGCCCTGGGGCGAAAGCCGGACCACAGGTCATAGTTCAGCCGCTATCCACTTCGGCATATCTTCCGGGATGGCCTGACTTGCGCCGATGATCTGATGACTCGGACCTATGCGGCGCTGCGCGCGCACTTTGATCATCAGTGGTTCTTGGGCCGCTTCATATGTCAAATTCTTCGAGCAGTGCCGCGCGCAGTTTGGCGTAATGGAGCATGCCGGCGAGGTACTGGAGATTCTGATGGGAAGAAAGTGCGGCTGAGAAATCGAAGCCGTAGGAACCCTCGAGGTGCTCTCGTATTCGCCGAATCAAGGTGTCGTCGGGGCCCTGTTTGTTCGCCAATTTCTTTCGTTGTGCCTTGGTAAAAATCGCTTCCGCGGCTGCCCGCGGATAACCGGCCAGAGAGACGACCACGTCGGCAAAAAGCTCGCCCTCATCGCGCAGGTGCTCATTGTAGACCGCATCAAAATAGAAGTGAGTTCCACCCGGCTTATGCCCCCCGGCTTCGAAGCAGAAGTGATGGCCCACTTCGTGACAAAAAGCCGTTCCAATTGCCAACGCATGATGAGCGCTGTTAACGAAAATAAGCGGCTTGGTCAGCTTCGTGCTGCTGCGGTCGATGTAAAATCCGTACAGGGCCAGGCTCGTGTAGCGCGCCGCCTTGATATGCAATTGGAGCGCATCGGCCGCCCGTGAGAAGAATTTCCTTGAGGGAGGGCCCAATACCGCCCGATTGAAGTGCGGCCAGACTTCTGTTGCGCGGCGGACCAACCCGTCGATTTGATTGGAACTCAAACGCCGCCGCAAACTGCTGGCATAGTCGCGCTGCCCCAGTCTGCGAATATCTTTCTGTGGATACTTCCAGGCGGCGAGTTCCCTGGCGCCGACGACTCCAGTCTTGGCGAGTACTGACCGCACGACCTTGTCGAGTGCGCTGGAGGTTTCTTTCATTTCAAACATCCCATGTGAAAGAAGGAAGTGTTTGTCTGCCTAAAATCAGACGCTTGATATCGTAAAAATGCTACCTCAGAAATGTATCACAACAAAATGTACGAACAAAACAGGGATCCGTCAATTTTGCATAGGTTTAGCTGTCAACATGTGCGGCTGGGAGTAATAACGAGCCGAGCCTGAAACCGCAGACAATGCGGAAGCGCCGCCTTGGACCCGGTGGCGCCGCGCGAAACAGGACCGCCAACAATCACTGCCGCGCCTTCTGATTTTGAAATCGAGGGAGAGAACGGACTATTGCTGTCCCGATAATACCGCCGTAACCAAACGCAACGAGAATTTTTCAGCGGCGCTCCTAAAGCCTTTTTGGTCTGTGGAAGGCACCGCAATCAAACCCCGTTTTACTTGCGCTATCACGGCCCGCACGGCGGTCCGATGATATGCTTCTTCTCGCACCCCGGAGGGTTCTTTTTCGGGTCGTCGGGCAACGTCGTGCCAGCGGTCACGAAGGCGCCCGGATTGTTGTTCGTAGTACCGGGCATCGCCGTGGCCAAGGCCTGGCGGCCGGACGCCACCGACCAGTTGACAGTCAGCCCCGGGTCGCCGACGTAACTAGCCGCGTTTTGACTGCCGAAATTGGCCCCGGCCGGCGGAGTAAGCATGATGTAGTAAAGGCCTGAGGAGACGCCGTTAATCGCGTAGCGGCCCTGCGCATCGGTAACCGCGCTGCCGATATTCTGACCGGCTGGTGTGGTGGTGGTTACCATAGCCCCCGGTACGGAATTGCCGTTGGCGTCCTGCACCGTGCCGACAATCTCAGCACATAGCGCAGAAGCGCAGATACCCACCGCAAGCGTGCATCCAGCAATCAAGGCCATCAGCGATTTTTTCATGGTCCTTCCCGCATCGGAAGCATGCCAAAGCAAAACCCAACGCTCTGCACTTTAGAACATCTCTGGTAAACAAAGCAACCCAAAAAGGAAATATGTCGACGCTCGCACTAATTTTTTATGGTTTATTCTTAGCGCGAACCCTCAAAAAGACCCGGCATGCCCACTGATATCAGCCGCCGCGGAAGGTCATCGGTATCTGCGAACCGGCATTCGCCTGCGTCCTGGATGATGCCTGCAACGTATCAACGCTGCGGGCGAAAATCTCGAATTAGCGGTTCGCTCTCGGAACATTGGTCCACCCCGAGCCCTCGCGCTGCCATCCGCAAGCCGCGAAGGTCCCGCCATCGACCAGGATGGTGACGCCGGTTACATACGAGGCCAGATCGGAGGCCAGGAAGACCGCAACTCCGCCGACTTCTTCCGGCGTGCCGATACGGCCTAGCGGTATGACGCGGTCCAGGTTTGGGTTTTCCCCGAGATCCGCTGTGACGGCGGTGTCGATAACGTCGGGGGCGATACAGTTGACGCGGATGCCATGCTCCGCAAATTCCACCGCGGCCGTTTTGGTGAAGTTGTCCAAGCCGCCTTTGCAGGCACTGTAGACCGCGAATCCAGGAGCGGCCCGGCTGCCCTCGATACTTGAGATATTGATGATCGAGCCCTTGCGTTTGCCTTCGATCATCGCGCGCACGGCGGCCCCGGTGCAGAAAAAGACGCTGTTGAGATTGAGTTCCACGATCTTCAGCCAGCGCGTTTCGCTGCTGTCCAGGAAAGCCTGGCGCGGTGAGCCGCCGACATTGTTGACCAGGATGTCAAGACCTCCCAGTTCGGCGACGGTCCGCCTTACCATTTCCTTCACCATATCCGGCCGCCGCACGTCCATGTTTATGGCCAGCGAACGACGGCCGAGCGCAACGACTTCCGCCGCGACCTCCTCGGCGACCGACGCCGCCCGATCGGCGATCACCACGTCCGCACCGGAGCGGGCAAACATCAGCGCAATCCCCTTGCCTATTCCGTCCCCGCCGCCGGTCACAATCGCCACTTTGCCGCTCAAGAGTTGGTTTGAAGTTTCCATAACAATCTCCTGTCTCGAACGTTTTATCGCTTGCCGTTTCCGCCGGGTACCTGATAGCTCCGCTGACACAGCTGGTTTTCGTTCGCTGACGGGCAGTCCTGGTGAAGTTCGGGATCTAACCAAGTCGGTGCCGAATTTCTAGATCTTTGATGCCGGAAGCGCGACGCATCCGCTGGCGGCAGGCCAGAAACCATTACGATCTTCGTTGGTCGCTGCTCCCTATCCCTGAAAGTTCGAGCAGCCAGGGCACCCTGGCCAGCTCAGCGGAATCGATCTCAATCATTGAGGACCGTCCCGTTCCGCGTTTATGGGACCCGGACGCGCGATCCATCTACGTCGCCCGGCCCGCACCCTTTTTGATTCATGTCCGAAACAACGCTCATTCATCGGCACCTGCAACACCAGATTGCGTAAGCTAGATGAGTACAAGAAAAAAATGGCTGTGGAGACCCTAAGGATGCTTCCCGATTTTCAATCCCGAGAAACGCCAAAGGCGGTGGGAAACGTCGTTTCCCACCGCCTTTGGCGTTCCCGCAGCAGAGGTTCGTACGGCCCCTGTGCCGGGAACCTCCGCACTCTGGCCGCTGCTCAGAGGCTGGCGCCTCGAGCAGCGGCCAGAGTGCGTTTCTTAACCGTCCGCCACGATCCCCAACCTCCGCATGTTCGCGCTGGGTATTCCCGTCCGCGCGTGGGACTTGCCGCAATCCGCCGTCGAAGGTCCGCGCATGTTGCCTTCCATGTAGGCGAGGCCGGGGCATCGCGTGCATGACGCCACGTGGACGCAGGTGGAGCAGACCGGCAGGTCGCGCGCGCGGATCGAGCGCACCTCTTCAAGTTGCGGTGAGCTTTTCCAGATATCCTGGAACCGCTGCACTCTGACGTTGCCGCAGGCCAACGGAAATTGCACGCAGGGATAGAAGTCTCCGTATGGCGAGATGTAGCAGGAGCTATGGCCTGCACTGCATGGCACCCCGTCGAGGTCCTCGCCGGTGACCGGCGCCGGCGGCGCGCAATATTCCGCGGCGTTGTTGACCAGCGTCTCGTCCCGCATCACGGCGCGCAGCTCCTCGCGCGATATGTTGAGCGCCAGCAGCGAGCGGTCGCCGTTGATATGCGGGGTGATCGTGGGATCCATCGTGAAGCTGGCGCCGAACCGGCCGGCCAGCTGCTGCACTCCGGGATAATCGCCGCGGTTGTTGCGCATCATCACGTGGGCGATAGTCACCTTCAATCCCTGCGAGACCAGGAACTCGATCGCCCTGATGGTGCGCTTGAGCGATCCGGGCGCCTTGGTGATCGCGTCATGGACTTCCGCGCGATGGGAGTAGACGCTCATCTGAACGTTCTCGACGCCCAATTCACGAATCAGCGCGGCTTGTTTTTCCCCGATCAGGATACCGTTGGTCTTGAGCTTGACGTTGAACATCAGCTCGCGGGCGCGCCGCACGATCGCGAAGAAGTCCTTGCGCAGCAGCGGCTCGCCGCCGCTGAGCGTCAGCAGGAAGACGCCCGCCTCGGCCATCTGGCCGAGCAGGCGGCTGATCTCTTCGAAGGTCATCTCGCCCTGATCGTCGTGATCCAGGTAGCAATGGAGGCAGCGCTCGTTGCATCGCCAGGTCAGGTCGAGATGGACGCCCAGGGGGACGCCCAGCGCGATCGCCTTTGCATTCATTTCCTCCATCAAGGAACTCATCGCCCCTCCCGCTGTCGTCCTGGCTTTTGTTCTTTCATCCCGTAGCCGTTTCCTTGTCATCCCGAGCGCATCGAGAGCTCAATGCGAAGCGATTCACTTTGCACTGCCTGCCAGGCAATCGCTCCGCGCTGATCCCTCGTCGCCCGCTGTCGCTTGGCTCTGTCGGGATGACAAAAAAAGGTTGCTTCGCTGCGCTCGTCGATATCGCTCGGGTCGGGATGAAAAGCGAAAACCGGCGCTGAGAAGCGCCGCGCAATGGCTTTGCGCCATCGCTTCTTTTCTTTAAGCCATCGAGCTACCCTGCCGGCTCATCCGCAATCCTCAAAATCCCGAACCGCGCCAGCTCTTCGGCCAGCTCCAGCGCGTCGCGGTAGGCCGTTTCCGCATCGACCTCGAAGTGCGGCACGATTTCGCGCTCGACTATCTCGCGCAGCGGAGTCACTCCGTCGGCGGCCTGCCAGATCACGCTGGCGGTTTCATTGAGGCTGAACAGGGTCGAATCCTTGACCGACATGATCATCATCTCGCCGCCCAGCATCCGGGCGGCGACGTTTTCGCCCCGGCTGATATATTTCCTGGCGCCGTTGATACTACTCATATGATCAAATCCCAGACTTCCGCTTGGGGCCTGAAGGTCAGTTCGAAAAGGGGAACCCGCGCCACGAAATCGCAGACGGCGGCAAAGAGCTTTTCCACCAGTGCGGCATCGTCCGCGAAGAACAGGACGTTGCGCAGGGTCATCGCCACGGCGCGGGCCGGATCGACCACGGCGATCCGGTTGCGCGGTCCCTGGCGCAGGAAGTATAGCGCTCCGATGGGCGCGGCGATATCTTCGCCGGGGATTCCCAACTCGCCGGCAAAGGGCGTCCCGAATGCCTGGTAACCCTCATCGAGGCGTCGCACGTATGATATCTCGTCGGTGAGCAGCGTCGCGTCGGGCGGTGCCAGTCGTGCAATCGTGGTCTTGCCGGCGCCGGAGACTCCGGAGAACAGGAAAGCGCGTGCGTTGCGGATCGCGCTCGCCGAATGGAGCAGGAAGCCGCCGCCGCTTTCGGCCAGCACCAGGCTGTGAATGATGCGCATCACAGAGTCGATCGCGTAAGGGTAGGGCGCCTGTCGAACAAGGCCGCGACCGGAGACAGGATCCCATCGCGCAAGAAAATCTCCCCGCTGCATTAGCCAGTGGCCGCGCTCGAAGCTGACTTGCAGGTCATCGTCGGCGCCGCGGCCGTCGTCCGAGGGAGCGGACTCGATCAGTTGGATATCGAGTTGGAGCGCGACGCCTTCGGGGCGCACGCTTCCAATATGTGATTCGGCGAGGAAGTTTCCGTATCTCGCCTCGAGCATCGTCAGGAATTCACGGCTGGAGCAATGTACGGCAATCGGCAGGCCGCCGATAGTTATGGTGACTTGATGGTTCAACGCGATTCCTATTCTGTCACCCCGACAGTGCCAAACGGAGCGCCTTATCTCTGTCATCCCGACAGAGCCAAGCGAAGTGGGCGACGAGGGATCAACGCGAAGCGATTCTCTCTGCTCTATCGCTCCAGGCAAATCGCTCCGCGTTGATCCCTCCCTGCGCGGCGAAAAGAACGCCGCTGCGGTCGGGATGACAAAAAAAACTTCACTCCAGCCACTACTCCCCCGCAACCCCCTGATGGCTGCGTGGCACCCTGGTGAAGCCGCTCCAGCCGGTGACTCCGGACACCGTCCGGAGCAGGCCGCCACACTGATGCACCTTCAAAACCATCCGGTACGCCAACTGGGAATGCCGAACCGCAAGAGCAATCATCCGATGTCGCATTGGAGGCGCTGAAGGCACCACCCGCATCGAGCCGTCATTCCGGACAATGCCCGCGACCACGCCGAGCAGTTCCGAAGCGGACACCGGCGGATCGCAATCGGGCACCGCGTCGCCGCGTGTAATCAGTCGATCGCCGCTGCGGTCAACGACGCGATGCGCGAACAAACGGCCGTTACGGAGAAAGAGGACAATGTTTCCCTTGGCGAAGTCTGTGTCGCCTAAGGGACTAACCAGCAAAACATCTCCCGGCCAGATTGCCGGGAGCATACTGGTTCCGGTAACCCGGATGCGCGCCTGATACTCCGCTTGAAGGACCTTCGCGATCAGTTCGCAGGCTCCGCGGTGCCGAAATTCCGACACTGCGGCCTCAAGCGGCTTGCAGGTCAGGAGTTTTTGCGGTTGGCGTGGCACGCGCCTTGAGTGGGATTGATCTTGCCGCATGCCAAGGCAATGGTTTCAAAGATCTTCTCGTGCCGGAAAGAGGGCCTATGATAGACCTTCCTAGACGCTGCTTGCTCTCTGGCCTGACTCTTTTGGTCTTCTTTCCTCATAGTTTCTCGGTCCATTTTGTCCGTTGGCTGACCTTATTGCAGCAAAGCTTGCGACGCCTGGACGGCGCATCCTGTACTACCATTAGGATCGGTGGTGCAAGTTTGCCCACTTAGATTGGAAAAGTAAACCTGCGATGCTCCGGTAGTGCTGGACACGTTGTCAACTATTATACCGCTTGTGCCACCGGCGGCGGTCAGCGCAGCAGCGGAATTAGTGGGAAACGATGTAGCAATCGAACTGGTTGATAAAGTGATGTGCGCGGACGTGCTTTGGCTTAGGGCTAAGCCACCACCGCTGACATTGGTTATTGTGGTAACGCTGCCAGCGGCCGTTGCCGTTGCGTTAATGTTAGCGCTAGGCACAATGCACTGCGAAGAAGAGGAGCAGGTGCCATCAATGGCCGCCGCTAAATTCGTAGCATCCGTGGTAGTAGTAGCGCTACGGACAATGCAGGTGCCGCTTGAACAGCTAGTGTGCCATGTGTATGTCACGCCTCCGGCGGTGATCGTGTCGCTGTCGGCTGGTTGAGAATTAACCGTCGCCGTGCCCGTTGTTGGCGTTACGTTGAAGGAGTAGAGGCACGCACCGGTGCATCCCGTTAGACTGCCGCTATTCTCTACTCCGGCGAAAATGCGGTCGGTGGTTCCGTTAAGAATCTCAGTTATGGGTGAGCACTCATTACTTGCGTCAGAGCTTACCAACGTGAGCGGGCCAGCGTTTGTGCTGCCGTTCATCGTACCGGACGTCGGGCTACTCTTGAAACCTACTCGGTACAGCGATGGACGGTTCAATGATGATGTAGTGTTTGCGCAGAAATATAGAAATCCCGTTCCAGGCGTGTTGTAGTAAGTGTTATCGAAGGTTCCCGCGTGCATGTTACCAGTGGTTATAGTGCTGCTTCCATTTGGAAATCCCAGACTGACCTGATTGAGTAATGCGGTGTCGGTTTGTACGACCTCATCTTCCAAGGTGGGGCTGCTACCGCTGGTAATCGTGTCAAACCAGAAAACCTTATGGGTAGAGCCGTCTACGAGTGGACCGTCAACAATTTTGCCGCCCAGGGAGAGTAAAGGCGCTCCGAGGCACGGCGGGCTACCGGAAAGGCAGACGCCACCTAAGCTGGCAGTCGAGGAGCTTGTGGTCTCTCGGACGTAACTCAACTGTCCCGACGCATCGCCCAGGAAGATGTTTCCCGAACCGGTGGAGGTTCCGGAATTCAGGTCGTAAACGGGGCTGCTCAAAGCGGTGCCGCTATGCACTGTGATCGGCCATCCGCTGGTGGTGATCTCAGTGGGATTGTTGCCGCCCGTTCCATTGAACACCGGCGTAAACTTATGGAGGGACCCGTTGTCGTCGCCGACATAGAGCGCGTCTGTATCGTAATCGTAAAACGGCGCCGAGTTACCGTCCGAGGCGCTTGTGCCCCCACTGAAGATCAAAGTTGTCATACATGGGGCGGTACAGGTAGGATAGCTTGCTGCGCTGACCGGGGTCAGAGTTTGCGGAAGTGTCACACTTTGCGATGCCGACGTTGCAGTGATGGACGATGCCCATTTCAGAAGAACCAAACTGGCTGCGGTTGTCCCTGAAACGCCCGAATGAACAAACGCCACCTGGCTCCCATCAATTGAAAGCACGGGCGAGGTCTTGACCGTGCCGCCCGTGTTGTAGGCCCATACGACCGTGGGCGCGGGCGTAACTGTGATGGTAACCGAACCCGTAGTGCCCGTGAAGTTCTTCGACATTGTGGCATTATGGGCGTTAGCGCCGACGTTTACCGCTATTATAATGGTGTCAGCTGGGATTCCTGCTCCGGTAATCAGTGCTCCGAGATCGGTAGTAGTAAAGTGGTTGCTTCCCGACCCGGTTATAGCGGCGCTACCGTTCGTCAAGGTGGCAGGTTGGGTACGGCTGCTGCCGCAGCCTGGAGACGAGCCGGCGTATAGGTTGTTGTAAGCAAGGATACTGGCTTGAGTCGATCCGGCCAGACCTGTGTTGAACACAGCAAAATCACCGATGCAGCTCGGGGTACCGCTAATACTAAACGTAAACTTGGCTGGGTACATCTCAGCTCCAACGGTCGAGCCGGACCCACCGAGAGTGAAGGCCCAATCCCTGTGCAACGGACTCTTGGTTTTCGCATTCGGAACGGGCTTTGCTGACTGTGGGAACAGCAGAGTCCGCAAGGTTGCCAACCGTAACGCCTTGGCATCCAACGCTTGCGAAAAGGCTTCGGAAGTAAAAACGTTGTTGCTCCGCCAGGATTGCTGCATCCGGTAGCGCGGGTTGTGCTGAAGAGCTCGTTTCTGCCACTGCGTACTAGGTTTGGAGAAAATTAGATGGTGGTGGCTCCAGTCGTTGGGAATCCCCTGCGCGCCTACTGATTGGCCCCAGCAGCAGACCGCAAACAGCATACCGGCGAAAATCCTGATCGTCATCTTCATCGCAGAGTTTGCCCCCGTCTCATCGGATGGTGTTTTTTCCCCCTTTTTAACGAACAGATTCAGCGTCCAAGCCTAATGCAAAGTACAGTTAGAAATTAGGGAAATGATGAAAGATTAATTTGGAGTTTAAAATAGTGTAATATGAATATAAGGTAATCGGAAGGAGATTTCGCTAGTTTGATCTGATCGCCTGTTCTGCTGGAAAGAAGAAGACAACACACAGTGACTCGTTCTGCTCTGTGGTAGCAGGCAAATCGTTTCGCGTTGATCTCTCGTCGCCCGCTTTCTTGGCTCTGTCGGGATGACAGGCAAAGGGCTCACAGGAAAGGAACTGCCTTACGCGCCCGCAGCGTGGTTTGGGCGCGGGAAGCCGCCGCGAATCGACTTCAATAGTTTATTTCCGTGTTTCACCGCCAGGCGTGCCGGCCGATATGGATAATAGAGGAGATAAAGCCACCGGGGCAGCCGCAGGCTCGCGCCGTCGGCGTCGGTTGGCAGCAGCGCATAGGCGGCGGTGCACTGCAGCTTCGGCCACCATCCGGCGGCCAGTTTGAATTGCAGCCCGAAGTCGGAGAAATTTTCGTTTTCATCCGGTGTCGAGAGCAGCCGCTCCAGCAGGCGCTGCGCGAATACTTTTGCGCCGATGGTAGCATTTACGAATTCCAGAACCGGCGCCGGCAGTTCCACATTCAGCAGACGGCTTACCATCCATAGACCAAGCGCCATGACCATCGTGCCGTCGGCGGCGCGGGCGCTGCGAATCAACCAATCCCAGTCCAGGTTGGGGCGAATGTGGATGAGCCGGGCGACATCGGCTGCCAGCCGCAGGCTCTGCCATGAATGGCGCGCCGCGTGCGCGCATAGGAAGAAAAGCTGGTCCTCGGGCGAGAACGCCGGAATCTCTTGGTTGTGGAATACGGTGGTCTCGAGACGGTTCCACGCCGAATCGAAGTAGCGCGCGCAGGGAAACAGGCTCGGCAGTATTTGCCAATGGAGGTCGATTGACGGGCCGATGCCGTCGCGGGTCAGGACCAATTGCGATCTCCAATGGAAGGTTGCGTTCTCCTCACCGCCGGGAAGCTGAGAATCGAGCCGATAGCCGGCCGCTATCAGCGCGTCTTTGGCCCACGTGATGTCGGCCGGGCGCACCAACAAGTCGAGATCGCAGCTCTCGCGCCATGGATTTTCGTCGCACAGCATCGCGGCCAGGACCGGACCCTTCAGGGGCACGACCCGAATACCTCCGGCGTCGAGAACGCACAAAACCTTGATCAGTTCCGCGCTCAGCAGCAGGAAATTGACGGCGCTGCGATGTATTGCCGCACGCAAGACCTCGCGAATAGCACTCGGCAAAAGCTCAGCGCACTCCGTGTCTAGGTACCAGGCGGCCAGCGGTTCCATCCAATGGGCGCGGGCCAGGCTAATCGCGGCGGGCCAATCGGTTATGCGGCCGGCGCGATCGCGGAATTCCGCCGGCGATGCGGTGCAGGCGAAGCGCCGCGCGCAGGCGAGCAGAAGATCAGTTTCGGGGGTAACGTTCATCGTTGGGCTTGTGTCATCCCGAGCGAGCCGAGCGCTTGTGAGGCGACGAGGGATCGACGCGAAGCGATTCGTTCTGCTCCGCTGCTCGCAGCAAAGTGCTTTTTCCGCTCCCGTTGAAATCCCAATCCAGGCTCAGATCCTTCCAGTTCGGATTGGACGATTCGATCAAGGCCAGCTTCTTGGCGCGGCGCCATGCCTTGGGTTCCTTCTCGCGCTCGATGGCGCCCGCAACGTCACTTCCTTCCTCGAAGTACACCAGGCGGTCGAGCGAGTACTTGCTGGTGAAGCCCGGAAAGAGTTTGTTCCTGTGTTCGTGGACACGCCTGGCGAGGTCGTTGGTAACGCCAATGTACAGGACACGGGTGCGGCCCGACATGATGTAGACGTAGTAGCTTTTCACGCCTCCCTCAGACAGTCAGGCAGAATCGCTTCGCGTTGATCCCTCGACGCCCGCTTCGCTTGGCTCCGTCGGGATGACAGAGGGAAAGCGTGGCGCTTGGCTTTGTCGACATGCCTGGGACTCACGCGGCCAGGCCCTGGGCGACGCACCAGCTTCTAAAGCGACTGTCGAGTTTGGCCGCCAGCGTTGTCCAGTCGCCGGATTCGACCACCCTGCCGTCTTCGATTACGTAAATCAGGTCCGCCCAGCGGATGGTCGATAGCCGGTGGGCGATCAGTACGGTGGTGATACCGCCGTGGATGCGCTCGATCGCGCCCAGGATTCGCGCTTCATTTTCGGAATCCAGGCTGTTGGTGGCTTCGTCGAGGACCAAGAGCCGGGGACGGCGCAGCAGCGCGCGGGCGAGGGCCAGGCGTTGCCGCTCTCCCTGCGAGAGCGTTGTGCCGCGGTCGCCGATAACGGTGTCGATGCCGTTGGGCAGGCGGGAGATGAACTCGCCGGCCGCCGCCATCCGCAGCACGCCGCGCAGATCGTTCTCGGTGGCGTCGGGCTGCGCCCACAGCAGGTTGGCGCGCACGGTGTCGTGGAACAGGAATGTATCCTGCGCGACGTAGCCGATTTGCTCACGCCACGACAGCGCACGCGCCGAGTCAAGGGGCGCGCCGTCGACGGTAATCCGGCCCGCGCCGGCCGGCATCAGGCCCATCAGCAGATCGGCGATCGTGCTCTTGCCGGCGCCCGACGGCCCGACGATTGCCACAGTCCGGCCGGAGGGAATCTTCAGGCTGGCGTCCCGGATGACCGAAGCTTGCCCGGCCGGATAGGTGAAGCTGACGTTCTCAAAATGCAGGGCGCTGCGGAATTGGAGCGCCGGTGCGGCGGTGACGGCCGGTTCGGCCGCCGCGCGGCATCGCGCTTCGATATCGGTCACGGTGGCGAAACCCGGCAGCAGGCTGACGAAGGCGCGGTAGTTGCTTTGCAGCGACCGCACGCGCGGCACGACACGCGCAAACAGGATCAGCAGGATCAGGACGTCGGCGGGGGAGACCGCGAGCCACTTGAGCGCCACCAACAGGATCGCGCCCATCAACACGGCCGAGCCGGCTTCGAACCACGCGTCGGCGGAGAATTGCTCGCGGCTCATCCTGACGCTGGTTGCCGCCATGTCGCGGGTCAGGCGCGCGAAGATCTCGCAGGTGCGCTGCCGTGCGCCGTACATCTTGGCCGTTTTGATACCTTGAAGATGTTCAATGGCGGCCGCATAGACCGTGTTCGACACTTCGGAGAAGTCGCCGCCGGCGCGATGCACTGCGCGGGTCTTTGCGCGCAAGAGCACCAACAGGGCCGCGCACAGCGCGAGCATCAGGAGCGTAGCGCCGGGAAATAGGATGAGGCTGGCGGCGACGGAAAGGGTCGCGACCGCCGCGCTTGACACGGTGTAGAGCCCTTGATGGGCCGCAGAGCCCGCGCGATCCACTTCATTTGTGAGTCCATGGACGAAGTCCGATGAAGGGCTCTTGCAGAGGAACAACCAGTCGGCGGAGCTGATTGACTCGAACAGGCGCTGCCGCAGGTGCTGCGCAAAGTTCTCGGACAGAGTTGTGATCGCCAGGCCCTGAGCCCCGGTGATGATGGCACGGAGACAGACGATCGCCACGAACAGCAAAAGCATCAGGGCAAGGGTAGGGCGCAGCCCGACCGCGGCGAGTCCGCCGCGAACCAGGGCGGCATAACGTCCCGCTTCACTGCGCGGACCGATCTCAACGCCGGCCAGCTGCAAGGTTGGAAGCAGCAGCGCGAGGCCGAATCCCTCCGTCAGGGACGAGATCACCACCAGAGCGAAGGTGTATCCCAAGCGCCATCGCGCAACCTTGGCCAGCGCGCTGACGTAGGCGCGAATCGTTTTTGCCAGACGATTGGCGGTCGGTTGAGTCATTTTATTTGAGGCCGCTGAAACCTGGCCGCTCCGTCAATTACACGCCGGCCACCAGCGTTTGCGGGCCACACAGACGGGATTGTGTTGCTGTGCCGGACGCCGACGGGCTTCATCACCTCGCGATAGAGGTCCAGGATCGACAGGCACATAGCCCTGGAACTGAATTTCGCCTGCGCCCGGCGTCTTGCATTCTGTCCAAAGACAGCGCGCTGCGCGGGATCGTTTAGCAGTTGGTCGATAGCCTCGCCGAGCAACTCGGGATTTCCGGGCGGCACCGTGAGACCAGTGATTCCGTTGAGAGAAACCGTGGGGACACCGCTGTCGAGCTGCGTATTGACCACCGGTGTACCGCTGGCCATCGCTTCGATCTGGACGATCCCGAAGGCTTCGGTTCTGGCGATCGAAGGCAGCACGAAGATATCGGCAGCCCTGTAATAGGGGGCCGTGGCCTCGTTTTGGAGCTCGCCGACAAAGGCAATCCGGTTGGCAACCCCTAGTTCCGCAGCCAGCTTCTCAAGCGCCGGCCGCATGGGGCCCTCGCCAATCAAAACCAGCTTGGCCCTGAGGTGCTGCATCGCGCGTATCAGATGATCGAAGCCTTTGTAGTAGACCATCCGTCCCACGGCGAGAAGGATCCTGGGGCCGTAACGCATGCGGATGTCGGTGACCTTCTGCTCCTCTATTCGGTCGAACCTGTCCAGCTCAATGCCATACGGAATCACGCGACACTTGGACTGATGGGCGCCGAGCGCGGCGGACGTCCTTCTGTAGGCCTCGGAAGTCACCACGATCGCGCTGGCCCGGCGCAGGATGATTGCGTCGATGGGCGACAGGATCCGCTTCAAGATCCGTTGGCGCAGGATGTCGCTGTGCCAGGTAACGACCAGTCGCCCGCGATGGCGGCTGGCGAGATATGCCAGCGCGCCGGTCGGGTTGGGCGTATGCAAATGGATGATATCCGCATCGGAGCGGCGGATTTCCCGGGCCATCCCGGCGCATACCGGCGCAGCCGCCACATCTAACAGCTTGCCCATTCGTGCCACATCGACGCCGTCGATCTGTGCGCGACAAATGCATCGGTCGTCGTTGGCCACCACGACCCTGACCTCGGCGTGGTGCTGAAGTTCGGTGCATAGCGTCCGCAAATGGGTCTCGATGCCGCCCATGTGGGGCGGGTAGAACTTGCCGATTTGGAGGACGCGCATCAGTGTTGCCGCGATTCAGGCAAAGAGGTGACGGTTGCCGGCCACCCATTCACAGAGCCGATCGATGCCGTCACGCCATCGGGTGCGCGGCGTCCAACCCAGCTGCTGGCGGGCGCGCCGGATGTCGCTGACGTAGATGCGCTGGTCGCCAGGACGCCACTCGGTGTTGCGCCATGAGATTGGAGCGCCGCGAGTCTTGAGGTAATCCAGCACATCGATCAAAGACACGGCGTTTTCGGGGCCGCCGCCGATATTGAAGACGCAGCCCGCAACGGCTTCGATGTTGCCCGCCGCCGCCTCGAAGGCGTCAACCAAATCCTCCGCGAACAGGATGTCGCGCACCTGCTTGCCGTCGCCGAACACGGTAATAGGTTTGCCGAGCTGCGCTGCGATCGCGAACCAGGCGATCCAGCCCTGCTCCTCAGCGCCGAACTGGCGCGTCCCGTAGATACACGACTGCCTGAAGACGACGGTCCTCAGACCGAAAATTCGGTGGTAGTCGCGCACGTACTGGTCGGCGGCACCCTTGGAACAGGCGTATGGCGAATGGAAATCCAGGGTATGATCTTCGGGAATGCCGAAGGGATGATTCACGTAGGTGTAGCGACTGCCGTTGGGCGCGATTGGCACGTCGGGCAGGCCGCCGTAAACCTTGTTGGTCGAGGCGTAGATCAAAGGCGCGCAGATACCCGCCGCGCGAGTCGCTTCCAGGACATTGATCGTGCCGGAGGCGTTGACGTCGAAGTCCGCGCGCGGATCGGATATCGACCCGGTGACGGAGACCTGCGCCGCCAGATGCATAATCAGGTTGGCGTCGCGATGCTCCCGGAAAACTTCCGCGATGTGGGAGCCGTCGCGCACATCGATATCCACCACCGTCAGATACCCTTCCTGCCGGCGCAGCCATTGCAGATTCTGCGCAGTGCCGCGACGTGAAAAATTGTCGAGCAAGATCACCTGGGCGCCCCGGCCAAGAAAGCGCGCAGCCGCATTGCATCCGATGAACCCCGCGCCGCCGGTTATCAAGACCTTTGTGCCGTCGTGGACAAAAGGCTTGCACCCGGTTGAGCTGTCGAGGGTCATGGGCGACTCCACTACCCCGTCCGCTAGATCAGGCAACTTCGTTACCTCTCTGAAATTGTTTGGAATCGGTGCCGGTGCGGTTGTCCGCTCGGTTTTCCAAATCCGTTCGTCCGCCGATTTCCGAGGAGTTTAGAACGGCCGAAATTCGTTGCCGTCGTGCCGCTTGAAATCAGCCGGCTGCAATCGCGCGATACAAATCAGCAGCCCGGTCTGCGTATTCGCGCCAGGTGAATCGCGCCGCCCACTTAACTCCGGCGTCGCAACGTTCGGCCCATCCGCTCGAAGATTCCCGCCGCTCATCAAGCAGCGCAAGCAGCGCCGCGCTCCATCGCGGGACGTCCGCGACGGGACAGAATGCGGTGGCCGGACCGCCCACTTCGCGCAGCGCCGCGATGTCGCTGGCCAGCACCGGGGTGCCGCACGCCATCGCTTCCAACGCCGGCAGTCCATAGCCCTCAGCCTCCGAAGGCAGCAGGACAAGCGCGGCGCGGCGATAAACGGCCGCCAGCGTCTCGCGGTCCAGGAACGGCAGGATGCGCACGGAATCCCCGGGGAGTGCGAGTTGATCCATCAAGCGGCGCTGAGCCGCCGTAAATGTTCCTCCCACCCGGATCAACCGCGCAGTAGGCAGTTCGCGCCGCAGCGCCGCAAAGATTCGCAACAGCACGTCGATTCGCTTGCGCGGAATCGTGCTGCCGACGTGCAAAATCTCGGGCGCGTGCGGATCCGCGGAGCCAAGCAGACTGCAGACCTGTGCGTCCGCATCCGGGTCGGGGCAGGGACTGAAGATATCGGCGACACCGTTGGGATTGACGCTGAGCCGCTGAGCCGGCGCGAGATGAAAACGCAGCACCGCATCGAGGGTGGCCGCACTGTCGCATGCAATCGCCGCCGCGCCGGCAAAGCCCGCAAGTATCCGCCGTGCCATCCTCGCCAGGAGCCACGAGTTGCCGTTGCCATTGGGCTCGGTGACCGGGCGAAGCGCATCGAGGTCGTGACAGGTCACTACACAACGATCCGCGCCCGCGACGCGCACGAGATGGGCATAGGTATGATCGACAATGTGAAACAAATCGAAGTCACTCTTACGTGACTTGAGAAAGCGGGGGTAATCGACGAAGCGGTTGATCAATCGGTCGGCATTGACGGCGACGCGCGGCGAGCATGCACCATAGCCGCGGCTGAACCGCAGCGTAAATTGTGGCCGCAACAAATCCACCGCCATACTCTCATCACGCCGTGCGCTTAGCTCCCGCATCAGCATGTCTGCTACCAGATCCATACTCGGCCAGAGTTCTTCCAGATAGTCGGCTACTATTGCGACCCTGGTTCGTGAGTCGTGCATCGGTAGTTCGGTGGACCGCAGAAAACCGCTTAAGAAACCTCACGGGTCTCCACTACTTGCTCCAGGAATTCCAAATGTTGACGCGCCACTGCGGGCCATGAGTAAACGGTCCTCGCGCGCTCCAAACCACGTACTCCCAATTTGCGGCGACAATCAGGATTATCGACAAGTTTTCCGAGTGCCTCTACCAATCCTGGTCGGTCCAGCTCTCCCACGATGACGCCGGCATTTTGCACGACATAAGGGATCTCGCCGCTGTCGCTGGCAACCACGGGGACACCGCAAGCGAAGGCCTCGATTAGCATCCGGCCGAATACTTCGCGCCAATTGACACGGGTCTGGCTCGGAGCGCACAGCAGGTCCATCGCGTTGAGGTAAGAGGGCACCGCGTCGTGATCGACACCAGTGACTATTCTTACCCGGCCACCGTGTCTTTGGCCCCAATGCCGTAATTCTGTCTCAAGCGGACCGCCGCCGACGAACAAGCCCCGCCATTCTGAGCGCAATTCGTCGAGCGCCGCTGTCAGCATCCGCACGCCCTTCTCTTCAACGAAGCGGCCAGCAAATCCGACTACAGGCGGTCCCTTTTCTGACCAGTCCAAATGCCTCATTACGTGGTTGCGAGCGGCGGCATTGGGGCGGAAGCATTCCGTGTCGACACCCAAGGGAACCGCGTGATGGGGTCTGCGGCCGTAACCTTTGGACAACAGCGCATCGAGACCGGTCTGTCCTCGCGCCATCCAGCCGGCACAACGGTCGACGCAGTAGCGCTCGATCGTGGTAAAGGGCGGAGGATAACGCTTCGGAATGTTCTGTCCGGTCCAGAAGACAAGCGGGGTTCGCCGGGGTGTCCACCACGCCACCTGCCCACCTGCGGGAATGAAAGGCTCCTCCCAACAATGGATAACGTCCCAAGGTTCGCGGAGGATTGCAGCCAATTTGCGGCTATACACGAACAAATGAGTACGCCGGCTGAAGAAGGCCGGCACGGTCTTCAATTCCGATAGCTCGCCTGCCTCGGCCTGGGTGCGGATTGGACGTAGATCTCCGTAAAAGTGCTCCGGCGCAACAGCGGTTACCGACCAATCGCAACTGGCGATGCGTGCGATCTCGTTAGGCAGGCGGCGATTGAGGCCGACACAATACGAGTGGCCGATCGCAAGCAAACGGCGGATCCTACGCGGATGCGCCAACCGAGGTCTCCTTCAGGGACGGCAAGCCGCTCGGCCAGGCCGCTTCGCTGGCGATCGCGACGATGCTTGCATTCCAGTGTGCTTGCATGATCGGCGCGGAATCCCCGAGTACGGCGGTCTTGTAACCCAGTTCTGTCAGTAGCTTGGCAACCGCGGCGTTAGTGCCGTGCAACTCGATCAAGAGCGCCGGACGGTTTCGCCGCAGTATCTCGACCGCTCCTGCCAGTACATCGGCCTCTGCGCCTTCGACATCAATCTTGATCACGTCCGGGGTTGGCAGCCCATTGTCCGCGACGATTCCATCCAGGCGTCTCACCGGAACCATGATCTCGCCGGTCATCTTGTCCGGAGTCTTTCCGGTGCTGACGAGTTTGCCCCAGGTGGGCTCGCCGGAAGTCCAAAATGATGCCTCGCCGTCGAAGTTACCCAATGCCTTCTCGATTACCTGAATGTTTGTGAAACCATTGAGCATCGCATTGTGGCTGATTTGCCGGAAGTTTTCGGGCAGCGGTTCGAAGCAGATGACCCTGCCCTTGGGTCCCAGCAGTCTCGCCGCGATGACGGAAAAGAAACCGACGTTAGCGCCGACGTCGTAGATGGTCATATCTGGCGCGAGCATCGCCTTGAGAGCAAGTTGTTCGACCACTTGCCACGAACCCAAGGCGAAGCTTGAAGCAGAACCTCCGGAATTGAAGCGCAGACCGCGTCCAATGCCTTCCTGGATGTCGAGGTCGCAGTTGCGTATTCGACGGGCAGCGAGAGTGACCATCTGATTCAACATCGGATGTTGCCACCTCAGCCGGGAGATAGAATCCCGCCAGCGGCCAGGCATGGCGGCAAAACTCCTCAGTAGCAAGGCTTTTGAGCGCATCGGTTCCGCTTAGATGTTCGGGACCAACTGTCCTCGCGCCATAGACCGAACTTTGCGAGCCCCGTCGGAATGAGTCATCGGCGGCCTATAGCTATTAGAAAAAATCGCTCCGTCGGAACATGGCGCAGAGTTTCCGAAGGGCGAAATTCGCCTTCATTCGGCTTCGCGGCCAGCAGGCCGAAGCGTTCCTTCGGAAAAAACGAAAGGACTGATTGCACGGAGCCGCCGTATTTTTCCAGGCCGCAGCCCGAATGAACCTCCACAAAGCAATCAGGATTGTGAGCAAGAGTGCGGCTTGCGCCTTTCAGCACCTGCTCCTCGAATCCCTCAACGTCAATGAACAATACATCGGGAACGCCATATTGTTGCGCGAGGTCATCGATGGACAGGCAAGGCACTTCCGATTTTCCCCATTTGCCACGGCCGTCGTCGACGTTGCCATTGAGTCCGAGATTGAACATCAGCTTGCCCGATTGTTCGGCGGCGGCGGCCTGCACGATCTCCATGTTCGATGCGCGGTTGAGGCCGCGGTTGCGCCGTGCGATCCCGGCGTTGTGTGAATTCGGCTCCAGCGCGATGACGAGTCCCGATGGCCCAACGATCCTGGAAAGCATGAGTGCTACGATGCCCTGGTGCGCGCCCAGGTCAAACACTGTCGCGCCTTTTTGCAGGCGGTGGTGCCTGAGTACATCGAGTTCCGGCGTCTCAAGCCAGTCGTGGTCGTACCAGCCTTCGCCAAGCGGATCGGCCAGAACAATCTCCAGGTCGAAGCCACCGTACGTGTGACGGACGTGCCGCACCTTATGATGTGCGATATTAGTGCGAATGCGGGCCACGCGAAGCCTCGTCCACAGCCAGGAAGGAACAACGCTTCTGACCATGGATTTTGCTGCTGAAGGTACGGCAGTGATCAAGTGTTACGCGCGCCTTTTCGTCAAGGCCGACTGACTTCCGCGAACAGCCCGAGCAGATCCGTGACATGCGCGGCGAGCGAAAATCGCCGCGCCAAGTTAGACGCGCCTTTCCGCAGGCGCTGATGATCGGCGGGGTCCTTCAGACACCTGGTGATAGCCCGTGCGAGCCCCTCCGCCGAAGGCGGATCGCCGGGAGCCAGATGGCCGTTCACCCCGGCAGTCAACCAATCACCAATGCCTCCCACATCAAACGCGGCTGCCGGCAAACCGCAGGATCCCGCCTGCGGACCGATCAGACCAAATGGCTCTGGCCACAGACTTGGCACCACCAACAAGTCGGAGTCGCAAAGCAGCGGCCGGAGCTGCTCCATCTCCAGCCATCCCTTGAACTGTATCTCCAGGCGCGGCTGACAAGACTGCATTCGAACTGCCTGCCGTTCCCATCTGCTCCGTTCGCGACCCTCGCCCACGAAAATCACTTGCAACGGCCGCCCCAGCTCATCGAGCACTAGCGGCAGAGCGTCAAGCAGCTTTCCGCCGCCCTTCACTGGTTCCATCCGGCCCACAAACGCCAGCCTCAGCGTCCCGCCAGCAACTCGGCCGCGGTTCGTATTCGCCTCGACGCTTGCGTTGATGCCACAAGCGGCAGCCGATCCAGCATTTTCCACCGGTAGCCGAATGAGCCTGACCCCCTGAGGTGAAAACCGGTGCTTGATATACTCCTCGCGCATGTGGCTGGAGCCTGTGACGATTGCCCGGTATGAATGCAAGATCGCAAGCCGGCGCGACTCGCGGTTGAAGTCCCTCCACATCGTGGCCGGATTCAGCCCTCCGCATCGATGCGGATAAAAGTGCATCAGGCATTGCCAGCCAAAGCGCCGTTCGCACGGGCGAACCTCAGGATATTTGAACGATTTTTCGCCACTGATGCAGATGCCGCGATATCCATGAGCGAAGAGCACTGCCGGCGCGGCGTAAAGCGTTCGGGCTTCCACACCAGGATCGGACAGGCCGTGGCCATAAATCACATCCGGATGCCATCCGAGAAGACTGTCAACAGCTTTGTCGAGACCAATCCTCGATATGCACCAGACAGCGGCCTCGTCATCGGTGCTTACCGGAGGGCGGTCTGCCGGAAGGTCAACTTCGCAGAAGAGCGCGGTTTGGTGGCCGGCCCGGCCAAGCGCGGTGAGCAAACCGTCCAGATAGGTCTCAACACCGCCGGCCTTACGCCTGGTCCAGGTTACTATCGCAATCCTCATGGGTCGTCCGCAGCGCCCTTATGGTGTGATGCACGTCGAAGCGTTCTCGGTAAAGCCGCGCGGCCGCCAGCCCCAGCCGCTGCCGTTCGCGACAGACTTTCAACAGGCTTGCGGCAAGAGGCGCCAATGCCGCCGGATCGTTGGCGGGTACGGTGGCGACGGCGCGGCATTGGATCCACAGCGGCTCCGTCAGATGGCCCGCCGTTGTGACAACCGCACGTCCGTGCGCGAGGACTGCCATCGCGCTGCTGCGCCGCGCACTGATGCCGTCTGGGTAGGGCTGGATCATCAGGTCGCACGCGCCCAGATGATGCGACAGGGCTTCGGCGGGCAGCTCTCCCGCGCCATGCAGCCTTGAGGCAGCCGCGGGATGCCGCTCAGCCAACTCGTCGCGAAATGCGCTGCTGCCTCGGCCCAGCAGCAACACGCTGGCCTGGCAAGCATCGAGCAATTGCGGGAGTGCTGTTTTGAGATAACTCCGAATCTTTCCGCCATGGGCACCGAAATGCCCGACCAGGGGCCCTGCCTTCGCGTACCTTGCTTTCGCCGCTGCAGTCGCCTTGGGGTCGTGTATGAGCGGGATGTTGCTGGAGACCGGTAGCCACTGAATTGGTTTGAGATTGCGGCTCAAGCCTCGCAGTTTCGATTCCCACGCCTGCGACGCGACGAAAATCCGTCGCGCGGAACGGGCCACCAGGGCCGCCATCAGCGAGGTAACCTCCCCGAGTAGGTTGTGCCTGAGCGACTGTATCTCCCGGCGCGCAAAGGCGACTTCATGGAACATCACGTCGATGTTCCAGCGGCGGCGCGCATACAGCCAGTAGCAGAAGGGCAGGTTCATCGCCTTGAGCCCGAAAGCATGAGGCACATATTGAACTAAGATGCGCTCGTGACGGCCGCTTGCAATCGCCCGATCCAATACCGCCAGCGCGCGCGGTCCGAAATGTCCTGGCAGCCGATGTACGCGAATACCTGTCTCCAGGTCGTCCTGCGATCCGAGGCATTCCGGTGCCCAGACATCGACCTCGTCGCCGCTGTGCGTCAGTTCGCGCGCAACCAGGTGT
>DATFSZ010000029.1:0-32147 GCA_035262365.1 Binataceae bacterium (SeqCode)
CGCGCTACACGTTTGCGTGCGGTCCGCTCACCGCTGTGGCGCAACTCCGCGTGGACCCGCGGACTGCCGTAGCGGCCGCGGCTTTGCGTATAAATCGCCGCCACCGTTATTGCCAGCCTTTGATCCTCGCGCGTGCGTGCGGCGCTCGGCCGGCTGCGCCACGCGTAATACCCTGAGCGTGAAACTTGTAGCACGCGGCACATAAGTGCCACAGCGAAGCAGGCCTTCTCCGCCTCGATGAAAGCGAACCTTATTTGCTCTCCTTGGCGAAGAAGGCCGTCGCTTTTTTTAAGATTTCGCGCTCCATCCGTAACCGCTGGTTCTCACGCCGCAACTCCACCAGCTCTTCCCGTTCACTGCGCTTTAGTGCTCCGGCCGGGCCGCGCCCAGCCTCCACCTCGGCCTCATCCACCCACCGCACCTGGAAGACCTTCGTTCGCAGCTTCAGATAGACCGACATCTAAGCCTCAAGACCGGCAGGAATGTAATCGACGGGTCGCTTCGAGCGATGGCGCGCAACGCTCGTAAGGCTGGCCTCCAGGCTGGATTTCCCTTTGGCGATCTCGAATGGCCCAGGCGAGCCGTCCCTAGTCCCGAACCGTTTACGGAGGAAGAACGCGAGAGGCTGCTTGAGTTTTTCCTTCGGAAGTAATGGGCGTTGGGCCGGAACTCAGGGTCATATCGAAGTGGGGTTTATTACCCCTACTATGCCCTGCTCTTCACGCTTTTCTAGACGGGACTGAGACCGTCTGAAGCGGTTGCTTTGCGCGTGCGTTCACTCGCCCTCGGGGCTGGAACTCTTTGTGTCGTGCGGTCGCGTTCCTTAAAAAGCGAGTCGGCTCCCAAGACTTCGGCGGCGGCGCGAGTGGTGCGCCTGACGGAGTCGAACCTCGAGATTCTAAAGCAGATGGTCGATCTAAACGCTAAACCGAACGATTACATCTTCAGGAACATACTTGGCGATCCTATCGATCAGCGAGGCTTCTACAAAATTTTCTGTCGCGCGCAGCGGGCCCTGAGCATCAGGCTACGAAACCCGTACGCGACCAAGGACACTTACGTTTCGTTGGCTCTGACAAAGGGCGTGAATCTGACGTGGCTTTCCGAACAGACGGGCGTGATGGAAAGCACACTGCGACCCACTACGGGCGGTTCATTCATGGGAGCGACTCGGGCGCTTTGGAGCTGGCAAAGATCGACCTTGCCCCACGAAGTAACAGTCGCCGGAAAAACACCATTTAGTTATACAGGATAAATGGTGGAGCAGAAGGGATTTGAACCCTCGACCCCCACGTTGCGAACGTGGTGCTCTCCCAGCTGAGCTACTGCCCCTACCGGTTTGGCTTTGAGGAAATGATGGTCGCCAAGTAAGAGCGCAACTTATCAGCCAGTTGCGGGTGGCGCAACCCGTAAGCGATTTGCGCGGTCAGAAAGCCCAGGCGGTCGCCCATGTCGTGGCGCGTGCCTTCGAATTCGTAGCCGTAGAGGTTGCGCTTGCGGCCCAGTTCCAACAGCGCGTCGGTGAGCTGGATTTCGCCTCCATGGCCAGGCGCCGCACGCCCCAGAATCGCGAAGATCTCCGGCGGCAGCAGGTAGCGGCCGATAATCGCCATTTCGCTCGGCGCCTTTTCCGCGGTCGGCTTTTCGACCATCCCGCTGAGCCGATACAACCGCTCCTCCAGTTGCGCTCCCTCCACGATCCCGTACTTGGAGACGTCCGCGCGCGCCACCCGCATGAGCGCCACCACCGGACCGTCGCGCTCCTCCGCCACGTCCATCAACTGGCGCAGACAAGGGCGCGCGCAATCGCAGATGTCATCGGGCAGCAGGACGGCGAACGGCTCATCGCCAACAGCGGTTTTGACTTGCAGCACTGCGTGGCCGATGCCCAGCGCCTCGGTTTGTTCCACCGGCGTGATGTGCGCCATCGATGAGGTCTTGCGTGCGACCTCCAACAGGTCACGCTTGCCGCGTTGGACCAGGAACTGTTCGAGGTCAGGCGCCGGTGCGAAATGGTCGAGCAGAGCGCCTTTGCCGCGGCTGATCACCATCACGATGTCGGTGATTCCCGAAGCCACAATCTCTTCGACCACGATCTGGATCGCCGGTGTATCGAGCACCGGCAGCAGTTCCTTGGGCACTACCTTGGACGCCGGCAGCATCCGGGTGCCATAGCCGGCGGCCAGAATAACGGCTTTCTTTATCTTCACGGATTGTCAGTGCGTCCTGGTAGTTTTGACCCGAGGATATGCCGTGGCCGAGTCGGCGCGAAGCGCCGCTAGCGCCCTTTTTCACGCTCCTCTTGCGAGGCTTTGCAATCAATGCACAAAGTCGTCACCGGCCGTGCCTTCAGCCGCTCGATTCCGATCTGTCCGCCGCATTCCTCGCAGCGCCCGTAGCTGCCGTCCTCCAGGCGCGCCAACGCTTCATCGATCTTGCTCAACAACTTGCGATCGCGATCGCGCAGGCGCAGTAGAAAATTGCGATCCGATTCAAGCGCGGCCCGATCCGCGGGATCGGCGTAGTTGATGCGCTCGTTGCCGTTCATAGAGCCCACGGCACGGTCTGTTTCGTCGAGGATTTCCTGCCTGCGTGCCTGGAGCAGGGTGCGGAATAGAGTAACGTCGCGCTGCTTCATGTCCAATATGCGTAAAAAGGCGGATAATCTTTTGATCATAGTAACGGCTTCCTGTTAAGTAAAGCCATGGTTTGCGCTTATCTCGACGCTTTCTCCGGCCTTAGCGGCGACATGTTGGTCGGCGCGATGCTCGACCTTGGATTGGATTTTGCAAAATTCAAAGACGCAATGAACTCGCTCGATTTGCAGGGCTTCGAGTTGCGTTTGGGCCGCCGCGAATTGTCGGGTATATCGGCAGCCAAGTTCGATGTCGAAGTAGGGCAGCCGCAACCAGAACGTCATATTCATGACATTCGGACTATCATAGAGCGCGGCAGCTTGGCCGACGAAGTAAAAGCCAAGGCGCTCTCCGTCTTTGCCGCACTGGCCGAGGCCGAAGCCAAAGTGCATAACTCCACACCCGAAGCGGTCCACTTCCACGAAGTCGGCGCGGTCGATTCAATCATTGACATCGTCGGCACGGCATGGTGCCTGTCCGCACTCGGCGTTGACCAGTTGCTGGTCTCGCCGCTGCCGATGGGTAAAGGCTTCGCCCGCACCCGTCACGGTCTCATCCCGATTCCGCCGCCGGCCACCGTTGAGCTGCTCAAGGGCTTTGAGTTGAGGCTTGGCGACGGCGAGGCCGAGATGGTGACGCCGACCGGCGCTGCGGTACTGAAAGCGCTGGCGGCTCCCGCGCCGGTTCCGCTTGGCTTCGAAATCCAACGCGTCGGCTACGGCGCCGGCACCAAAACCTTCAGCGACCGGCCCAACGTTCTGCGCGCGATGCTCGGCGTGCACACCGCGGCGTTGGGCACGGACGATTTGCTGGAGATCCAGACCAACATCGACGACCTCAATCCCCAAATCTACGACCATCTGTGCGAGCGGCTGTTCGCGGCCGGCGCGCGCGACGTGACCCTGACTCCCACTATCATGAAGAAGGGGCGTCCCGCGATTACCGTCTCGGTGCTGGCCGAGGCTGCTCTGCGCGAGGCGGTTGCGGCGGTGCTATTTGAAGAGACCACGACCATCGGGCTACGGTTTCATCCGGTATCGCGCCTCAAGCTCCCGCGTGAAGTCAGGGAAGTCGCGACACGGTGGGGCAAGGTCCGGGTCAAAATCTCGCGCCGCGGTGCAGGCGCGTCGACCATCACGCCGGAGTATGATGATTGCAGGCGCCTCGCGACGGAGCGTCGCGTGGCGCTCAAGACCGTAATGCAGGACGCGCTGGCTATTGCGCGCGCCCAGTTGGAATAAGATGCCGGTCAGCGGCGATCACCTGGTCGTAAACGAGATCTTCTACAGCGTGCAGGGCGAATCGACTCTTGCGGGACGTCCGTGCGCGTTCGTGCGTCTGACGGCGTGCAACCTGCGATGTAACTATTGCGACACTGAGTATGCATTCTACGAAGGCCGGCGCATGACGGTTGCGGAAGTGGTCAATCAGCTCGACGGCTATTGCTGTCCGCTGGTCGAAATCACCGGCGGTGAACCGCTGCTGCAGGAAGGGGTATATAGTCTGTGCGCTGCCCTGCTGGAATCCGGCAAAGAGGTGATGATCGAGACTTCGGGCGCGGTGGACGTCAGCCGGCTTGATCCGCGCGTGACCAAGATCATGGACCTCAAATGTCCGGGCAGCGGAGAGGCGGGGCGCAACCTGTGGAGCAACCTGAGTCACCTGACCGCGCGCGATGAGGTGAAGTTCGTAATCAGCGATCGTGCGGATTACGAATGGACCCGCGCGGCGATCATCGAGCATGCGCTTGAGCGGCGCGTCAACGCGGTGCTGCTCAGTCCCGTGTTCGGCCGCGTCGATGCCGCCAGCCTAGCCGCCTGGATGCTGGAGGACCGGCTGCCCGCGCGTCTTCAGCTTCAAATGCACAAGTACATCTGGCCGCCCAACGCCCGCGGCGTGTGAACCTGTCTGCGCGGCATGGGCATCCGGCCTGTGGCCCGAATTTCCGCATTCAGGCCGCATCTCGGTCGGCGGACCTCCCGGCGTACGGAAGTCATCCCCAGGGTATTTATTCGCGACTCCAATTGCTTTGACTTTTCGGGCCGAAGCTGCGACAAAATCGATTAGGCGACGTCACACCAAAGAAGGACATACGCTTATGCCGGAATTCGATCTGGTAGTCAAAAACGGAATGATCGTCGACGGCACGCGCGCCCCGCGTTTCCGCGGCGATCTCGCGATCAAGGACGGCCGTATCGCCCGCATCGGGCGGGTCAGCCCCAGCCAGGGCGCAAAGGTTATCGATGCGGGAGGACTTATCGTCGCGCCCGGCTTTATCGACCTCCACACCCATTACGACGCCCAGATTTTCTGGGATCCGTACCTGACGATTTCAAGCTGGCACGGTATCACCTCGGTCGTGATCGGTAATTGCGGCTTCGGCTTTGCTCCGGTCAAACCACAGGATCGCGAGCGTGCGATGCTGACCATGGTGCGCACGGAGGCAATTCCGCTGCGCGCGATGCAAGCCGCGATGACCTGGGATTGGGAGACCTACCCACAGTTCCTGGACAAGCTCGAGCGCCTGCCCAAGGGCGTCAACATCCTGCCCTACGTGCCGATGAACCCGTTGCTCAACTACGTGATGGGAATCGACGCGGCCAAGAGCGGGCGGATGCCCACGGAGGCTGAGCACGCGCAGATGCGGCGCATCCTGAACGAGGCGATGGATGCCGGCGCGCACGGATGGTCCGCGCAGCGCCTGTTGCCGGAGGGGCCCTCTTCGGTGCAGCGCGATTTTGACGGCTCGCCGATGAACACGGACATCATGCACGACGAGACCTGCCTGGAGATGGCGCGCGTGCTGGGTGCGCGCGGCGACGGTTTCCAGGAACTGACGTTGGTCGGCAAAGACCCCAAAATCGACGCTTTGCATTACGAGAAGATCGCGGAGCTCAGCGGGCGTCCGATTATGTTCGAAGCCGTGGCCAGCCAGGACCGCTTCCCGCATCGGCATCGCAACCAGATCCGATGGCTGGAGAGCTGCCGCCAGCGCGGATTGCCGGTGTTTGGTCAGGCGATCACCACCGACGCTGGCCTGAGCTTCACCTTCGAGGACTGGAACCTGTTCGACGACTCCGACGCGTGGCGCGCGGCGACGCTGGGCACGGTCGCGGAGCGCAAGGAAAAGCTGGGCGACCCGCGGCGGCGTCAGGCGTTGAAGGACCAGATGCCCCGCGAGAGCCTGATCAGCTACTTCGATCAGATCATCATCACCGATTGCGTGCGGCCTGAAAACAAGCACCTGGAAGGCCTCACGATGGGCGACGCGTCCGCGCGCACCGGCAAGCATATGGTCGATGTGATGCTCGACCTCGCGGTTTCCGAAGACCTGAAGACCGAGTTTTTCGCCCCTGCAATCAACCGCGACATGTCCCTGATGAAGGAGGTGATCGATTATCCCTACCTCACCTTCGGCGTCAGCGACGGCGGTGCGCACACCAAGTTCCTGACCGCGGGGCGCTACCCAACCGAGGCGATCTCGAAGTACGCGCGCGATTTCGGGTGGCTGTCGCTGGAAGACATCCATTGGCGGATGTCCGCGCTTCCCGCCTTCTGCGCCGGGTTCCGGGATCGCGGCATGCTGCGCGAAGGCGCCCCGGCCGACATCGTGATCTACGACCTCGAAAAGCTGGCGGTGTTGCCGATCGAGATCCTGCACGACCTGCCTGGCAACGAATGGCGCCGGGTGCAGCGCTCCGAGGGCTACAAGTGGATGATTGTCAACGGCCAGGTCACTTTCGAAGACGACCGCTGCACGGGCGCAACCCCGGGCAAGCTCTTGCGCCACGGCATGTAGCAGAGGGCTGCAAGTCCAGTTCCCGGTAACTGGACTATCGCCGGAGTACCCGGCCGCGTCATAGCCAGAGCCACCGTTGCTTTACTAGAATAGGGCAGGCGTCCGGACTTGAGCCGGGCGCCTGCGCCGCAACGATAATAACAGGAAGGGAACCTACCGATGCCTGAATTCGACCTGGCAATCCGCAACGGCATGATCGTGGACGGCACGCGCGCCCCGCGCTTTCGCGGCGATATTGGGATCAAGAACGGGCGCATCGCCCGCATCGGGCGTATCAATGCGAATCAGGCGGCCAAGGTTATCGAGGCGGAGGGACTGATTGTCGCGCCGGGCTTCGTTGACCTGCATACGCATTACGACGCGCAGATTTTTTGGGATCCCTATCTGACCATGTCGGGATGGCACGGAATCACCTCGGTGGTTATCGGCAACTGCGGTTTCGGTTTCGCCCCGGTCAAGCCTGTCGATCGCGACCGCGCGATGTTAACCATGGTGCGCACCGAAGCGATCCCGCTGCCTTCGATGCAGACGGCGATGACTTGGGATTGGGAAACCTTCCCCCAATTCATGGATACGCTGGACCGCCTGCCCAAGGGGATCAACATTCTGCCCTGCGTGCCGATGAACCCGGTGCTCAATTACGTGATGGGTATCGACGACGCCAAGAGCGGCCGCCTGCCCACCGAGGCCGAGCATGCGCAGATGCGGCGCATTATGAACGAGGCGATGGACGCCGGCGCTTGCGGATGGTCAGCGCAGCGGCTCAAGCCCGAAGGCTTCGCGTCGGTTCAGCGCGACTACGACGGCACGCCGATGAACACCGACGTGATGCACGACGAGACCTGCCTGGAAATGGCGCGGGTGCTGGGCGCGCGCGGCGAGGGTTTCCAGGAACTGACGCTGGTCAGCGGCGACGTGAAGGCCGACGCCAGGTATTACGAGATGATCGCAGAGCTCAGCGGACGTCCCATCATGTTCGAGACGGTCTCCAGTATCGATCGTTATCCGCGCCGTCACCTTGGCCAGTTGAAATGGCTGGAAAAGTGCCGCAAGCGCGGACTGCCGGTTTACGGCCAGGGCATCACCACCGACGCCGGTCTAACCTTCACCTTCGAGGACTGGAACCTCTTTGACGACTCCGACGCATGGCGTGAAGCGACGGTCGGCACGCCGGCGGAACGCAAGGAGAAGCTTGCCGACCCGCGCCGGCGCGACGCACTCAAGGCCCGAATGCCGATGGACGCCCTCATCACCTGCTTCGATGAGATTATCATCACCGAATGCGCGCGGCCCGAAAACAAGCACCTCGAAGGGCTGACCATGACGCAGGCGGCGGAACGCACCGGAAAGCATCAGGTCGATGTGATGCTTGATCTCGCGGTCGCGGAAGATCTGAAGACCGAATTCTTCGCTCCGGCAACCAACCGGAACCTCGATCTGATGAAGGACGTTATCGACTATCCTTACATCGTGTTCGGCGTCAGCGACGGTGGCGCGCATACCAAGTTCCTGACCGCGGGACGCTTCCCCACCGAAGCGATCGTCAAGTTCAGTCGCGAAAAGCAGTGGCTCACGCTGGAGGAAATCCACTGGCGCCTGTCCGCATTGCCGGCGTTCTGCGTGGGTCTGCGAGACCGCGGCTTCCTGCGCGAAGGCGCACCCGCCGATATCGTGGCGTACGATTTGGACGCGCTGCGCGTGTTGCCGGTGGAGGTCATGCACGACCTGCCGGGCAACGAATGGCGCCGCGTGCAGCGCTCCGAGGGCTACAAGTGGACCATCGTGGGCGGCGAAGTGATCTTCGAGGACGGCCGCTGCACCGGCTCCACGCCAGGCAAGTTGTTGCGCCACGGACTGTAATCGCCCGTTTCAAACTTTGATCGAAAGGGCGATGCTGCGGTAGCCTGCCGCAGCATCGCCCTTCTTATTCAGTAAACGACGCCAAGCCAGTTACCCGCCTCTCTATGGCGGAGAGAGAGGCGCGGCCAACATCTCAGATCCTTGCGGCCGGTTTGATTAATCAGGCGCGGGTGCGGATTTCCAACAGATGGCCGCCCAGCTCACGGAAATAGACGATGCGTGCGCCGTCGGGAGAAGCGGAGTAGCCGGCGGCTGAATTGCTGAATGATTGCAGGTTGCCCACCTTCATATCTTCGGACGTCCATGGTGCGCTCCCATAGCTGAGGCCCGCCGCTTTGATACGGCCGAAGATGGCGTCGAACTCCTCGTCGCTTACGTGAAACGCGTAATGATGGACGTCGAATTGTTCGCGCCGGTCATCGAAGTCCATGGTGAACGCTTCGTTCACCCGCACCGGTGCGAACGGCCCCATCGGTCCATCGTAATGCAATCCGAACAGGTCGGCAAAGAACTTGGCCGACGCGACCTTGTCACGCGCCGGGACGATCGTGTGATTCAGCGTAATACTCATAAAATACCTCGAGTCTTTCGGACCAGGAGTTTGACGCCTTAAATTTCGATCCTCATTCCTCGAACAGCCGCTCGCCCCGATGCAGGCGGGAGGCGATATTCCAGGTCTGGCCCTCGGCGCGGACCGTGGGCGAATGCGCCGCCAGATAGCGCGCGGTGGCGATCAGGGCATGACCGCCTTCTACCGTGCCGCCCAGATATGAATGCAGGCGGGCGGCCGCCTCGAAATTCTGGATGGTGTGAAAGTCGCGATCCTCGCGCAGCAATGCGCGGCCCAATGCCGCGATGAGCGCCGCACTGTCGCCGCCGCTTGCCAGATATCTGGCGACCAGCGCGGCGGTCTGATCCACCTGCTGCTGGCGGTCGAGCAACGCCGGCAACGACTGGAGCAGCGCGCCCGCATCGGACGCGTCCGCGCCGTTGGCGGTTGGAATCCGTGCGGGAGGGACGTTTAGAAAACGGTTGAGATAAACGCTCATCGCCGCGTCGAACACCCCGCGCATTACTTCGGCCGAAGGTGCGCGTACGACTGCCTGATGTATTGCATTGGCAAAGGTGAAGCTGTGATGCGCGGTGTCCCAGTCGCCGAACTCGTTGCTGACGTGGAAACGGGCAATTCTGAGGGCGGCAGCATAAGCGACGCAGCCGGCCAGCTCCTCCGGTGCAGCTCCCTGGCGCAGCGCAGTCACCATCGCATCCGCGATCGCGCTCGCGTCATCGCCAACGATCACATCCACCAATTCATTGCGCCCTTTCCAGCGGCCGGGATCCAAACGACGTCCAGCTTCGAGCGCGGGCGCGATCGATTCGAAGGCGCGCTCGCACAGGGCGACCAGATCGATCGGATTGCGCCACGAGTTTGCTTCTTCCATGCGATCGGCCGTGGCGTAGCTGCGGGCCAGGCTGGCCAGCACCGGCTCGGCCAGGTCGTGCAAGCCATGATCGAGCGCCTCGAAGGCTTTGTTGGTGAAGTCGGCCACGTGGCCAATGGTGAGATAGCGATGGTCGGTGGCAGCGGCGAACATCATGTCAGCCAGCTCACGCGTGCCGGCGCCGGAGCGGACCGCGGTCGTGATGCAGCGCTCGGCACCCTCGGCGTCGCGCACCTCGACGAAGCGGCGAAACCAGCGCTTGAGAGTTTCCATCCCGGCGGCGCTGCCCGGCAAAGGCCGAATCGCAAAGCGCGGCGGCTGACCGTCGGTGTCCTCGGCGACCGCGGCCAGCCCGTGATACATTGCGCGCGGGCGATCGTCGGGATGGAGCCGGCCCAGCAGGTTCGCCATGCAAATGAGAGTGGTCAATCCCGCGCCCCACCCGGCGCGCCGGTTGCGGATGCCGAATTCAACCCCGGCGCGCAGCGGCTCGTGCGCGTCCGCACCGCGATCCATCAGCGCGACTACGGATTTTGCGATAACCAGCGAAATCTCGCGCTCCAGTCCGTCGCCCAGCCGATTCAGGAAATGCTCCCGGCGATCGCCGCGCTCGGCCACATCGACCATGACCGTATCGCCCTCGACGCGCACCGGAAACACACGCACGTCATCGGCCCATTGGTCAAAGGTCCCGCCCGTGGCGAGGTCAAAGCGCGCGTGATGCCAGTGGCAGGTGAGGATGCAATCCCGCACGGTGGCCCGGTCCAGCGGAAAGCCCATATGTGGGCATCGGTTGTCCACCGCGAACAGGCGGCCGTCTGAGTTGAACAACGCGACCACATGGCCGGCCAGATTGACTGACTTGCCGGCGCCCTCGGGCAGCTCGCTGAGCGCGACCGCGCGCACCCAGTTGGAAGCGCCAGAGGCTCGGCGGACGCCGCTGCCCGCCGCCTGGCCGCCGGCGGAGAATTGGATGGGCTCGAGAACCTGGTCTGCCTCTCCCATGGAGCTTTCCTCCCAGCGCGATGACTCGATACTTTGTAAAGTATTCCCTTTCTAAACTATGTCAAGACTGGGCTTGCTTAATGGCCCGGGCGCAGGCAGGATAACGACCATGGAGCGCGACGCGAGTACCGCCGACAGAATCCTCTATTTACTCAAGTCAAAAGGGCCGCAAACCGCCGCCCAGCTTGCGCGCCGCCTGGGCGTCACCGCGATGGCGGTGCGGCAACATTTGTACGCCCAGGCCGCCGACGGGTTGACAGACTCGATCGACCAGCGCCGCCCGGTGGGCCGCCCGGTTCGGGTGTGGAGATTAACCCAGCGTGCCGCCGCGCGCTTCCCGGAGAGCCATGCCGAGTTGACGCTTGAAATGATCGCCGCGATACGCGCGTCATTCGGTGAGGAGGGGCTGGACCGCCTGCTCGCGGAGCGCACCCGGATGCAACTGCGCGATTACCGGGAGCGAATCCGCGCCGGCGGCGATGGCTCAATCGAGGGCCGCGTGCGCGCCCTGGCCAGGATTCGACGCGATCAGGGCTATATGGCGGAGTGCGCCGCGCGCCCCGACGGGAGCTTTGTGCTGCGCGAGAACCACTGTCCAATCTGCGTGGCCGCGCAGTCGTGTCAGGGATTGTGCCGCGAGGAACTTTCACTGTTTCAGGCCGTGCTGGGCGCGGGCGTGCGGGTAGAGCGTACCGACCATATTCTGGCCGGGGCGACTCGCTGCGCCTACATCATCACGCCGGAGCGCGGCTCCAGGGGTTCGAGGTGATTCAGTTCCGATCCCACGGAAGCCGCGGCGATTTCGTGATCGTGCTGCACGGCGGTCCCGGAGCCGCCGGCTATATGGCACCGGTCGCGCGCGGTCTCTCGGATTTGTTTCGCGTCCTGGAGCCGTTCCAGCGCGGCAGCGGAGGTCAATCATTGACTGTCGCCCAGCATGTGGAAGACCTGCACAGCTTGATCCAGTCATCGTGTGCCGGAGCACAGCCGGCCATGGTGGGACATTCGTGGGGCGCGATGCTGGCGTTGGCCTACGCGGCGGAGCACCGCAATTTTGCCGGCCCGCTGGCTCTCGTCGGTTGCGGCACGTTCGATTCTCGGGCGCGAGAGCGGATGCAGGCGACCGTGGAGGACCGCATGAGCCAGGCCGTGCGAAGTCGAATGCAGCGGCTGGCCGATGACTTTCCAGACCCGGACGAGCGGCTGCGCGCGAGCGCCGATCTGCTTGCGCCGCTATACTCATACGACCTCGAACAGGGCGAATCGGAGGAATTGCGCTGCGATGCGGAGGCTTTCGAGCAGAGCTGGCAGGATATGTTACGTCTGCAGCAGATGGGTGTGTACCCGGCATGCTTCGCGGATATCAGATCGCCCGTGTTGATGTTGCATGGAGCGCACGATCCGCATCCGGGCCGGATGATTCGCGCCGGCCTGCAGCCGTATCTGCCGCATCTGGAATATCAAGAACTCGCCCGGTGTGGTCATTATCCATGGCGGGAGCGCGCCGCGCGCGCGGAGTTTTTCGCGGTTTTACGCCGATGGCTCAGTAATCCGGCGTGAGTGATGACGCGCGGAAGACCGCGCGAGGCCCGTGGCTTCGCTCAGAACGACCAAATTGGGAAATATACTAAGATGCGAGAACAATCCGAAAATGATGACTCGCGATGTGCATCCGATTGCGTAGATAGAATCTGTGTGCATCGAAACGCTGTACACCCGAGTCGAGTTCCAGCGTGTCACATCCGGTGGACTCGGCCTCTCTTAATAGCCAGTCCAGAAGCTTCTGTCCGAAGCCTTTGGAACGTCCGTCGGAATCAGTCACCAGGTCGTCGACATAAAGGACGCGTCCGCTGGCGAGATTTTCGATCAACCGGAATCCCGCAACCGACCGCACTGCACCTCCCTCGGCGAGGTAGCAGAGCTGATAGCCGGTTCGTTGCTGCAGCCTGATTCGCTGCACGAAATCGGTATCGACCAGATGGATTCTGAGCTGGCGCATAACAGGCAGGCAAGCCGCTATCTCTTCGTCGGTTCGCGCCAGACTTATCTGAACGGTCAAGAGCCCGGTCCCGCCTTTCTCACAGCTTGAATGCCCTTGCCACGTTGCCGGCCAGGATTTTCTTTTTCGACTCCTCAGAGATGTCGGCGCGCTCGGCCAGTTCCGCGACCACACCCTGGAAAGGATGGTCCGGATGTGGATAGTCGGTTGAGAAGCAGATGTTCTCATCGCCCATGCGGCTTATTACTTCGGGAATCATCTCCTCCTCGCCGTCGGCCGAAACGTAGCACTGGCGTTTGAAATATTCGGAGGGCTTGAGCTTGAGCCTCATACTTGCATGGCCCCATTCCTTCATATGATGGTCCATGCGCTCGACCCAGTACGGCACCCAGCCGCATCCAGCCTCGACGATCACCACGCGCAGGTTCGGATGGCGCTCCAGCACGCCGCCGGCGATCAGGCTGAGCAGCGCCATCTGCTGCTCGAAGGCGTGGGAGATCATGTGGCGGAACAGGAAGTTGTCGTACCGATCCATCCCGACCTGCGGCAGGTCCTGGGTGGTGCCCTCGTGGAGGACCAGCGGTTGGTCGAGTTCCTCGATCAGACTCCACAGCGGTTCGAATGCCGGATTGTCCAGTGTGCGGCCGCCGACCGGGTTGGGCCGCAGGAAGGCGCCGCGCAGCCCAAGCTCGGCGACGCCGCGGTGCAGCTCTGTCATCGACGCGTCGATATCCATCTGGGGAACTATCGTGGGACTGATCAGCCGCTTTGGATTGACCACGCAGAAATCGTGCGCCCAGTTGTTGAAGGCCTGGCACAGAGCGATAGTCAGTTCGAGGCTCTCCAGCCCGAAGAACATCAAGCCCGTGGTGGGATAGGTGATCATCGCCTCGATACCCTCGGCGTCCATATCGGCCATGCGGGCGTGAGGGTCGAAGCCGCCCTTGCGCCGCGGCTCGCCTTCGACGATGGGCGGCGTCGGAATATACGGCAGCATCCGCCCGCCCAGCAGGATACGGCGGCGCCCGGTGGTGTCGCGCACCAGCCGAGGCGCCATCGCGTGGTACTTTTTCGGCAGGTATTGCGGCCAGATACTGGCCGGTTCCGTAAAATGTCCATCGGCGTCGATTGTGCGATAGTTACCCATTGCCGTTCTCCATCAAAGAGAAATTAAACGCCCGGCATTCTTTACTCCCTCAATAGCATCGCGGTTTGAACAGTGTCCACCGCGGGCTTTTCACCGCCGGCCGTCCGTGATAGCTGGAAGCCGGTGTGGTCGCATTGAGACAAACCCGGAGTTGAGCCATGAACGCGGAGCAGAAGAAAGAACTTATCCGCTCGACCTGGCAGAGCCTTCTGGTCAAGGGCGACGTCGAAGGCGCGCTGCGCAATTTCACCGACGACCTCGAATGGTGGATCTGCGGCAATATGCCGGGGACATCGGGCATCAAAAGGGGGAAGCAGGGCGTCCGCGACTGGTTTTCATCGGGCCCCAACGTGTTTCCGGACGGACTCAAATCGGAGGTGCGCTATGCGCACGTTGACGGCGACACCGTGATTGCCGAGATGAGAAACCACGGCCAGGTTTCCAACGGCAAAACCTACGACAACTACTATTGTTTTGTTTTCATACTCAAGGACGGCAAGATTCATCGCGTGCGCGAGTACGTGGACCTGCTGACCCTCAAGGATGCGATGATCGGAGTGTTGTAGGAGCGATCCAAAAGGGTGGGCAGGACACCCGCACCTTGGCTCGAGTCGATCAAATCCGGCTCCCTCTCTCGTTGGTTGGAGAGGTGGGAGCCAGACCTGTCATTTAGGATCAGTATCAGTCGGCGGCGCCGTGGCGTAGCAGGCGGCCCGAACTGGCGCCGGTCGGCTTACCATCGGTGAAAGTCACCTCGCCATTGACCATGATGAAGCGGTAGCCGTCGGCGCGGCGTACCCGGCGCCATTCGCCGGCCGGCATGTCGTGGGCGATCTCCTGCGGCAGCAGTTTCAGTCCGTCGTAGTCATAGACCACGATATCGGCCGCGTAACCGGGACGCAGGATGCCGCGGTCGCTGAAGCCTGCTGCGTAAGCGGGCAGCGCGCTCAGCTTCCAGTGCGCCTCCTCCAGGCTCATCGCGCGGCCTTCGCGCACGAAGTTGATCAGGTACTCGGTGGGATATACGCCCGCGGTCAGGAACTTGGTGTGCGCGCCGCCGTCGGAAACACCGGGAATGGCGTAGGGATATTTGGCGACCTCGGTCTGAAGATCGAGGCGCGTGTTGTGCGCCGGGGCGAAGAACTCGGTGCGCAGCCGCTCGGAGACGGCCAGGTCCAGCATCGCGTCAACATAATGCTTGCCGAGCTTCTCCCCAGCCGCGCCCAGCGTCAGCCCCTCCAGATGCTTGTGCTCGGGCTGCTTGACCTCGCTGATGATGATGTCCCAGAAATCGCTGGCGGTCTGGGGAGGACGCTCGCGCAGCGCCGGACGGCGGGCGGGGTCGCCCAGCTTGTGCAGCTTGTCCTCGACATTGCCCAGCATCGCTTCGCACCATGCCTCGGAATCGTCCAGGATGTTGAGGTCCTGCGCGAGGTCGAAGGTCAGCCCCGAGTCGGTGATGATGGCCTGCGGGTAAATCCGCAGTCCGCGCGCATGGCATGAATCCAGCCACTTCATGGTCATGTGATGCGCCTGCGGGCGGCTGTCTGTGGAGCGCAGGGCCTGGAAAATGATCGGCCGGCCGCTGACTTCCGCCAGATCCTCCATATGGCGGGAGTCGGCCCGCTGGTCGGAGGTTGACAGCACCATCTGGATGAAGCCCTCGTTGCGCTTGCGCAGCACACGCGCAAACGCCAGGGCGGTTTCGTTGTGCATCAGGTCGGTCACCATCGGGGTGCCGTCGAAGTCGCGCTGCACGCAGTTGCCGCCGCTGGGATGCAGGCGCTGCGCCGACCATCCGCAGGCGCCGGCGTCCATCGCCTCGTCGAGCAGGCGGCACATCTCGTCGGTCTCGGCATCGGTGGGCTTGCGCGTCTTGGCCGCTTCCAGCCCCATCACGTAAGTGATCAGCGGGGTGAGCGGGACGTAGGGAAGGACGTTGATACCCTTGGGCCGATGCTCCAGGCTGTCCAGGAACTGCGGAAAGCTCTCCCAATCCCATGGGATGCCGGCCTTCATGCATTCGTAGGGGATCGCTTCGGTGCGCGTCATCGTCAGCATCGCGCGCTCGCGGTCCTTCGGATGGCAGGGAGCAAAACCGAAGCCGCAGTTGCCGATCACCACCGAGGTCACACCGTGCCAGCTGGAGATGCTGCAATAGGGATCCCAGAAGACTTGCGCGTCGTAGTGCGTATGCAGGTCGATAAAGCCCGGCGCGACGTACATCCCTGACGCGTCGAGGACCCGTTGGGCCTGGGACTGGTCCAGATGGCCGACGGCGGCGATCCTGCCGTTTGCGATGCCGATGTCCGACTTGAAGCGCGGCATCCGGCTGCCATCGACTATGGTTCCCCCGCGGATAATAGTGTCGAATTGCGCCATTGGAACTCCCCTGCGAAGTGGAATGCTAGGACACTCTTAGTTCCAATGAGCGAATTTTTCAACCGCGTGCCCAGCGGCGCATCATCGCAGCGCCGGGCGCGGATGCTTTTTCAACCGATCGGCCATATCAGGCATATAAGTGCGCACCGCGCCAGCCATTTCTTCGTCGGAAATCGACGTGGTTCGGCCGTCGTTGTACTGCCGGTCGACCCATCGAGCGATCTGCTGCACCGCTTCCAATCGCTTGTCCACCTGCTCCGCAGGCGGCAGGCTGAAATAGGCGTTGATCCACCAGGCCACTCCGGCGCTGCCCGAAGTTTTGTCGATGGCGACGCGCGGCGGGCGACGCAGCATCGCGGCGGTGTCGAAGATGTTGTAGATTTCTTCGTCTTTGAGCAGGCCGTCGGCGTGAATTCCGGCGCGAGTAACGTTGAAGTCGCGCCCGACGAACGGATAGTTGGGTGGAATCCGGTAGCCAATCTCGCGTTCAAAGTAGTCCGCGATTTCGGTGATTACCGGCAGATCGACTCCGTTGGCATCGCCGCGCAGCGACACGTAGTCCACCACCAGAGCCTCAAGCGGCGGATTCCCGGTGCGCTCGCCGTATCCCAGCAGTGTCCCGTTGGCATAGGTGCAACCGTAAAGCCACGCCGCCGCCGCGTTGGCCAGGACCTTGTGAAAGTCGTTGTGGCCATGCCATTCCAAACACTCGGACGGCACGCCGCATTCACGCCGGAGCGTGCCGACCAGCTTGGGCACGCTGCGCGGCAGCGCCACTCCCGGAAATGGCACGCCGAAGCCCAACGTATCGCACAACCGAATCTTGACCGGAATTCCGCTCGTATTGGCCAGTTCCATCAGCCGGGTTACGAAGGGAACTACAAAGCCGTTAATGTCCGCCCGCGTGAGGTCTTCCAGATGGCATCGGATGCGCAATCCTGCCTCCAGCGCCGCCTGCACGATCGCGAGGTATTCCTCCAGCGCCTGCCGGCGGGTTTTCTTGAGCTTGAGAAAGATGTGGTAGTCCGAACATGAGGTGAGGATGCCGGTTTCCTTGAGTCCCATCTCACGCACCTGCTTGAGGTCCGCCGCCACTGCGCGAATCCATCCCGTGATTTCCGGAAACTCGTACCCCAGCTCCAGGCACTTACGCACCGCCTGGCGGTCCACCGGCGAATAGAGAAAGAATTCGCTCTGCCGGATCACTCCGCCCGGTCCGCCCAGCCGATGCAGCATCTTGAACAGATCCACGATCTGTCCGGCGGTGTAGGGCGGGCGCGCCTGCTGGCCGTCGCGAAAAGTGGTATCGGTGATGAGGAACTCCGGCGCCGGATCAAGCGGCTCGACGGCTCCGTCGAAAACGATGCGCGGCACGCCATGATAGGGAAACATGCCGCGCAGCAGGTCGGGTTCGGCGACGTCTTGAAGTTCGCGCGAGCCTTCGAACTGCGGGTCTGAGCGGTTGACGACCAGGTTGGACATTTCAGACATGGCGCACTCCTTTTGTTTGTTGCCGGGGAGACGGGCCTCCTGACTTGAAAACTAGGCGGCAGTGTATTGTCAGTCAATATTGATTTTTGTATCAATATATTGAGCCTAAAACGAAGCGATGAACCAACCGATGGCATCCAGAGAGCATCTGACGGCCGCGGAGGCCGCCCGGGCATTGGGGGTGAGCGCCGCCACGCTCTACGCGTACGTCAGCCGGGGGCTGATCCGCTCCGAGCCTTCGGCGGATGCGCGCCGCACGCGCCTGTACCGCCGCGAGGACATCGAGTTGCTCAACAGCCGCAAGCAGGCGCGCCGCAACCCGATACAGGCCGCGGAGCGCAACCTGTCCTGGGGACTGCCGGTGCTGGAATCGGCCCTGACCCTGATCAGCGAGGGCCGACTGTACTACCGCGGTCACGAAGCAACCGGACTTGCCGCGGCGCGTACGGTCGAGGAGGTGGCATCGCTGATATGGGAGGGCGAATTCAGAACCGATTACCGCGGCCTGTTTGAAATGGCGGCGACGCGGCTAAAGGACTCGCCCGTGCTGCGCGTGAAGCTGCCCAATCTCTCGCCGCTGGAGCGCTTCCGCGCGATCCTGGCGCTCGCCGAGGGGGAGAACATCGCCGCGTACAACCTCGATCCGGCGGCACTGCTGGAGACCGGGGCACGCATCGTGGTGCTGCTTACCCAGGCAGCGGCGCCGCGCACCAGATGGCGGGAGGGAATGGCGCGGACGCTGCAATCGGCATGGGCGCCGGGCGATCGCCGTGCGGAGCAACTTATCCGGGCCGCGCTGATCATGCTGGTTGACCATGAGCTTGCGGTGTCATCGTTTACGGCGCGATGCGTCGCGTCGGCTGGGTCACCCTTGTACGCGGTGGTCGAGGCAGGGTTGTGCGCCTTGCGCGGTATCAAGCACGGCGGGGCCACCGAGCGCGCCGAACAGTTCCTGCGCGAGGCGGCGTCCGCGCGCAGTCTTCGCAAGCTTATCGGTGACCGGCTCCGGCGCGGCGATCATATTCCGGGCTTCGGCCACATGCTGTATCCCGACGGAGACCCGCGCGCGCGCTTCCTGCTCGAGATGCTTTCGCGCGACTACGCGAATTCTCCGGCAGCTTCCCTGGCGCGCGCGATTATGAAGGAGGCTCGGCGCGTATCGGAGCGGATGCGGCCCAACATCGATTTCGCCGGAGCGGTGTTGGCCCTGACGCTTGCGTTGCCGGCCGGCAGCGCGGTCGCGATCTTTGCGCTGGGACGAACGATCGGCTGGATTGGCCATGCGATCGAACAATACCAAATCGACCGGCTGATTCGCCCCCGCGCGCGCTACGTGGGACCGCCGCCCCCGGGCGCCGCGGCCATCGGGCCACAAAAGTCGCCCTGACTCTGGCGCGGAGCGCCGCGCAATTGGTATAAGCCGGACGATCGGTACCGCGCTCGTCGGAAGCCGCCCGCCAGCACGATCGAAAACGGCGTTGGCGGGAGGCCGTTCCGACCAAGGAGAAAGAAATGGGCAAGCTTGACGGAAAGGTTGCCGCGATCACCGGCGGCGGCCGCGGAATCGGCCGGGCAGTGGCGATGGCGATGGCCGCACAGGGTGCCGCCGTGCTGGTCAATGATTTGGGTGTGAGCGTAGCAGGAGAGCAGGAAACCAAGTCACCAGCCGACGACGTCGCCGCGGAAATCCGCAAGGCCGGCGGCAAGGCGGCGTCCAACCATCAGGACATCGCGACGATGGCCGGCGGCAAGGGGCTGGTCGATCAGGCGATCAAGGAATTCGGCAAGCTCGACATCCTGGTGAACATCGCCGGCATCCTGCGCGACCGCATGATCTTCAGTATGAGCGAGGAGGAATGGGACGCGGTCATCCGGGTGCATCTGAAGGGCCACTTCTGCACCATTCATTACGCGTCGATCCACATGCGCGAGCGCAAGGCCGGGCGCATCATCAACTTCTCCTCCAACGCGGCGCAGGGCAGTCCCGGACAGCCCAACTACGGCGCGGCCAAAGCCGGCATCCTGGGGCTGACCTATAGCTGCGCCAACGCGCTGGCCAAGTACAACATCACGGTCAACGCGATCATGCCGGGCGCGGCGACGCGGATGACCGACACGATTCCGCAGGGACGGATGCCGGGCGCGGCGATGGTCACCAGCGAGACCGCGGCGGGCACACCGATGGACCCAGCGAATGTTGCGCCCACGGTGATATTTCTGGCCAGTGACGAGGCTGCGGGCATCAATGGTCAATGTTTCGGCGCGTCCGGTTACCGGGTTGTCCATTACATGCCGCTGCGCGCTGACAAGGTGATCGTCAATGACGGGCCGTGGGACATCGACACCCTGATCAAGGCGTTCAAGACGAACTTCGGCAAGCAGCTTAAAACGCCGTCAATGTTAGGCGGATGAATCGCGCAGCGCGAGGAGCCGAACCGTGACGGCGCAATCGGACAGCAACGACATATTCGCCGGCGTACGGGTGATCGAGATTGGCCAGTACATCGCGGCCCCCGTTGCCGCGCGGATGATGTCGGACATGGGCGCCGAGGTGTTCAAGGTCGAACTGCCGCCGCGCGGCGACATGATGCGCGTTTACGCCGCGCCGGGCTTAGGGCCGGGCACTCCGTTCATCGGCGAGAACCGCGGCAAGAAGAGCGTCTGCATCGATCTCAAACGCCCCGAGGGTATCGAAGTGCTGCGCGACCTGGTCAAACATAGCGACGTGCTGGTCGAGAACTATACGCCGGGCGTGCTGGCCAAGTACGGCGTCAGGTACGAGGAATTCAAGCCGCTTAACCCGCGGCTGATCATGTGCTCGATCTCGGGCTTTGGCCAAACCGGTCCGCTGGCCTCCAAGCCTGGAAACGATCTGATCGGGCAGGCGATGAGCGGGTTTTTGAATCTGGTCGGCTACCCGGACCGGCCGCCCGCCTATCCCGGAGCGAATCTGGCCGACAACGGCGCCGGTATCCACGCCCTGGCCGCGATTGCGAGCGCGCTTTATTTTCGCGAGAAGACCGGGCGCGGGCAGTATATCGATCTTTCGCTGGTCGAATGCCTGGGCCATTACAATTCGATGGGTGTCGTAATGCACGCCATCAGCGGCGGCCGCGCCAAACAGACCCGCTCCGGTTCGCACTCTCCCGGCACCGCTCCGTTCGGCGTCTTCAAAGCGCGCGACGGTTACGTGGTCCTATCGGTGCTGATCAACCAATGGGGGACGTTTACCGAACTGATGGGCAAGCCGGAACTGGCGTCGGATCCGCGCTACGACACCGTAGAGCATCGCTTGCAGCATCAGGGCGAGGTGAACGCAATGGTCGAGCAGTGGCTGCAATCCTTTGAAAGCCGCGACCAGCCGCTGGCAATGCTCGACCAGGTTCACATCATGTGCGCCCCGGTGCTCGACACCGCCGGCTTCGTGAACGATTCTCAGATTGCGGCTCGCGGACTCATTCAGCAAGTGGAGCAACCGGGAGTTGGCACCGTCGGAATTCCGCGGGCGCCGTTTCATTATTCCGACGCGCGCGTTGAAATCCGCATGCGCGCGCCGATGCTCGGAGAGCACAACGAGGCCGCGTTATCCGCGGTGCTGGGATACGCGAAGGAGAAAATCGCCGCGCTCAACCAAAGCGGAGTGCTTCAACACGACCCGCAGCTCGACCAGCTGCGGGCGAGCGGCGAATTGGTTTAGTCATTCAGCCTTTGGGCACGTGGAGAAGATGACATGGGTATTCTCGATGGCAAAGTCGCCGCAATAACCGGGGCGGGGCGCGGGATCGGCCGCGGGTTGGCCAAGGCGATGGCGGCGCATGGCGCCGCAGTCGTGGCCAACGACCTGGGCGTGAGCGTGGCGGGCGAAATGGAAAACTCCTCCTCGCCCGCCGAGGCGGTGGTCGCGGAGATCCGCAAGTCCGGCGGCAAGGCGTCGTCCAACCATGAGGACATCTCGACGATGGCGGGCGGCAAGAGCCTGGTCGATCAGGCGATCAAGGAGTTCGGCCAGCTGGACATCGTGGTGAACACGGCCGGCATTCTGCGCGACCGCATGATCTTCAGCATGAGCGAGGAGGAATGGGACGCGGTCATCCGGGTGCATCTGAAGGGCCACTTCTGCACCATTCATTACGCATCGATCCATATGCGCGAGCGCAAGGCGGGGCGCATCATAAACTTTTCCTCCAACGCCGCGCTGGGAGCGCCGGGACAGCCCAACTACGCCGCGGCCAAGGCGGCAATCCTGGGTCTGACTTACAGCTGCGCGGTGGCGCTGCAGAAATACAACGTCACCACCAACGCCATACTTCCGGGCGCCGCCACGCGCATGACCGACACCGTTCCGGCGGCGCGCATGCCGGGCGCCCAGATGATCCGCAGCGAAGAGGCCGAAGGCACGCCCATGGATCCCGCCCACGTGGCTCCCCTGGTGGTGTTTCTGGCCAGCGACGAGGCGGCGGGAATCAACGGGCAGGCGTTCGGCGCGTCCGGCTATCGAATTACACACTACGTCCCGATACAGGCCTACAAGCAGCTGGCGAACACGGGACCGTGGGATGTCGACCGCCTGTTCAAGGTGTTCAAGGCCACCTTCGGGCGCGATCTGAAAGCCCCGACGATGTTTTAGTCCTTCTATTTGTTCCCTCTCCCACAATCAGGCCGTGGGAGAGGACGAGGCTGTGCGCGATACATCTCGAGCGCCGGCAGTAGTATCATTTCCCGGCTGTTCGAATACCACTATATGTCGGCAATCCATCTGACAATTTGATCCACGAAAGCCGGCTCTGCACCCAGGTATGATCCTCGGGCGGGATAGCTTCGGGATCGTCCAGCGTTGCGACAGTAACGTCTATATTTCCCGCCTCCTCCAAACGCCGGTAGGTCAACGGTGTACCGCATCGTGGGCAAAAGCCTCGCTCGATCCCAGGCGACGAAGCGTAAATCGCAGGCGCGTCGGACGTGAAAGCGAAGCTATCGGTGGCGAAACTACTCCAAGCAACCAGTGGAGCGCCGCTGGCGCGCCGGCAGGTTGCGCAGTGACAAATCGTATTTCCGCGCGGAATGCCGCTGGCGCGATATCGTACCCGCCCGCATAGACATCCGCCTTCAACGACGAGGCTGGTCTTCTTGGACTCTTCGCTCACATCGATACCTCCAGGCTGAGATGCGCCGTTCCGGCGCTCGAAGGGAAGGGCGGAAGCGCTTTGGTAAGCGCAGGGATAACAGACTCGCGCGTTATTGTGGACGCGTCTGATGGCCGCCTCAGCTCATTGATTTTTCCAGGCGTGCCAGGGCGCGGCGCGGCCCGCAGAACTAGCAAACCATTCCCGCGCTACTTCGGTAGTTCACCCATGAGCTTGAAAAAGTCTTCCATCTGGCAGGCCGGCAGCGTTTGAACCTGCACCTCGCCCAGCGCGGTCGCGTATCCGGCCCCCTTGAGTGCCGCAGCTTCATTGGGATACTCGCCAACAACCAGAAAGTCGTATTCCCCGAAACAGGCCAGGGCGCAAATCGGTTTGAAGCCCAGCGAGTCGGCATACTTCTTCCACTTTGCGTACTCAGGCCCCAGGTTCTGATTTTGCCCGCTCCCTGAGCGGTCATCTTTACGAGACCGACGTAAATTGGCATAGGACACCTCCGTTGATTGGGGGCCGCCCGCGCCCTGGCGTTCCGCGTCAAGGTGAGTAACTCGCGAGGAATGGTTTCGCGCCACCTATCCGCTGTCAAGGGTCGCTTGCGAGGTAAACCAGGCCAACAAGTGACAGGCAGACTGTTTAAATCGCAATTCGCTACGAGCTAGGCGGATGCGCCCGTGGCTGTCCGCTTTTCGGCGGGGCTGGGCCCGGATCCCTTGAGCCGCACTATTTGCTGGAGAGCATCAAACCAGAACGGCGCTCCAAATAGCGTCGCCACCGCAGTGATCAACCATCCCAACGCAATCTCAATCCCCGCCGAGCTCCACAAGGCGTGTAGCTTTGGTCCAGTCCAGCCCACTGGAACATCCAGTTCCTGCGCTTTGTGAAGTAAATCGTTCAATTGTTCCAGCGCCTGCGTGGACGTCTGGTTGGAGGTCGGCGCAATAGTTTTGGCCAGCATCGGCTGCTGCCATAGCGCCCGGCCAAGACTGATGGCACTGACGTTAAAGGCAATCGCGAGGATCAGCGCGATCGCGAAGGAAAAAACCTGGGTCCAACGCTTGTACACGCCACCGACGCGATCCATGGCGTTGTCGAACCAGCCGGCAATCTCGGCCTGCATTTTCCGGACGTCACCGCCGGTTCGATCCACAGCGCCTTCCAGAAACGTCTTGAGCTGTTGGTTGGCAACGTTGGCGGCAATTGCGACCTTCATTTTGTCCGGCGCTTCTTGAGTGATTTTGGTCACATCGATCAAAGCGTCGGCGAACTGTCTTGACTGCATATAGGAGGGCAGAAATTTCAGCTCCCCCACGGTTTGGGCCGTACCACCATCTTGCGGATTAACCAGGGAATGGTTGTAGATGCTGCGCGCCAGGCCGTCAAAATTCGGATCGTTGAGCAGCTCTTTTATCCCTCGAAGTAGAGTTTTGGAGCGCCAGGCAAACATCGAAGCAATCGCCTCGACCAAGGCACTGACGGCCAGACTGATAGCCAGGAAAGCAAAGATCAGTCCGATGACAACATCCAGAACGGCACTGTTCAACATAGGCATCTCACCTATCAAGAGCGATGCGATAGTGCCAAGTACTGATGCAATTCTTCGTAAACAGGTCTGTAGCCGAGCTATACGGTCTGAAAGGGTCTAAGCAGGAATACCGACGGGATCTCCTTCCCCGCGCGTTGAATTTGAAGGCAGCGGCAGGACTGACCAATCGGTACGCGGCCTACTTGGGTCTCTGAGGATACCTGCCATCGGCTAATCGCGAGCTTATCATTTCACCTGTCCGCCGAAAAAATTGTCTTCACTTCGGAATCGCGAAGGGTAGATCATTGCTTTCCCTTTGACTAACTTTGCACGCGTCCCGTACGCAGGCTAATCAAGTATGCCGTCCCGCTGAGACCTTCAACGAGTGCCAAAATCGAAGAACATGAAAGTGATCGATCACTTCAATTTGCCTCTTGCTACCGGCCAGGTTCGTACAGGTCCTGGCTCGAGTCATAGGTTAACTTATGCAGGCGGCTCTCGGCATTAAGGCGCGAACGGGTCGAGCAATTCTCGTTGCGGTGGGCACCGGCGAGAGCACCCCGCAATGCCTCGAACGGTTGGAACTTAAATTGTTACCCGCCGGCGCCTTCGCACCCTATCACGCCGCCGAAGGCTTGCCCCTTGAGGAGGCTGAGATTGCCCTCCAGCGCGCGATCGCCGCCGCGCAAAACCTCGCTCATTCGTCGATCATGAACGTCGTGCAGCGACTGCAATCGGCGGGGCACACGGTGCAACGCTGCGGCGTGCTGGAGGGGCGCGGTATGCCGGGCTGGAGTACAGCGGACATTTTGGCGGCTCACGTCCGAATGCACAAAGCGGAAGGCGAACTCTTTCGCCGGGTCGTGGCCGATGGAGTCAGAGCCTGCAAGCTCGAAGTCATGTCGTTATCGAGTGATACGCCAGTTGACGACGCAGCACGCAGCTTGGAGCTGACCCGGTCGAAACTCAACACCGTGATCGTCGCGCTCGGTAAACAAGTCGGGCCACCCTGGGGGCAACACCAGAAAGAAGCGGCGGCCGCTGCGCTGGCAGCTCTGCGGACCCGACTGTGACTACGCCCGAACATGCGGGTTCGCTGGGCCTCATTGGCTCCGACCAGCAGGGTCCCTGTGGTTTCTACTCTCGCGGTCCGTGATGCAACCTGCTGGCCCGGGTGTTGTGCTTTTCTGGCCCGGTTCATAGGCGAGGCCGCCGCGTTTGCTTTTCTCCTTGTCGATTTGGGATTAAGAGACAGCGATCCTCGATTGATCGTAAAAGATTCTCCAATCCCATCGGAATTCGCTGTATCCATCAGCTTTGAAGAATGCAGAAATCAACAATCGAGCGGTCCTTTGGTAAGCATCAAAGATCGCGGGGCCGGAAGTGGCGGACCAATCAGGGCCGGCTGTTGCCGATCGCGCTTGCCGTGATAGCGGCTCAGGTTGCCCAGGTCCTCGCCGGATGTGCGTCGTTCTCCCCCTCTCGCGCGGCGGAGCCGGCATTTGCGCGCCATGCGGCGACCAAGGAAAAAAACAACATCAAGGTGACGGTAGCGATTCTGACTGCGCAGGAAAGTCGGGACTACTTCGGAGTGCCGCTGGAGTCCAAAGAGATCCAGGCGGTTTGGCTGAAGGTGGAGAATCGCAACGACTACGGCCTTTATATAGTGCCACGCAGCACCGACCCCGACTATTACTCCGCATACGAAGCGTCCTACGTGAATCATCGTCCGTTCGCGCGCCGCTCCAATGAAGCGTTGGATCGGTTCTTCCAGGCTTCGCGAATCAAGCTTCGCGTTCCGGCCTATCACATGAACACGGGGTTCCTGTTCACCAACCTCGATGAGGGCACAAAGTTCGTCAATATCGAAATGGTCCATGACCTGGGCGCTGTGCGCGACGGGTTTTTCTTCCAACTGCCCAACGGCGCGTTTGACTACGAAGTGTCTCGCGTTGCTTCAAGCCAGCCTCCGGCCCGGGCGACCACGCTGAAGGGGTTGCGCCAGGCGATCGAGACCCTGCCATGTTGCACGACTGATGCAACCGGCACCCGGAACGGCGATCCGATTAACTTCGTCCTGATCGGCGATGATGACGACATTCTCGGTGCCCTGACCCGCCAGGGTTGGGATCCGACCCACTCGTTGGGGACGGGCGCGGCGTGGCGGACGATCCGCGCCTTCGTCGCTTCCAATTCCTATCGCTATTCGCCGGTCAGCCCCTTGTACGTGTTCGGCCGCAGCCAGGACATCGCGATGCAAAAGGCACGCAGCACTATCCATCAGCGCAATCATCTGCGTTTGTGGAAGGCGCCTTATTCCTACCAGGGTAAATCGGTCTGGATCGGTCAAATCAGCCGCGACATCGGGGTGCGCTTCGCCGCCAACGCGCCGTTCTTCGTGACCCACAAGATCGAGCCCGATATCGATGGCGCCCGCAATTACCTGGTCCAGGAACTGCTGTATTCCGAATACCTGCACATGCTGGTATGGGCCAAAGGTTTTGGCCCTGTACCGCAAGACCGGCCGCGCGAAAATCTGACCGGCGATCCATATTACACCGACGGTCTTCGCGCCGTGATGGTGATCTCCTCCACGCCGGTGTCCGAGGATAAGGTCGACTTGCTCGATTGGGACGCTCCCGCCGACTGACTCGCGCGACACTCCGGATACTTGGGAATCCGGCTAATCTCGGTGCATTTGTCGATGGTGGCGTGCAGATGGTTCTCGATCTTCTGCAGCTTGTCGCGGACGGCTTGAGGCAGGCCGCATTGTTGGATGTTGAACCGCGGGACACTCAGCTCAACCAATCGTCATCGCGAGAGATTCCAAGCCGCGCATGATAAAAGTGCCTTTGCAAGGTCGAGGTGCGTCGGGATCTTGTAGCCGGAGATTTGGAAAGCGCCGTAGCATCTCGCCGATCGCCACCGCGGCCTCCAGCCGTGCCAACGGTGCTCCCAGGCAGTGATGGATTCCATGGCCAAAGGCGACGTGGTCGCGCGGCTGGCGCAGGATATCGAAGCGGCCCGGCTCCGAAAATTGTTCGGGATCGCGATTGGCGGCGCCCGACACTAGGAAAACGACAGCGCCCTTGCTTACTGCGGTGCCGCCGATTTCCGTGTCAATCGCGGCATGCCGCACCATCGCCTTGCACCGGTCCATCGTAGCGGAGCATCTCTTCGGCTGCGTATTCGTAAACGAAGCGAAAAAACGCCGCAAGAGCTAACGCCCGCAGTTCTTCACTGCTTTTCAGCAAAACCGAGACGACGTTCGCGCTGCGTGATTGGTCCCATCTGTCGCACCGAGGAGCACCCCTTTTGATAAATCAGGGACTCCTGCGTAGGCGGCTCAATTTCAGTAATTCTGGTTGGAGGACGACTTTTGCAACTGGCCCGTGACTTTTACTGCGGCCGCGATTTCCCGGCAATGAGTGAGGACCTTCTCGAACCCCGTTGCATACTGGTCGAGCAGCTCGCGTGAGGCCCATGGAAAGGCCGGAAGTCTGATGAATTCGCGAGCAAGGGCTTCGGTTCGCGGCATCGCGCGCGGGTCGTAAGCCGGCGGCTTGAGCCCGTCGGGCAGGCGCGCAATGCGTCTAAAGTGGCCTTCAGTGAAGAGCGGTTGCTGATGCAACAGGGGATAGCGGGGCGTCGCCGCCAGGCATCCTTCCGCGACGAGCGCGTCAACCAGGTGGTTGATCGGCAGGCCAAAGCGCCCGGCGTCATAGCGTAGGAGAAAATCCAGGTAAACGCGCGTTACCCCCGGCGGCTCCAGGTACGTTTGAAGGCCAAACGCCTGGAGCTTTCTGGAGAGATAGATCATGTTTTCGCGCCGGCGTGCGTTGCGCTCCTCCAAGCGCTTTAGCTGGACGCGGGCGATCGCCGCGCAAACGGGTGCGAGCCGGGTCTTGATTCCGAAGGTGGTACCGGCAAAGCGCCGCGCCGGCGTGGTCAGTCGAAGCGTCCGCTCCATATCGCCAAGACAGGTCGCTCGTTCCCAGTAAGTTTCATTGTCGGTCAGGAAAATCCCGCCCTCGCCGGCAGGCGCGAGCTTGCCGCTCTGAAGGCTGAAAACCGAGATATCGCCGAAACTGCCGCATTTGCGCCCGTCGACGGACGCGCCCAACGCGTGCGACGCGTCCTCGATCAGTTTGAGATTGTGCCGGCGCGCCAGCTCGATTAGTTCACAGGTCTTCGACGGCATCCCCCAGAGATGAACCATCATTAGCGCCCTGGTACGCGAAGTGATCTTCGCCTCCGCGTCAGCAGGATCGAGTCCCAGCCGATCAGGTTCGCTTTCACAGAAGACCGGGACTGCGCCCACCCAGAGCATCGGCACGACCGACGCCCAGAAGGTCGCCGACGGAACCAGCACTTCGTCGCCGGGCTCCAGTCCGAGCGCGAAGAAGGCGGCGAGTAGGGCCGCGGTGCCGTTACAATGGGCCAGCACGTAGCGCCGGCCGGTGAAATCGCAATAATCGCGCTCGAGCTGCTGGGTGACCGGGTTGAAGGACAGATCTCCCTGGCGCATCACTGCGAGGACCGAGCTTTCGTCCTCCGCCGTAATCATCGGCCATCGGGTGGCGGCGCTCTGGTCGAGCGTGACGGCGGCTTTCCCGCCGAGGATCGCGGGCAGCGCAGAACCTGAATGCTGCATGGATTTCCTTCGGGTCTCTGTCGGTCGCATCTCTAGGCAATCTCCTGATCGGCGCCGCCGGCGTATGCTGACGCCATGCTTTGCGTGTCCTGCCCGCGGAACCCGCCGATCTGTCCGGCGATTTCATTGATTCGATGCCGATTCTGCATCCGTTCGCCTAACCCGCCGCGCGCCACCCATTGCGCGATATTGGTTCGGCGCCGCAAATAGTCCTCGAGCGTCCAGCACAACTCGTGCTTCGCGCACCACCGCGCCGACAGGACGGGCGCCGCAAGCCCGGGGAAGGTTTCGGTCTGCGGCGCGGGTGCGGACATGGGAAGGCTGCGGTCTGAAGCCGACGGCTCAACGATTTCGGCCACGCGTGCGGCGACGCTATGGGCCAGCGCCAGGCAATAGGTAAGCTTGCCCCCATAGACGCTGATCCACGGCAATTCCGGATCGCGATAGATGGCCGAGCGTCGCGACAAATGCTCGATCGGCGCGCGGGTGTCCGCCCGCGAGCGCGCCACCGCGAGTGGACGAACACCGCGGCGCATCGACACGATCGACTCCGGCGTCAGCGGGCGTGCGAGGTGACGATTGAGTTGGTCGATTAGGTGTGGAACATCTCGGAAACTGGGCTCAAAACCTTCCTCCGGCGAGGCTACGAGCGAATCGGCCGGTCCCCATAGCGACACCGGTCCCCAGGGAATCAGCGACATCGCGTCGTGATTTTCCATGCGCATGATGAGGGGCGAATGATGGCGGGGGTCTCGCCGGATCCCGATGAAGACGCCCCGGCCGAACAGATGCTGCCAGGGAGAGGCGCGGCCAAAGCACGCGTTGATTGTATCGGTCCAACATCCAGCGGCATTCACCACGCATCGGACCCGCGCCTCAAACTGGCGGTACAAAATCAGGTCGGTGAGTTCCAATCGCCATTGCTTGCGCGCCGCGTCCCATCGGCCGCCGCCTAGCGGGCAATAATTGAGCGCGGGGCGGTCGGGATTTCGATGAGGCAGGATCCAGGAGAGCACGAAGCGGGCATCGGAGGGGCGAACGCGCGCCTCCTCATAGCACAGCGCCAGGCGTGACGCGGAGTTGCCGAGCAACTCCCGCTCGGGGAAAATTGCTTTCGCGATGCGGAAGGCGGCGGCGAAATCCCCCGAGCATCCAATAGAGATAAAGCCCGGCGAGCAGACCGCGCTCTGCGCCGCCGGGCCGCTGCGGACCGGCCAGCAGGCGAAAAGTCTGCGGCGTTATCGCATGCGCCAACGTCCGCACCATCAAGTCGCGCGACGCGGACAGCCTTATCACGGTCGCGAGTTCGGCGCGGGCGAGGTAGCGCAGTCCTCCCCATATCCACATCGCGGAGGTTTGGCTGGTGCCGCCCGCGAAGTCGCCCTTGTCAACCAGGATTGCACGGTAGCCGCGCGCGCACAGCTCGTGGTACAGACACGCTCCATTTATCCCGCCTCCGATTATCGCGACGTCAAAGATGGCGCTCGAGACGGCATCGACTTCTTCCCGTCGTTGAGTCAGCGGGGCCGATTCGGATCTTTGACTTGGCTTCGGCGTCGAGATGATTTCCTGATCGAGCTGCATGTTTACCTGCGTTAAAGATCGCTCACCGGTACCGCGCCGCCGGTTGGCGGGAACACCGATTTTTCTCTTTGCGCGAAAGGCAAAGTATCGGGCTCTTACAACGGAGAGAATGCCGCAGACAGCGGCTGCCGCGCGATGCCGCACTGTGTCGCGCTATGTCGCTGACTTTTTCATCGTGCTTCGCAGGTGAGAACGGTTCGAAGAATCCCGGATTGGATCGCAGCGGCGCGGCGGCTGGTTCACGATCCAGATAGATCATGTAATCGCAGCTCCCGGCGTGCTTTGCCAAGCCACGCAAGTGGTTGCCCGTGGCCGCCCGGCGCCCTGTAGATCGCGGAGTAGTAGAAGGCTGGAACACAGCGGCGCCGACTCCCGCGAGCGGTTCAAGATAGCATTGGCCTGGGCTTTCCTTCCATCCGCCCCGTTGGCATAACCACGGGTCATTAGCATGGCGTTACTGTCCGGGAAAAGTTCGATCGCAGTGGTAAGATTGGCCAGCGCTTGAGGGAACATTCGCTTCTGGACATAGGCACGTCCGAGGTCGAGGTAGGCTGGCTCGAAATCCGGGCCGGCGTCCAGGTTGCGCCGGATGTGGTCAATCGCGCGCTCGAAATCGTGTTCGAAATGATAAATCGACACGAGCGCTTGGGGATGGTCAATGACATGCCGCGGCGATTTGAATTGATCCAGGCATAGGCAATTCAGTCGATCACTGCGTGCTCAGCTTAAGCACTTTCCCGCCCGCGTAATCGATTATATAGATTTCCCCGGCCATATCCTGACCGAACGAGCTGACTTCGAACGATACTGTCAGCAGCACTGTTTGCGTAAACGCTCCGGCTGGTCCTTCGCGCAAATACCAGACCTTACCACTGGACAAATCGCCGAAAATATAAAGATTGGCCAGCGAGGGTATCTGGCTTCCTTTGTAAACGTATCCGCCAATAATTGCGATGCCCTGACTGTGATCGTACTCCGCTATCGGCAGAATTTTCCCTGTCATGTCGCATCCGGTAGGCGGATTAAAGCAGTGATCCCCTTCCATGACGTTCCAACCGAAATTCTCGCCCTTTTGAATAATGTCCACTTCCTCAAACTTGTTCTGCCCCACGTCACCACAGAACTGCCGGCCGGTTCCTCGTTCGAAGGAGAAACGCCAGGGATTACGAAACCCATAGGCCCAGATCTCGTGACGCACACTCTTGCTGGTGGCGAATGGATTGTCGGCGGGTATCGCGTACTGCAAACCAGGGTCATGGTGATCGACGTCGATGCGCATCATCTTTCCCAGCAGTGTTCCCAGATTTTGTCCGTTACTCAGGGGATCTCCTTCGCTGCCGCCATCCCCGAGACCGAAGTAAAGGAACGTGTCAGGACCGAACGCAAGTTGGCCGGCCTTGTGATTGGAAAAGGGCTGATCTTGCGTAAGGAGAATTCTTTCGCTGGCCGGATCCGCGACGTCCGGATTCGACGAGACATGATATT
>DATFSZ010000030.1:0-8790 GCA_035262365.1 Binataceae bacterium (SeqCode)
GCTTGTTCGCACTTCGGTCAAAGCGACAGCCGGTATAAACGGGGAAAAGCATCGCCCCATATAGTCGCCAGGGCTGAAGTCGAGGGTTTCGATGGTTGAGCCACATAACCCTGGATCACGGCGGCCAAAAATGCCGTGCGGCGTCGGCCCAAAAACAGCTGCACAGCGTGTTCTCGCCGGTCTCATAAAGGATCTCGGAAAGTGCTGCACAGGCGCACTCTTCAAGAATCCAACGAAGCCGAATGTGGATTCGGAGTCGCAGCCGAGGCGATGGCGAGCAGTAAACGATCAGACGCCCGGTGCACAGCCTCACTCAACCTCGCCCCGGCCGGGGTCTAGATCTTGGCGCCGCAGAACGGGCAGGAGAAGGGCTGGCTCGCAAAGCCCGCGATCCCGACACGCTGGATCTAGCCAGGTTCCCGCTGCTGGCTCTCGGTCCAACCCAATCTCTTGGCTCGAGCCCTGCGAGCACAAAGAAAACGGGTTGAAAGGCGGTTTGTAGTGAAGCGGCCCCGACTCCAGACCGTGTTTCGTGCGCCTACATGGCGCCTACATGATCTGGACTCTAGCGGCACATTATCAGGTTGAGCGTCTGAAAGTGGTCTGTTTTATTGGGATATTTTGGTGAGCCGTCCGGGACTCGAACCCGGGACCCTCTGATTAAAAGTCAGATGCTCTACCGGCCTGAGCTAACGGCTCACCGCGGGAGTCGCCGGAAGGTTTATATCTTACGGGCTTTGCTGTTCATCGCAAGCTGGCGTTCGGCGCGTTGCCGCGACGCCAATAGTGCGGCGGGCATTTCGGCTCTGGCGGCATTGGATCGTAGGGCACAACGTCATCGCCGCTCTCGTAGAACTTCATCACCTCACCGGGCCCGGTCGTAACGGCATACTTGTGCTCCAGGTCGGATATCGTCTGCTTGTCGTCGGCTCGCGCTGTCGGCGACCAGCCCAGATCAATGCACCCAGAACAGCAATCGATACCATGACGATGCTGAATTTTTCGCGACAGTTTTCTCCTTTCGGGTTTTAACCGCAATAGACTTTCAGTCGCGCCAAGCTCGATCGGGTTTCGGGTTCCCTTGCTTACATCTTCGATGCCATGTCCGCCTTGCCGGTCTTCAGATCAACCGGGTACGAGGCATGTTCATGAATGAGCTTCCACTGGCCGTTTGTCTTGCGCCAAACATCGGCCTGCCGGAAGGTGATATCGACCGGTGATCCGTTGGCATTCTTGCCGGTAAGGTGGAGGACGCTGAGGGCGACAGCGAGGTTGCCATCGCTGAACACTTTCAGTTCGGTGAACTCGATTTTGACGTCCTTCAACCGGGACCACTCCGCCCAATGGTCGTGAATCGCCTTGTGACCCGCGAACTCGCGGGGCGTCATTACATCGAAGAGCATAACGTTATCGCCGCCAGCCCAGTATTTCATCGCCTCATCAAGGTTAGTCGTAACGGCCAGCTTGTGCTCCAAGTCGCTTATTTCTTGTTGATCGTCGGCTCGTGCTGCCGGCGACCAGCCGCAGATCAATGGAGCCAGAACAGTAATCAACACCATGACGATTTTAGATTTTTTCACGACCGTCATTCCGTCTGGGTTTTAAGACTGAAGATTCCAGCCGCGTGAAAATCGAGCGCGTGTCCTTGCTTACATCTTCGAAGCCATGTCCGCCTTGCCCGTCTTCATATCGACTGGAACCGAGACATGCGTATGAATGAGTTTCCACTGGCCGTTTGTCTTGCGCCAAACATCGGTCACCCGGAAGGTCGAATCGAACGGTTTCCCATCCGCACCCTTGCCGGTAAAGTGCTGCACACTCCGCGCCAGAGCGAGCTTGCCGTCGCTGACCACTTGCAATTCGAGGAAATCGACCTTCTCGTCCTTGATCCCGGAAAACTCATCCGCATGGTCATGAACAGCCTTGTGACCCGCGAACTCGCGCGGTGGACCCATAACGTCGAAGACCACTACATCATCGCCACTGTCGTAGTACTTCATCGCCTCGTCGCCGGTCGTTACAGTGGCAATCTTGTGCTCCAAGTCGGATATCTCTTGCTTGTCGTCGGCTCGCGCGCCAAGCGCCAAAGCGCAGATCAGTGCTGCGAAAATGGCAAGCGACGCCATGACGAAATTAAACCTCTTCATGATCGCCTTCCTGGCTCTTCACCCTTAAGTTGGTTTTAGCCCACGTCAAGTCGCCAGCAATCCCGATCCACGAGTCTCCAATAGTTGGCGATAGTTAGCATTAATTGTGATCTAGCGTCAAATTGGGTGAGCCCTAGTTAAATGTAGTGGTCAAAGGGGCGTCTATATCACACGCTCCACGCACACAGCGATCTCACGTTTTATTAGCAACGCCGCGAGGGCGGCGCGAAGCCGGCCACCTCATTGGCCTTGTATCCGGGATAGCGCCGACCGTCGCGCGAGAATGGGTCAGACTTTCCAATGAAGCGCACCAAGACTAGGGTTTCAGACGGCCAGCGGGCGTCCTTCAAGTCGTAGCTGACTCACCAGGCGCGGTGCAGTTCCTTCGCCACGACCTGCGGGAACCCGCAACGGTGTTTTCTGCATAAGCCGATGTCCATGACCCTTGCGCCAAGAAAGCACTTGATGAACCGCGCCTGAGCCATTCCCGGCACCGACGCGGCGGCTCGGGCGGCTTGTCAATGCGGCGCATCTTTCTCGGACCAAGCTTGGTGCAGATTGATCAGCAGAGGTTCAGGAAGCAGCCTGTTCAACTGCTTCCAGTCTTCACCAATCGCCGTCTGCAGCTCGGCAAACGCCGCGATTCGGGGAGTTGACGGCCGGAAGGGCCCGCTCTTGAGCAACGGCTCTTTGGCCCTTCGAGAGCAGGCTGGCGGACTTCAGCCCAGTGCGCCCTCTTCGGCTAGTTCGGTAATCTGATCTTCGCTGTAGCCAAGAATATCGGCGAGTATGTGGTGGGCGTCGCCGCCCAGGGTTGGAGCTGCCGTTTCAATCGATCCAGGCGTTTGCGACAGCTTGATAGCGTTGGACTCCACGTGGATGGCGCCGTGCAGGGGATGTTTCACTTTCACGAAGTGTCCTCGATGCGCCAGTTGCGGGTCGGCGGTCAGTTCGGAGCAGTTTTGCACTGCGCTGGCCGGGACGCCCGCTGCCTGCAGCATGGTTTCGGCCTGATATTGGTCTTGCATTGCGGTCCAGCGCGATACGATTTCATCGAGATCAGCGGCATGCTCCAGCCGCCCGGTTATCGAGCCGAAGCGCGGATCTTGTTGCAGTTCCGGCCTTTGCATCACCGCGCACAACGCCCGCCATTGCGCACCGTTCTCGCATACGATGGCAATCCATCGATCTTCGCCGGCGCAGGGGTAAACGCCGTGGGGGGCGAAGTTGAAATCCCGGTTGCCCATCGCGCGCGCCGCGCGGCCGTTGGCCGAATAATCCAGATAGGCGGGCGCGAGAAAATGAGTCGCGGCTTCGACCTGTGAGAAATCGATATATTGTCCCTCGCCGGTGAGGCGGCGATGATCGAGCGCGGCCAGCAGCGCCAGCGCGGTCATGCGCGGAACTACGTAATCGGTGTAGGAATGAAACGGACCGGACGGATCGCGATCGGGCCATCCGGTCACCTGATGAAACCCGGCCATCGCGGCGCCCATGTAGCCCCATCCGGCATAGTCCGCCATCGGGCCGTCCTGACCCATCAAGCTGCTGCTGAGCATGATCAAGCCGGGGCTGACTTCGCGCAGCGCCTCGTAATCGAGCCCCCACTTGCGCATCGTGCCGGGAGAGAACGACTCCATCACCACGCCCGCCCATCGGACCAGATCAAGCGCCACCCGGCGGGCGGCGGGCCGCGCCAGGTCGAGTACGATGCTGAGCTTGCCGGCGTCGCAGTTGCTCCACATCGCGGAATTTTCCACGCCCGGCTGGTTGTTGAGGAAAGGCGGCTGGGTGCGCGCCGCGTCATAGCGGTTGTGCGGTTCGATGCGCACCACGGCGGCGCCGAAGTCGGCGAGCATCCGCGTGGCCATCGGCGCGGCCATCGCCCAACTGAAGTCGCAGATCCTGACTCCCGACAGCGGCTTTTCATCGGCCATCAGATCACTCCCGCCTCCTCCAGCTCCCGAATCCGCGCCGCGCCGAGGCCCAATTCGCCGGCGTACACTTCATTATTGTGCTCGCCAACTGTGGGTGGCCTGCGCCGGTATTGAATCGGCGTCGTGCCGAAGCGGGCAAATGGACCCGGGTAGGCGAAGGCGCGAGTCAGTTCTGGATGCTCGACCATCCGCCAATAGCCGCGCGCACTCAGCTGCGGACTGGCGAAAACGTCAGGGAGCGTTTCCAGCGATCCGATCAGAAGGCCATGGCGCTGCGCGATTTCCATCAGTTGGGCCTTGGTGTGGCGCTGCGTGAAACGCCTGATCGCGGCGATTATCGCGTCGCGCGCTTCCTCCGGCCATCGTCCGTCTTCGAGTTGCGGGCTGAGCGCCTTGAGCTCCGGGTCGGCCTCGGGGAGCCGGCTCTGCTCGTAAAGAAACTGCCTGATCTTAACCATGAAAGGACCGGCGTTCGCACCGAACGCCACGGCCATGGTTACGTGGCCGTCGCGCGCCGGCCAGATGATCTGGTTCTCGAGGATTCCCAGGCGCAGGCCGCCGCGATGGCGCCTGAAGGGCGCGGCATTAAACAAAGTGGCGAGGGCGCCTGACTGCGTTGCGATCGCCACCGACTGCTGCGCCGAGACATCCACATGCTGGCCGCGCCCGGAGCGCACGCGATGGAAATGCGCCAGCATCGCGCCCAACGCGCCGTCGGCCGCCGCATGAAGGTAGGCTTGCGGGACCGCGACGCGAAGCGGCGGCCGGTCGTCGTCGCCGGTCAGCGCAAGAGGTCCTCCCGCGGCGAGAACCACCAGATCGCTCGACGCCCAGTTGGCCTTGGGTCCGGCCTGTCCGAAGGGAGTAATTGAAACGTAGATCAGCCGCGGATTTATTCTCGCCGCCTCGTCGTAACCCAGCCCCAACTCCTCCATACGCCCGGGCGACGCGGATTCGATCAAAAAATCCGCACCGGCAATCAGTTGATGCGCCAGCGCCTTGCCTGCCGCGGCGCCGAGGTTCAGCGTGATTGCGCGCTTGTTGCGATTGTAGGCCCACCAGTACAGCGAACCGTTGGGATCGGGAAGGTCCTGGTAGAAAGGTGCAAACCGCCTCACGCGGGAGCCGCCGGGCGGCTCGACGACGACCACGTCCGTGCCCAGGTCGGCCAGCAGTTGACCGCAGAGCAAGCCGCGTTCATCGCTGAAATCAAGGACCCGATAGCGCTCCAGCGGAGGCGTTGATGAAGCCGGACTCACAGCCATCGTTCCCTATAGCTTTTTCGCCGGTTCGATTAAACTCGCGGGCTTGAAGCGCGCTGTAGCAGAGCGGGCACGGAGGCCGGGCCAAAACGGGTGCGCATTCCGGCGCTACGGGAGGTTTTCAATGGACAGGGAGCAGAAGATCGACTTCGTCCGCGGCATCTGGGAAGCATTCGCACGCGGCGACATGAAGAAGGTATTCGCTGCGATGCCGGAAGACGTCACGTGGAAGCTGCCGCAGGGCGGCCAGCTGAGAGGCAAATCGTCGATTCTCCACCTTGCCAGAGTTTCGGCGGGCAAGCTGCGCGGCTATCGAACCGAGATTCGCCGCACGCATTGCGATGGCGACGCCGTGATCCTGGAGATGACCAATCGCGGCACCACGCCGGATGGCAAGGCTTACGCCAACAAGTATTGCTTTATCTTCGATCTTGAGGGCGGGAAGATTAAAAGCATAACGGAATACACCGATCAGCTTACTCTCAAGGATGCAGTCGGCGATGTCGAGTTCCAGGAGTTGCACAGGAGCATGGCGCCGGTGGTGGAGCCGACAGAGTGATTGAGCGACGGGGTGCACTTGAAAAAACCAGGCACTATCGCCCTTGTTCTCTTCAGGTACGTCGAGTTTCGCATTCGAGAAAGCAATGCACACTCCTTCGCGGCGGCGCTATTCTTCAGTGTTGCGGCTCAAAAATTTTGATGCCACCCGCCACCAAAGACGAGCGCCATGACGTTAAGGAGCCACACCACGCGCTGCGAAACGGCTCTGCGGTCCGGGAAAGGCCATCCCGTTGCCGATTGTGAAACCAACCTGATCGGGCAGACGGGATTAGAATTGTGCGGAGAGAAATGATGAAAGCATACGAACTGCGCAACGAGTCGGGAACAACGGCACTGGCGATTGTGGAACGGCCCCGGCCTTCGCCTTCCCCGGGCGAGGTGCTGGTGCGGATGCGGGCGGCGTCGCTTAATTACCGCGACATATTGATCAGCAAGATACCGCGCAGCGCGCCGCTGGTGCCGCTGTGCGACGGCGCGGGCGAAGTGGTCGAAGCCGGGCCGGGGGTGACCAGAGTAAAGGTTGGCGACCGCGTGGCGGGAACATACTTTCAGGACTGGGTATCGGGACCGCTTGGCCCGAATGTATTCCGCACCGTTTTGGGACAAACAATCGATGGCGTGCTGGCTGAATACGTCACGTTCAAAGAGCATGGCGCCGTGCAAATCCCGGCTCATCTTTCCTTCGAGGAAGCCGCCACGTTGCCCTGCGCCGGACTGACCGCCTGGCAGGCGCTGATCACGGAGGGACATATCAAGGCGGGCGACACCGTGGTGGTAATGGGCACCGGCGGGGTTTCGATCTTCGCACTCCAGTTCGCTCTGCTGTGCGGCGCAAGAGTTATCGCCACGACCGGCAGCGATTCGAAGATGGAGCGGTTACGGGCGCTGAGCGCCAGCGCGGTGATCAACTACAAGACCAACCCCGAATGGGACAAACAGGTGCTGGAGTTGACCGGCGGGACCGGCGCCGACCACGTGGTTGAAGTCGGCGGCGCCGGCACGCTGCCACGATCGCTGCGCGCGGTGCGCCATGGCGGGTTCATCAGCCTGATCGGGGTCCTGGGCGGCGCGGGGGAGAAGTTCAGTCCGGGAAGTATCATTTTAAAAGGAATCCGGCTGCAGGGGATATTCGTGGGTTCGACGGAGATGTTCGAGGATATGAACCGGGCGGTCGCCACCGCCGGCATGCGGCCGGTGATCGATCGGACCTACCAATTCGAGGAAGCGTCGAAGGCGCTGGCGTTTTTGGAAAGTGGAAAACATTTCGGCAAGGTTTGTATCCGAGTATAGGCCGTGGCAACGCGATCGCGGGCCCGGAATTAGGTTCCAAGTGTATCAGGCACCCTGATCCTCGCCCTTTTCCCCGCGGCCGTTTGTGGCAGAGGGGGTAGGGGGGAATTTCAGCGCGAGGCGGGCATTACCGGCAAGGTCAGGTGCGATGCCATTCCGCTCTCATGCATTACGGTTTGCAGCGCGGGGCGGGTTTCGGCGTCGGCGAAAAGATCGTGTCCGGTGTTGTGATTGCGGTCAAAGCGCGGGAAGTTGCTCGAACTAACCTCCAGGCGGATGCGATGGCCCGCCTTGAAGACGTTGGCGGTGGACCACATGTCGATGGTGTATTCGTAAACCTTACCCGCCGTTAGCAGCACCGGTTGCGAGCGCGATTCGCGGTAGCGGGCGCGGATGATGCCGTCGGTCAGATTGCGCGCCAGGCATCCGCACTCATCCACGTCAACCAGCTTGGCGGTGAAGTCGGTGTCCAGGGCGGAAGACGACGCGTACAGGGTCAGGCTGATCGGCCCCACCACTTCCACGTCTTCGGTCAGCACTTCGGTGGTATAAACGAGCACGTCGGAGCGCGCCTCGACCGCGCTCTGGTCGAACGCGCCGCCCGGCACCGCGGCCGCGTAGCAGCACAGGCCGCCACCGCGCGTGGGCACCGGGTCAAGCGGATTGTATAGAAATGCGTCTGATGGTTCCCGGCCGGGGGCTTGCGTGGACAGCGCGCCGTCGCCGCCGGCGCTGTTGGCGCGCCCGCGGCTGTGCAGGTAATAGCGCTGCCACTGGGTGCGCGCCAGCGGCCATTCGTTCTCGTCGCGCCATCGATTGGCGCCCATCACGAACAGGCGCACCGGTGGCAATTCGGTGCCCTTTTCGATTCCCTTCAGATGGCGATCGAAGAATTTCAGCGCGTGGCCGTCCAGGTCGATCGAGATCGAGCCGGCACGGTAGCCGTAATCGACTTCGCCGACCAGGTTGCCCAGCGGAATCATGTGCGCCCAAGGGCCCATCAGCAGGCGCGCGCCGTCGCGGGCCACCGCGCCCGCGCCGTGCGCGCGCATACCCGTGTAATTGCGGACTGTCCCGCCCTGGAAGATGTCGTACCATCCACCGAAGTTAAGCGCCGGAACATTGATCTTGCTGTGATGATTTTCGATGTCGATCTTCTGCCAGTAGGAATCGTAGCTCGGATGCTCCAGCCATTCGAAAAAGAATGGCGCGCCGATTTTGAACAGCTCGTAGTCCCTAAGCGGCGTCATCTCCATCCAGCGGCGCATCTCGTCGATACCGCCGAGCACTTCACCCAACTCCGCCGCGGCGGCAGGGTTGTCCTTGCGCTCGCGCATCAGGCGGTCGGGCGCCAGCGACGACATCGTCCAACTGACGTTGAATCCGAGTGCGAAGGCGCCGCCCTGGTAGGTCCATCCGTCATGGTAGTTGGACGCGGTAATACTCGGCACCATCGCCTTGAGGCTGGGCGGCGCCGCGGTGGCAGTCAGCCATTGGGTTGCGCCCATGTAGGACGGCCCGAAGCTGCCGACCACACCGTTGGCCCATGGCTGGCGCGCTGCCCATTCGACGGTGTCGTAGCCGTCCTGGGGT
>DATFSZ010000031.1:0-4124 GCA_035262365.1 Binataceae bacterium (SeqCode)
GGCGAGAGCGAGGTCTTCGCCTTGGGCGGGTATCGTGGCAAGCGTTTGATGCTGGATCTCGCCCACCGCCAGAGCAACGGCCGGAACGCGGGCCAACACCTCGACGGCGCCGATGATCTGGGTCGCCACGGACATGACCGGTGCCACGCTGGAAAACTCAGCCTGGCCGATGATCCGGTCGAATATTTGTGTGTTGGCCTCGGCTTGTGGGCGAGAGGTGGTCGTCAGATGGATGAGCGCTTCGGCACCCGCCCTAACATTCGCAACGATCGGGGTAAGGCCGCTGAATTCTCCGGCAGCGATTTCCCTGGTGGCGAGTGAGCGTTGAGCCTCGGCGAGCGCCGTTAGCTGCTCGACGATCAACGTTCGGCCACCTTCGCCTTGCGCAAAGTCGACGCTGCTGACCGCCAGTCTGGCCTCAGCCGTCGCCGACAGCACCGCGGTCGGGCTGGAGCGAAACTCCCCGGCCGCGGATATAGCCCTCAGCAGCGCGGCGCTGTGAGCGAATTCGCCTGCAGCGGGGAGGATCTCGCTCAGACGCAGCAGAGTTTCGGCAGTGGCAAGCAACTGGCTGGCGAAACGGGTTTGCTCCTCACCTGTGGCTGGGACCTGGCGCGAGATGGTGGAGCGGAATTCGGCGAGGGCACCGGGGCGGGCCGCCAGCGTGGAACGAGCCTCGCCGGCAGCGACGATGACGACGTAGACATTCGGGCCGCCCAGCGGGATACGGCGGACGGTGCCGCTGGGCGTGCGCCGCCGGATGATCAGCATTGAGAGGCCTTCAGGGAGTGCTGCTCACAAGGCTGCCGGATGGGAACGCGGCCCCGCCAGAGGCAGTTATGTTCAACAAATCCATGTGCGTGCCATCTATAACGGCAATTGGTGTGAACAATGTCGTCGGGACGCTGCTAAATGTTGGAGTGACCAAGACCGTTTGGCCTGATACGAAGTTGCTCGTAGATCCCACCGTGATACGGACGAGCCCGCTTCCATTGTTTGCATAAGCTGAAATGGTAGCATAAGAAACGCCAAGCCCAGCGATGTTGTTGTTAGCTGCTCCTGCTGGCCCTGAGTAATTGGTTGCGTTCCCAAGGAAACGATTGTCGCCGCTGAGTGTCGCATTCTGCGTGCCGGCGCCAAACGTGACGGCATTTTTAAAGTTTGTAAAACTGTTGCCAGCGACTGTTGTAGTGCCGGAATCGGCGGAGCCGGAGCCATTCAGAGCAATGGCAGTGCTATTGACGGAGGAGCCGGTGCCGCGAAACGAATTACCTTGGATGATGAGATTGTTGCTTGGCACATTATAAAATATTGATGTCTTAGTGCTCCCCGTTGGCGGGGTGGCACCAAGGAAAAGATTATTCGATATTAATACGTCCGCGAACGTCGATTCCAAATTGACATCATATAGATTAGCAAACTGGCTTGTCGTTATAGCGAGTTGATCAAGACCGGTCGCTGAGGCGCCAGCGGGGAGTCCGATTCCAGAGAAATTGCTTGTGAAATTACTTTGGCTGACGCTGACACCTTGCGTATAAGCCCCAATCAGTATGCCATTGGCCAAGCCCTGGAAGTTACAATTGGTGAAATTGAACACAACCGGTATGACTGTTGCACTAGCACCTTGCACGAGAACACCATTACCGGATGTGGCGTCAGCGAAGGCCCCACCACCTGAGGGAATATGAAACAGCCCTTCAACGTAAACGTTATAAAACAGCACAAAGGAGACGCCATTCAATAGAATGCCATAGTTCCAGAAGTGAGTTATGTGATGGTAGGCTTGTTCAAAATATCCATCATCTCCGCGCAGGACTAGATTAGTAAAATCACTTTGCACTCCTGACCCAGATGCGATTATGGGGCCTGGGGATGTGATAGTTTGTATGACCTTGAGCCCCGTATCGGCGCCGGCTTGACCGCTCGATATGGTGAGATCGCGCACATGGACGGCGTTGGACTGGCCGATCAGGTTTATGGTGAGGGCAGTCGAGACGGCATTCGGCCAAGTCAATTCGGTCTGGTCTATCCCATCCCCCCTGATGGTCAGAGCTTGCGGGTTGCCAGGGAAGGTGTAGGAAACCGCGCTGAGTAATTTGTATTTGCCAGCGGGGAAGTACACACAAGGATTAGGATAGGCATTCAAGGCAGCGGCAAATGAAGCACTATTATCTGCCGCATTATTGCCTTGACCGCCGTAAACTTTGATCGACGGGCATCCTTTGTTGTCCAACAACCAACAACCGCCACCGCTTGCTTGAACCTGGGAGCCGTTGTCACCGGCACCGCTGGCGAGTGAACAGGCGGAAGAGGAATAGACGTAGCGCGCACCCCCGCCATCGCCTGGATTGGTAAAGCCCGCGCGATCCACAACTGTTTGCCCGTTGACAAACCCGGCGGTCGACTGCGTGCGAAGTGCTCCGTTCGTAGGCACAATCAGGGCGGCGGGCGGTACAAGCCCAGCCAGTTGAGATTGGGTTAGAGGGATCGGGACAGCGGGTGCGCCGGTCACATTGCCGAGGACCGTATTGTTCGGTATGGAGCTTTGACCAGCTCCCATGGGCTGGGGCTGGTAGAGCAGAGAGTAAAGTCCGTTACCTTGTGAGGTGACCAGTGCCATCCCGCCGGCCTGGGTCGTGATGTTGTTGCCTCCAGGGATGGCGATCGCGGTCGGGCTGTTGGTGATCGTAAGACTGCCCTGGAAGATCAGGACGCGGGTCTTGCCGGCCGGCAAGGTCGTGCCGAAGGAGTTGATCGTCGCCGTCCCGGTGATCTGAAGCAAGCTCTGCGGATAGAGCCCGAGGTCGATGACACCAGAACTCGGGATAGAAGCGAGCCCGCCGCCGCTGGAAAGGTTGATCGTGCCGTTCGCTTGGTCGATCGCACCGATGTCCGCCCATTGCGCCGCGTTGTAAGTGGTCGAGCAAAGCCCCGGCGGCTGGACAGTGCACATGCGGATGTGCTGCGGCGAGACCGAGGTGTCGATCCACAGCTTGCCGTAGCCGGCGCCGCGGCCATAGACGTTGGTCGGCGGCGCACCGCCAGGCGACAGCTCAAGATCCGCGTTCATGCCTGTAGCATTGAGACACGAGCCGGCTTGGTAAGGATAGTCGCCGGTTTGGATACACGGACCGGAGGAGGGCCCCAGCGCGACCTGGGCGGGTGCGCTCGAAGCTAAGAGGAGGAAGAGCGCAACTAAGGAGATAAGGCGAAACAGCAGCATGCGACGCTACGTTGTGACGCCGGAGGCTGCGAGCGAAATTGAACCAAACCAGGCCGCGGAACCAGCGGGCAGGGTAAGCCGCAGCCACATGCCTTGCGCACCGGCGCCGTTGGGTGCGGCACCAGACGGCAAATTGCCTGGCGCGGGGACGTTGATCAGCGCGGGCTGGGTGACAAACGGCCCAATCCCGGTGGCCGGTGCGGTCTGGCGATTCGTGACCGAGCCGCCATCGTTGAGCGCATTGCAGAGGGCCGCGTCGATCAGATCGCCGCTCGGCAGGGTTGGCGACTCGCTTGCGACCTGGAGCTGCGCCTGCGTCAGCGAAATGCCTGTGTTGTTGTTGACGAAGAAGATCTTTTCGTAAAAGAGGGTCGTCGCCCCGCCGGCTACGGCGGCATAGCTGCGGGCGAACAGCCGCGTGACGCATGTGACCGGGTTGGGCAGGATGTCGAACAGAATGCCCTGGAGGATCTCGTAAGTCGTGCCGCTGGCCGGGACGGTCCCCCACGCGCGGCTGACGGCGACAGTATCGGTGCCGAAGCCGGTTGTGGCGATGATCCGCCGCAGCTGATTTTGCACGCCGGCGGGCGTGTTGTTCAGGATGCGGATGATATGGCCGATCTGCACGGCGGCTCCATCGCCGGCCTGAAGCTGGATGGTCGCGGGGACCGAACTGGTGGGGTTCGCGCCAGCCTGAGCGGTCCGCGTGGACAGGACGCGCGTGTGGGCGAAGAGAGCGACGTCGCCGACAGCCGCAGTTCCGGTAGGCGCAGTGGTCGGGCCGTTCGCAGTAGCGCCGGAGAGCAACCCATAGAGGATGCGTTGCGCGGACTGTGTTCCAATCGCCGGGGTCGTGCCGGTCAGGTTGACGGTCACCACCTGCTCGGCGCCGGTCGGGTCG
>DATFSZ010000032.1:0-3434 GCA_035262365.1 Binataceae bacterium (SeqCode)
TAATAGCGTCCATTCACCAACAGGAAGTACGCATAGAAATCCAGCCGCCGCTGCGCCGTGATGTTCGGATCGAGCACGCGCACCGCACCCGCAGCCGCATTGCGCGGGTTGGCGAATTTCGAGAGCCCCTGGCGCTGGCGCTCTTCATTCATGCGCTCGAACGATTTTGTCGGCATCAGGACTTCGCCGCGAACTTCAAAGCCGGCGGGAAGCTTGGCTTTCTTCAACGATTCCGGCGTAATCGAAAGCGGCAGCGACGGAATGGTCTTCAAATTGGCCGTGACCTCTTCGCCCACGCTGCCATCGCCGCGCGTAATTCCTTGCGCCAGGCGACTGCCTTCGTATCGGACCGCCATCGACAGCCCGTCGAGCTTCAATTCGCAGACAAACTCAAGATCCGGCACGCCCGCCAGATCGTGCACGCGACGGTCCCAGGCGCGCAGCTCATCGAAGTTGTAAGCGTTATCCAGGGAGAGCATGGGCGCCGAATGCGGTAACTTGACGAAGCCTTCGCGGGGCCTGCCGCCAACCCGCTGAGTAGGGGAATCCGGGGTGATCAGCTCCGGATGCTGCTTCTCCAGCGTCTTGAGCTGGTTCATCAGCGCGTCAAATTCTGCGTCGCTGATTTCAGGCTGATCGAGCACGTAATAAAGGTGCTCGTGACGTCGAATTTTCTCGCGCAGCGCTTCGCTTTCGCGCTGCGCAGCGCTGGCTCGCGTGGCCGTGGACATTGGGTCGATTATAGTTTCGGGTTCCGTGTTTTCGACTTGGAGAGAGATTGCAACTCAGCGTTCTAGGGGTGAGCACTCAGCTGGCGTGCGATGCTTGAGCTGAATGCTTACCGCCGATAGCGGAAAACTGCTCATGCGCAAGGCCGCCCTCATCTATAACCCGTTCGCCGGCTCCAGCCGTGCCCCGCGCACGGCGCAGGTTGAAGCCGCTGCCACGGTACTGCGCTCCGCGGGCGTCGAAGCTGAAATGATCGCTACGCGCGCTGCCGGTTCCGCCACCGATCAGGCCATGGAAGCGGTTGCCTCCGGGTGCGACACCGTCATCGCCTGCGGTGGCGACGGCACGGTTCACGAATGCATGCAGCGCATGGTGGCCGAGCTTGCTTCGGCGGCGCTGGCAGTTTTACCGCTCGGAACCGGTAATGTTCTGGGAAATGATCTTGGCATTCCGCGCGATCCCCTGCGGGCAGCTGAAGCTCTGCTGAACGCAACGCCCCGGCGAATTGCCGTTGGCCGCGTCGAGCCAGTAGCAAATCCGGCCGCCGGACGCTATTTCATCGTAACCGCTGGGGTGGGCGGCGATGCCCACATGCTTTACGAGCTGAACTTCGAAGCCAAGCGCCGCCACGGAATGCGAGCTTATTATCTGGCGGCAATACGCATTTTCTTGCAGCACGGTTTTCCTCCATTTGAAATCGAGTTCACGCAGGCAAACGGCCAGCGCCGCACCATGGTTGCTTCGCAAGCGCTCTCGGTGCGCATCTCGAACTTCGGAGGTCTCATTCGCGGCCTGGCTCCGGGCGCTTCGCTCCACCGCAGCGACATGCGGCTGGTCATCTTCCGCACGCCGCGGCGCCGCGCCTTCCTCACTTATTTGCTTTGGCGATTTCTCGGCACGCCGTGGCTGCCACGAAATGTCGAACTCGCGGATGCCAGCGAAGCGGTTTGCCGACCGCTGGCTGCATCCACACCCGTGCCGCACTTTTGGAGCGAGGGTCAGCGCCATGCGCGCATCCACGCCGAGGTTGATGGGGAACTGCTGGGCACAATTCCCGTACGAATCCTCGCCGTGCCCAACGCACTCACCTTGCTGGTGCCGAATTTGTAAGTTGCGTGATTCCGCATCGCACGCGAAACTAGCAGCTTGGAACCGGTTACACACCTCATGTATGGCGCCTGCCTCTCGCGGGCCGGCTTCAACCGCACCACCGCGCTCGCGACTCCCTTGATGGTGATCGCCGCGGAAATCCCCGATCTCGACATCTTCACCGAAGTGCGCGGTCCGGTGTACGGATTTCAGCACCATCGCGGCGCCACCCATACGTTTTTGGGCGCGCCCTTCGATGCCGCCGCCGCGCTGCTGATCGTCTACCTCGCTCATCGACTTCGGCGCTCGCGCCGAAGGAAGCAAGACCGCCCCGCGCCACAACTCGCACCGCGTTGGGGACTGCTGTTTCTGCTCGGCTGCCTCGCCGCGCTGTCCCACATCCTTCTTGACTTCACGAACTCGTACGGCGTGCGCCCCCTGATGCCGTTCTCTTTTCGCTGGCACCACTGGGACATCATCTCCATCGTCGAGCCCGTCATGTGGGCGATCCTCTTTCTTGCGCTGGTATTACCGGGGTTGTTCGCGCTCATCCATGAGGAAATTGGTGCACGCCACAAAGGTCCGCGCGGCCGCGTGGCTGCCATTGCCGCACTGGTGCTGATTGCGATGCTGTGGGGAGTGCGCGACTTCGAACATCGCCGTGCGCTGGCCGCGCTCAACGCCATGGACTACGGTGACGAACTGCCCAAGCGCGTCTCCGCCTATGCCACCGCGCTCAACATCTTCGCCTGGAACGGAGTTGTCGAAACCGACAGCGCCTATCGTGCCATGCCGGTGGATTCGCTCACGCCTGAAGTCGACCCCCGCCGCGAAGCCCGCATCTTCCATAAGCCTCCAGAGACGCCCGTGCTCGAAGCCGCCAAGCGCAGCCACCTGGGTCGGGTCTTCCTCGATTGGGCCGATTACCCGGTTTTCGAAGTGCGCCCGCTGACGCGAGCCGAGGCCGTCGGCTCGCAAACTTCGCCTGCGCAAAATTTCGCAGCCCGACTCCTGCGAATACAAGCCACGCCGCCCGAAAACGCTCAGCCACCCGAGATCGAGTCTTCGCCCTTCGGCTATCAAGTCCAGATGTATGATTTGCGCTATTTCGACGTCGAATCAGCTTTGCGCGGCCGCCGTCGCGTGCTCGGCGGGACAGTCGAACTCGATCGCGACCTGCGTCCGGTCGCGTACTACATGCAAGGATTCTTCGGAAACCGGCAGCCAGCCGAGTAGCCCATCACTCTCCCGGAGCTCCGGCTTGCGCAAAGCCTTCGTGGCCGCTCCCCGCGGCGACTCGCTCGTTACTTTAGGCCAGGGCTGATGGGCACGAAAGTCGCCTCCCGGCGGTCTGCTAACATAGGAGCAGTAATTATGCGTGTTTCTGCGGTTCTTTTGATCTTGGCGGCAGCTCTGGCTGCCCAGGCACGAGCCCCCCGACCGGCGCCGATGCAAAATTCCGCCGGCTCAGCGGCACCATCATCGGCGGCAGCAGCACCTGCCGAACCGCAGCCAATCGTTCCCAGCACTCCGGCCAATTCGCCGCCGCAGCCGCCCCAAGTCACTTTTCAGAATGGCTTGCTGAGCATCCGCGCGGAAAACTCCACGTTGGCTGA
>DATFSZ010000033.1:0-15446 GCA_035262365.1 Binataceae bacterium (SeqCode)
TCGCACTATCGGTACGGCCGGAACACACGCTGATGGTGGTCAACGAGGCGCATGAACCTTTTTATACCCAGGTTCTTGGCCGCCTGCCAATGTCGGGCCTCGTCGTGCAACCGGACAACCGCGGCACTGCCACGGCGATTCTGTACGCGCTGATGCGCATGGCCGAAATCACATCCGAAGTTTCGGTGGCCGTGTTCCCTTCCGATCATTTCGTTGATGACGATTCCGGGTTCATGCGTCATGTCGAAGAGGCGTTCGAGGCGGTTGAGGAACAGCCCGAAACCACGGTGCTGTTGGGAATCAAGCCCGACCGCGCCGAGTCTGGCTATGGCTGGATCGAATACGGCGATGCGCTATCCGGCAAACGCGCGCAGGTTTTTCAGGTGCAGCGCTTCTGGGAAAAACCGCCCGCCAACGTTGCGACCGAACTGATGGCGCAGGGATGCCTGTGGAACAGCTTCGTTATGGTCGCGCGACTTCCGACCCTGCTGGGTCTGGTGGTCGCGGCCAAGCCCCAACTGTACGCTGCTTTCCATACGATGCGTTCCGCATTCGGAACACCGCGCGAACAATCGCGAATGCGTTCGCTATACGCGAAGCTGGGTTCGGAAGATTTCTCCTCCGACATACTTGCGTGCTTTCCGGCCAGGCTGGCCGTATTACCGGTCCGCGGTCTGGCCTGGAGCGATCTGGGCGAACCGCAGCGGGTGATGGACGCCCTGTCGCGGATGGGAGAGCGCCCGCGGTGGGCCGCCGCGTAGCGCCTCCGGATCAGTCGTGGAATTCGATAGGTTGCGGGCACGCGTTGCCGCCCGCGTTGTAATCGTAAACCATACGGCCGCCAAAATCCGCGCCCACGGTCAAACCCGCGATCAGAATCGCCAGCAGAAACAGGAATACAACACCGCCCCTGTGCGGGATTGGACGCGCAAGCCACGCCCAGGCCGACAGCACCACGCTCAAGGCCAGCACACCCAGCATGATCCGCTGATGGTTGACGAGCAGATGCTCACGGACCGAACGCGCCACCATCACGCCCTCCGCGCCATAAAGGCCGCTCGCGACGGCGGCGGCAGCTCCCAACGTTCCCAGGCTGAGCAGCCACAGGCCCGTCCATGCCCAGCTTTCTCTTTTGGCGAGCCAGGCAAGCAGGTAAAGGAGCGCCGCGCCAAACAGAAACGCGATCGGAAAATGAACGATCAGCGGATGAATGTTCTGAAGCTGCCGAGCTCCGGGAAGCAGCGTGCCAAGCACGGCGCTATTTCACCGATTCAACAGTTAAGAAGGTAATCCCGCCCTTGCTGTACTCCTGACCGGTAACTGTCACCTGGTCTTCCATCTTGTCGAAGACTGCCGACGGCAAAGGCTGCGCGTCTTTGGGCGGCAGCAACACGTAGGTCTTGTCCGTCTTGTCCTCCACCAGCAGGACCGGGATTCCTGCCTTCGCACAGCCCATCGCGCACTTCTGATGACTGGGGCCCTGGGCGCCCATAGACGTATAGCAGAAGCCATCTCGCAAATGACCGCTCACCGACGATCCCGCGGCCGACGCGCCGCCAGCGATACCAATCGACAGCAACAAGCCCAGACCTAAAGCTAGCATGATTTTCATCGTTCGATCTCCCCTGAAGTTTTGACTGGGACCTCGAAATCGCTATAAGGCTTTTTTCTCACCATTCATTTTAATACGCAATCCTGGAACGCGCGGGCAACCGCAGTGCCGCACCGTGAAGAGTTTTTCACACAGCGCGCGGACAGCGCTACAACTTTGCGTCGAGCAGTTCCTTGAGCACCGCCGCCTGGTTGTAGCGCTCCTCCCTGGCTCCATACACCAGCGTGAGTTTTTCTTTTCGCGCCGAGGCAAGCAGGTCGTCGAGCAGCGGTTTGACTTGCGGACGTCTGAGTTCATGCCGGTAGTGCTTGCGAAATTCCTTCCAGCGGGCCGGATCGTGATCGAAGAAGCGGCGGAGTTCGTTGCTGGGCGCGATCTCCCGCATCCACCTGTCGATATGCGCTGTTTCTTTCTTAAGCCCGCGCGGCCACAGGCGGTCAACCAGGATTCTCATCCCGTCGCCGCGGCTGGGCGGATCGTAGGCGCGCTTGATCGCAACCATGGGAGGCAGCCAGTGCGCGTTCCCGTTTCTGTCCAGGTCAACTAGGCCTTGCGAAACTTCGGCAGCGTAACTTCGGGTGTAACGTCGTCAAACACAACTTCGACAGGCAGGCCCAGGCGCATTTCCGCGGGAGCAACATCAATCAGCCAGCTCACCATGCGCACGCCTTCTTCGAGTTCGATCACGGCCGGACTGTACGGAACGATGTCCGCAAACTGCGCCATCATTGGCTGCATCACCGTGGTCCATGAAAAGACCTGCCCTTTGCCCGACGACTTTGCCCATTCCCAATCCGATGAAGCGCACTTAGCGCACATCTCGCGCGGCACGTGCCGCCACGTGCCGCATCCCTTGCATCGTTGGAAGCGCAGCTCGTGCTTCTTGCAGAAGGCGTAGTATTCCGCACCAAAGCCGCGCCGCCGCGGCAGGGGCCGGTTGTAAGCCGGCGCTGGATTTGAATCTGGCATAAGCTTTTTTCCGCTCCGCTCGAAGGTTGGCGCTCAAACAAATCCGCTACTGGCGCAGAATCGCCAGCGCGCCGTCGCCGAAGTCGCCCCATCCCGTGACCAGCCCAAGGCGCGCATCTTTGACCTGCCGGGGTCCAGCCTCGCCGCGCAACTGCCGGACTGCCTCCGCAATGTGATTCATCCCCGACGTGTGAGCCTCCGACAGCAACCCGCCGTGGGTGTTGAGCGGCATCCGGCCGCCCAATTCGATCCGTCCGTCCGAGACGAAATCAGCCGCCTCGCCGCGCTTGCACAGGCCCAAGGCCTCGAGTTGCAGTAGCACGATGTAGGTAAAGCAGTCGTACACCTGGATGAAGTCCATATCGGCGGGACTGACCTCGGCCATCCGTAATGCCCGCGGCGCCGCGTAGCTGAGGCCGATTTGAAACAGATCGGGACGCGAGGGAATGTCATCAGCAGGATACGGATGCCCTTCCGCGGCGCCCATGATGTACACCGGCTTATGGCGGAGGTCGCGGGCCCGCTCGGGCGTCGTTACCACCACGGCGGTGCCGCCATCGGTTTCCAGGCAGCAATCGAGCAGGCGAAAGGGATAGTTGATCAGGCGCGAGTTGAGATAATCCTCCATCGACATCGGCCGGCCGCGCATGTAGGCCTTCTCATTGAACTGGGCATGCTTGCGGCAAGCCACGGCGATTGCGCCCGGCGCCCGCTCCGGAACGTTATAAAGGTGCTTATAGCGGGTGGCGATCCACGAATACCATTGTACCGGTGTGGAGGAGCCAAAGGGCACGTAATACTCGCTGAGCGTGGTGAGCGCCGGGGCCAATGGAATCGCGCCAGCGGTGTCGATCGGATCCACGCCGCCGCGAATCACCTTGCTGCTCGCCTGGTTGAATCCCACCGCCAGCAACACGCAGTCCGCGATACCATTGCTCACCGCCAACGCCGCGCTCTGCAGAGCAGCCACCGGACTGGCCCCGCCCATGCAGACCGTGACCGCATAGCGCAGGTCCTCGATTCCTAGATTGGCGGCGAAATGCTCCGCGGTTGCGTACAGGCGCGGCGGGATGACGCCGTCGATGTCGTGCGGCTTAAGCCCAGCGTCGGCAATCGCCTTGAGCGACGCCTCCAGCATCAGCCCCATTTCGGTTTTGCCGGAATTTCGGCTGTAAGGCGTTTCACCGATACCAACGATGCAGGCTCGATCCTTGAAGCCGGCCATATATGTGCCCCTGTTGCCAATGCAAGTGCGTTACAGTGCCGCTAATTACCGGCCATCGCCACCGATTTCAAGCGGCGGCTCCATACCGGTTCTGCGTTCTCGGAGGAGGCTTGATCGGAGGTCGGCCCGGGTGTAACGTAAATATAGCCAAAGCAATCTAAGAGAAATTTAATATAAACGTTATGCTGGGTTCCAATGCTCGCGGCGCGCGTCCGGTCCGGGCCGCGTTTGCGCTGACGATTGTATGGTTGATTGCAGGCAGCGCTTTCGCAAGCGCCGCTGACGGTGCGAAGTTCGTAACCCTGCCACCTCATTCGCCGCTTCCCGGCGGCGCCGAATGCTCGGCGCGGGTGCGCCGCTCGTCGTGGGAGGCGCGCCCGGAGAACACCGCCGCTAACCACGCAACCCCCGCCCCTGCGGAGATTTCCCGGGTGCATGCAACCAAACGCAATGGCGGTGTTCCGCCCGCGTTCTTTGCGCGCGTTGACGGCAATTTCACCGGCACCACCGACGAAATTATCCAGTGGGGCGCGTGCAAGTGGGGCTTCGATGAAGACCTGGTGCGCGCCATCGCGATGGACGAGTCGCATTGGCGTCAGGCGGACGAGGGCGACTGGACCAGCGACCTCACCCTGTGCCCGCCAGGGACCATCAGCAATGGCGGATGCAACCAGAGTTACGGGCTCCTGCAGATCAAATATCGCTCATTTCCCGGCACCTGGCCGATGAGCCGCGAGAGCACGGCCTTCAACGTCGACTATAAGCTTGCATACCAGCGCGCTTGTATGGACGGCGCAAATGAATGGCTGCGCCAGGACGTTCCGCTGCCCGGCTATCCGACCTATCCCAATGGGTCCGAGCAGCAGATGTTATGGGGATGCGTGGGTGATTGGTTTAGCGGCGAATGGTACGACGCCAACGCGCTCACCTATATTGCACGGGTGCGCGAGGAGGTGAGCAGGCGCGGATGGGAGCAGTACAACCCGCCAAAATGAAAGGGGGCCGCGCATTGACGCGTCGCGAGGACGTCGCGGCGAAGGAGGCAGGGAATGATGCCGTCTATCTGTTTTATTGCTGCGATTCGGCACAGCGCCATTCGCAGGTCGGACCGCCGGACGACGCTTTCAGTACGGAGCTCTGGAAACCGTCGCTGTTGACGCCATGGCCGCGCAACGCTACTCGCGACAAGAAACTTCACTTCCTGTTCCGCACGTTGCTTCACATCTCTGGAGTATTTCCATCGCCTGAGAGCGGCGCGATGGTCCTGTACGACGGCCCGCGGCTGGTGCACTACTCGGCGTTCACGCCGCGCTACTGGCGCTTCCCGTTTCTGGCCGGGGGCGACCTACAGGTGGGCGATACCTGGACCGAACCCTCATACCGGGGCCGAGGCCTCGCCAAATTCGGACTGCGCGCTCTCCTGGTTCAAACAGCCAAACCGGGGCGCAGAATTTGGTATGTGGTCCAGGACATTAATCGAGCGTCGGTTAAAGTAGCGGAGGATTGCGGCTTTCAGTTGGCCGGTACCGGCGGCCGCATCAAGCGGATCAAAGGTTTCGACTCTTACGACTTCAGAAAGAAATGATCAGTTGGCCGCCAGGTCACAACCCGCGCCGCGTGCATTTAAATGACTTTGCGCCCAACATTGGTAATCCCTTCTTTCTCACCGAGGTGAAGGTGATCAAACCTGTACCTACCTCTAATCATCCCCCAAGTCGTTTGAAGGTCTCTGTTTGGCCGCGCGTCCCGGCCTCGACGATGACGTTCGAATGCCGCCACCGGCGGACGCTTTCACACGTTGTTCGGTCTGGTCTGGCGGATCGACCGGCTTTGCGGCGGGTATCCGGCATCCGGCGAGAAATTCCTCGATGTCCGAATGGCGAAAGCGCTTCACCCGGCCAATGGCGTAGCACGGCAATTCGGCCCGGTTGATCATCCGATATATGGTCATCTCCGTCAGTTGGAGCAGCTCCGCGAGCTGGCCGACCGTATAGAATTCCCGAACCCTACCAACCTGATCGGAATCGCGCTCTCGCGTCGATGGTGCTTGCCCTTTTTGTTCTCTCTGCATGACCCGTTTACCCGCCATCGGCTCGCTCTATCTTGCGTAACGGCCGTGTGGTTCTTTTCGCTACACTCTACTTCATTTGTTTTTACTCCGGTTAATCTGAGAGGTCAATCCGGCGCGCGAGCGTTTTGCCAATCGGGACAAGATAGGATCGGCTTGCCGGCCTTCTTTCGTGGCCTCGAGGCTTATGTTTAAGTCGCACTGTGACGACACAGGCGCAGAAATCAGCCGAACAATCCCTTACAATTGATGACAATCCGCCTGCCCCAATGGCGGACGGGCCCGAAATGGCCCCCGGTGCTCCGTCTTATCACGAACGGTGGTTCGCGCTGGCGGCACAACCGCGCTTCGCTATTCCCATGCTGACCCTTCTTTGCCTGGCAGCTTTCTTTGTGAATCTCGGCGGTTATCCGCTCTACACCAAGGGTGAACCGCGCGAGGCGGTAACCGTGCTCGACATGTTCAAGGGTCAAAGCCTCAGTTCGTTCCTGCTGCCGATGCGCGCGGGCGTCGAGATTCCGTCCAAACCGCTGCTGATGCATTGGCTGATCGCAATCCTGTCATTGATCACCGGCGGGCTGGGTGAATGGACGGTGCGACTGCCCTCCGCGACTCTGGCGGCGTGCGGGGTAATTTGTTGCTACATCTATGTACGCCGCATCTTCAATGAGGTCGCCGGACTATTCGCGGCGCTGATATTGGCCACCAACTTTCAATATCTGCAATCCGCGGGCGGTGCGCGAGTCGATATGACGCTCACCTTCTTTATGGAAGTGGCTTTCTTTGAATTCCTCATGATAGCGGAGGGACTGACGGCACGGCGGATTACCATTTATTTGCCGCTGGCTGCCGCGGTGTTGGCCAAGGGCCCGGTTGGTGTGGCGCTGCCCGCAGCAGTGGCTGTCATTTTCATCGCGGTACAGCGCAGATCGGGCCTGCTGCGTCAACTTGATTTGGTAAAGGGCGGTCTGCTTGTCGGCATCCTGGCCGGCGGATGGTACGTGGCGGCTGTATTGATCGGCGGGAGAGCTTTCTTCGACAAGCAGATCCTGGCCGAAAATGTTTTTACCTACCTCAACAATCCGGGAATGAACGCCGGCCATGGCCATCCGTTTTACTACGTCGAGTTGGTGCTGCTCGCGGGCTTTCTGCCGTGGACCATATTCCTGCCGCAGGCGGCGATACGCTTTGCCAACCGCCAAAGTCTGCGCGAACCGCGCTTGCTCTATTTGCTGATCTGGTTCGGCGCGGTCCTGCTTTTCTATAACTTTGCCGCCGCCAAGCGCGGGGTTTATCTGCTGGCGCTCTATCCCGCGCTCGCGGCAATCGTGGGAATCCACCTGGCCGAGGAATTGAAGGCGCCACTGGCGTCCGCCTGGACGCGCGTGATGTCGCTGGGAATGGGATTCTTTTTCGCGACGGTCAGTGTGGGCGGTCTGGTGGCGGCGGCGATCATAAGAATATGGCCCGCGCTTGCGGGGGTGTTGCTGGCGGCGGCCCTGGACATCAAGGCGCCGCGCTTTGTTCCCGAGTTGTCGACGGCGGTTGACGCACATTGGGTGTGGGTATTTGTGATAGCCGGTGTCTGCGGCATCATCGCGTACCTCCTGATACGCACCAGCCCGGGAGTGGCGAAATTCGCGGCCGCCACCGCAGCGGGCGTCGCATGCCTTTCGATAATCGCCAACTTGTACCTCCTGCCGGCAACCGCCAACACTATCACGCTGAAGGACTTTGCCCTCCAGGCAGCGCGCGTGATTGGCGACGGCAAGGCCGCCTATCTGTTCGGGCTCAACTACGACATCGCCTTTTACAGCGGCAAGACCATTCCCGTCGTCGCCATTGTGCCCAAGGACTGGCCCGAGTACCTGATTCTCGGCGAGGACACCTACAAGGCACTGGCCGCGCGTGAAATGAGCGATTACGCGCCAGTGGTGAGCAGCGGCCCCATCTACCTGGACGGCACAGGCGAGATGATCCTGGCCCGCCGCAAGTCCGGCTGAAAGATCACATTCACAAGGCGCTCTTTGCCTTGAGCCGAAAAGAACCGGCGCGAGGCCGGCGCTACGAGGGGAAACCGGCTAGTTTGTTGGTCTGCTGTTAGGCGCGATTTTGACGCGGCGCGAAGACTTTGAAGCGGCTGCAGTCATGCTCCTCCTCCTGAACGAAGTGAAGGAGAAGGGAAATGATTGAAATTCGCCGCTCAAGCTGCCGGCGGCAGCCAGCGGAGTTCCTGGTAGCGCTTGAACCACTTGCGGAACATATCTTCGGTGTCGATGCAGTCTGCGAAACCGGCCTGGCGAAGCTTGATCGTGCTGACCAGTGTTGCGCGCAGGCCGCTGCCTTCGCTGCTGCCGCCGTAGAAGAATCCGCCGTCGGTCAGCGCGAAGGATTCGCCCACGAAGGCGTGCATATCCGAGGGCGAAGTCAGATTGTATTTGCGCACGATCTCCGCCCATTGCCCCGCATGTTTCGGCATCTCTTTTTCCAGAGACAACGGCTCCGGCTGACCCGGTTCCATGCCGAGAGACTCTGCTATTGCGGGCCATACGTCGTGCCAGATGCAGACGTCGCCGTTGGTGATGTTAAAGATCTCGTTGCGGGCCGTGGAGGCGTCGGCGGCCCAGTGAAGCGCGCGGGCGATCAGGTCAACGTCCACCATCTCGGTGACCAGCTTGGGGCCGCCCGGATACGACAACGGCAGTCCGGCCTCGCGCTGGACCGCGGCGTAAACTCCCACCGCCGCGACCATGTTGAGGTTGCTGCCGATCGCCTCGCCGATCACCAGTTGCGGGCGGAATACCGTCCAATGCCATTTCTGGCCCGCCTGTTTGCCGCGGACGTAATCCTCCTGCAGCCAGTAGAAGTTGTCGTGCTGATGACGCTGGTAGCGTTCGCGATAGGGCATCGGGATGCGGTTGCCGCGCAGGTGGACGCCGTAAGCCTTGGTGCCTTGTAGAAACGATACCTGGCGCAGGTTCTTCGCCGCCGCGGACAGCGGTTCGAACAGGTTGCGCATCATCGTCAGGTTTTTTTCCATCTGCTCGCGATCACGCCATCCGCGGACCAGGTCACCGGCCTTTTCGTTGACGGCCGCGTAAACCAGGTGAGTTACGTCGGCCATCTGTCCGAATATTTCGGCGCATTGCCGCTGATCGAGCAGATCGATGGGGATAAAGCGGGCGCGATATTGATCCATGGCGAACGGAGCGCGGCGCGAAACCGCCACCACGTCCCAATCGTCGAGTTGCGAGAACAAGCGCAAGGCGGCGCACCCGACCAGACCGGAGGCGCCGGCTATCAGGACTTTTTGTTTGGGCATTGAATTACCACGCGCTTGACGATGACCTACCGCGCAACTTTGATTACTCCCAATCGGGTCCGCGGCCGGGCGCGTATGCCATCCCGCTATGCGCGTTCAGGCCGCCGTCAACCACGACCGTCGTGCCGGTTACGAACGAGGCCTCGTCGGAGGCCAGGAACAGCGCGACGTTGGCCACTTCCTGCGGTTCGCCCAGGCGGCCCATCGGGATTCCCTCGGCAACCTGGCGCAGCCACTTGTCCGGGCTTTTGCCGACGCCCCGGATGCCAGGCGTCAGGATTGGCCCGGGGCAGATCGCGTTGCATCGAATTCCCTTGCGCGCGTATTCGATCGCGATCACGCGCGACATGTTGACCACGCCCGCCTTGGCAACGTTGTAGGCGCATTGCAGGAAGTCGCCGGCGATGCCCGATACCGAGGCTGTGTTCAGGATCACGCCGTTGCCCTGTTTGAGCATCGCCTGGTTCAACGCGACTTTGGCCGCGTACCAATAGGCTGTCAGGCTGATGTCCATGGTTCGCTGCCAGCCCTTGAGATCGATATCGGCCGCGCGCAGGCCCATCACACTGTAGATCGCGTTGTTGTGCAGGACGTCGAGCCGGCCGAATTTGTCGAGCGCGAATTTGATCATCGCCTCGACCTGTCCCGTCACGCCGATATTGGCCTCGAACGCCTCCGCCTTGCCGCCCGCCGCCCCGATCTCGCCGACGACGCGCCGCGCCCCTTCCATGTTGCGATCGACAACGACCACCGTGGCGCCTTCACGCCCATAGGTTTTGGCGCATGCCTCGCCAATCCCGGAGCCGCCTCCGGTGATGAGACAGATCTTGTTCGCTAGCCGCATCGCGGATGTCCTTCTTTGTTTTTTCACTCAGCCCGGCCCGAGCGCGGGCAGAGAGCGGAATCAGCGTCCCTTGGGCAGGCCCAGGATTCGCTCCGCGATCGCGTTGCGATGGATCTCCGACGTCCCCGCCTCGATCGTGTTCGCCCGCGAGCGCAAGAAGCCGAACGTCCAGCGCCCCTCCGCGATCGCGCGCGGTTCACCCGGCATCAACTGGCTGGCGGGACCCTGGATTGCTAGCGCGAAGTCGTACATCCGCTTGTTCAGTTCCGACCAGGCCAGCTTGTTGACCGAACCCTCGGGACCCGGCGTGGCGCCCTTGAGCCAGCGCGTGAAGTACCGGTAAATGGTGTACTTCATCGTCATCAGGTCGACGTAGAACTGCGCCAGTTCCTGGCGCATGCGAGGATCACGCATCACCGGATGGCCGTCGCGGCTGAGCGTGCGCGCCATCTTCACCAAGTCGTCGAAGATGTTGAAGTAGTCCACGATGGTCGCCAGCGCCAGCGAGCCGCGCTCATTGGTGAGCGTCGCGACGGCAACTTGCCATCCCTCGTTGACTCTGCCGATTACGTTGCCGCGTGGCACACGTACGTTGGTCAGGAAAACCTCGTTGAAGTCGGACGAGCCAGTGATTTGACGCAGCGGTCGCACCTCCACCCCGGGGTCCTTCATGTCCACGATCATGTAGGTGAGCCCGCGATGCTTGGGCGCCTTGGTGTCGGTGCGCGCCAGCATCAGGCCGAAGTTGGCGAGATGGGCGCCGGAATTCCAGACCTTATGGCCGTTGACGACAAACTCGTCGCCTTCGAGGTCCGCGCGCGTCCGGACCGAGCCCAGGTCGGAGCCGGAACCGGGCTCCGACAGCAGCAGGCACCATCGTTCTTCGCCCGCCAGGGCCTTGGGCAGGTAGCGAAGCTTTTGCTCCTCGCTGGCATGAGCGAGCATCACCGGGCCGAACACCGAAACGTTGGGAACCGGCGCGCCTGCCAGGGCCATCTCCTCGTTGAAGATCGCCAACTCGACGTCGCTGAGCCCGGCGCCGCCGTATTTCTTGGGCCAGGTAATGCCGAGCAAGCCCGCCTCGCAGAGCGTGCGCTGCCATTGCTTCAGAAAGGTGTGATCCGGCTGGATGCCGGACTGCGGCGTTCCGGCCCGCGCGGCGTTTGCCGGAAGGTTCTTTTTCAGGAAGTCGCGAATCCGCCCACGAAATGCTTCCTGCTCAGGTGTGTAATCAAAATCCATTGAATGCCGTTCTCGAATCTGTTGCGGAAGGCGTGCCCTCGGGCTGCAATCTACCTTCAGCCTAACCCTGTCCCTCGTCAGGGAGAGGGAGAAACACGGAGCCGCGCATGAGGGAAGCACGACTCCGTGTTCAAAAAGGCCAACCGGTGCTTAGTTCAGATCGATGCCGTAAAGTTTCGCGGCGTTGTCGCACACGATTTTGCGAGTGACGTCCTCGGGCACGCCGGCGAAGTCGGTCTTGATGACCTCGCGCGAATGGGGCCAGGTGGAATCGGTGTGAGGAAAGTCCGAAGCCCACATGTACTTGTCCGCCCCGAAGAACTGGTACGTGGCGGGGCCGACCGGGTCATCCTGGAAGGTGGCCCACAATTGACGCCGCAGGTAGTCGCTCGGCTTCATCTCGAACTGATGTATTCCGCTCATCACGCCGTACTTGTCGTAGGCGTGGTCGAGGCGGTACATGAAATGGGGCAGCCAGCCGGTGTCGTTCTCGGCGGAGACCAGCTTCAGCTTGGGATAGCGCTCGAGCACGCCTGACATCACGATCGTGAACAGACTCTGCTGCACGTCGGCGGTCATGAACAGGTAGTAACCGACCGTCGAGATTCCCGGCGAATCTTTTTCCGACTCAGAGATGTCCTTGGTGGCGCGGCCCACGGGGCTTTTGCCCGCGGCGGTGATGACGTGCAGGGAGATTGGCATGTCGAGTTCTGCGGCGGCCGCCCAGAACGGGTCGTAGATCTTGCTGCTGTAAGGCCGGCCCTCCGGTGCAAAGCCCCAAATCATCGCGCCGCGCAGTCCCATCTTGCGGCATCGATGCATCTCCTTTACGGCCTCGTCGATATCATCGAGAGCCACCAAGGCGATGCCGACCAGCCGTTTGGGGTTATGCGAGCAGAATTCGGACAGCCAGTCGTTATAAACGCGGAAGCAGTCGCGCTGCAGTTCATGGTCGGCCAAACCGAACAGCGGCATGCCGAGGCTTGTATAGAGCACCTCGGACTCTACTCCGTCCACCTCCTGATCCTTGATGCGCTCCACCGGATCCCATCCGCTGGGCCGGATGGCGTCGTAGCCGGAGCCGAAAAACTGCTTGAGCGCCTCGCCGCTGCGGCCCGCCGCCGAAAGCCCCGAAACCGGGAACGGACGCAGGCCGGGTGCAGTCAAGCAGACTCCCAAACGCCCCTCGGTCGCCACCACCTTCGGCGCCTGATCCTTGAACTTATTGTTCACCCGCGAAACCCACAGGTCAGCGGGTTCGAGCATGTGTGAATCGGCGGAGATTATATGCATCGACGCCATTGATCTTCCTCCTCAGCCTGCGCGAGGCTGCAAAATTATTTCTTAATAACGCTAATAGTTCGACGCGCTGCGTCCGATTTGCAAGTGGAAAGCCTTCCAATCTCCAACCGTATAATCACGCTCCAGCGTACAACCGTACTCTATTCCGTACCGTTGTCTGGCACGCACTAATCTTCAGCGCAACCTTGGCAGGATTGCGGTTTGCCGTCAAACCTTGGGCCCATGCGGTGCACGGCTATTCGCTTCAACGCGGTGGCAGTGCTTGCCGATGCGTACCCGGCGGTGTTACAAGCGAGGTAAATCCATCCAGGGGGCAGACTAATGCCGGCTGAACGAATTGTTTCCGCGGACTCGCACGTAATCGAACCGGCCGACGTATGGACGGCCCGCATCGAGCGCCGCTTTGCGAACCGGGCGCCGCACGTGGTGAATGAATTCAACGGCAAGGCGGGAGACTACTTCGTGGCCGAGGGGATGCAACCCCTGGCGATTGCGGCGTTCGCCGTCGCCGGGGTCAATCCCAAGGAATTCAAGGAGAAGATGCGCGAGGGATACGCGAATGTGCGGCCCGGCGGATGGGACCCGGCGCAACGTATCAAGGATCAGGACGTCGACGGCGTGAGCGCAGAGGTAATCTATCCAAGCTTCGGGATGCGGCTGTTCCAAATGGATGACGGCGAGCTGCGCGAAGCGTGTTTCCACGCCTATAACGATTGGCTGGCCGACTACTGCTCATACGATCGTCATCGCCTGGCGGGGATTGCGACGATCGCTCTGGATGATCCGGAACGGGGAACGGCCGAGCTAAAGCGCATCGCCGAAAAAGGGCTGAAGGGCGCAATGATTTGGGGCGAGGCGCCGGCTGAACGGCCCTACAGCGATCCGGTTTATGATCGCTTCTGGGCGGTAGCCCAGGATGCCGGTGTGCCGATAAGCCTGCACGTCGTAACGGAGCGGCGCAGCAATCCTGCGCCAGACCCGAAGAAAGTCAGCATCATGAAGCACTACGTCACGATGCATCACGGGATCGAGAAGTCGCTGGTGGACCTGATCCTGGGCGGAGTGCTGGAGCGTTTTCCCAAGCTCAAGATCGTGTCGGTCGAAAACGACATCGGATGGATACCCCATCTGTTGCAGCGCGCCGATCATGCTTATGATCGCTACCGTTTCCTGGAGCGGGATGGCGCGATTCCAAATCCGCCCAGCTACTACTTCCGCCGCCAGGTGTTCGCCACCTTCCAGGACGACCGGGTGGGAATCGTCACGCGCGAACTGGTTGGGGTCGGCAACCTGATGTGGGCGTCGGACTATCCGCATTCGGATTCCACCTGGCCCAATTCGCGCGAAGTAATCGCGCGTGACTTCGCCGGTGTGGCCGAAGCGGATCGCCGCCGGATTACGGCGGATAACGCGGCAGAGCTGTACAGCGTCGGTTGATGCTTTGACCCAGTTGCCGGCACGGCGGCAGGCGTTATTGGTTCAGCGGTAGCGCCGGCCTCCGTGCCTGTGATTTTTTGGATCGCGTCAGCCTAAAAACGCGTCGGCAATCTTCTCGATAATATTGCGGTCTTCGAAGCCCGTCGCGCCGATCGTCGGGATGATGCGATGCACTCCGACGGCCTCGTACTCTTTCATCAGGGAGCGCGCCTGCGCCTTGGTGTACTCCCATCCGAGCGCGATCGAGATCTCCAGCGCGTCGAAATCGCGGCCCGCCTCGCCGCACATGCGCCGTAGCGTTGCCAGCTCCTTGCCCATACGCTCCGGGCTCATCAAGGTCGGCATCCATCCGTCGGCGACCGCGACCACGTTGCGCAGGGCGCGATCGCACGAGCCGTTTCGATCGCCCGCCCCGATATGAATCGGCGGGTGCGGCTTTTGCGCTGGCTTGGGGTAGCATCGCACCGGCGGAAAATTGACGAATTCGCCCTGGAAGCTCGCCTCGCGCTTGGTCCATAGCTCCTTCATGGCGCGCAGGTACTCTACCGTCATCGGCCATCGGCGGCGGAAGTCCACGCCCATCACCTCGGACTCGTCGCGCAGCCAGCCGCCGCCGACCCCGAACAGAAATCGTCCGCCGCACAGAAAGTCCAGGGTCCCGATCTCCTTGGCCAGGGCTATCGGCTCATGTTCGGGGACCAGCGACACGCAGGTGCCCAGCTTTATGTTCTTGGTCACCGCCGCGGCCATCGCCAATGCGATGAAGGGTTCCGGAAAATGGGCATAGTACTCGGGAATCGGATCGCCGGGGCGCCCGTAGTAATATTTAACCTTGGGGTTCATCGGCACCACCATGTGCTCATTGACGAGCATGGACTCGAAGCCCCAAGCCTCACACTCGCGCGCGATGTCCATCGGATGCGGAGTGGTGTCAGTAATCTGCATATTAAGTCCGACTTTCATGCTCTCCCTCCGGTTAGCTGGCTATTGCCAACCCATGTTGAGAGATTCAAGCACGCATGGAAACCCTTTGACGCATCGTCTGGCCAATGATCCTGTAATCGGCTCCCCTGTCTGACACAGCATGCCCCAAGGATTGTTGTGTGATAGCTTCTCCGTTTTAATAACGGGAAATATTTCCCGTGCGGGCCGCTTTGGGCGGTCATGAGGGACCAGCACGACAACCATGGATTTTCCGCGAATCAAACGCCTCCCGCCTTACGTTTTCAATGTAATCGGAGAACTGTGCCAGACCGCGCGCCGGGCCGGCGAGGACGTTATCGACTTTGGGATGGGCAATCCCGACGGCGGTACGCCGCCACATATCGTGGCGAAGCTGGTCGAGGCATCCGCCAAAACGGCCAATCATCGCTACTCCGTGTCGCGCGGCATCTACAAGCTGCGCCTCGCCATAGCCGACTGGTA
>DATFSZ010000034.1:0-5293 GCA_035262365.1 Binataceae bacterium (SeqCode)
CGAGCAACTCGGCATCGTGGTGTCCTCGGCGCGCTACAAGCGTGATATTCGCGACATGGGCAGTTCCAGTGAAGCGCTGATGAAACTACGACCGGTGACGTTCCGCTACAAGGACGATCCGAGCGGAAAGCGTCAGTATGGACTGGTGGCGGAAGAGGTGGCCCGGGTATATCCCGACCTGGTGAGTCGTGACGCGGCGGGCAAGGTGGTCAGCGTCCACTATCAGGAACTGGTCCCGATGTTACTAAACGAAGTCAAGAAGCAGGCCGAGCAGATCGGGAGCCTGAACGCAAAGATTGCCCGAGACAACGCCGAGCGCGCCTCTTTCGAGAAACGCCTCTCGGCGCTAGAGCTGACGTCGGCGGTGCGCGACCGAAACCAGACGCTGGCAGCCGCCCTTGAAAGGTAGGGGCTCACGAAGTTCTCCAACATCCTGCGGGGGTGGTGATAAAAGAGTGTCGCCCCCGCCTAGCCCTGCGCGCCCATGCGGGCATCGCGCCTGTCACCAAACAAAGTGGCAAGCAGCGCACTGTCCTAATGCGCTACGCCTGCAACGGTCGCCTTCGCCATACGCTGTATCACTGTGCGCGAGTTGCAGTAATGCGTGACCTGCCGAGCAAAACCTACTACACCGCACAGCGCCAGCGCGGCCATACGCATGGCCGCGCCCTGCGCGAGTCGCCGATCGACTACTGCGTACCCTGATCGCCATGCTCACGACTCGAACCCTCTTCGATTGCTTGATGTCACGACCGCCGAAGCTCAGCAACCTTTCAGCAATGCGCACCCCTTATAATGATGCATTTTTACTGCGGCGAGTGATGTAGTTTTGGCGCCGCGACCGCACCGGGAACAGCACCAGCCACCTCGCGCGCGACCTCCAGCGTCGCGTTTTGCACCTGTTCGAGCTCGGATTGATAACTCAATCCGACCTCAACCGTGACCACCACTTCATCCTTGGGCAGACTGCAATTCGTGATTACGTTTCCGGCCAGCTTTGTATTGGGAACGACCACCACGCTATCGCCCAGCATCCGCTACTGGGTGCTGCGCCATCCTACCTTCATCACGTGGCCCTGCTCGCCGCCTTCGCGGGCAAGGCCGGTCGCTCCGCATCATTGTCCCCCCAAGTTGGGCCTTTCGTAGGCGTCAGACTTGTTGTGCGAACGGGACCGGGGTTCGCACTGACGCGTTGCAGGAGGGGAGGGTATTCGAACTGCAGGTCCCGTTTGCGCTTCCTGACGCCGGGAAGCTCGCAAACAGACCTCTTTATTGCGACGAGAAACTAGACTTTTAGTCGGATGAGACCGGCGGTTCGAATTCCCTCCCCTCCAGCAACGAGTCAGTGCGAACTGCCGGTCCTGTTCACTTCACTATCTCATCGATGATCGCCAAGGAGCGGAGCGGCGTAAGTTATTGCAGGTCGTAGCGATTCCCGTTGGCCGCGATCGAGTCCGCCAACTGAATCGCCGCTTCGATGAATTTTGTCCAGCACTACCTTTTCATCGGTCAGGCGGGGTTCTTTGCCCTCTGTGCGGGAATGAGATCGCTAGAATGATGGAGCAGGATCGACTCCTCAGGGGAAGAGGTTCTGCGGCGGCTGGCGGTGCTCCCTTGCCGCTGCTGCGTGACGGATGCCGCCTGTGTTCGTTTGCACCCTTTGTCGGTATTCCCAGACGTTATCCGAACCCCTCGACACTACATATGCAAATCCTCCAAGTGTCGCCCACTGAGCCAGCAACAGTTTCTGCGCTCTCAGAGTGCTTGCCACACTAAATACGGCCGCTGCTACGAATACCATCTCAACCAACCCGTAGAGTCCTTGGCTCCACCTTTTGAAGAAATGGGCCGCCACCCCAATCCCAACTATTGCTATGGAGACCAAGATCTGAGTCACATGCCCGAACTCGTTAATCGACGGAGGCGAGCTGTCCGCGCGGTCCGATGGCTTCAACCTGCGCGCCGCGCTAGGCTTCCTGCATCCACATATCGGAGCGGATCAACGATGAAATATCGTGCAATTTCAGGCGATTCGCATGTGCTCGAAGCTGCCAACGCTTTTCAGGATCGGCTACCCGCCGCACTAAAGGAGTTGGGCCCCAAAATCGTGGAATGTGAAGACGGCGGTCAGGGATGGAGTTGGGAGGGACGCAAGCCGCGTTCCTTCGGGCTGGACGCCATGGCGGGCAAAAAGGATTTCAAGGAGTTCAGGGATCACGGCCTGCGTTTTTCCGACTTGCGCAAGGGTAACTGGGACGCCAAGGCGCGTATGGACCATACGTCCCGCCGCCGCCGAAGGCTGCCATCTGTCCCACCATCTGTCCTGCGCTGATCAAACTCATCAGCGCCGCGGTCCCGAATGTCGCCGCGTAATGGTTGTTCACCCGATCGGAAAACCCGGCGTATCCGCCCTGGTCGCCGCCCGGCATCTGCGGCAGATTCATGCTCGAGGTGTCCGGGAAGATGAGCCGCTGGAAGGAGATTTGAACCCGCTGCTGTCCGTAGCTCGACGCATTGCGGTAGACGCCCAACAGCCGGCTGCCTTGTGGGATCAGCAGGCTCTTGCCGGTTGCGCTGTCGAAAACGTTTTGGCTTACCTGGGCGAGAATCGGTCCCGGCAGATCAGAATTAATGCCGCTGACCATGACCGCCGGAATCACACTTCCGCTCATCACCGTATACGGCGAAGCCGGTGGATGCAGCGTCACATTCGGATCGCTCGAACTAGTCAAACTCGCTGCTGCGCTGCCGCCTTGCTCTCCACGTGCGTTTCCGATCTCCAGCGTGCTGCCCCCGTGAAATGCCGCGACCATCTGCGGCGCTTCCAGCGCCCGCATGTACTTGTCCTCGGCCCACTGCGCGTAACGGCTCGGTGGTCTTGCCGTGTGTTGCTCAACCTGCGCCTGCGCTCTCGGCACTGCGGGTGCCGGCGCCGGCATCACGACTGGCGGTGGCTTGGGCCGCGCCGCATCCGCGGCCAATGCCTCGACCTCCGCCTTATCGCGCGCCGCGTCGCTCGCATCATCGGATCGCGCTCCGCCCGCGTTTTGCGCCGTCACACCCGCCGAGCGGATGCCATGCACCGCGACGACTCCCGCCATCATCAAAACTCCTGCTACCAAATAGACGAGTTTGCGGTTGAACCGGCCTCCGCCCGAGTGCTCCTGGCCATCATCCGGCTCGCGTTCTTCGACGCCCTGACCCACCATTACTTGGTCAACATCGGTATGGCGAACGTCGCGGACTGCTTTGCCCGATTCGCCTTCGACCCCACTAACGTCCATAGCCGCTTACCTCTCTCCGCCCGCATAGGCGATCGTGACGCGATCCTGCTGCCGCCCGACGCCGGCGAGCAGCACGCCTTTGTCGAACAGCCTGTCGACCACCAAATAATTTCCGTGCACGCGATAGTTGACCATCTGGGTACCGCCGCCCGCACCGATCAGCAGCGCCGGGGCCTCCGTTGTCTTCATGCTCGTGGGCATCTCCAGATAGACGTGGGAACCATCGTCGAATGCACGAAGGGGGCGCCACGGCACGTTTGCCCCTGAGATGCTGTAGGCGAAGTTCAGCTGCGCGGGATCGACCGCCGCAACTTTGATCGCCGCGCCGTTATCAGCGGGCGGAGCGGCTACCATCTTCTGCTGCACCTTAGCCGCATCAACGTCGGCCTTGCTCATCGAGCTCAAGAGTTCGTCGGGATAGTAGAACTCGACCTCCTGCATCGCTCTCCCACGAGACCGCAAAGCCAGATGATAGATGTGCCTCGTGGTATAGATAGTCAGGTTGGTCGCGATTCCAGGCAGCTGCGGCTTCAGCGCGATGTGGGGAGTTGGGTTGCGCGGATCGCCCGCCGACGCCGGCGTCGCCATCCAACGCTCCTGATCGCCGAGCGCAAGATCAGTGACGGTCTCGCCCGGCCCGAGTTGAATGTCCGTTGTGCGCAGCGGCGCGCAGTCGACCATCGGTTGGACATCTTCGCCGTATGGATAGAGCACAAAGGCCGCTGTCTGAAAGATCGGCCACTTGCCGCTCTGCTCGTGCTGCTTTAAGGCCTGACGCACTTCGGACGGCTGCGCGGCCAGGATTTCCGCGCCGGTTGGCGGAGGTAGAGTTTCAGGTTGCGTAGGAGGCGATTCCAGTGCGAGCCTTGGCGGTTGCGGCGGCGGCGCCTGCTTTGCCGCACAGCCTCCCAGCATCAGCCCCATTCCCACAACTACCACCGCTCGCTTCATCGCCCCGCCCTCCTATGTCATTTGCTTACGCTCGCGTCCTATTCCTGTTGTTCCGTCCAGTTGATGTGATCGATATAGAACCCCAGCGGATTGCTTACGATTGCATCCGCGTCACCCGGCGGCACGGTTTCGGTCTCCAGCTCCGCCTCCCAATGAGTCGGCATTCCAAGCGCAGCCCCGTTAAGATCGCGCCTCTGCTCCGTCCAGCGCACCTCGTAGGTTTTCGCCGAGAGCGGAAGGATCGAATCGATCTGCGTCGAAACGGTTTCCTTCCGTCCGAGCCGGAATGGATTATGTGACGGGTCGGCGTGATAGTACTCGTCGAGGAAACGGTCCGCGGCGCCGCGCGCATGTGCATGCATCCCGTTCAGCCACTCTTGCTCGGCCTGCGGGTCGCTGCTCACCGAGCGCGCCTCGCGGATGAACGCGGCCACTTCGTAGCGTTCGATTCGAGCGGTTATGTCCGGCGCCGCGGCCGGCGTGAGCGGCTTCGCCTGGGTCAGCGCGTAACCGAGCTTGTCGACCTCAACCGCGTAAACGATGTATCGACCATGGATTGAGAGCCATACCATGCCTGCGGCCAGCACCAGGCTGACCAACATCGAACAGCCCGCCGCGAGCTGCCAATTGCGCTTGCCGATCACATGGTCGGCGTAACGTTCGTCCCAAGGCCGCCAACTCTGTTCCACATAGGAATTGCCATCCGCCATCGCCTGCCCTCTTATCTCCAACCCTGCTCCATTCCTTTGCGCAGCCCGGTGTGCCTTTTTCCGACGACCGCCAATTCCGGCTATGAAGCCTTCTTGTTCTTCTTCACTTTCGCGGTGGCAGACGCCGGCCTGGCGTTTACCCGCTCTTGCTGTCGCATTTTCTCCGCCCGGGCCTCCGCCACTACTTTCTTGAAGGCTCCCCACGCCATCTCGCGTTCTTCCGGAGTCAGGCGTCTGAGCTCCTCGGCCACCTCGGGCGGCACGATGTCCGCCGCGAGATAGAGCAGGTCGCGATTGATTTCGAGGACTCGCGCAAATTCCTCGATGAGATGGGGGCGTGCCGGAGCA
>DATFSZ010000035.1:0-84248 GCA_035262365.1 Binataceae bacterium (SeqCode)
GGATTATCGACTTCGAGCGCGGGGTGAAGCTTTCCGGCAGCCGCTTTTACTTCCTGATGGGACTCGGTGCGCGCCTGGAACGGGCGCTGATCGCGATGATGCTCGACCTCAAGCGCGAACAGGGCTACCTGGAAGTCGCGCCGCCCCTGATGGTCACTACCGAGACCGTGACCGGCACCGCTCATCTGCCGAAGTTCGCCGATACGATGTACCGCGACATCGAGGAGGATTACTGGTTCGTTCCGACCGCGGAAGTGCCGCTGACCAATCTGTACGCGCGCGAGATTCTCGACCCCGCCAGCCTGCCCATCTACCTGACCGCCTATACCCCCTGCTTCCGGCGCGAGAAGATGTCCGCCGGACGCGACGTCCGCGGGATCAAGCGGGGCCATCAGTTTGACAAGGTCGAGATGGTCAAGCTGGTGCGTCCGGAACAGTCTGACGTAGAACTTGAAGCTTTAGTTGAGAATGCCTGCGAGGTATGCCGGCGTCTTGGCCTGGCCTTTCGGGTAATCAAGATGGGAACCGGCGACCTGGGCTTCGCCGCCGCCGCCAAATACGACGTCGAGGTATGGGCGCCCGGATGCGGGGAATGGCTGGAAGTCAGTTCGTGTTCCAACTGCTGGGATTTTCAGGCCCGGCGCGCGCAGATCCGCTTTCGCAGCGAAAAGACCGGCCGCAATGAATTCGTGCACACTCTTAATGGCTCGGGGCTGGGTCTGCCGCGCACCCTGATCGCGCTGCTGGAGAATTATCAACAGGCCGACTGTTCGGTAGTCATCCCGCAGGCATTGCGGCCCTACCTGGGTGGACTCGACGTCATCCCCGCGCCTTCGTGTTAAATTCGCTCTTTTGTAACACCCCTGTAACGATTTCAGCCTACACTGGCCCTCCGGATACCTGTTAGCCTCGAAAGATATGGAGCCCTCCAGGAAGCTGTCTGCGCGGACCGAGCCGGAGGCGGATCTGCGTGAAACGCGAGCGATGGATGTTCCGCGCGCGGCGCCTTCCGACCAACTCCGCGTTCTTCCGGGGCTCCTCGGCGACCGCCTGTTTCGCTCTTCAACGGCGATTCTTGCCGCCCTTGTGCTGGCCCTGCTGGTGGGCTTTGCCGTGGTGCTGGCGATGGAGTCGCGGCTGTCGCTGGTGAAATTCGGATTCAGTTTTTTTACCAGCACCAACTGGGATCCGGTCAACGATGAATTCGGCGCGCTGCCTTTTGTCTATGGCACGGTGGCAACCTCCGCCATCGCGCTGCTGATCGCCGTGCCGCTCAGCCTGGGCGCGGCAATCTGTATGGTTGAGATGCTGCCCCAATGGCTGGCGACGCGAATCGGCTTCATGGTCGAACTGCTCGCCGCGATTCCAAGCGTGGTGTATGGGCTGTGGGGCATCTTTGTGCTGGGCCCCTGGCTGCGGGACGCGGTGGACCCGGTATTGGCGCGCTACCTGGGCTTTCTGCCCCTATTCCAGGGACCACATATTGCCGTTAGTCTGCTGACCGCGGGTGTGCTGCTGTCGGTAATGGTCATTCCTTACATCACGGCGGTATGCACGGAGGTCTTCCGAGTCGTTCCCGCAAGCCAGCGCGAAGCGGCGCTGGCGCTGGGCGCCACGAAGTGGGAGATGATTCGTATCGCGGTAATCCCCTATGGATACTCCGGCGTGGTCGGCGCGATCATCCTCGGACTGGGCCGGGCGCTGGGCGAGACAATTGCGGTTGCAATGGTAATCGGTAACCGTCCGGAGATTGCGGCCTCGCTGTTCATGCCGTCTTCCACCTTGGCCAGCGCTATCGCCAATGAATTTACCGAGGCGACCGGTGACCTGTATTTGTCGGCGCTGGTGGAATTGGGATTGGTGTTGATGGTGTTGGCGGTGGTGCTTAACGCCGCTGCCCGGGGATTGGTGATGGGTGTGGTTGGAGGGCAGGGGGAGCAACGATGAGTTCCGCAAGGGGCGGTGATTCCTCCTACTTTTTGCGCAAGCTGAAGAGTAATTTGATGATGGGGCTGACACTGGCCGCCACCCTCATCACGCTGCTACCGCTGTTCCTGGTTCTGGCCTACCTGTTGAGCAAGGGCTTTACGAGCCTCAATTTGCCCTTCTTCACGCATCTACCCAAGCCGGTCGGCGAGCCCGGCGGCGGGATGGCAAACGCAATCGTCGGTACCTTCGAGCTGATTGGACTCGCCAGCCTGCTCGGTGTCCCGATCGGGATCGGCGCGGGCCTTTATCTCAACGAGTACGGTGGGGCGTTGAGCGCACCGGCGCGCTTCGCCGCCGACGTTCTGATCGGGATGCCGTCGATCGTGGTGGGTATTTTCGCCTACGCGGTCCTGGTGCGGCCGATGCGCGGCTTCTCCGCGTTGGCCGGCGGCTTTGCATTGGGGATCATCATGATCCCGCTGATTACACGCACCACCGAAGAGATGGTCCGGCTGGTGCCTCATGAACTGCGCGAGGCGGCGCTGGCGCTGGGCGTTACTCGATGGCGCACGACGGTTTCGATCGTGGTGCGGACCGCGGCCGCCGGAATCGCCACCGGTGTGATCCTCGCGATCGCTCGGGTGGCGGGTGAGACCGCGCCGTTGCTCTTCACCGCGTTCGGTAACCGTTTTTGGGCCCGCGGCTTGCGCGAGCCCATCGCGTCTTTGACCGTGCAAGTCTATACTTATGCTATCTCCCCGTTCGCCGATTGGCAGCGTCAAGCATGGGCGGGTGCTTTGGTGCTGACTGCGATCGTGCTGGCGCTCGAACTAGGAGTCCGATGGATAACGCGAGGACGGCTCAAGCCGCTTCGATAATTCCAGTGCCGGCGAGCAAGCCGCGGGAGGCTGCGCTCAAGCTGCCGGACGCGGAAAAGCTCAGGGTCGTGGATCTGTCCGCGTTTTACCGCGGTAAAATCGCCCTGCGCAACGTCAGTGTCAACATCCTGGCTAACCAGGTGACCGCAATCATTGGCCCGTCGGGATGCGGCAAGTCCACCATGGTCCGATGCCTCAACCGGATGCACGAGGTGCAGGCGGGCAATCATGCCGAAGGACAGGTCTGGCTGGACGGCGAGGATATCTACGCCGCTGGAATTGACCCGGTGCAGATCCGGCGGCGGATCGGGATGGTGTTTCAAAAGGCGACCCCGTTTCCCACCATGTCGATCGAGGACAATGTGACCGCAGGGCTGAGGCTCAATAACCGGCGCATGGGCCGCGCCGAGCGCGATCGTATCGTCGAGCGCAGCCTGCGTCAGGCGGCGCTTTGGGACGAAGTTCGGGAGAAGCTCCGCGATCCCGGTATCAGCCTGTCCGGCGGACAGCAGCAGCGGCTATGTATCGCGCGGGCGCTGGCGGTCGAGCCGGAAGTGCTGCTGATGGATGAGCCCTGCTCGGCGCTCGATCCGATTTCCACGGCACGAATCGAGGAGCTGATCCTGGAGCTGAAGGCGTCCTACACCATCGTGCTGGTAACCCACAATATGCAGCAAGCTGCGCGGGCCTCGGACTATACCGCGTTTTTGTTGAACGGCGATCTGATCGAATTCGGCGAGACTAACCAGATCTTCACTAACCCCAGTCGCCGCGAGACCGAGGAATATATTACCGGGCGGTTCGGCTAGGGGAGCCTGTCACGATGGAGAATACACAGCCGCAACACACCAACCGGCAGTACGAAGAGGAACTGCGCAATCTGCGCACCAGTCTGCTCCAGATGGGTGGGCTGGTGGAGCGTCAGATATCGGACGCCGTCGAATCGCTGGTCGAGCGTGACTCCGAGCAGGCGCGCCGCACTATTGCACGCGACGCTGAAGTCAACCGCATGGACATCGACGTTGACGCCTTGTGCATCCGCCTGCTCGCGCTGCGCCAGCCCGCGGCCAGCGACCTGCGCTTCATCACCACCGGCCTCAAGATAACCACCGACCTGGAACGGATCGGCGACATGGCGGTCAACATCTGCGAGCGCGCCCTGGAACTCAACCACGAAGCGGTGCTCAAGCCCTATATCGACATCCCGCGGATGGCGGGGCTGGCGCAATCGATGGTCAAGGACAGCCTCGACGCATTCGTCAACAACGACACTGAGTTGGCCGAACGGGTCATCGCGCGCGACGACGAGGTTGATCAGCTCAACTACCAGATATTCCGGGAGCTACTGAGCTACATGGCCGAGGAGCCGCGCACCATCGGGCGCGCCACCAGGGTGCTCTTCGTTTCGAAATACCTTGAGCGGATAGCGGACCATTCAACCAATATTGCCGAGATGGTGGTCTTCATGGTGAAGGGCAAAACCATCCGGCACATGGATAAAGACAAAAAATGAGCCGCATGGAAGTAGCCGAACGCAGGGGACCACTGCCGCGAGTGCTGGTGGTAGAGGATGAGGATGACATCCGCGCATTGGTGCGTTACAACCTCGAACAGGAAGGCTTCGGGGTGGACGACGCGCGGGACGGCGCCGAGGGTTATGAATCCATCCGGCGCCACCCGCCCGACGCGCTCGTGTTGGACCTGATGCTGCCGGGGATATCGGGGCTGGAACTGTGTCAGAAGCTGCGCGCGGAAACGCCCACGCAGGCGCTCCCGATCGTTATGCTCACGGCCAAGAGTTCCGAAGTTGACCGGATTTTGGGGCTGGAGATGGGAGCGGACGACTATGTCGTCAAGCCTTTCAGCCCGCGCGAATTGGTCGCGAGAATCCGCGCCGTGCTGCGCCGGTCTCACGCCCAGGGCGCGCCCACTGCTGGACCCGCGTATCAGCGCGGCCGCCTGCGGATCGATATGGGAACTTACGAGGTGTTCGTCGACGGCAACCAACGCCAGTTATGCCTGCGTGAGTTCGAGCTGCTACGTTTTTTTGTCGAGCATCCGATGCGAGTTTATAGCCGCGAGCAATTGCTCGACCTGGTCTGGGGACGCGACGTATTCGTTGAACCGCGTACTGTCGATGTCCACGTGCGCAGGTTGCGGCGCCAGATCGAACGCGACGACAGCAAGCCGGAGTTGATCCTCACCGTAAGGAGTGTGGGTTACCGCTTTAACCCCGAGGCACTTGGGTAGAACCATAGTCCGCCGCCTGGTGGTAGTGGTGCTGCTGAGCATCCTGCCGCCCGCCGTGCTGCTGGCAGTGCTGGCGGCAAATGGAGGAGTGTCGCTGGCACTGATGGGAGTTGTGCTGGCGCTGGGAGTGGCGGGTGGAATCGTAGCCGCTGCGACCGTGGTGCGCGTGCTTATTGATCGGCGCGAGAGCCTGGACGCCGCCGCGGATGAGGTCGAAGCGCGCCGGCCACCGCTGCGCCTGGTGCGCGGCGATCGGCTGGTCGGACTGGCCGAACAGCGGCTGGTCGCGGCCGCCGATGCGATGATCCGCGACCTCGAAGACCTAGCTGAACAGCGCGAGGAACTTGAAGTGATCTTGCGCGGTATGTCCGAGGGCGTGGTGGTGACCGATCCTCACGGCCAGGTGATGCTGGTCAACCACGCCGCCCGCCAGATGCTCGAGCTCAGCCAGGATTTAGACTACCGCGGCCGCAGCCTGGTGGAAATCTGCCGCGATCCGGCCGTGCAGCAATTGGTCGCCGGCCCCGTTGAGCATCATGAGCCGTGGCCCGAAAGTATCGAGCTCTCGATTCAAAGGGCGGGTCCGCTGCGGCGCTTGCGCGTAACCGCTGGCGGCGTCAATGCGTCCTCGCGTGGGCGCGCCGCCTGGGTGCTGGTGCTTTACGACATCACTCAGCTCAAGGCATACGAAGGTTTGCGGTCGGACTTCATTGCCAACCTGACCCACGAAATCCGCACGCCGCTAAGCGCACTGTGCGGCTACACCGAAACCCTGCTGGCAGGCGTTGACGATCCGGAGACTCAGCGGCGCTTCCTGCGCATCATCGAACGCCAGTCGCATCGGCTGGCCCGGCTGGTGGACGACCTGGTGTCGTTGTCAGACCTTGAACGAGGCCTGACGCCGCTGCGGCCGCAAGAACTCGACGTGAAGCGCCTGTTCGACGAAGCGGTCGAGTTGATGGGGGAGCAGTCAGAGCGTCACGGCGTGGCTTTGGAAATTCAATGCCCGGAGGGAGTGCCGGCTTTGATCGGTGATCGTGACCGCCTCTACCAGGTGCTGATCAACCTGCTCGACAATGCAATTAAATACACTCCGCGCGGCGGACGCGTGACGGTAGCGGGCCGCAAGCTGGACGCCGTCGAGGGCAGCGGCAAGCCGATGCTGGAGATGGCGGTTTCGGACACGGGGGAAGGAATCCCGGCGCAGCACATCCCGCGCCTGACCGAGCGCTTCTACCGCGTTGACCGAGCGCGCTCGCGCGAGCTGGGCGGCACGGGTCTGGGGCTGGCGATCGTAAAGCATATCGTGCAGCTTCATCAGGGCGACCTTCAAATCGAAAGCCGCATGCGCGAGGGCACCACAGTCAAAGTCAGATTGCCGCTCCCGCTGCCTGGAGCCGCAGAGCAGCCACCGCCGTTGGCGTCGGCCGCGGGCTGACTACAATCAGACAAAAACAAAAGGGGCGCGCCGTTTGACGCGCCCCTTTTTTGTTTTCGCGATGACAAGCGCAGGAGGTCTAGCCGCGCGCCGAGGTTGAGCCGAGCAGGTTGCCGCCCAGCGTGGGATGGCCAACCTTTTTGTCGCCGATCACATTGATGAACGACGGCTTGCCCGACTTAAGCGCCCGCTCCAGCGCCGGTACGATCTGATCGGGCTTTTCGACGTGCTCGCCATGGCATCCGAGCTCGGCGAAGATCTTGTCGTAGCGGATGTTCTCGAGCATGTTGAACGGGTCGCTACGGCCTTTGAGCAGCGGCATCGAATCGAATCCCGGGCCCCACGAGCTGTTGTTCCACAGCACGCAGCATACCGGCAGGTTGTAGCGGGCCGCGGTCTCCATATCCCAGCCGCCAATTCCCAGTCCGCCGTCGCCGCTCACCACCACCACCTGTGCTCCGGGCCGGGCCAACTGCACGCCGATTCCCATCCCGACGCCATGACCCACCGGTGCCAGCGGACCCGCGTCGACCACCTGACCCATGAAACGGCAGGTTAGCCACAGGCTCAGGTAACCGGACAGCGTGAAGCTGTCGACGACCACCGTGGCGTTCTTGTCCAGCACTGTGACCAGATCGTTGGTCAGGCGCGAGGCATGAATGGGAACATTATCGGCCGACTTCTTGGTCAGTTCCTGAAGCTGGCGCGCCATATTGGCCTTGGCGTCGACGACATTCTTGACCCACTGGGAGGTGCGGTTCCTCGAGAAGTCGAGTTTGAGCTCCTTGGCGCGGTCGATCATTTGACGCAAAACCAACTTGGGGTCGCCGACAATAGGTACATCGGCCCCGACCTGCCATCCGATACGTGTCGGCGTGGGATCGACCTGGATATACTTGGCCTTGTCGCTCCAGGTCGGCATCTGGCCGAAATGCTCACCGCTCCAGAAGCGGAAACCGAGAGTCAGGATCACGTCGGCGCTGCCCGTGAAGGGCTTCTTGAACGCACCCCGAATGGCCAGCGGATGCTCCTCGGAAACGGCGCCTTGTCCGGCACGTCGCGCATAGACCGGGATATTGGTGAGTTCGACGAACTCTTTGAGTTCGGCGCCGGCGTGCGACCAGAACAGTCCGTCGCCGCCCACCACCAGTGGCCGCTCGGCCGCCGCCAGCAGCTCCAGTGCGCGGTCAATCTTGGCGGGATCCCCGGCAGAACGGACTTCGTCGGGACCGAACCCGCTGGCGCCCCTTTGCTGCTTGGCCTCGTCGTCGCCGTGGTAGAGGATGTTTTGAGGAATTTCAAACAGCGACACACCTTGCGGCGGCGCGATCGCGTCGCGAAAAGCCGAGCGCAGGTCGAATTCAATAGTCGACCAGTCGGTCACGCGTTTGGTGTACTTGGCGAAGCTGCTCACCACGTCCGAGCCGTAAGCCTCCTGGAAGGAGCCAAGCCGATCTTCGGTGTTCGGATGCTGTCCGGAGATGCAGACCACGGCGCTGCCGGTCAGGCCGGCGACGCACAAGCCCGTAACCGCATTGGTAAGCCCGCAGCCCGCCGTGACCATGCAGACGCCCACTTCGCCGCTGGTGCGGGCATAGGCGTCGGCGGCGTACGCGGTCGCCTGCTCATGCCGCATGTGAATCAGCTTTACTTCGTTATTGCGCAGATTGGCGAGTATCGGGAACAGGTGTCCGCCATTGATCGCGAAGCAGTACTTTACCTTGTTCTCACGCAATACGCGTCCGATCAACGCGCCGCCATCGAGTTTGGCCATTTCAAACCTCCTGATTTTGTCGTCCGTGGCGCCTGGAGTGCACAGCTTCCCGACCTTCTGGGTGTGAGAGGGTGCCTTCCATTTTGCGCCATCCTGCCATTTTTCGATCAAAGCTCCAAACGCTACGGGCTTGCCACAGTGACTGACAGTGCGCACACCGCGCCCGGCCCTGAGGTCTGCAACCTGCTTTCGATACAAAGAGACCGCGTGTAGAATCAGTTTTGCTAACGAAGGGGTGCGGGAAGGCTGCGCCAGACGTGACAGCTTCCCGGCCGAATTGAAGGGTGTGTCGAGGTGATGCCCGCAGCGGGCGGGCGGCGGGTTTTTTGGCCAGGAGGCAAACGAGCTGGAGCTGCGCCTGATTTGTGGGTCTTGACCCAAGAATGGCCAGTTGATTGTGTGGGCCGATTGGCCAGGCTGAAGACCCGTAATCCAGCAGAGCCAAAATAGAGACGTCGATGCGCAGGTGGGTTCGAATACTGGCATGTATTGTTGTGTTATCGCTGGGCGCGGGAGCGGCGCACGCCGGAGTATTGGGGCTTGACCCGCAGAACTGGAGCTTACCCCAGTCCTGGACATCACCGATATTTCATCCCAGTCAGTGGCCGTTCAGCGTCTTTCCCGTTCCGGAAATCGCCACCGACCCCAATGCAGGTACGACCATCGGCATACTGCCGGTCTTCCTCTTCACCGACGACCATCAGCAGATAAAGCAGATCATCGCGCCCGATGTTGCGATCAACACAATTCTAGGCGCCACCGGCAATTTTCGTTACCTGGCCTATCCTTCAAGTAATACCCAGTACTACCTGATGGGCGGGGGTTCACAGAACATCGCGCGGCGAGTGGACCTGTACTATACGACCGGGCGGGACCGCGATAAGTGGTGGTCGTTCGAGGGACGGCTGTTTTTTGAGAAGGATCCCACCGAGCGGTTTTATGGCCTTGGAAACGAGTCTTCCCAGGGCAATGAGACCAATTACACTACCGAGCAGCTCTACTTCAGGGCCACGCTGGGAATCAACATCACGCATCAAATCCAGTTGGCGATAACCGAACAACCCTGGTATGTGCGTATTCAGCAGGGCGCGCTCGACAATCTACCATTTATAGGAGTGCGGTTTCCCTTCCTCCAGGGACTCGGCGGCGGCAGCGAGATGGTTACTCAGTTGGTCGCCAGCTATGACACCCGCGATTCAGTGGACATTCCGCAACAAGGCGGCCTTTATCGGGCTTTTTATGGAGTCGCGGATCGTGCATTCCTGAGTTCGTATTCTTACAACCAGGCCGGCTTCGAGTTGCGCCACTACTTTCCGCTGACCAAGCGCATACTCATCGCCGGCCGGATTTACTCGCAATATACGCCGGCCGGAGCTGAGACCCCTTTTTGGGCGATGGCGCGGCTGGGCGGCGAGGACAGCTTTCTGTTCGGCCAGCAAACCTTGCGTGGATACGGCGCCGGCAGGTACGTGGATAACAACTTGACCGACTTCAATCTCGAACTCAGGGCGCGCGTTTACGAACGGACCATCATGGGGACGCACGGCATTCTGGAACTCGCGCCGTTTGTCGAAGCGGGCAAGGTGTTCGCCTACGCCGACCAAAACCCAATCACGCCGCTCCATCCCGTGGGCGGCCTCGGATTCCGCGGCATCGCCGAGCCGTTTGTGGTTGGCTACGTTGATATCGGATGGGGCTCGCAGGGTCCGGCGTTCTTTTCCGGCATCAATTATCCGTTCTGAAATCACGCCATGAGGCAATCAAAGCTCCGCGCAGTATTCATGCGCGGCGGCACCAGCAAGGCGATCATGTTCCGCGCGGCGGATCTGCCCGCCGATCGAGCGGATTGGGCGCCGCTGTTCCTGGCCGTCCTTGGCAGCCCCGACCCCTATGGCCGCCAACTGGACGGGATGGGTGGGGGCCTTTCATCGCTGTCCAAGATCTGCGTGATCGGATCTCCCACCCGCAGCGACGCCGACGTCGATTATACGTTTGCGCAGGTGTCGGTGACGCAAGCGCTGGTAGATTACAGCGGCAATTGCGGCAACATGTCAGCGGCCGTCGGTCCCTTTGCGGTTGACGAGGGGATGGTTGCGGCGCGTGGCGATGAGGTCGTAGCGAGGATCCACAATACCAATACCGGCAAGATCATTGTGTCGCGCTTTCCACTTGACGGCGGGAATGCCGCCGTTGATGGCGACCTCGTCCTGCCGGGAGTGGCCGGGACCGGCGCTCCGGTGCGGCTCGATTTCCTCGATCCAGGCGGCGCCGGCACCGGCAAGCTCCTGCCCACGGGCTCTGGTTTTGAGCATTTGAAGGTTGCTGGTCTTGGAAACATTCCAGCGTCGATGGTGGATGCGGCAAATCCATGCGTATTCGTTGCCGCCGATTCGATAGGTCTGAGCGGACTGGAGATGCCTGCGGAATTGGAAGGACGTCCGGAGATTCTGGAGCGTCTGGATGCAATCCGCGTGGCGGCCAGCGTTCGCATGGGTATCGCCGCGGACATTACGCAGGCGGCGGCAATACCGAGCATCCCCAAAGCCGCGATAGTGACGGGTCCGCGCGAGGCCGTTGCGCTCTCGGGCCAGAATATTGCGGCCGGCGATGCGGACGTGACGGTCCGGATGATCTCTATCGGCCAGCCCCATCGCGCCGTGCCGCTAACGGGCGCAATGTGTCTGGCGGTGGCGGCAAAGCTGCCGGGCAGCGTTGTCAACCGGGTCACGCGCCACACCCAGTCCCCGGATGCACCGGTTCGGATCGCGCAGCCTTCGGGCGTTTCGGTGGTGGACGCCGTCGTGCGCCAGCGGGCTGGAGAATGGTACGCCGAGCAGGCCACGGTCTATCGCACGGCACGCCGCCTGATGGATGGATGGGTGTACCTGCGCGCACCGAGCGCCGCCGTGCGGTGAACCGCGCCGCGCCGCGGGGCTATTTGGAGAGGTGCGTGTTGTAATACTCGCGCATCGTGCGCAGCGCGCGTTCCTGATGATGGCGCAGCTCCTCCTCGGGATAGCGGTGCTGCGGGCCGATCACACAATTCAGCCGCGAATAGCATCCCGCGGAGCAATCCGGCGCGGCCTCAACCCGATGCCTGACGCATTTGATCACGTCCCATCCGCGATCGCTGACGGCAGCGACCGGACAGGCCGGCATGCAACTCCGCGCCACGCATCGCGGACATGGGTCGAAGCCCAGACCCTCGGCCGGTTCCTCTAATGTGAAGTTCAGCAGCAACGCGGCGCGCATCGCAATCCACGTCCCGTATGTCGGATGGATCAGCACGCCGATCAGGCTGGGACCACCGATTCCAGCCAGTCTTCCCAACTCCATGAAGTGCAGATTGCCTGCCTCGCCCGCGAACGGGTACACGAGCCTGAATTGCACATCCCGCGCACGCAGGGGACCGGCGATCTCGCGCTCGACAACCTCGCGCGTGAAATCGTCCAGCGGATGGTCGTGCAGTGCCCAGCCGGGATCACCATCAACATGACGGCGGTAGGCGTGCCAAAAGGCGGCACCGCCGTTGCCGATTACGACGACCGAGCGTGCGCGCGGGTCGATAGCCGACGCGCGCAAACGCAGCGGGACCGCGGCGTCATAGCGCTCGGCAGCGACCGCACCCACCAGGTTGAGCCCATGGGGCGCGGCACAGGCCTTGATGAAGTCGATTATCTCACTCACTGTTCCGCGCGCAGCGGCGCTCTATCCGACTTTGAAGATGACCAGCGAATCGGCGATAAGCCGGCCCGTTTCGTCCTGCACCTCCACGTTGAGGCTCGCAACGCGCCGGCCGCGCTTGCGCACCTTTGCGGTCGCGATCAGGTCCGTCGCAATCCCCGCGTTCAGGTAATTGATCGTCATCGAGATGGTCGCGCTCTGCTGCATCCTGGGGTCGGTCCATACCGCGGTGACAGCGGCGGTATCGATCAGGGAGGCTATAGCACCGCCATGAATCGGCGCCTGCGGCCCGCCTTCGTTAAGCAGATCGAGTCGAAATGGCATCCGCACGCGCGCCTCGTCGTTGCCGGCGCTCTCAATTTTGAATCCAAGCAGTGCCGAAAAGGGTGCGCGCTCGATGTCGCGGAGGTCGGAAGTATCAGCCATCGTGAATTATCCGCGCGTGTGTTTGCCTTTGCTGCGGCCGTCCTCCTCACTTCGCCCTGCTCGGGGAGAGGAGATAGGAAAGCTCATTTTCTGGGTTACGGGGTGATCGCGGACCTACTGACTAGTCTCAATTCGGCACCAGCACAGTGCGCACAACCTCGCCTTTTTCCATCGCGCGAAACGCGCTGTCCAGGTCTTCCAGTTTACCATGCCGGCTGACCATGTCGTCGAGGTTGAGGAGGCCGCGCCGGTAGAGACCGACGATGTAGCGCTGATCGAGGGCGCCGACCGAATAGATAAGATGATGGCCCTGGATCTTGCGCTCGCCGCTGATCACGAAATACGCGTTTACCTTGAGCTCGTCCTCGTCGGGTGTAACGCCGATGAGCGTCGCGGTTCCGCGCGGCATCAGGCAGCGGATCGCCTGTTCGATAGTTTTGACGTTGCCCAGCGCCTCGAAGGAATACTCGACGCCTCCATCGCTCAGTTCCTTGATAGCCTCGACCGGATCGACCTTGGCTGCATTGACAGCGTGCGTCGCGCCGAATTTTTTGGCCGACTCCAGTTTGCTGTCCACGACGTCTACGGCGATTATCTGGTCGGCGCCCGCAATCCGCGCGCCCTGGATCGCCGAGGAACCGACGCCGCCCGCGCCGATCACGGCGACGCTGGCGCCCGGGGGCACCTTGGCGGTCCGCAGCACGGCACCAAGCCCGGTGGTGACGCCGCATCCGATCAGCGCCATGCGGTCCATCGGCAGGTCGTCATCGATCTTGACCAGTCCCAGTTCGTCGCTGAGCGACATCTGGGCGAAGCCCACCGAGTTGCCGCCGATGCCGCGAATCGGTTTGCCCTTCCAGGTGACTGCGGGCTTGTCGCTGGGACCGCGGCTGGAGGTGAATTTGTTGAGGCACATGTAGGCGCGATTGGCGCGGCAGTTTTTGCAACGTCCGCAAAACCGCAGCGCGCCGCCGGCGATGACGTGATCGCCAGGCTTCAGCGTGGTGGCGTTTGGCCCCACTTCCTCGACAATACCGGCGACCTCGTGCCCCAGGATCATGGGCGGCGCGAACACTGCGCGGTGGCCCGACCAGATCACGTGGTCGCTGTGGCAAACGCCGCTGGCCACGATTTTGACCAGCACCTCGGTTCCCCGGGGATGATCGATCTCAACATCTTCGACCGTGTGCGGCTTCAGGGGTGCATGGTAAACAGCGGCTTTCATCGCGCTTTCCTCCTCGACTGATGCATCCGACAATTCTCATACCGCAGATGGACTGTGCGGTCCATTAGGCCTGGAAATGCCGCCCGGCGGCCGGTCAGCGTTGATGCAGCAAATGCAGCGCGACGAGGGCGGCGACTGCGGCGCAATATCCCAACACCGCGTTGTACTCATGGTTGGCCATGTACTGGCGCCATGAAAATTGCTGCCCCGATTGCGAACGCGCGGCGCCGCGGAGTATCGGCATCAGGCGGGGCACAGAGTGCATGTACTCGCGGTAACGCTCGCCGAACAACTCGAGCATCACCGTCTCTTCTTCGACGATGAGTGGCAGATACACAGCAGCCGCCAGCGCCACCACCGCGGCCAGCACCGCTACCCGGCCGCTGGCCGCGGCAAACCCGCCCGCCAGCATAAGGTTGCCGAAGTAAAGCGGATGTCGCGACAAGGCGTAGGGTCCCGCAGTGGCAAGTTCGGAATTTTTACGGATCGTTCCGGCCGCCCACGCGCGCCATCCGAGCCCGATCGCGGCTAAGGCCGCGCCCACGATGATCGAAGCCTTTGTGGGACGGGCAAGAATGAAGCCGGCTATCGCTACAATCCAGGTAAGCGGCACGCGGAAGCGGAAGGTAAAATCAAGCAGCGGGCGAGCCAGGCTTGCGGCTGACAAATCCGAAACGTTCACGGTGCACCAGGCGGCTTCGGCGGCAAGACGCTGGCGGCGATCGATTCGTCCAGCGCCTCGAATTCATGATAGCCGATCAACTCGTAGAGTTCGGCGCGGGTCTGCATCCGATCCAGCATCGCAACCGTGCTGCCCTCCCGCGCCAGGCGCCAGTAGAGTTGCTCGACCGCCTTCGCCGCCACGCGCAGGGAAGAGACCGGCCAGATTACCATCTTGAAACCGAACTCCTCGAATTGCCGGGCGTGCAAGTATGGTGTCCGGCCGAACTCCGTCATGTTGGCGAGCAACGGCACGTCCAAATGCTGGGCAAACTTCCTGAACTCCGCCTCGTCCGTCAGAGCTTCGGGGAATATCGCGTCTGCACCCGCCGCGCGGTAAAGACGGGCCCGCTCCAGCGCGGCGTCCACGCCTTCACCCGCAGCAGCGTCGGTGCGGGCGATAATCCGCACGTGGCGGCGAGCCTTGACCGCGGCGCTGATCTTCGCCGCCATCTCCGGCGGCGCAACCAGGCGCTTGTCGTTCAAGTGACCGCATTTCTTCGGCAGCACCTGGTCCTCGATTTGAATCGCGGCAGCGCCCGCGTCCTCCAACTCGCGAACCGCGCGCATCGCGTTGAGCACTCCACCGAAGCCGGTGTCGGCGTCGACAATCAGGGGCAGTCCGCTGGCGCGGGAGATCGCGCGAGTGAAGAGGCACAATTCGTCGAGGCCGACGATACCAAGGTCGGGCAGTCCGAGGCTCGCGCTGAGTGCTGCGCCGGACAGGTAGAGTGCCTTGAAGCCGGCCTTCCTGGCGAGCAGTGCGCTCAATGCGTCATGCGCGCCAGGAATCGCGATGATTCCGGGCTGCCGCCATAGTTGGGCAAGCCTCTCTCCAGGCGGGGTGAGATCTTTTGCGTCGCTGCTCAGCCATGCCATTTTTGCTGACTCCGGCGGTGTTGTGTAATTATCGGTTCGCCAAACTGACGCAGTCAAATGAGCGCATCGCGCAATGGTTGACTATGACGTAATTGTGGTCGGTGCGGGAAACGCCGCCCTCGCGGCCAGCGTCTCGGCCAGCAACACCGGTGCGCAGCGCCTACTGGTGCTGGAAAAAGCGCCCGAGGAACTGCGCGGCGGCAATACGCATTTCAGCGGCGGCCTGTTGCGCATGCGCCTTGAAGGCGTGGATGAAATCCTGCGCCTGGCGCCTCAGGCCAGGAACATAGCCGGTTTCATGGAAGGTATCGAGCCGTATCCGGGCGAGGCTTTCCGCGCCGATTTGGCGCGCATGACGGAGGGGCGCACCGATCCGGAATTGTCCGAGATTCTGATTTCCAACTCGTACGACACAGCCTGCTGGATGGCGCATGAGGGAATCAGGTTTGAGCCGGCTATCTCGCTGAGTTCAGTACGCGTGGACGGCGCGATCAAATGGTCGAAGGGCGCGATAATCCGCGCGGTGAATGAAGGCGTTGGGTTGTCGCGGATGTGGTTTGCGGCGGCGAAAGGCAAGGGCGTTGAGATTCGTTACGGTGCGGGCGCGACCCGCCTGCTCCAGGATGGCGGAGGACGAGTGTGCGGGGTTGTGGTGCGCGACCGCAGCGGCGTCCACCAGGTTACGGCTCGAGCGGTGATCCTGGGATGCGGCGGGTTCGAGGCCAACGCCGCCTGGCGCGCGCAGTACCTTGGGCGTCCGTGGGATAACGCCCGCGTGCGCGGTACACGTTTCAACCAGGGTGACGGTCTGCGGATGGCGCTGGAGATTGGTGCGATGCCGTGGGGGCAGTGGAGCGGATGCCATGCGACGCCAATCAGCGCGCACGCGCCGCCGTTTGGCGACCGCAAGTTGACCGACAAGACAAACCGGCTTTCCTATCCGTACGGTGTGATGATCAACCTGGCGGGATTGCGCTTCGTGGACGAGGGCGAGGACCAGGCGCTTTTCACCTACGCCAGGTTCGGCGGAGCGATCCTGAGTCAGCCGCGCGGGATCGCCTACCAGATTTTTGACGCCAAGGTCATCGAACTGCTGGAAGCGCGCTACTCGACCAGCGAGCCGATCATCTCCGGCGACCTGGGGGAGTTGGTTCGACGGCTGGACGTAGATCAAGGAACTGCGTTGCGCACGCTGAAGGAGTACAACGCGGCGGCCGGCAATGGGCGCTTCAATCCGGGCGGGCGCGACGCGATGGCGACGGAGGGGCTGGCGCTGCGCAAGTCCAACTGGGCGCAAAAAATCGATACGCCGCCGTTTCGCGCTTACGCCGTGACGGGCGGCATCACTTTTTCGTTCGGCGGCCTGAAGATCAATGAGCGGGCCGCCGTGATTGGCACCGACTGGGAGCCGATCAGGGGACTATATACCTGCGGCGAAATGGTTGGCGGCTTGTTCCATCACAATTATCCAGGCGGCTCCGGCCTGATGTCCGGCGCTGTGTTCGGCCGTATCGCCGGCGCCAGCGCCGCCCAGGATGTGGCGTAAATGTAGCCTATCGGGAGCACAGCGCCGGACAACCTTCCACAACGTAGTACCGCCATGGTTGCGCGCGCTTAGCGGTTTTGGAAATCATTGGCGCTGGGCGAACCTGTGAGGCGAGGCTTGGGGAAAACCAGCGGCTGGGCGCCGCCGCTTATCGTGGCGGCGCTTGTGACGGGAACAGCTGGATGCGATCCAGTGATCAATATCGCCGGCGCCAACTTTCCCGCCTGGCTGTTATGCCTGCTGGTCGGTGCGGTGCTGGCGGCTATCTTCCGCCCGTTGCTGGTGCTGGCTAGGCTCGATCCGTATCTGGGGCCGGCGCCCATCATCTATACCAGCCTGGCCGTGATGTTCGCGCTGATCGTGTGGATAATTTTCTTCAATCGCACCTGAGGTGCCGCCGATGGCGGTGAGACCGCGCGAAGTCCGCCGCGACCATCCCGTCGTGCGCGTGGCGGGGCGCATGCTTGGCATCCTGATTGTTCTGGTTACGTTGGCACTGGGAGTTTACGTAGCGCGGCTTTATTACTTTTATCCACAGACCGACGATGCGTACGTGCGCGCCAATATCGTGCATATAGCGCCCCACGTAAGCGGCCCGATTATCGACTTGCCCGTCCAGGACAACCAGCGCGTGCGCAAGGGCGATTTGCTGTTCATCGTCGATCCGCGCCCCTACCAGGCGGCGCTGCAGATGGCGCAGGCGCGGCTGGACTTGACCGACCTGGATATCAAGGCGCTGGACAACGCAATTGACGCCGCCAGGGCGCGCCAGGCGCAGCTCGAGGCGGAAGCAAAATACGACAAACAGTATCTGGCGCGGTTGGTACCCCTGCTGAAGGAGCAATTCGTTACCGTTGACCAGGTGTACAACGCGCGCACCAAGCTGGCCGCGGCGCAGGCCGCGGTCGAAAACGCCCGCAGCGAGGTCTCCAAGGCGCAAAATCAACTGGGACAGTTGGGCGATATTAACGCGCGGCGCAAGGCTGCCCAGGCCGCCGTTTACGATGCGAAGCTCAATGTTGGATACTGCTACGTGCGGGCGCCCTTCGATGCATATATCACCAACCTGAATATCGCGGTCGGCGAGTACGCCAACCAGGGCAAGCAGGTGCTGAGCCTGGTGGACAATCGGACCTGGTACGTGATGGCGAATTTTCGCGAGAACTTTTTGACCCGCATCGAGCCGGGCATGACCGCGCAGGTCTATCTAATCAGCTACCGCAACCATCGCTTTCGCGGAGTTGTACAGGGCGTAGGATGGGCGCTTTTCCAGGACAACGGGGCCACCGTCGAAGGGCTGGCGCGGGTCGCCCCGACGCTTAACTGGGTGCGGTTGTCGCAACGCTTCCCGGTGCGAATCACGCTGCAGGACCGCGACCCCAATCATCCCTTCCGGATGGGTGAAACCGCGGTGGTAACGATCCAGGGTTTTGGGCGGCCCAACATCAATTCAAACCATTTAGCTGATGGCCAAGGCAGGCCTTGACCTGACTTCCGTTGCGTTGGATCACGGCCGCGCCTGTTCCGGGACGGCTCCGATCGCGTAGGACAGGGACGCAGCCGAAATCAGCACCTCAGCCTTGCTTTGAATCAGCGCGTAGCGCGCGCCGGCCAGGTCGCGCTCAGCCGAGAGCAAATCCAGGATCGAAGCCAGGCCATGCTGATAGGAGCGCAAGTTTGAATCGTAAGCCGATTGCGACGCCTTGAGCAGCGCCACGGCGTATTCGTACTTTCTCAGCGCGGTATTGAACGTGAAGTATGCACTCCACACCTGGCCCACCAAATCCAGTTCCTGAGTCCTCAACTCGGCGCGCGACGCGTCGCGCTGGGCTTGCGCTTTTTTGATCGAGTTAAGCCGTTCGAAGCCGGTGAATAGGTCCCACTTGAGGATGACCAGAGCGGCATATTCGGGAACGCCCGAGTAGTAAGTCAGAGTCGGCGGGTTGGACAGGTTGTAGTTGAAGCCATGAAACCCGTAGTAAGCGGAGGCGTCGAGCGTCGGATAGAGAGTTGCGCGTGCGGCGTCGACTCGCGCCTTGGCGGCCCGCAGCGCCGCAACCTTGGCCGCCAGGTCCGGGCGTTGATGCAAGGCGGCGCCGATCATCTCGTCCACCGTCAGGCCCAGGGCCTTTGGAATTGGCTGCCCTTCGAGGCTTTCGATGTCCGGCGCGGCGTTGGCTTCCACACCGACCGCAACCGCGAGACGGGCCTGCGCGTCGCTTACCGCCAATCGCGCATTTTGCAGCTCGTACACAGCCTGCGCTTCGCGCTGTTCGGAGAGCAATAACTGCGGCTTGGTGGCGAGGCCCACGTCAAGCCGCTTGCGCGCCGCGATCCTGTCCGTCTGCGCCATTTTGACGATCACTTCAGCCGATCTGACGTCGGCCTTGGCGGCGTCGAGCGTGTAATAGGCCTGCTCCACGCTAAAGACTACATCCTGGATCTTCTGATTGAACAAAAAATTGGCCGCTAGTAGTTCTTGTTGGGCCGAGCGGGCCGCGGCGTTGCGGCGGCCGAAATCGAGCAACAGATAATTTACCGACAGCAGGTTGCGGCTTTGCCAGCTCTTTTGTATCCCCCAATGGTTGGGCACCAGGTCCAGGATTCGGCGATAGCCGTTTACGCTGTCGAGATTTACCAGGGGGTAATAGGGGGCTTGGCTGCGGCCAAACTCGGCCGCCGCCGCGCGCGCTTCGTTCCAGGTGCGCCGGGTTTCGGGATTACGGCGTAAACTCATATCGATCAGGTCGGCCAGCCCATACTTCTTGCCGCGTTCGGTCGGCGTTTCCTGCCCGACCGGGCCTAATTCGTCGGCCAGGTCGAAACTTGCCGCGCGCTGCGAAGCCGGCGCCCATTCCCGTGCGGCCGCGGGTGGTGCGTAAGCGTCGGGATCGACCTCGGGGCGATGCTCAAAGCTGGCGCATCCGGCGAGCATCAGCGCTCCCGTCAAGGCGGCCGCGGCGATATTCCTAACGGACGGATTTAGCATCATAACCTCACCAAAAAGCCGGCGCGGGCGCCGGCACTATGTCTGGGGAAGCCCGATGAGCGGGCGGCATGTGAACGGTTTGCACTTGGTATAAGGTTTTTTGAGAATACTGCGGCCTTGGTTGGCGGGCAGGCAAGCATCGCGCCCGCGCAGGTGGCTTTGCTTTGAACAACTCTCCCACCTCACTTTCCGACCCCCTGGATTATCCAGGCTCTGTTCCCCGGGAGCCGAGCGTCTTCGCCGAATTGACCAGGACTGTGCGAACTCTGATCGCGGAGTTGGGATCAACGCCGCAGCGATGGCGCAGGGCCACTCGTATCGGCCTGCTCACCGCCTTGGGGGCTGGACTGACCGCAACGCTTCAGATCGGCAACGCGCTGGGACTGACGCTCCTGTTCAATATGGGAGCGCCCGAGATGGCGATGAGCTTCGCCGCGTCCGTTAGATTCCTGCTCGGTGCTGCCATTTGCCAGGCAGTCGGGTTGGCGTTGGCGGGTGCAATGGCGGACTCGCCGCTTGCGCACCTGTCGATCTTCGCGGTGCTGTCGCTGGTCAGCGGCTATCTGATCTATGGCGACGCGCGCGTCGGCAGGAAGTGGGTGTGGGTACAGGTGCCGGTTCTTACCGCATTTTACCTGGTGCTTTTCGACCCTGGAGGATTTGGCTGGAACGACGCGGAAGCCTTTGCCGCCGTTGCGGTGGCGGTCGGTATACTTTATGTAGCCAACAGCGTCTTGTGGCCAAAGCCGGCCGCGGAGGTCTTGAGCGAATCGCTTGCCGATACGGTTGACCGCTCGCGGCGCCGGCTGAGGCTCCTGCTCGATATCTGGGCGGGCGCGGACGGCCTGCGTCCCGAAGATGACCGTCCTGTTGCCTCCAAACTCGGTTATCACCTCACGCTGCTTGCGCCTGCGGCACGCCGCAGCCGCGGTGCACAGGTGCCGGGCATGCTCGTGGCGGCTGTGATGGTGGCGGAACGAATTCATAACGAGATCGAGCGAATCGCGGAACTGTTGTCTGAGTTCGGCGGCGGCACGATCGATGACGTGGCGCGGGGGAGCATGCATCGCGCGGGAGCGGAGCTTGACGCGATGTTGGACGATTACGTGTCGGGGATGACTGCGAGTAGGCCCGCACCGCAGGAGCCGCATGCCGCGGCTGTGCGAGCCGAGCTGGCGCGGCTGCGTGAGCACCTCGGCGGAGCGCCTGACCCCAGCGCCGCCGGCAGCAGGCTTTTCGCAGTTCTCATCGGCCGGCTTGAAAATATCTGCGCGCTTCTCGAGATTGATCCCGCGCAGTTGCCCGCTTCTGGCGGTCCACCCGGGTCGGACGCCGAAAGCAGCCAGGCCGAAACTTTCGATGCGCGCCGCGCGACGAGCACGGCAGCTTCCGCCACGGATGGCGGCGTTTTGCAAGAATACATCCGCCGCCCCATCTTTAATCGGTTGCTAATCCGCTACACAGTGCGCCATACGCTTGCGATGACGATCGCGTTCCTCAGCGGATTATTTGTCAACAATGCCGCGATGCATGCCGCGTTGTGGCTGCTGATGATTGGCGGGCCGCCGAGCCATGGCGCCACCGCTCGTAAGTTCACGATTCGCGCGGCCGGCTCGGCTATCGCGATGGCCCTGACCGCGGTTTGCACTCTCTTGCTCGCTCCCAACGGCACGACCTTGTTCTCCTACGTCGTCGCGGTATTCGCCGGATCGCTGTTGATGGCATATGTGGGGCAGGGGGGCGGCCTGCTTTCCTACCTCTCGATTGGAGGAACTGCGTTTGTGATCGCGTTCAGCGGGCCCGGACCGCGCAACGACGCCTTCGCCTCCATCTGGACTATCTGGGGCATCAGTTTCGGGATGTTGGTCAGAGCGGCGGTTGCGATGGTATGGCGCGAGCGCGCCAGCCGCACGCTGGTGGAGCAGTTCCAGGTTCCGATTGAGGCGCTGATTGCGCTGGTATCCGCAGCGCATTGGCGCGACCGCGCCGCCGCGGAGATCGATGCCGCCCAGATGGCGCTGATTGAGGGGCTGCGCGAGATGTTGAGCGTTGCCAGCGACGCTCAACTCGAGGGACACGGCGCCGGAATCGACGCCGCTAACCTGGTCGATGCGCTCGATTCGCTGCGCCGGGTCGGATTCATGCTCGCCAACCAGGCTCTGCGCGATACGGCAGCAGGGCCTGTGGATAGCGCCGCCGGCCTGGAGCCCGAATCGTTGGCGGCCGCCCTGCATGCCCGTTTTGCCGACTGGCTTGAGTCCTTACGCGTGCAGGATGCCGATGGGGTCCCGAGCCTCACGCCGCTGCGCGACATGGTTCAATACTGCTATGCGCCGGATCTCAGCCGATGGCTCAGCGCCGGCGGGGAGCAGGGGCGATTGGTCGCAACGACCGTCGCGATGGAGCATCAACTTACGACCGTCTCCGTACATTGAACCGTTAGGAGAGTTCAAACACTTCCCGTTATGGATCGATCGCAGGGTTGATATTGTTGGTATTATTTCGCCGTTACTCTTGCCGTCCCCGTACGCCAACTGTTAAATACCGCCCCCAGTAGATTTGATAGGACAAGGTATGAAAAAGCTCTTTTTCACCTTTGCTGTTTTCCAGTTTGGGTTGTCTTTGCTCCTGGCGCCACGCTCCGGGTGGGCGCAGCCGCCGTATTCAACCGCAGATTTCCTCGGCACCTGGGGTTTTGGGGTGAGCGGCACCGTCGTCTTTACGCCGCCGCCAACGGGACCCACGCCGGGTTGCGTGGGATGGACAGCGGTATCGCTGCCAATTGCGATCGAAGGAACGCTGGTCGGCGACGGCAAGGGCGGCCTGACCGGAACGCAAACTTTCAACGCCAACGGACTCGTTTGTTCGGGAACGCTGAGGGGAACCTACACACTCAACGTCGACGGCACGGGAGCGCTCAACAACGTCACCTTCACTCCCAACTCAGGCTCGCCGCCGCAATGCACTACGACCCTGGGCAACAGTTCACTTACCTTCTCGAGCGGCGTCAGCCATATCGACCTGACCGGTACCGATTGCTTCCAGGTAACCTCCGGAAGCGCAACCAAGCAGTAATGCTGTTGTGTCCAGGCTTAAATCGCACCTGGTTCGCACGATGAATCGTAAGCTTAGTGCGATCCTTTTCCTGGTGACGTGCAGTATCGCGGCCGCCGCCTGCGATCCATGCGGGAGTTGCCCGCGCGAGGTAGTCACGCCAACGGCTACGCTGACACCCGTTCCTCCCACGCAGACAGCTACCGCCACCGCCACGTTTACCGCCACAGCCACGTTCACCCCCACTGCCACGCAGACCCAGACTCCGACGCCAACCGCGACGGCCACTCCCACGCCGACGCCCAGCGCGACGCCTACCGGATTCGGGCCTGCGTCATTTCAGGGCACATATTCACTGAGATTTGCCGGCAAGAGCGTAGGCGGGAAGCCTGAGGACGGAGTGGGACTTTTGGCCAGCGACGGCGTCAGCAAAGTCACGGGGACGCTGACCGAGAACAAAAATGGCGCCGTGTGTGGCTTTGTTTTAAGCGGCACCTACACTGTAAATTCGGACGGCACAGGGACTATCAACGTAACGCAGACCCCGACCAGCGCGGGGTGTACAGGGAGCCCGGTTACCGAGGCTTCGGTTCTGTTCAACATGGGCAGCGGGGCGGCGTTCGTGAACACCACGGGCGGAGTCAGTCTGGGCAGCCTGACGCGGCAGAAGTAGCAGCGGCGCAGCTGCTCCAGACGTTGTCCTCAGAAGGAAGAGAGGAATTTTCGGGCCATCGATTCACCTTGGGGCGGGACTGGCGGATGGTGCCCGCAGACGTGGATCGCTGCTGGCGAGACAACGGGCGGCTGCGGCTCGCTGCCTGAGCGTCGCAAACGCCACCTTGCTCTTTTCGGCGTCCTTGCCGGAATCCTTTTTGACCGGTTGCGTTTCCGCCGCGGATTTTGCCAGTGCTGCGCGCAAGCTGTCCCGATGTTTGCGGCACGCCGTGTCGTCGGCATGGGTTGATAAAGTCTCCCATCGGGAAAGCGGTGCTCCCGTATCTACGGAAGTCTTGCCGGCAGGACTTATGGATAATGGGGGCATCAAGAGCAGCCACGTCACCAGACTGGCCGACAAGATTCCACTGCAAGTTCGGTTAGGTCTCATATTGGCTTAGCGTCCCGTCAGTGTTGGGGCCGAGTTTGCGCGATACCGTCCCGGTAGTTTTAGACGCCGGCAATATGCCCTTTCAATAGACCTGGCTCGGCGCGGCCGAATTCGCGACACTGAATCTGTTGTTCATTAGCGGCAAGATTCCTTCTGGCGCGGCGCCGGACCCGCGGGCTACCATTCTAGAAGGGCTGTTTAAAAGCACCCAGCCCGCGTGAGGAGTGCCACATCGATGCGTAGCAACCGGTTGCCGAGCGGGGATGGATCTGGCGGAGCGGCGTACCCGGTTGTCGGCGCGGCGATGCGCAGGAGAGGATTTCTGCCGGAGCAGGATCCGCTCGCCGCCTTTCCTTCGAATTCGGAGTTCTCGGTTCTGGATGAAATCGGCCGAGATCTTCCCAGCCTGCTGCAGGATCGCGGATTTCGGCAATATGCACGAACGCTGAAGATTCCGCCCTGGCGTGAGAGTCGCCCCGGGTCGAAGGATCTGGCGCTGCTCAGGCTCTATTACGTTCGGATGGGTTTTCTCGCGTCGGCCTACGTCAATCAGGTGGGCGAGGAGCCGGCAACGCGATTACCCGCCAACCTGGCCGCGCCGCTATCTCGCGCCTGCGTACTGCTCAAGCGTCCCCCAATCCTCAGCTATGACGGGTACGCGTTGTACAACTGGAAACGCTTTCGCAAGGAGGGACCGATCGCGCTGGGCAATATCGATACGATCCAGAACTTCGTCCATTTGTACGACGAGCACTGGTTTATCCTGGTGCACGTCGAGATCGAGGCGAACGCGGCACGGATACTCGACGCTATTGGTAATGTGCAAGCTGCGTTTGGCAGCGGCGGGAGTGCTGCCATCAACGAAGCGTTGTGGGCAATTGACGCCGCCGTCAACGATCAGATCCGGGTGCTACGCCGCATACCGGAAAAGATGGACCCGCGACTGTATTACAAGACCTTCCGGCCGTACATCCGCTTCTTCGAGAACGTTTCCTATGAGGGCGTGGACCAGGGTGAGGGCACCGAGCGCAGCGCTCCTGTGCAAATGAATTTCCGCGGCGAAACCGGGGCGCAGAGCAGCATCATGCCGACCTTGGTTGCGTTCATGAAAATCCCGCACAAACCCTCGATGCTGACCAATCACCTGGCCGACATGCGCAACTACATGCCTGCCGAGCATCGCCAGGTTATCGAGGCGGTGCAGGCGATGCCGAGTGTGCGAGAGGTGGCGGAAAAACGAGCCTTCAATGCGATCCTGGACGCGATGGCGGAATTCCGCTCGATCCATTACGGATGGGCGCAGGAGTACATCAACCGCCGAACGGAGGATCCGCGCGGAACCGGCGGCACGCCTTACATGCAATGGCTTCAACAGTTGATCGACGAGACGCGTGCCTTCAAGATTGCTTAGCGTTGGCTATGAGAGAACGCGGGGCACGAAGCGAACCGTGTAATCTCCTCTGTCCCTCTCAGTATTAGGAGAGGGGACAGGGAAGGGCTTTTCCCCCAGTGCTCTTGTGCACCAGATCATTCCGCCAAGGGGCCGTGGCCCAGGCGGGTGATTAGGTCGCAGCCGTCGGCGGTGATCTCTACCATTTCTTTGCCCAGGTAGCCGCCTACTCCTTCCTGCCAAACGTAGCCCTGCACCGTCAGGACCATGCCCGCTGCAAGGATTGCTCTCGCGTCCGCTTCGGCACCCAATGCGGTCCCGATTAACGGCGGCTCCCAGCCCATTCCTACTCCGTTCGCGATAGGAAAAGGCGGCAGGGTCTCGCCAGTGTCCTCGTAGGCCTTGCGCAGCGCGGCGCCGTTGTTGCCGGGACGCAGTTGGCCGCGCAGCGATTCCCATATCTGGTTCCATCGCTGGAACAGTGCGCGCTGAGCGGCTTTGATTTGGCTTCCGGCTCCCATGCAGGGCCAGGTCCGACCCACGCTGCCTTCGTATCCCGCGTAGAGCACGCCGCTGCTCAGCACTACGAGGTCGCCTTCATTAATCGAGCGGTCGCCCGGTAGCATCCGCAAGGGCGGAGCGGCTGAGCCCGAGGCGGTGCGGGGCGTGGCGCAAAAAGTGCCTTCAATCGCGGGAGCAGTAACATTTAGTGCCGACATCCGTTGCTGGAAGGTTCCCAATAGTTCCGCTTCGCGTACTCCCGGGTGCAGGGCATCGATTGAAGCACTCAAGGCGGCTTCGGCGATTGCACAGGCAGTCCGGATGCATTGGAGTTCGTCGGCGGTCTTGATACGCCGCGCGGCGCGCATCGCCGCCTCGCCGTCAACCAGCGTTGCCTGGGGCGCCGCAGCCTTGATCAGCCCCTCGAAGAGCGGGCTCATCGAGTCCACGCCGACGCGGCGTGCCTTGGCCAGCGGCGCTATCTGCTTGAGCCGTTCGCCATAAACCATCGGGTTGAACGAAAGCGCGTAGAGATGATCGACGGGAATCTCGGGAGGAATCCCGTCATCCCAGGTTGATAACAAATAGATCTCGCGCGTTTCGCGTACCAGCACGCAGGAGGGCCCGAAGCCGTGTCCGCCGCCCATCCACAACCGCCGCGCGCCGGTAAGATAGCGGCCGTTACCGTCGCGCCCGGTGATGAGTGCGTCCAGTTGATGGCGCTCCATCTCGGCCAGGCATCGGTCGCGCCGCTCCCGACGCATCCGCTCAAAGTCAATTGCGCCGCCGAATTCGTGCGCCATCGTGCCGGGATTTCGCTCCGTATAAAGCTCGCTCATGTCGCTCACTCGTAAGGAAAGTAGGAATAGTCAGTCAGCTCGTGGTAGCCGTTTTCAGTAACAGCCGCAATCACTTCGGAGCGATAGCCGGCGAAGCCTTCCTCCCAGATGGCGGGTTCCATTACCAAAACCATGCCCGGTCCAAGCACGATCGAGTCGTCGAATTCTTCGCCGAGATTCGACCCGATAAGCGGCATCTCAGCACTGTCGGTGCCGATTCCATGGATTAGATAAAGATGCTTCATCCACGGCTTGTTGCCGCCAGCCGCGGCTGTCGCCGCGCGCGTTAAGGAACGCCCCGTCGCGCCGGGTTTTACCAGTTCGAGCACTGCATTGCGGACCTCGCACCAACGGGTGAACTGATCGCGCTGGCGCGGGCTCGGGCGCGGGCGATGGCTGACCAGCCAGGTACGGCCGAAGTCCGAAGCGTAGCCCTGGTAGGCGATTCCGGTATCGACCCACAGCACGTCGCCGTCGCGCAGGATACGATCGGTCGAAGTCAGGGGAAAGGCGATATCGCCGTTGGTGGTGTGCGGTCCCCACTTAAGCGCCGTCGTCATCGGCTGCCAGATGGGATCGACCACGTTGGCGGTGGCGCCCAATTCAAAGATGCGGCGCAGGAACAGGCCCATCAGCTCGTTCTGCTTTGCGCCGGGGCGCGCCTGCGCCTGAACGTCGTACATCGCCAACTCGTTGATTCGCTGCGCCCGCCGGATGCATTCGATCTCATCCTGGCTCTTGCAAATCCGCACAGAATGCAGCATCGGCGCGGCGTCCGCTATCCGCACGCCCGCCAAAAGCTGGGGCAAGGCGGTGTACATCGCGGCGGTATATTCGTCGATCGCTACTCCCTCACTCAAGCGCGCTCCGGCAGTGTCGCGCAGCCGATTGACCATCGTCGGGACACCGTCTTCGAGGTCGGGATAAAGCGGCGGATGGATATGGTCGGCGGGCAGCTCGGGCGGCGCACCTTCGGGATAAGCGGTGAACAGGTGAGGTGCAGGCTGTCCCTTGACCGCGATCGCCACCGTGCGCTCGTAATTGGCGCGATCCCCGTCGGCCATCGCACTGCGCGCCCCACTCGCATACGCGACATTGCCCGGGATGATCAGCAGTGCCGCGCCCACGCCTCGCCGATCCATCTCGGCCAGCAGCTTGGCGTAACGCTCGCGCCGCATCCGTGGAAGATTGAGAACGTCGGTTTCCATCGGGCGCACGTTACAACAAAGTGTGCTGCCCGTACATCCCGACGTCCCGGGCCTTCAATGTCCGATTCTCCCCCTGTCAGGGTCCCTGACAGGGGGAGAAAATCGGGTAGCTTCGAATAGGATTTCTCAGGCGCCGTTCGCGGCCAGGCGGTTGCGGATCAGCTTACCGGGGAGCGCGCCGGTATGCTCGCCGTTGCGCATCAGCACCTTACCGTTGACCACCGTGGCCAGGATGCCGGTGGATTTCTGCTTGAGGCGCCGGGCGCCGGCGGGCAGGTCATGGGCCAGCACCGGCAATTGCGGAATGATTGTATCGGGATTGAAGATCGCCACGTCGGCGGCCCAGCCTTCGCGCAGCAGGCCGCGTTTGCTGAATCCCCAATGCGACGCCGGCACGAAGGTTATCATCCGCACCGCCTCTTCGAGGGTTAGCGCCTGCCGTTCGCGTACCCAATAGCTGAGCATGAAGGATTGCATCGACGCGTCCATCAGTTGCGATACGTGGGCACCGGAATCGGTGAAGGTCGGCACCGCGCGCGGATGGCGCATCATCTCGAGCACCATGTCGAGGTCGTCGTTGGCGATGGTCTGGAAGAAGAACTGCTTGAGGCCTTTGGCCAGGGAGGCGTCGATAATTACATCGACCGGATCCTTGCCCTGTTCCTGGGCCAGTTGCGCGATGGAACTGAACGGCGGCAGCGTGCGGTCCATCAGGTACATATGCCGGTAGCTCATGACACGCGCTTCGGCGCCAACCGGACGGCGACTCTCTTCACGCTGCTCTTCGTGCGCGGCCGCGACCAGTTTGCGGCGTAGCTCGGGGTTGCGCAGCGCCGCCTCCTGCTCGGCCAGGGGCAGCTTGCGGATATCGCGCCATACCGGCATCCGGTCGAACGGCAAATGGGTTTCAAAGGACAGCACGACGCCGGCTATCTTCGCCAGCATCTGCACGAACATCCGTCCACCCAGCTCCGCGGCTTCATCCGCCAGCTTGAAATAACGCCGCCAGTAGTCCGGCGCTTTGCGGTTGGCGAACATTCCGAACGTGACCGGCGCTCCGCTCTCTACCGCGAGCGCCTTGAGCCGGCCGAGGTAGTCGCCGATGCGCTCGGGGTTAAGCCCGGTATCCTCGCCGGCGATTTCGAACACGCCCGCGTTCAGCTCCCCCATCACGCCGACCAGTTGCCGGACCTCTTCCCAGTTGGCCAGGCGGCTGGCGACCGGCTTGTGGTCGGGGGTTTGATGATTGCGGGTGCGCGAGGTGGTAAAGCCGATGGCGCCCGCGCGGATAGCGTCACGCACTTCGCGCTTCATCGCCTCGAGGTCGGCAGGCGTGGCTTCATCGGTGAACGCCCGCTCGCCCATCACGTAGGTGCGCAACGCGGAATGGCCCATGTAGGCGGCGTAGTTGATTCCCTTGGGCGTGCGGTCGACGGCGTCAAGATATTGCGCGAAGGTTTCCCACGACCACTTGATCCCGGCCTCCATCGCCTCAGGCGCGATGTCCTCGGCGCGCTCCAGATTGCGCATTACCAGCAGCTTGTCCTTCTCCGCGCAGGGCGCCAGCGAGAATCCGCAATTGCCCATCACCACCGAGGTCACGCCGTGCCAGCACGAACAGGTGCCGATTGGATCCCAGAAAACCTGGGCGTCCATGTGGGTATGGGCGTCGATAAATCCCGGCGCAACGATATGACCTTCGGCGTCAATCACTTCGGCCGCCTGGTCGCGGATCTTGCCGATGGTGGCGATACGCCCGCCGGCGACGCCCACGTCGGCGCGGTAACGCGCCATCCCCGAGCCGTCGACGACCGTGCCGTTGCGGATGATCAAATCGTATTGCATGGGCCTGCCTCCCGGTGGCGAGCGGCATTGGCGCGCTTCGCCCGTTTAGGGTCCCGGATTTGAGACGGTTCTATTTGATTTTATTTCAGAACGCGCGTTTAGGAGCAAGCCGCAGCTCCGCTGCCGTAACGGCCGCTGCAAATGCCGCTGCACAGCCGGTCCGTGGGCGCCGCGGCTTGACGCCGGCGAGAGTAAAACAATACTATTCAAGTCGTCTTTGCGATGAATCAGTAAAGCCGAAAGCGTGCTTTTGCGTCACCGCCGGCGCTGACGCAAGCTGGTAATGTCTTCCCTCCACTTCGCGGCAGCAATCGCACCGGGTCTGGCATCGGCAAGGCTAATACGGTGGTTCATTGCGGCGGGAGGCCTCCATGCTCTTCCATGAATTGAATCGAAGCGGTTGCAAGACCTATCTTCTGGCCTGTGAGCAAAGCGGCCTAGGCGTGTTGATCGATCCGGTCAAAGATCGCTGCGATCGCTACCTGGCCGTGCTGGCGTACTATCGCATCAAGCTGGAGCTAATCATCGATACTCACACTCATGCCGACCATCGCACGGCATGCTGGGATCTGCGCGATCTCATCGGTGCGCGCGTGGTGATGCATCGGCGGGCGCCGGCGCCACATGTCGATATTCATGTCGATGACGGGCAGCGCCTGGAGGTTGGTTCGCTGAGCCTGGAAATTCTGCATACTCCCGGGCACACGCCGGATTCTGTCAGCATCCGGGCGGCGGACCGCGTCTTCACCGGGGACACGTTGATGATTCGCGGCACCGGACGCGCCGACTTTGCCGGTGGCGACCCCGGCGAGGAATACGACTCGATCACGAAGCGGCTGTTTGCCCTGCCCGACAACCTCCTGGTGTTTCCGGCGCATGATTACCGCGGCCACACGAGCTCGACTATCGGCGAGGAAAAACGGCTAAACCCGCGGCTGGCGGGCAAGTCGCGCGCCGCTTACGTGGAAATCATGAACAATCTGAATCTTCCCCTGCCCGACAAGATCCAGGAAGCCTTGCAGTCCAACGAGACCGCGATCGATGACGACTCGATCAAGTTTCCGAGCTTTGCCCAGTTAAACCAGGTCCGCCAGCTTGCACCGGCGCAAGTGAGCGAACGGCTCGCGTCGGGCAATCCGCCGCTGCTCCTCGATGTGCGCGAGGAGGACGAGTACAACGGCGAACTCGGTCATATAGCGGGGAGCATCCTGGTGCCGCTCAAGGATCTGCCCGCGCGCGCCGCCGAATTCGACGGATCGAAGGGCGGAGAAGTTGTCGCGATCTGCCGCGCTGGAGTGCGCAGTACGACCGCCGGTGCGATTCTCACCGGACTGGGCTTCGAACATGTGTACAACATGCGGGGCGGGATGCTGGATTGGCTCGATGCCGGTCTGCCGGTTGAGCGTGCCGCCGGCAAAGCCGGGTAGGGCGTGTCCTTGCAAAATCGGGGTCGCTGACAGATCCTGCCATTGTGCGGTGGACTTAATTGCGGCCGATGGCTGCTGGTGCAGGCTGACCGCAGCGGGGAGAACCAATCATGGCTCGTGAGCTTAGTGTAATCGATGCCGATGGACATGTGCTGGAACCGCCCGACTTGTGGCTGAATTACCTGGAGCCGAAATTTCGGGACCGCGCGCCGCACATCGTGCTCAACAAGCGCGGCAAGGAAACGCTTCAGATCAAGCCGGGAAAGATCCTCTCGATGCCCGAGGGTTCGGGCGGAATCGGCGCGTCCGGCGCGTTCGGAGCGCGCGAGAGCAGGAAGGTCTATCCCAAGACTTACGCCGAAGCGCGCAAAGGGGGTTTCGATCCTCACGCCCGCATCCCTGATATGGACTCGGAGGGAATCGACGCCGCGTTTCTCTATCCCACCCTCGGGCTGTTCATCGCCTGTATCGAGGACGACGCGGAACTGGCCGCGGCCGACTGCCGTGCCTATAACCGCTGGCTCGCTGATTACTGCAAGGCTTACCCGGACCGGTTGTTCGGCAACGCGATGCTGCCGATGGCGTCGGTCGATGGCGCAATCGAGGAGATGCGCTACGCGGTCAAGGAGTTGGGCTTCCGCAGCGGCTTCATCCGTCCCAATCCGTATGGCAAGCGGACACTGCACGACCCCGAGCTCTATCCGCTTTGGGAGGCGGCGCAGGATTTGGATTTTGCTATCGCGGTGCATGGTGGCGCAGCGTCGGGAATGGCGTCGATGGGCGAGGATCGATTTCGCGGGCTGGCAACCGGGCACTGCGCCACGCATACGTTTGAGATGATGGCCGCGGCGATGAGCTTTCTAATGTGTGGGATCTGCGACAAGTTTCCGCGGCTGCGAGTGGCCTTCCTGGAAGCCGGTGGAGGCTGGATCACGGGATGGCTGGATCGGATGGACCGCCATTTCGACGACGTCGGCTTTAACGACACCAAGCTAACCACGCGCCCCAGCGACGCGTTCCGCCGCCAGTGCTTCATATCCTTCGAGCCGACCGAGACCAGTTTGAAGCTGCTGGCCGAGCATATTGGCCCCGACCATATCCTGTGGGCGACAGACTACCCGCATCCCGACGGCTTTATCGACGCGCCGGGCATGATCCGCAAGATGGGGCTCAAGCCCGAGGTGCTGTCCGCGATAATGGCGGCCGGCGCCAAGAATTTCTATGGCCTGAATTAGGGATTGGAAGTAACGAGACAAGTGAGAAAACAGGAGAGGGCCGGAGGGCGGTTGACGAGGTGTCGGAATCTCTTACTACTCACTTCTCTTCGCACATTCCGCTCTCCGCATCTCTACTTGCGGAGCTCTTAGATGCGATTCGACGGTAAAGTTGGGTTGGTGACCGGGGCCGCGTCGGGAATCGGGCGCGCAACTGCGATTGGATTCGCGCAGCGCGGCGGCAGCGTGGTTGTCGCCGACTACAGCGGCACGCGCGCCCGCTCCGTGGTGGACGAGATCGTGGCGGCGGGCGGCAAGGCCGCGGCGATCAAAGCTGACGTGACCGTAGTGAACGACCTGCAGGCGGCCGTCGATCTGGCGTGCTCGAAATTTGGCCGCCTCGATTTTCTGCACAACAACGCCTACTCGTATCCGAAGGGAATCGCCGGCAGCGCGATGGCGGACACGGCGGACGAGACCTGGCAGCATCATCTCAACGTCGGCATTACGGCGGTGATGCGCGGAACGCGCGCGGCGCTTGCCGTGATGGTCAAGCAGGGTTCGGGGTCAATCGTCAACACCGCTTCGATTTCGGGCGTGCTGGCCGACTATCACAACTCACCCTATAACGCGGTCAAAGCGGCGGTTATTAATTTTACCCGCGTCGTAGCGCTGGAATATGCGCGCGAGGGGATTCGATGCAATTGCGTGTGTCCCGGAGTCACCGCCACTCCGCCGATTCGCACGATGCTCGGCAGGCCCGACGCACGCAAAGCCACCGAAGAGTCGATTCCGCTGGGCAGGTTGGGTCAACCGGAGGAGATCGCTAACGTGGTGCTGTTCCTGGCCTCCGACCTGGCGTCGTTTGTAACCGGCGCCGCGGTGGTGGCAGATGGCGGTCAGACGCTGCATACGCGCAACTTCTTCTGAATTCTGCGTTCCTTCTACATTCCAAGCCGAGTCCAGCGGTCTAAGCGAATTTATGCGTTCTCGATTCGCGGTAAGCTAATTCTGGCAATTAGAACTCCTTGGAGTTAAGATTTGAATCAAATCGTCCAAGGACGTGGCGACTATGAAACGTTTGCCGGTGTTTGGGTGCTTTGTCAGCACGCTGTATTTGATCGCGGCCATCGCCGGGGGAGTCTTCATGATGCTTGCCGCCGGATGCGGTCCCACCAACGGATTCCCCGAACTTGCCGGCGAGTTCGCCTACGTCGCCAACGCGGGCGACGGCAGTATCTCGGTGTTCTCGATCGATACCACCAGCGGCGCGTTGACGCTGATCGAACCGGTCTCGGTCAAACCCGGATTCCGCGTGTTCGGGCTGGCGCTGCATCCGTCAAATGAATTCTTGTACGCGACCATCGATGATGCGAACCAGGTCGAGAGTTTTGATATCGGCGACGGAAGTTTCTCCGGCCAGATCTTCGCGCACAACGGGCCGTTTCCGGCTGTTAACGGCCCACGGGCTGTGGCGCTCGCTAAGCAGGGCCAATACCTTTTCGCCACCAACGACGGCGGCATAGCCCAGGTCGTATCGCAGTACACAGTGGATCAACACACCGGAGTTCTGACCGCGAACGGCACGGCGCCCACCGGCGTGAGGCCATTCGGTATCGCGGCCAACCCCGCAGGAACCTGCGTCTATGTCGCAAACACGGGCGACCATAACTTGTCAACCTATGGCGTCACGAGCACGGGTACCCTCGATCCGGGACCCAACGTTGCACTGGGTGGAACTTCAGAGGGTCAGGGACCGGAACTGGTTGCCGTCCAGAACAATCCGGGCGCAGGACTCGGGTCCGCCCCCTCGATCTATGTAACCGACGACGATTTGCAGGTTGTCCATCACGTGAGCGTAATCGCGAGGTTTATCGGGGAGACCTGCAATACGGAAACTCCGACCGATTATCCCGCCAAGGGTAAGGCTATTGGGTTGGCGCTCCATCCCAAGGGGACCTTTCTTTACACCGCCAACAGTTCTTCGAACACGATTTCGATCTTCTCCGTCGGCGCAAGTGGCGCTTTGACGTTCGTCGGCCAGGAGTCCGCAAATCTCAGCGATCCGCTGAGTGTTGCGATCGACCTCCAGGGCGATTTCCTTTACGCGGCCAACCTGAGGAACGGAACCGTAGCGCAGTTCAAGATCAATCAGGCTACCGGGAAGCTGACGCCGATCGGATCGGGAAAAGTCAACACGGAAAATCCCGCCAACTCATCGAGCGCGCCGATCACGATCGTCACCACGATTTCGAATGTCGCCGTACTGCACAGGCTGTAGCCCGGTCCTTGACAGGCAGCGCGCGTCCTTCTTAACGTGCGCGCAGTCAGCAATGGAGGACCGATGATGGCCAAGCAGCGTTTGGCGGGCAAAGTTGCGATCGTAACGGGATCGGGACAGGGAATAGGGCGCGAGGAGGCGTTGTTGCTGGCGCGCGAGGGCGCCGCCGTGGTGATCAACGATATCGGTCACGAACGCGAAACGCGCGAGCCTACGGCCAATCGCACAGCGGCTGAGATTCGCAAGGCCGGCGGTAAAGCGGTGGCGGATACTTCCAATGGCGCCACGGTCGACGGTGCAGCGCATCTGGTCAACACGGCGGTCAGCGAATTCGGGCGCCTCGACATCCTGATCAACAACGCCGGTCTGGCGCGGCCCGAAGAGCTGGAGCACATGACCGAGCAGCAATGGGACTTTGTTCAGGCCAATAACCTGAAAAACACGTTCCTGATGATCAAGCACGCGATCCCGCATTTCAAGCGCCAGCATGCAGGTGTGATCGTGAACACCGGTTCGGAATCGGGCCTTGGCCATCCGACGATGGCGAATTATTCGGCGGCCAAGGAAGGGGTGGCTGGATTGACGCGCGCCGCCGCGCGCGAACTGGGGCGCTTCGGAATCCGGTGCAATGCGATCCGGCCGCGGGCGGGGTCCGTCGGGGCGCAGCGCTTTTCCGGCCGGGTGTCGAAATGGCAACCGCTAATGGACGCCTTGGGACGCTATTGGCTGGGCGATCGCGGCCACATCAAGTCGTTGGAAGGCCCCGAGCGGGTGGCGCCGTTGGTGGTGTGGCTGTGCACTGACGCGGCGGCGAACGTCAACGGCCGCATGTTCTGGGTGGGCAACGACGACGTCGGGTTGTGGTCAGATCCCGAAGTGATCCGCAACATGACGCGCCCGGGCGGATGGGACCTGGATTCCTTGGACGCGCTGGCGCCAGAGCGTTTGACCTACGATCTAACCAATCTGTTCCTGCTCAAGGATTCGATCGGCGACAAGGAATTGTAGGGCGCGCCCGCGAAGGTTTTGCTTCGAAAAAAACAGCTTGGACTGGAAGCATTCCGATCATATCCTCAGATCGGGCAGGTTAAACAAATCTGGTTGCCGACGGTTTAAGCATGAACATTTCTCCCTTGGCTGGAAAGCCGGCCGAGCCGGCGATGTTAGTAAATGTTCCGCGGCTGGTTACCGCCTACTATGCGGAGCGTCCCGATCCGTCGATTCCCGCGCAGCGTGTTGCATTCGGCACTTCGGGGCATCGCGGGTCGGCCTTCGATACCGCTTTCAACGAATGGCACATACTGGCCACCACGCAGGCGATTTGCATGTATCGGAGCAGCCAGGGAATCGACGGGCCGCTGTTCCTTGGAATGGACACGCACGCGCTGTCGGAGCCGGCTTTTGCCAGCGCGATGGAGGTTCTGGCGGCCAACGGCGTAGAGACCATGATCGACCGCGAGCGGGGCTACACGCCGACCCCGGTGATCTCGCACGAAATCATCAATCATAACCGCGGCCGGAGCAGCGGCCTGGCCGACGGTATCGTGATCACGCCGTCCCACAACCCGCCGAATGATGGCGGGTTCAAATACAACCCCACACATGGCGGTCCCGCCGACACGCACGTGACGTCGTGGATCGAGCAGCAGGCCAATCGCCTGCTGGCGGAGGGACTGCGCGGCGTCAAGCGCATGCCGCTGCCGCAGGCGCTCAAGGCGTCGAGCACCCATGACTACGACTATATAGATGCCTACGTGCGCGAGCTGGGCCAGGTGGTGGACATGGACACGGTCCGCGGCGCCGGGCTCAAGATTGGAGTCGATCCGCTGGGCGGAGCCGGTGTGCATTATTGGGACCGCATCGCGGAGCATTACGGGGTAGGAATCCGGGTAGTGAACGAAGCCGTCGATCCAACCTTCCGTTTCATGACGCTGGATTGGGACGGCAAGATCCGGATGGATTGCAGCTCGCCGTACGCGATGGCGAAGCTGGTCGGGATGCGCGATCGCTTCGATATCGCGTTTGCCAACGACACCGATCACGATCGCCATGGAGTCGTGACGCGCACCGCTGGCCTGATGAATCCCAACCATTACCTCGCCGCGGCGATACAGTATCTGTTCCGCAATCGGGGCGGATGGGCAAAGGATGCCGCGGTCGGCAAGACAGTCGTGAGCAGCAGCATTATCGACCGGGTGGCGGCGAAGCTTGGCCGCCGCCTGGTTGAGGTGCCGGTTGGCTTCAAATGGTTTGTTGAAGGCTTGAGCGATGGATCGTTCGGCTTCGGCGGCGAGGAAAGTGCGGGCGCGTCTTTTGTTCGATTGGACGGGTCGGTTTGGACGACTGACAAGGACGGGATGATTCTCGGGCTTTTGGCGGCGGAGATAACCGCGCGTAGCCGGCGCGATCCGGGCGAGTTGTACGAAGAATTGACCAGGGAATTCGGAGCGCCGGTCTACGAGCGCATCGACGCGCCGTGCAGCCCCGAGCAAAAGCAAATCCTGAGCAGGCTTTCTCCCGATCAATTGCACGCGGATCAATTGGCCGGCGAAAAGATTCGCGCAACGCTTACGGTCGCGCCCGGCAACAACGAGCCGATCGGCGGACTTAAGGTTTCCACGGACACCGGATGGTTCGCCGCGCGTCCCTCGGGGACCGAGGAAGTTTACAAGATTTATGCGGAGAGCTTTAACGGGCCCGAGCATCTGCGGCGCATCCAGGACGAAGCGCAGGCCCTCATTGCCGAGGTTTTCGAAAAGGTAGCGAAAAGAGGCTGATCCCGGTACTGAAAAAAGCAGCTTGCGGTCCGGGTTCGGTGGGGCAATTTCAACCGATCATCTTGCGGACACACTGCAGTAGCACTGTGCGGCAAGAGTGATCGAATGAACTTACAGGCGCTGGCGAAATTGGATTACGAACTGCTGCCGCAAAAGTTTGAAGGTGTCGAGTATCTGGCCGAGTTAGCGCTCGATCTGCGCAATACCTGGGATCATGGCACTGACACTGTCTGGAAGACGCTGGAACCTGAACTGTGGACGCTGACGCGCAATCCGTGGCTGGTCCTCCAGACCGTCTCGCGTACCAAACTCAGGACGCTGGCTGAGGACAGCGCGCTTCGCAGCCAGGTCGCCGGCCTCGTAGAGGAACGCAAAAGGCGGCTGGATACGCCGTTGTGGTTTGCGCAATCGCATCCCAACGCCGCGCTTACCTGCGTCGCCTACTTCAGCATGGAGTTCGGTCTGAGCGAGGCGCTGCCTATTTATTCCGGCGGCCTGGGCAACGTGGCGGGCGACCAGCTCAAGGCTGCGGATGACCTTGGCGTGCCGGTGGTGGGAGTCGGGCTGCTCTATCAACAGGGTTATTTCCGCCAGTTTATCGATTCCGAAGGTAATCAGACCGCCCTCTACCCTTATAACGATCCAGGCCAGCTGCCGATAAGCGCTGTGCGGGACAAGGACGGCGAGTGGTTGCGCCTGCAGGTCAATCTGCCCGGCGTCAGATTGTGGCTGCGCGCCTGGCAGGCGCAAGTCGGGCGCGTGATGCTCTACATGCTCGACAGCAATGATCCGGCAAATCCGCCGGCCTATCGGGGCATGACCGCCGAATTATACGGCGGCGGTCCCGAAATGCGTTTGCAGCAGGAGCTGATCCTTGGAGTCGGAGGATGGCGTCTCCTGCACGAACTGGGGATCAACCCCGAAGTGTGCCATCTGAATGAGGGTCATGCGGCCTTTGCCGTCCTCGAGCGCGCGCGCAGTTTCATGGCGGAAAGCGGACAGCCGTTTCCGGTGTCGCTGGCGGTCACCCGGGCCGGAAATCTATTCACCACGCACACACCGGTGCCGGCGGGGTTCGATGCCTTCACGCCTGACATGATCGGACGCTATCTCAAGCACTACGCCGAACAGCAGCTACATATCGGGATAAACGACCTGTTGGCATTGGGCCGCAGAAACCCGAATGACTCCAACGAACCGTTTAACATGGCGCTGCTGGCGATGCGCGGCAGCGGAGCGGTCAACGCCGTCAGCCGGTTGCATGGCGAGGTCAGCCGGGGCATTTTCCAGGATTTGTTTGAGCGATGGCCGCGCTCCGAAGTTCCTATTGGCTACGTGACCAATGGCGTACATACGCCGACCTGGGACTCGCTTGCCGCGGATCACATCTGGACGGGGGCCTGCGGCCAGGATCGATGGCGCGGTACGATGGGATCTTTGAGCAACACAATCCGCAACGTGTCCAGCGCCGAGTTGTGGAAAATGCGCTGCGCCAATCGCGCCGAGTTGGTCGAGTACGTGCGCCAGCGCCTGGTGGTCGATCGGGCGGCGCGCGGCAGCCTCGATCAGAACTGGGTAGCGCATATTTTCGACTCCAACAGCCTGACGATCGGATTTGCACGGCGGTTTGCCACCTACAAGCGTCCCAACCTGCTGCTCCACGACCCCGAGCGGCTAATCAAAATTCTCACCGATCCATCACGTCCGGTTCAGCTCGTAATCGCCGGCAAGGCCCATCCAAGGGATACGGCCGGACAGGAAATGGTGAGAGCGTGGATGCAGTTCGTGCAGCGGCCCGACGTGCGGCCCCATGCGGCCTTTCTGGCCGATTATGACATGTTGCTGGCGGAGCACCTGGTCCAGGGCGTGGACCTGTGGATTAACAATCCGCGCCGGCCGTGGGAGGCTTGCGGGACCAGCGGTATGAAGGTGCTGGTCAATGGCGGACTGAATCTCTCCGAGCTGGACGGGTGGTGGGCCGAGGCCTACGCGTCCGAAGTCGGATGGGCGCTGGGCGATGGACAGGATCACGGCGAAGATCCGGCCTGGGATGCCCATGAGGCGGAGCAGCTCTACACTTTGTTGGAGCGTGAAGTGATTCCGTCTTTTTACGATCGCGACGCCGCCGGGATGCCTGTCGCCTGGGTGGCGAAGATGCGCGAAAGCATGGCTCGCCTGACGCCGCAATTCTCGGTAAACCGGGCGTTGCGCGAGTATACGGAAAACTACTACCTGCCGGGCGCAAAGGCCTATTGCAAGCGCGCTTCCGAGCACGGCGCGATAGGCAAAGAACTGGTGCGCTGGCAGGACCAGCTCAAACGCCATTGGAGGGCGCTGCGCTTCGGCGACATCCACGTTGAAACGGTGAATGGCGCCCATCATTTCCAGGTGCATGCTTACCTAAACGACCTCGACGCGGATTCGGTCGAGGTTGAGCTATACGCCGACGATCAACATGGCGGCGACGGGCAGCGTTGTCGGCTCGTGCGGGGCGCGCCCCTGGTGGGCGCGACGAAAGGATGGACCTACACGGGCCAAGTGAAGGCGGATCGGCCAGCCAGCGACTACACGGCGCGCATAATACCGCGGCATCCAGAGGCCGCGATCCCTCTCGAAGCGGCTGAGATTCTCTGGCAGCGTTGAACCGGCAATCCTCCCCGGTGATCGATCTCTGGACCAAGCAAGCCCCGGGTCGCGCGAGTATTGCTATCGCGGCGCCGGTTAAGAGACCACTGCAAGGGCCACCGAAGTTGCGTTAGGTTATAGCGCTGCGAAAGATCCCTTCAGCCGCCTACCAGCGGGGACGTCACGCGCATAAACGACTCGTCGAGCGAGGTGCGCACTTCTACCACAGTGGGTTTGGTGGAGGATATTGCTTGCTTCAGCGCGGGGCCAAGTTCGTTTGGGCGCTCGACGCGCGCCGCGTCGCATCCCATGCTGCGGGCGATCGCAGCGTGGTCGAAGTTGCCGAAGTCGCAGGCGATGTTACGCTCGCGCTGTCCGTGACGAACCCATCCGAGGGCGCCGTTGTTCAGCACCACGACCGTGATTGGGATGTCCTCGTCCAGCGCGGTCATCAGGCCGTTCATTCCGATTGCAAAACCGCCGTCGCCGCACACTGCTACCGCTGGGCGGTTTGGATTTGCCAGCTTCGCGGCCATCGCGGCGGGAATCGCATAGCCCATGCCGCCGACTCCGGCAGGTTGCAGATAGGTGTCGGGCGCCTTGGTCTGGAAGTAGTGCGCCATGAAAATGCGGTTTTCGCCCGCGTCGCAGCATACCATCGCGTCGTTGGGCACGGCGCGCTGAACTTCCTTGATTGCCCGCTGCGGCAGGATTGGAACTGCGTCGGAGTTGAGCTGGGGCGCGTTGAAGAAACCGTGTTGCTGGCGCGCCGCATGCAAGCGCCGCCGGCCCAATTCGCTTCTCTGCGGCGATATTGCCCCCGCGGATTTCAGCGCTTCGATGAGTTGGGACAGAACCGTACTCGCGTCGCCGATTAGATTGATCGCGGCCGGGAATACCCACGAGGCGTTTTTCGGCTCGATATCGATCTGGATCAGGATCTGGCGTTGCGGATCGAACAGCTTGGGATTTTCGTTGGCGAAGTCAGTGGCGGCCAGTTTGGAGCCTACCGCCAGGATCACGTCGGCTTGCGGAATCTCGGCGTTGGCTACCGACGTGCCAAAGTTGCCGCACACCCCAAGCGCGAGATCATGGGTTTCGGCGAAGGTGCCTTTGCCGCCGCCGGTTGTGGTGACGGGCGCGCCCAAGGCTTCGGCGGCCGTTATCAATTGCTGCCATGCGTGGCTGAGCCGCACGCCGTTGCCGGCGATTATCAGCGGGCGCTCGGCGCCGGCCAGGATACGAGCCGCCTCCAAGACCGCGGCTGAATCGGCGGGGGGCGCGGGGTTGGGCAGGTAGGGGTCGAGCGAATACAGGGCAGGGCGTGTGTCGGGTCCGACTTTGCCGCGCAGCGACTGGCTGTGGTAGAGCACCGCGACCGGTCCGGGCTGGCCGCTTAACGCGTGCTTGATTGCAAGCTGGGTACATTGCACCGCATGCGACGGGCTGTTCGCCACCATCGTCATCTTGGTGATTGCGGAGAATAGCCGTGGCGCGTCCCAACTCCCGTATTCGCCGGCGCCTGACTGATAGGGGCCATGCTGTGAGAAGGGCGAGTTGTCGCTCAGGTCGGTGAGGATCAGCATCGGCGAACTGGAGAGATGAGCCTCGATCGCGCCCATGCTTACGTTGGCGATGAAGGCGGCCTGGCCCAGCGCCACACCGGGCCTGCCGGTGAGACGGCCGTACACTTCGGCCATTACGCCCGCGCGCGCTTCTTCGCGTACCAGCACACAGCGGATGGTATCGCGATGGTCGTACAGGGCGTTGTACAGGACGCCCATGTTGCCGCCGGGCATTCCGAAGATCGTGTCAATGCCGGCCTGTTCGAGCACCTTGATGATCGCTTCGCGGGTGGGCACCTCTTCCGCCAGCAAGGGCGCAACCGTACGACGCGTCGGGTTTGTTGTTGCCATTTGCTTCCTCCAGCCGTGGGCAGTATCGCCATGCGAAGCGGCGCACGGCAAGCGCGGCACTCCTCGCGTGACTCTCCCAACAGCCCTCCTTGTTAGCTCTCACAATCTTCCGTACCAGAGGGATAGGCGGTCGAACCAGGGCCCAGGCTTGCTCGATGTCAGTGCGCTTGATTCCCGGTTCTACGCGTCCGCTTTCGTGGGCGCGATGAACTGCGCGAGTGCGTTGGACCGCGGCCATCGTCGGCGTTGGGCTGCGCGAGGCTTTTGAGGAATCGCATTACCTGGCGCTCCAACTCCCAGACCCCGGCCGGAAATTCATCGAGGTCTTCTACCGTAGCCTTCACCTTTAACGTGCCGGTGAGGTAGCCTTCGAATACCGCGGGATGAATGTAGCATTTGCGGCAGACCGCCGGAGTGTTGCCGAGCTGTTCCGCGACCTGCTTGATGACCGTCAACGTGCCCTTCTTGGTGGGTTTCTCTTCCGCGAGCACCGAAAGCGCCAGCACCGCCAGGTTTGTCGCCGCCCAGGTGCGAAAGTCTTTTGCGGTCAACTCACGGCCCGAGATCTCGCGCAGATAGTCATTAACGTCGCCCGATTCGATGCTGCGTGTCTCGCCTTCCTCGTCGATGTACTGAAACAACACGGAGCCAGGCAAGTCGCGGCAGTTCTTGAGGATGCGGGCGAGCTTCCGATCGCGCACCACGCTGCGATGACGAATGCCGTGCTTGGCGCGGAAATCCAGGAGAATTTCTCCATGTGCGATGCGTACGTGGCGATTCTGCAAGGTGGTAAGGCCGAAGGTCTGGTTTTGACGCGCGTATTCCGGATTGCCCACACGCGCCAGTGTCATTTCCATCAATCGCACCACGGCAGCCAGCACCTTGTCGCGCGGCAAACCCGGCTTGGATAGATCGGCTTCGACGCGCGCGCGGATTGAGGGCAGCGCCTGTCCGAAGACCAGCAGATGCTGGTACTTGGTCTGGTCGCGCACCGCGCGCCACTTGGGATGATAACGGTATTGCTTGCGGCCGCGGGCGTCGCGCCCAACCGCCTGGATGTGGCCGTTGTGAAGCGGGCCGATCCACACGTCCTCCCAGGCGGGCGGCACGGCAAGCGCTCGAAAGCGGGCAAGTTCGTCCGCGTCCTCGATAACGCTTCCATCCGGGTTCTTGTAAATAAAGCCGCTGGCAATGCGCTCCCGCGTAATGCCGGGCCGGCGATCGCTCACATAACGCAGGTGGGCCGATTTTGCGACGAGTGCACCCTCTGCCAAAAGCGTGGAAACAAGATTGGAAGGTTTCGAAACATCACCACTAATATCCATCAGGCTTCAAGATCGACGGCCCGTGAACGAAATAGCCGTCGGGTTTACATTCAAGTAAAGCACACGCCATGAGGGAGCATCGCGAAATTTTTTGCGATCCGCCTCGATGTGACTCTGAGGAAAGTGAGGGATGCGAAAAAGGGTTGCCGGTCTGTCACACAACAATGGAGAACAGGAACGCCACCCCTCTCGGAAACGGATGAGGCGCCCTCCTGACTACGGAGAAGGTCTAGGTCAGGGTGTTTTGATTCTTCCGGTGGCTACGAGGACGACGTGGAGGCTTCCTCGTTGTGTCCGACAAAGGTTGGAACACCGGTCTTGTCGATCACGGCCTTCTGCAGCGCCGTCATGTCCACCTGGTCCTGCAAGCCCTCTTGCGCAACCACCTTGGTGGCGTGGTTCCACAGTCCCGGGTACATGCCGTAGACGTCGTCATGCACTTCGACGTATAGCCGGTTGGCGCGCCATCCGAATTTGATGGGCTCGTACACGAACTCGCCGGGCATCCCGACCCGCACCATGTGAAATAGTACGTCGATGTCTTCGGGGTACATGCGCACGCACCCGTGACTGACGTTCATTCCAACGCCCCACGGTACGTTCGTTCCGTGAATCCCGTACTCGGGCAGGCTCAACTCGATCCGATACTTTCCCAGCGGATTGTCAGGGTCGCCGCCCGGAATCATGTGCTCGGCTTCGCCGTCGCGCTCCAGGTGCTCCTGGTAAATATCGTCGGGCACGACCCAGGTTGGATCCTTGGTCTTGCCGCGAACCCGGAAAGGACCAACCGGCGTTTTCCAGTCAAATCGTCCCAAGCCGACGGGAAATGTGTAAACGACGCGCGACGTGTCCGCCGTTGTGACCACGGTCTTGTGCTTGCCCTTGCCCTTGATGATGACGGCCGTCGGATAATAGTAAATGCGCATCTCGGGGATGTTCATCACTATCCCCTGACGCTTGCTAACGGGCAGGATATGCTGGGTTGGTAGAATGATTTCGCGCCCGGGAGGAGGCAGCCACCAGTCGAGGCGACCGTTGGCGTCGGAGACTTCCTTGCCCGACAGGTCGTAGTAGCGGCCAATATCGAGCAAAGTGTCGCCTTTCTTAATCTTGTAGGTGAGGATTTCGCCGATGATGTCATCGCGGCCGGGCGGCACCGGATAGGCAACCAGCGGTCGATGGGCAAAATCATCCTCGCTCCAGCCGAAGGCGCCTGGCACCATCATCGCGAACAGCATCGCGACGCAAGCGACCAAACCAAGCATCGCGCTTAGCGGGCGCTCCGAGATGTTCCGGACCCAACGCCCAGGTTCGATCCATCGATGCAAGGTAATCATCATCTCACCCCTAAAAATGATAAATGAGGCCGTCCTACTGGGCAATGAGGCGGAGTTTCGCAAATTTCAGCATTAGCAGCTTGGTTCCGACTCGATCGAAGTGCACCCACGCCTTCGTGCCTTCGCCCCGTCCCTCCCGCCGGCGTACCACACCCGCGCCGAAGGTTGGATGCTCCACGCGCGCGCCCACGCCGATCTCGCCGTTGCTTTCGTGTTCGGCCAGTTGGCTTTCGGAATAGTCGATGTAGGGCTCGGCCGGCATGCGGATGGGTTCGTTGCGCGGCGGCGGCCCGGCATGGCGGATCAAACCAGGATCGATCTCGGCCAAAAAACGTGACGGGCGGGATTCCTGGCGTCTGCCATACAATTCGCGGTTGAGCGTGTTGGTCAGGTAGAGCAGGCGCCGTGCCCGAGTCATCCCGACATACAGCAGGCGGCGTTCCTCTTCTATGTCGCTGTTTCCCTCCGCGCGGCTATGGGGGAAAAGCCCCTCTTCCATTCCAGCGATAAACACCACCGGATATTCAAGGCCCTTGGATGTATGCAGCGTCATCAGCGCGACACTGCCGCCTTTTTCCGCCACCTGGTCAGCGTCGTTGACCAGTGCGACCCGCTCCAGAAACTCACCCAGACCGCCGGGACCGCCAAACTCAGCGTCGAACGCGGACGCCGCCGACAACAGTTCGGCCACGCTCTCGCGCCGCGACGCGCCGTCGGTCAAACCCTCCAGGTAGGCCACGAAGCCGCTGGTATCGATCACTTCTTCAAGTATCGCATGAACATTCATCGCCGGCGCCCGCTCGATCAAACCGCGCAGCCATTGGTGCAGCGCGGTTATCTGGCGCGAAATCCGCAGCGCAATCGACGATTCCGTCTCCGCCCGTCCCAGCGCGTCGAACAGGCTCATACGCTCACGTGCAGACCTCGCTTCCATCGCCTCGATACTGCGCGCGCCGATTCCGCGCGGCGGCGTGCCGATCATACGGGTCAAGCTCACGGCGTCGGCGGGATTGGATACCACGCGCAGGTAGGCGAGCAGGTCCTTGATTTCGCGTTGATCGTAGAAGCGCAACCCACCTACCACGTAGTAGGGGATGCGCCGGCGCACCAGGGCTTCTTCAATCACCCGGCTTTGCGCGTTGGTGCGATAGAAGACCACTACGTCCGAGGGCTTGTGCGACGCCTCGCACAGCTGCGCAATCTCGCGGCCGATAAAATCTGCCTCGTCGCGCTCAGTGTTGCCGGTGTAGCAGGTGATTTGGTCGCCGGGGTCGTTGTTGGTCCAGAGCTCCTTTTCCTTGCGCTCGGTGTTGTGGACGATCAGGGTGTGCGCCGCGGCCAGGATGGTCTTGGTGGAGCGGTAGTTTTGCTCCAGCTTGAAGATGCGCGCGGCGGGAAAATCGCGCTCGAACTCCAGGATGTTGCGGATATCCGCTCCGCGCCATCGATAGATGGACTGGTCCTCATCGCCCACGACGCAGATATTGTTGTTGCCCGCCGCCAACGCGCGCAGCAGCAGGTATTGGACGTGATTGGTGTCCTGGTATTCGTCCACCAGCAGATAATTGAAGCGCTGGCGCCATCGATCGAGCACATCGGGATGCGATTCGAAAAGCTCACGCGCCAGCAACAGCAGGTCGCCAAAATCCAGCGCGTTAAGTTCGCGCAAACGCTGCTGGTAGAGGCGGTAGATTTCGGCAATGGCGGCGTCGTTTTGACTGGTGGCGCCCGCCAGATCCGCCGGCGTCAGGCCCTCGTTCTTGGCCTGATCGATTCGCACCCGGAGCACTCCCAGGTTGGGCGCACCCGGCAGATTGGCCGCTTCGATCGCGCGGGCCAGCGTGGCGGCGGAATCGGACTCGTCGAACACGGTGAAGTTGCGCCGGTAGCCCAGGCGCTCGATATCCTGACGCAGAATTCGCGCGCAGGCCGAATGGAAAGTAGAAATCCACAGCCGCGAGGAGTGCGTGCCCAGCAGCGTCTGCAAACGCTCGCGCATCTCCGCCGCGGCCTTGTTGGTAAAGGTCACGGCAAGCAGTTCCTCCGGCGCCAGGTTGCGCGCGGTCAGAAGGTGCGCGATACGATAGGTAAGGACTCGGGTTTTACCCGATCCGGCTCCGGCCAGAATCAGGATTGGACCGTCGCCGGCAGTCACCGCTTCATATTGAGCGGGATTCAGATCGTCAAGTTTTACTGGAACCATCAAACCCGCAGCCGGTAATAATACATATGGAAGGTGAAGAGATAAGGATAGCTGCTTTGCGCGGCCGCATAAAGCCGAGCCGTCGCAATTGTTGCAATTTCCGCGTCCAAGAGTGATTGATGGCCCACTACCAGCCGCGGGACAAGTACTTCAAACGCGCGCGTGAACAAGGGCTGCCTTCTCGCGCCGCTTTCAAATTGAGCGAACTGCTCGAGCGTCATCGTTTGCTGCACCCGCGCATGCGCGTGCTGGACCTCGGATGCGCGCCGGGCGGATGGCTGGCTATGCTTGCCCGGATGACGACAGGTGAGGCCAGAATTGTCGGCGTTGACCTGGTTCCATGTCCGCCCATCTCGCCCAAAGTTTCAGTGTTGACCGGTGACGTGGCCGATCCCGCGGTGCGGCGCGACGCGCTTGGTCGCTTGGGCGGGCGCGCGAATCTGATCATTTCGGATATGGCGCCCAAGCTTAGCGGAATCAAGATTCGCGATGAGGCGCGCTGCGAGGAGTTGCTGAACCTCGCCCTGCAAAGCGCAGACGAAATGCTCAAGCCGGGCGGTGCCATGATCGCGAAAGCATTCATGAGCGGAGATTTTGCGCAGACCCTGGCCGCGTTCCACGCCCGTTTCCGCACCGTTGATATCGTGCGCACCGCGGCGACCCGGCCCGGCTCGCGTGAGCTGTACCTGGTTGCGCGCGATTTTCGCCCCACGGAGGCAGCGTGAAGATACCGGGTTGCAAACCGAATTTCCGCATCATCAGGAGTCGCAAGATGCGCAAGTCAGTCGGCGGGCCAGTCTTATCGTTGACGGCACTATGTGCGGCATTGGTGATTGCGGCGGGATGTGCCTCCAATAGCGCACCTGACGCCAGCCAGGTAAAGGTCGAAGTCGCCAGCGTTGGCGTCGACAAGCAGGGAATGCCGTTCGTGTTGCTGGAGGATTCCTCCGGCGATCATGTGCTTCCGATCATGATCGGCGAGAACGAGGCACAGGGAATCGCGATGCAATTGCATGGACTCAATCCGGGCCGCCCGCTTACCTACGACCTGATCCGCAACCTGCTCCAAGTCACGGGCAATCGCGTTGACCGCGTCGAGGTCAACGATCTGCGCGAGGAGACTTACTACGCGACCATCTTCCTGGATCATGGACGGCATCATGTGGACAGCCGGCCCAGCGACGCGATCGCGGTTGCGCTGGCCACCAACGCCCCGATCTATGTGCAGGTGCGGTTGTTTGAGAGCGGCACCGCCGACGTGAAGGCCGATGGCGCTGTTCCGGTCGCGGCCCACGGTCTAGGTCTGACCGTCCAGGAACTCTCGCCCGATATGGCCGAGTACTTCGCAGCCAAGCCCGGAAGCGGACTGCTGGTTGCGGACGTATCAGGCACGGCAGGCCGCGCCGGACTTGCTCGCGGCGACGTGATCACGCGGGTTGGAGAGAGCCAGGTGCATACCTTGACCGAATTCAAGCAGAGCATGGCGCGCCTGGGGCAGGGTCATCCGATTACGCTGACGGTAGAGCGCGACGGCCAAATCCGCAACGTCACACTGCGCACGGAAGCGGCGCAGTAGTTTTTGTTTGAGCCGGCAGCAAAAAGCGGCACGATGGCCGGTGCTAACGAAGACAGCAGACAAATTGCTTGTTCGTGGCGGGCCGCTGTAGCGGTTCTATTTCTGCTTCAGGATTGCGGAAGAACAAGCTCAGTCCGAGCGCAGCAGGATACTGCTGATGTAACGCGGATCGATAGGAGCGCCGGACTCCAGTTCCGAGAACTCTTCTTCGAGCATATTCAGGCAGGAGCGCACGAAGTCCTCGACCCGCTTCAGCGGCGCTTCGTCCAGCCGCCGGCTGAGCGTGTCGGCAGCCATCTGGCGAAAGCCTTCGGTCAATCGCGCCGGCGTATCAGCGGTTAACAGATTGCGGCGCACTTGGGACAGCCGCGAGGCGCCAATCGGGGTCAGCGCCAACCTGCCGTCCAACGCCAGATTGACCAACGCGGTCAACAGTATCTGGCTCAGCCGAATCTCCCGCCCGGCCATCTGTCCGCGAAAGACCGCCGACCTGATATCGAGTTCGATCAGCCCGGCAAACAGCGGCGGCATCGCTTCGAGCTGCGCCAGCACGCCGTAAGCAATGTGCAGGTCGCGCATCTCCTTGAAATCGCGCAACGACACCGATGGCTGGCGATCCAGCCCTTCGTAAAAGCGGGGCGCAGTCATCAGGAAACCTTCCAGCGCCTCACGATATGGCGAATCCAGGTAGGAAATCGAACGCACCTTCTTGGGCGCGAAGCCCAGGCTCATTACCAGTTCCTCGGCACGCTTGCGCAGATCGATGGTCAAACTGACGCCGAGCCGCAACAGCAGTTTGAGATGAGTATCGCGCAGGTACTCGATTGCGGTCTTGAGGTCGCCGCCGGCCAGGTGTTCGAGTCCAAGGTTCAGGTAATGATGGGTCAGTTCGATAGTGTCGCGGACGCCGTCGGGGTCGCCGAAGTCGGTGGCGCGCGCCACCAGCACCTGATTCGCCACCAGCGCCATCTCGCTGCGGATTTGCCGTTTGCCCTGCGCCGCAAAGCCCGCGGTCAGCGCAGCGTTGAACAGCGAAGAATCGGCGCCGGGTGGCATCACCGCCATCTCGACCTGGATATTTTCTTCCAGCCCGTCTTCGCGATTGGGTGGCACACAGGTGCGGCGAATTTCGTCGAATTGCCTCGGGTTGAGGTAGCCGAAGACGCTTTGCGCCTCGAAGAAATCGGGGAATCCGCGGTCATTGAGCCGCGCAATTCGGTACTGGTACGCCTGCTCTTCCAGCTCGGCGTCCACACCCCAGTAAACCTCGTCCATCAGGCTGCTGAAGTAGTCGTAATCGCGCTCGAACATCTCTTCGAGGATTTCCTGGAGAAAGGGCAGGATATTGTCGTAGCGGATGAACTCAACCGCGTAATGCTCGTCGAACTGGATCACTCGGTTTGAGGGCACGTCCAGCGCGGCTTGCACTTCATCGAGCCGGTACACTTTCAGATAGCGGCGCATCAGCAGTGTCACCAGTTCGATATCGAGTTCCATCAGCGCTTCGGCTGCGCGGCGGCGGCCCGCCTCGGACATCGCCTCCACCCATTCGCGGATGCGCGCGAAGTTGACACGGTCCTTGGTCCAGCAGTCGAGGTCGAACAGTCCTTTGACCTGTTCGGGTGCCGCCATCGAAAGCAGATCTCCGGCGTCGCTGCTGCCGATTTCCTTCAAAGTGAAAAAGAGTGTTTCCGGTGCGAAGGACTGGACCAGTCGCTCCGCCTCGGGCGCGGACAAGATCAAGTCACGTTTTTGGCGCGCCGGCAGACCGTAGAGAAATTCAAGCTTCTCCTGGAAGGGAAGATGGAGGAACTCCGTTTGTGACTGCGCGCGCATCTGAATCTGACTTTTTCATTCCGCCGGACGTGCCTAAGCCGGCGTCGCTCTCATTGCTGGCAAGATACGCCGCGCTTACAAAACGGATCAAGTAAACTTTTTTCGTCTCTGAGGGCGCAGGGACTTGACAACCGCCCGTGGTTTTCTCTGCTTTGCTTCGACGCGCGGAGGGCGTCAAAGAGGTGCGTTTGTGTTCCGTCCTCAGCGCATTGGGCACGCCGCGGCGGCCAGCGCCTTGATCTCTTCGAGATCCGATGCCAGCAGGAAACCGGCGCGGACCGCGCTCTGCGCCGACCCCTCGAACCTGGCCAGGTATTCGCGGCGTCCGCCCGGATACATCGAAGCCAGCTTCGCGTCGTCAAATGGGCGCGTCGTGCCGAACAGAAAGCCGAAACCTCCGCCTCCCTGTCCCAGGCCGGAAAGCGCGGCGGTGGGCGCGTCCACCCACGGAGTGCGAATACCGCCTTTGGCGTTGCCATGCTCGTCGAGCGCCAGGCGCAAAGGCTGCGCTCCGTCTTCCAACCGGGGCGCTGGCGGCGGCAGCGTTCCCTGTCCGACCCATCGCTCAAGGGCAGCCAGCGCGGCCTGGATTACATAATGAAACTGCGGTCCGGCGTTGATTGGCGCATCGGTTGGCATCCCAACGATTTCGCTGATGGGAGCGTTAAGCTCGGCGAACCGCGCAGGAGACAAGCTGCCGTCATCAAGCTGCGATGCGATCAGCCCATAAGCGTCGAAGTGCGCCGCGCCCGCCACTTCCCACAACCGGATGCGGTCGGAGTCAGGCTGGCGCGCTCCGATGCCGCCGAGCTTAATCACGTCGGTCTCGCTTTGGATGGTCAGCACCGGTACGCGCACATCGGCGCGGATATGGTCTGCGCCGGCAAAAAGCGGCTCGCTGCCGGTCAGGTTGACGCTGCTGCGTCCGCTCAGGAAGTTGCCGCTTAGCGGTACGCCGGTGCCGCCGCGGCCATGGATCAGGAAGCCGTCGTAGAGTCGGGCCGAATGATCGATCGCATTGACATAGGTCACCAGAAAGATTGCGGACTGCGAGGCGCCGGCGGCGATAATCCGCTGTGCCGCGAGCGGTCCCAGGATTCCGCTGCCTGCCGCGGCGCGCACCGCACGTCCCGCGTGCGTGAAAATATCGAAGGCGTAGGCGTCGCCCGGATGCGACAGTAACGCATAGCGTTGTTGGTTGGCCTGCTTGAGCGGTATGCCGGGCCCCAGTGCTGCGCCGCCCTCGATACCCACTATCTGTGCAGAAACCCCCACCCAGGCCATGCCCTCGCGGAGAATGTGGCGATGCATCATGTACCAGTCGGGCGGCGCGTCCAACCCGCCGCTGACGTTGAGCCATTCGACCAGCACTGTGCCATTAAAGCGCGACGCGTCGGCGGGTCTGCATACGACCAGGCGTGTGGTGAAGGGAGCGGTTTGGGCCGGCTTTACCTGCCACTTCCCGTCGCCGCCCCGCTCGCCCGCCTGACTGTAGGACGCCGCCGTGCCCGAGAGGAAATACTCCTCCATCACGTAACCCAGCGGGCCCAGTTGATATGCTCCCAATTGGATTACCGGGTTACCGGCGACAGGCCCCTGCAATTTGAGCTGCCCGGTCATATTGACCTCCGTGACTGTTGCGGCAGGCGCTCAGCCGCCCTCGCGAGTGACTTCAAAGTTGCCCTGTTCGATCAGGCCGCCGCCTTCGTAACAGGTGTAGCCGCCTCTCATCTGACCCGGCGACGGGCTGGTGCCAGTGTAATTACAACTGGAAACATCGGCCGGGACTATGACGGTGAACCGGATGCTGTTGCTGCTGGCTCTTCCCGACACGATTTTGCCGGTGTTGTCGGCATTGCCGTTGCGGCAAATCTGGTTGCCAATCGCGCAAGTGTAATGGCCGCTGACCTTGGAGCCGTCGTCTATGATCGTGAAGGTTACCTTGTTGACGGCGCCGCATCGATGAGAGTCGCGCAAAGCCAGGCATGGAACAACGTGAATCGTGCCCGCCCAGAGGCCGGTGAAGCCGGCCGGCGCGGCCGTCTGTTGCGCACCGGCCGCGGTCAGGCCAAGACAGTTGATGAAGGCGGTCAGTATCAAGGCGCACGGCCAGCACACGAGCAGATTGCGTCTCATAAGAATAATATCGATTCCTCCTGCTAGAAGCCTTGCGAGGCAAAAACCCGGTACCACTTGATGCGCAGGCTCATCCGGTCGACTTCCTGGTCAAGATTGAGCAGTGCGCCCTTTGCCCGCTGACATTCATTGGGATCCTGCGGCGCTCCGTTCTGATTGATGTAGCCCGAGTAAACCGGATCGTTGAGCAACGCCGCGCACGAATGATTCGCCTCCTGGGCTTCCTTGCATGATTTGGCGCCGTCGGCGTAGTTGACCGGCTGCGCGGCCGCCACCGGTCCCCCCGCCGGTTGCCCGGTGCAAGCCGGCTCGGTCGTGGCTATCCGGTAGCAGGGATTTTCGTTCGGACAACTGCGCCAAATCGCCATCACCATGTCGCTGCGGCGCTGCAGCAGCGGTCCCACCGACCCCATCATTGACACACACCTGGCGCTGATCGGGTAAATTACCGGCTGCCCGCATGAGTCGGAAAGCTGCTGTTCGAATCTGGAAACCGGTATTCCAGGCGGATTCGCGGCGGTCGGTGCACCCGCCGAGCAGGCACTCAGAAGCAAGGGCCAAAGCGCCAGGGCAATCGGCCGTCTCCCTCTCACCGCGCGCTGGAGCGAATGCACTTCCACCGTCCTGCCACCTTGAAGGCTAATGCGAGCGATAATATCCCGCCCCCGCACAATGACGTCAATGGCCCGATTCCGCTCCCACCGACATGGGAGCCTTGCGCAGCAGGAAGTAGAGCGGGATCATTGCGAGCAACCACACGGCGAGCATCCGGTAGATATCGTTGAACGCCAGCACCGCGGCTTGCGACTGGATTATCCCGTAAACCATCGCCAGCCCTTCCTTGTGACCCATCTGCAGCCGGCTAATGGCAAAGGCCGGAGCACCCGGCATGCGCGGCGACTGCTCCCCCATCCGCCAGGCGTCAAACACGGAGAAGTGCTCGACCAGGCGCGACTGATGAGTTTGCTGCTGGTCGATGAACAGCGCGGTCAAAAATGAGATGCCGATTGCCGCCCCGGTATTGCGCATCATGTTGAACAGACTAGACGCGTAACCCATTCGTTCGCGCCGCACCGCCGCCAGGGAAATCGCAGAGAGCTGCGGAAAGACCAATCCGGTGCCGATACCCTGCAGGATCACCGGTCCGGTCACGTGCCAGGTGCTGATCTGCGCGTTCCAGTGTGACATCAGCCACAACGCCGTCGCTGTTATGATAAACGCGGGCCCGATGAACCATCGCGTATTGAAGCCGTAGCGGGCGAGCTGGCCCACCAGAATCAGCGAAAAGACCGTGCCGAATGCCCGCGGCGCCAGCGCCAGCCCGGCTTTCCACGCCGTATAGCCCATGAACTCCTGGAGGAAAATTGGATTGAGCAGGCTCGCCCCATACTGCGCGAAGCTCAGCATGACAGTGAGTATCACCGTGACCGTGAACATCGAATGCTTGAAGATGCGCAAGTCAACCACCGGGTCGGGGAAACGGAGCTCCTGCCAGGTGAAGATGAGAAACGCGACCACGCAGCCGGCCGTGGCGTACACCACCCACGGCGTGGAGAACCAGTCAGCGCGCTGCCCGCGGTCCGCCACCAGTTGCATCAGGCCCAGTCCGGTAGTCAGGCATACGATACCCAGATAGTCGATCTTTCCGCCGCGCTGCACTTTCAGGTAGGGCGGGTCGTTCAAGAAGGTGTAAACCATCAGGGTTGCCAGCAGCCCGATTGGAACGTTGATGTAGAAGTTCCAGCGCCACGACCAGTTGTCGGTTATCCATCCGCCAACGGTCGGACCCGCGACCGGCGCGACCATTAGGCCCAGCGACCACGTTGCCATCGCGAGTTGCTGTTCTTGGGGTGGAAAGGTTTCCATCATGATGGCTTGCGAGGAAGGCGCCATCGCGGCGCCGGCAAAACCCTGGAGCAGGCGGAAGAACACCATCTGGTCAAGGGTGCGGGCGGCGCCGCACATCGCGGAGGCAATCACGAATGTGCTGACCGAGAACATGAAGTAGCGCTTGCGGCCGAAGCGCGCTGAAATCCATCCGGTCAACGGAATCATGATTCCGTTGGCGACCAGATAGCTGGTCACGACCCACGTCACCTCGTCAACGCTGGCCGAGAAGCTGCCCTGCATGTGGGGCAGCGAAACGTTGACGATCGAAGAGTCCAGGATCTCCAGCACCGTGCCAAGCATCACCGCCAGCGCAATCAGCCATTTGTGCTGCGGATAATGCTCGGGCGCGGAAAGTTGCGTTGCCGCTTCCACAGTTCGTAGTGACGCGCGGCCCGCGCCGCGCGCGATTTTGCTTCATATACACACGCCTGCGTCATTAACCCAAGCCTAAGCAGCTTATTCCGCTCGCGCCGGCGTCTTTATCCTTTGCAAGAATCCGTTTTTATCAAGCTCCGTTTTTCCTCGGCCTAAAGCCCAAATGCCGCCGGCGTGCTAGCCTCATCGGATGAGCATCCAACCGGTAGCCTTGACCGTGGCCGGCACCGATCCATCCGGCGGCGCGGGAATACAGGCAGACCTCAAGACCTTTGCCGCGCTTGGGGTTTACGGCTTCTCGGTCGCAGCCGTGGTGGTGGCACAGAACAGCAGCCGCGTGTTGGGCACCACCTCGATGGAGCCCGAGTTCGTGAGCCGGCAGATCGGCGCACTGATGATGCAATTGCGGCCCCACGCGATGAAAACCGGAGCGCTAGGCGAGCCGGGAATCGTCACGCGTGTGGCCCGGGCGATCGAGGAGTTTGAGTTGCCGGCGCCGGTCGTTGACCCGGTGATGATGTCGAGCAGCGGCGCGCGGCTACTGAGTCAGCATGGCGAGGCGGCGATGCGCCGGAGGCTGTTCCCGCTGGCCGCGGTGGTGACGCCTAATCTGCCCGAAGCGGAAGCGCTGTGCGGGATGCCTATCGACGGGGCCGCCGCGATGCGCGAGGCGGCCCGCCTGATCCATGCGATGGGCCCGCGTGCGGTGGTGATCAAGGGCGGGCATCTGGGTCAGGACCAGGACGCGCTGGATATCCTTTACGACGGGCGTAGCTACATCGAGTTCGCCGGCGAGCGAATCGGAAGCGGTGGTGCGCACGGGACCGGATGCGCGTTCTCGGCCGCGATTACCGCCTGGATAGCGCGCGGCGCGGAGTTGGAAGAGGCGGTACGCAACGCCAAGGCCTTCGTCGCCCGCGCGCTCAAATACGCATTCCAGCTGGGTGAGGGTCGCCTGCTGCTCGATCATTTGCGCGCCGGCGATGATTAATCGAGTAGTCGTTCGCGGCGGGTGTAAACATTGAACCCTGCATCGCGGACGAAGCCTATCAGTGTCATGCCCACTTCTTCGGCCAGTTCGACTGCCAGCGATGACGGTGCGGAGACCGCGGCCAGAAGCGGAACGCCAGCGGCTGCTGCTTTCTGGACGATCTCAAAGCTGAGCCGCCCGCTTACCATCATCAAATAGTTCGACAGAGGTAGCCATCCGCTGATCAGCGCGTGGCCGATTACCTTGTCAACGGCGTTGTGCCGGCCTACGTCTTCGCGAAGGACAGCCAGGTCCACGGCATCCAGACCCTCGCCCTCTCCCCGCTCAGAGAGGGGCGGCAGGAGAGAGAACAAGGCGGCGGCGTGGAGGCCGCCGGTGCTGCTGAAAACGTGTTGCGCCTGGCGCATGAGGTGGGGCAGTTTCAGGACAACGTGGCCGGGCACTCTTAGTGAGTCGATCAGCGGCGCGATACGGCGTTGAATCGATTCGATGCTGGTCTTGCCGCACACGCCGCAACTCGATGAGATCGTGAAGTTGCGTTTGAGGCGCTCGCGCAATCCGGCTGCGGGCACGCGCAGGACTACATCGATCGCGTTGGGTTCAGGGTCGCCCTTGCTGCCGATGACTTCGCGGACTTCGCCCAGTTCTTTGCTTGAATCGATAAAGCCTTCGGCCAGCAGAAAGCCGGCGGCGAGTTCGCGGTCGTGGCCGGGCGTGCGCATCGTCAGCGTGAAGCGTCTGCCGCCCAGGCGGATTTCGAGCGGCTCCTCGACCGCGAGTGTTTCGACGGCCGGATTGGTGGCGCCCAGGTCAGTGCGCCATTTCAAAGCCTGATGGGTTTTGGTCGAGGACTCCGGCATTTGGGGTCAGAACAACCCGTTCCTTGATGTCTTTCTCTTTGATCCTCTCCCTGACTGCACCTCTCCCGTCTTTCGGAAAAGGTTTGAATTATTGGAGATTTGAATCATCAATCGTCGCCGGGCGCTTCGATTCCTTCTTCTTTTCCCATCTCCAGCGTCAGCACCGCGTCGCGTACTGAATCCTTCAGGCCGGTCCCGCCTTCGCGATCGACATATTTGATAATCTGACGGCGCATCCGGGGATCCCACGAGTTCTTCAGATGCACAGCAATCGACGCCACCGCCTGGTCGCGGTCCGGATACGCCGCAAAGAAGTCGCCGATCTGATTTGCCATCTTGACCAGATGATGAATGTCCATTGCCTGGGGCTCCGCAAATTATTTCGCGCCCGCGGGAGCATGCGCCTGCATCGGCACGATACGACCCTCAGGTACCCGGCCCGCCGGCAGGGGCATCACCTGCACGGCGGTGACCTTGTACTCGGGGCAGTTGGTCGCCCAGTCAGAATTTTCCGTGGTGACTACGTTGGTGCCGGTCTCCGGATGATGGAAAGTGGTGTAAACCACTCCCGGGGCGACGCGATCGGTCACCGTTGCGCGCAGCGCAATCGTGCCGGCGCGGCTTGCCACCGATACCCACTCGCCTTCGTGGATTCCGCGCTCCTCCGCGTCGTGCGGATGAATCTCCAGGCGGTCCTCGCTATGCCACATCACGTTGGCGGTGCGGCGCGTCTGCGTGCCCACGTTGTACTGGGTCAGCACCCGGCCGGTAGTCAGCAGCAGCGGATAACGCGGACCGGTGCGCTCGTCGGTCGGCACATACTCGGTGAGTGTGAACTTGCCCTTGCCGCGCACGAATTGGCCGATATGCATTACCGGGGTCCCGCCTGGAGCAGCGTCATTGCAGGGCCATTGCACGCTTCCCAGACGCTCGAGCTTCTCGAAGCTGACGCCGGCGAAGGTTGGCGTCAGACGCGCAATCTCATCCATGATTTCTGACGGATGTTTATACTCCATCGGGTAGCCCAGCGCGTTGCTGAGCGCGGCCGTAACCTCCCAGTCCTCCTTGCCCGCCATCGGCGGCATCGCCTTGCGCACCATCGAGATGCGCCGCTCGGAGTTGGTGAACGTGCCGTTCTTTTCCAGGAACGAGGATCCGGGCAAAAAGACATGCGCGTACCTGGCGGTCTCGTTCATGAAGATGTCCTGCACGACGACGAACTCCATCGCGCTCAGGGCCGCGACTACGTGGCTGCTGTTGGGATCGGATTGGGCGATGTCTTCGCCCTCGACGTACAGCGCCTTGAAGCTGCCGTCGAGCGCGGCGTCGAACATATTTGGGATGCGCAAGCCGGGTTCGGGCTCGAGCGTTACGCCCCATTCTTTTTCGAACAGTCCCCGCACCGCGGGATCGGAGATGTGCCGATAGCCGGTCAGTTCATGCGGGAAGGAGCCCATGTCGCAGGAGCCCTGGACGTTGTTTTGGCCGCGCAGCGGGTTGACCCCGACGCCCTCGCGTCCGAGATTGCCGGTCGCCATCGCCAGGTTGGCCATCCCCAGCACCATCGTGCTGCCCTGGCTATGCTCGGTGACGCCGAGCCCGTAGTAGATGACGGAGTTGCCGCTCGACGCGTAAAGCCGCGCCGCGCCGCGGATATCGCGCGCGGACACGCCGATAATCTCGGCGACCGCCTCGGGGGAGTTGTGCGGCTGCACGATGAAGCTCTTCCACAGCTCGAAATCCGCCGCCTCGCAACGCTCCCGCACGAATTCTTCGTTTACAAGACCTTCGGTTACGACCACGTGCGCCATCGCATTGATTAACGCAACGTTGCAGCCGGGCCTGACCGGCAGATGATAGGCGGCGGCGACGTGTGGAGTCTTGACCAGGTCGATCTGCCGCGGGTCGGCGACGATCAAGCGGGCGCCCTCGCGCAGACGGCGTTTCATGATCGAGGCGAACACGGGATGGCCCTCGGTGGGATTGGCGCCGATCACCAACACGACGTCGGCCTTGAGTACGGAGTCGAAGTCCTGCGTGCCCGCCGAGGTTCCGAACGCGGTCTTGAGGCCGTAGCCGGTCGGCGAATGGCACACGCGGGCGCAGGTGTCGACGTTGTTGGTGCCGATCGCCGCGCGCATCAGCTTCTGCACCAGGTAGGTTTCCTCGTTGGTGCATCGCGAAGAAGTGATTCCGCCCACGGCTCCGCGCCCGTATTTCCTCATCACGCGTTTGATGCCGGCCGCCGCGCGCGCGATCGCTTCTTCCCACGAGGCCTCGCGCCAGGGCTCGTCGATATTGTCGCGAACCAGCGGCTTGAGCACGCGGTCGGGATGAGTCGCGTAGCCCCACGCGAACCGCCCCTTGACGCATGAATGGCCATGGTTGGGCATCCCGTCCTTGTTGGGCACCATCCGCACGACTTCGTTGCCCTTCATCTCCGCCTTGAACGAACATCCAACGCCGCAATAGCCGCAGGTGGTGACGATGCTATGCTCGGCTTGGCCCTTTTCGATCACCGACTTCTCCATCAAGGTGGCGGTGGGACAGGCCTGCACGCATGCGCCGCATGATACGCATTCCGATTCCATGAACGCGCCGTTTTGCCCGGGCGAGATCACAGAATCGAAGCCGCGGCCGTCGATCGTCAGGGCGAAGGTTCCCTGGATTTCTTCGCAGGCGCGCACGCAGCGTGCGCATACGATGCACTTGGATGGATCGAAGGTAAAATAGGGATTGGATTCGTCCTTGTGCGAATCGAGATGGTTCGCGCCGTCGTAGCCGTAGCGGACGTGGCGCAGGCCTACGACCCCGGCCATGTCCTGCAGTTCGCAATTGCCGTTGGCGGGGCAGGTCAGGCAGTCCAGCGGGTGATCCGATATGTAGAGTTCCATCACGTTGCGCCGCAGATCGGCCACGCGAGGAGTTTGAGTGAGCACTTTCATACCGGGCTCAACGGGCGTGGTGCAGGAAGCCGGATAGCCTTTGCGCCCTTCGATTTCGACCACGCACAGGCGGCATGAGCCATAGGCTGCCAGCGAGTCGGTGGCGCAAAGCTTGGGGACCTTTACACCGGCCATCGCGGCGGCGCGCATCACTGAAGTTCCCGCTGGTACGCTGATTGGCTTGCCGTCGATCTCAAGCTCGACCATCCGGGTTGAGGTCTGAGCCGGGGTTCCGTAGTCCTTGTCGCTGATCGATAACACGGCGTTATCTCCGTTTTTGTCCCTCTCCGTCCCCTCTGCTTACCTGTCTGTCCCCTCTCCTTATCTTAGAGAGAGCGAGGGGGAGGTCATAGGCGCCACAGTTATTTTTGTGCGGCCGATCATCAATGCATTCCGCTTGAACCTTCGTCCTCCAGGCCGAAGTCGCGTGGAAAATACCTGAGCGCGCTCAGCACGGGGAGGGGCGCTAGTCCGCCCAGAGCACACAACGATGCGTTGGTCATGGTGTCGCACAGATCCCGGAGCAGGGTCAGGTTGGCGGCCTGGTCGCGGCGCTGTACGATTCGGTCGATCACTTCCGCGCCGCGCGTGGAGCCTATCCGGCACGGGGTGCATTTGCCGCACGATTCATGCGCGCAAAACTCCATCGCATAGCGCGCCATCTCAGCCATGTTTACGGTGTCGTCGAACACCACCACGCCGCCGTGTCCCAAAAGACCGTTGCGCGCCGCCAATTCCTCGTAGTCAAATGCGACATCCAGCAGATTTGGAGGAAAGTACGCGCCCAGCGGGCCGCCGACCTGCACCGCGCGCACCGGCCGGCCGCTAGCGGTGCCGCCGCCATACTCATACACGATTTCCTGCAGCGTTATCCCGAAGGCCTTCTCGAACAGGCCCGGCCGTTTGACGTTGCCGGCCAATTGGATCGGCTGCGTGCCGCGCGAGCGGCCCACGCCGTAATTTTTGTAAAATCCGCCGCCGCGGGCGAGGATTATCGGGATGGTGGCCAGCGTCAGCACATTATTGATCACGGTGGGCTTGCCGAACAGCCCCGCGACGGCGGGGACCGGCGGCTTATAGCGCACCATCCCGCGCCGGCCCTCCAGGCTTTCCAGCATCGCGGTTTCCTCGCCGCAGATATAGGAGCCGGCGCCGACGCGGACTTCAAGCTGGAAGCGCTTGCCGGTGTCCATGACATTGGCGCCGAGATAGCCGCGCGCGCCGGCAGCCTCAATCGCTTGGTTAAGCGCGCGCGCCGAATGGGGATATTCCGAACGCAGGTAGATATAGCCCTGGGTTGCCCCGGCGCAGATGGCGGCGATGGTCATGCCCTCGATCAGCACAAACGGATCGCCTTCCATGATCATGCGATCGGCGAAGGTTCCCGAGTCGCCTTCGTCGGCGTTACATACCACGTACTTGCGATCCGCCGCGGTCTGCATCGCGGTGCGCAGCTTGATTCCGCACGGAAAGCCCGCGCCGCCGCGCCCGCGCAAGCCCGATTCCATCACTTCATTGACGATTTGGTCGGCGCTCAGACGCGCAGCCTGTGCCAGGCCCTCATATCCCCCATGTGCCAGATAGTCGTCGAGCGAAAGGGGATCGGTTATCCCCACGCGGGCAAAGGTGAGCCGTTCCTGTCTCTTGAGCCAGGGGATCTCCTCGGTAGGCCCAAGGCATAGGTCATGAGCGCGGCCATCGAGAAAGCCCGCGTCGAACAGCGAGGGCACGAAAGCGGGCAGGACGGGGCCATAGGCGATACGGCCGCCCTCAGCGCCCACCTCGACCAGCGGCTCGAGCCAGTAAAGTCCGCGTGAGCCGTTGCGCACCACACGTAGATCGATCTTGCGGCGCTCCGCCTCATTGCGGATTTCGCGCGCGACGTCCTCGGCCCCAAGCGATAAGGCGCCGCTGTCGCGGGGAACATAGACGACGGACGTCATTGGCGGCGGCCCTCCAACGATGCAATCAGGCCGTCAAGCCGGGCGGGGCTCACGCGGCCGTGAAGGTCGCCGTCAACCGTAATTGCGGGAGAGCACGCGCAGTTGCCCAGGCAATAGACGGCGTCCAGCGTGATGTTGCCGTCGGCGGTGGTCTGGCCGAAGTCGATTCCCAACCGATCTCTTGCCCGGCGCGCCAACGCCACAGCGCCCATCGCCTGGCACGATTCGGCGCGGCATAGCCGGATCAGGTGGCGGCCCGGCGGCTGATGCCGGAAATCGTGATAGAAGGTGACGACCCCGTGCACCTCGGCGCGCGACAGGTTAAGTACGTCGGCGATCAGCGGCACACTCTGCTCGGGAATCCAACCGAGTTCATCCTGGATACGCCGCAGAATCAGCAACAGCGCGCCGGGCTGGTCCTTCAGCTCCTGCGCGATAGTTGAGATCGCCGACTTGTCCCACCCGTTGGTGCTCATTAAAACCTCGCCGGATTGGCGACTGGGTGAACCCGAACCGTCAGGTCAGTGACCCTCCGGAAAGCGGTCCACCCAAAGAGCCGAGAGAGGCTCGCAGCCTTCCTAATGGTGTTATACTATCGTGGCCGGCTAATCCCAACCCCGATTTTTTCGGGGCGGAGCGACAGGAGGCGCAGATGTTTCGCCATTTCCATTTCGAGGAAGACATCTATTGCACCTTGGACTGCGTGCCGATGACGGTCCGGCGCAAGCTCGACCGCATCGGGCTTAAGGTGCATCTCGCGCAATGGCAGGCGCTGGGGCAGGGCGAGCGGCTGGCGGTCTGTCATTTGCCGGCAGATCAGCCCGACGAATGCCAGGCGTTGCGGGCCTTCGTTGTCGAATCGGTCAAACGCACCTGCGGGGTGGAACCCGGAGAACTGCCGCCGGAGCAGCGCCAGACGGCGGAACCGCCGGACAAGGTGCCGCCGGCGCTGGTGGCCGACGCCGCTGCGGCAGGTTCAGCACTAACGCAGGCGATGTGGGATCGGCTGGACGGCGACGAGCGTTACATGCTCACCAAGCTGGAGAAGCGCGGCGACAAGCTCGCTATCGCATTGCGGGAGCTGCTTGCCGAGTCGCCACGTCAACCGGCAGCGAAATGAGAGGTTTGTGCCCTCGCCCACATTCATCGTAGGAGAGGATTAGGTTGAGGGTGATTGATACACTTCAACCAACGTCAGCCCCCGATTTTTGGAAAAGCCAACCATCGGCTTAGGACCAAACTTTCGTCGGCTGCGGTAACACCCGCCTCGCGCAACGCGGTCCTGGACATAGGATCTTGATTCGCTCGATGGGCTGGCGGCAAACTACTCACCTTCGATCCAGTCGGTCATTTTCAGCGGAAGGACCTCGATTGCTGATCGGAAACTGCAAAAGCTGTGGATAAGTTAAAATCTCTTGTGGATAACTTGTGAAGACCGTTGCGCAAGGCGTACACTGTAGCGGAATGAAACAGGGGGTTTCGAAGCGTGCTACAGCGTAAGCGGGCCCAGGAGCGCATCGCCCGCGAGCGCGTGCTCTTCAAGCGTCATCCCGGGGGGGATATCGCCGCGTGCGTCATCTATCCGAACGTATATCCGCTGGCGATGGCCAATCTGGGTTTCCAGGCGGTCTATCGCATATTTGACTCGGAGGCCAACGTCGCCGCCGATCGCGCCTATCTGCCGGACTCCGACGAGCGCCAGGCGATGGAAGCGCGCGGCGAGATGCTATTGTCGTTCGAGCAGGGCAGGGCTCTCAGTGATTTCGATATCCTGGCCTTTTCGATTTCGTTTGAAACCGACTATCTCAATCTGCTCGCAATTCTCGACCTGGCCGGCATTCCCGCTTCACGCGAGCAACGCCGCGATCGCAATTATCCGCTGATAATCGCGGGCGGGTCGGCGATCTTCCTCAACCCGGAACCGATCGCCGACTTCGTTGACCTGTTCCTGATCGGCGAAGGCGAGGAGATGGTGCCCGAGTTCCTCTCCGCCTGGCGCGCCGCGCGCGAGGCCGGCGCTGCGCGCGACCAGATGTTGGCCGCGCTGGCGGGCGTCGGGGGCGCCTACGTGCCGGAATATTACCAGCCGAAATACGACTTTGCGGGGCGCTTAATCGGCGTTGACTACCGCGGCAATGGCACCGGGAAGGTGAAGCGCCGCCTAATCAATGATCTGAACCGCTTCCAGACCAACTCGCTCATTCTCACCGAGGAATCGGTCTTTGGCGACATGTACCTCGTCGAGGCCAGCCGCGGATGCCAATGGGGATGCCGTTTTTGCGCGGCCGGATTCATGTATCGGCCCATCCGTTACCGCAAGCCCGAGAAAATCACGGCGCAAGCATTGAATGGGCTTCATGAGCGCAAGGTAATCGGCCTGGTGGGCGCGGAGATGGCCAGCGTCCCGGGTGTGGCGGACGTCGCCGCAAGTGTCGCGGACGCAGGCGGCCGCTTGTCGCCGTCCTCACTCAAGGCTGACTGTATCTCGCCGGCCCTGGCTTCGGCGCTGGCGCACAATGGAAATCGTAGCGTCACGATCGCGCCCGAAGCGGGCAGCGAGCGGATGCGCAAGGTGATCAACAAGAATCTGACCGAGGCCGATATACTGCGCGCGGCCGCCATGATGGTCGGCGAAGGCGTGGAGAATCTAAAGCTCTACTTTATGATCGGTCTGCCCGAGGAGACTGAAGCCGATGTCGATGCGATTGCGCTGCTTACCGCAAAGATTCTTGATCGGGCACGGACTGGCAAAAGCCGCATCGGCAAGGTAACTGTGTCGCTCAATCCATTTGTGCCCAAGCCCTGGACGCCGTTTCAGTGGGACCCGATGGAAGACGCGAAATCCACCAAGCGCAAGGTCGCGCTGCTCCGCTCGCTGCTGGCGCGTCCGGGACGCGTCGAGCTGGACGCCGAATCACCGCGCGAGGCTTACTTCCAGACCCTGGTTTCACGCGGCGACCGTCGGGTTGGCGGAATCCTGGAGCGGCTACACCGGGAGCGCCGGCGTGAACCGGGCGACATCTGGCAGACCCTGCGGGAGATTCAGCGCGAGTCGGTGCGCGCCAAGGCGGGTCCGTTGCCCAATCCCGACTTTTTCGTCTATCGCCCGTACGGGCATGACGAACTGCTGCCCTGGGACTTTATCGATCACAGCGTCGATAAGTGGTTTTTGCTCTCCGAGCGCAAGAAGGCGCACTTCCAGCATCAGACCAAGCCCTGCGACGTCACGAGGTGCACGGTCTGCGGCGCGTGCTAGACCCTCTCTGTAACCCTCTTCCCGCTCAGGTAAAGGGATAAAAAAAGCGTGCGGAACGGAAAATTTTTCTGTTCAAGCTCCTACCAATCAGCCGTGCGACAAGGATCGGGATAACGGCGCTCTCAATGCGGTAAAGCCCGCTGTCAACTCAAATCCCGAAAGAACGCGCGGACGTCCGCGGCCAGCGCTGCCGGCTGTTCCATCGCGGCGAAATGCCCGCCTGACGGCATCACGGTGAAGCGTTTCAAATTGTAGACCCGCTCAGCCCATCGGCGCGGTGGCCGCGACAACTCCGCGGGGAACAGCGCGACCGCGGTGGGCGCTTCGCACTTCTCTCCCGGCGCAAGCCCAAGGGGATGATGGCGCTGCTCGTAGTACAGCCTCGTCGAGGAGTTGATGGACTGCGTAACCCAATAGATCATCACGTTGGTCAGCAGTTGGTCCTTGGTGTAAGTCCGCTCGACGTCTCCGGCGCAATCGCTCCAGGTGCGGAATTTCTCGACGATCCATGCGGCCAGACCTGCCGGCGAATCATTGAGTGCATAAGCCAGGGTCTGCGGCTTGGTGCCCTGGATTTGCATGTAACCCATTTCCTCCTGCCGAAACGCCGCCAACTCGGCCAGGAACTTTTTCTCCTCGTCGTCGAGGTCTCTGGTTCGTGCTCCTTCGGGCGGAGCAAGCGCGACGAAATTGACGTGCACGCCGATCACCTCGGGCGTGTGGAGATAACCGATCAGCGAGGCCACCATCGCGCCCCAGTCGCCGCCTTGCGTGGCGAAGCGGCGGTAACCCAGCACTCCGGTCATCAGTTCGCGCAGAACTTCCGCGATACGCTTCGGACCCATGCCGCCGCCCGGATCATCGGAGAAGCCGTAGCCGGGCAGCGAGGGCGCAACGACCGTGAAGGAATCGCGCGCGTCGCCGCCGTGCGCGGCCGGATCGGTCAGCATCGGGATGATTTGCATGAATTCATAGATGCTGCCGGGCCATCCATGGAGCAGCAGCAGGGGCTTGGGATTGGGACCCTTACCCGGTGCATGAATGTAATGGACACGGGCGCCGCCGATATCGACCTTGAACTGCGGGAAGCGGTTGAGTTCGCGTTCGTGTGCGCGCCAGTCATAGCGCGTCCGCCAATATTCGATGAGTTCCTTCAGATAGGCCAGGTTGGTTCCGTAGGTCCATCCGGAGTTGATCACTTCGCCGGGCAGACGCGCATGGGAAAGGCGTTCGCGCAGATCGGCAAGCACTTCGTCGGGAACGGCAACCTCGAATTTTTCCGGCGTGCCGTGTGCCATCACGCCAGACCAATACCGTAAAGGCGGGCCGCGTTGCTGTACACGATCTTCTCCTTGACCTCCGCGGGCACGCCTGCGAAATCGCGCTCGACCACCTCGCGCGAATGCGGCCAGGTGCAGTCGCTGTGCGGAAAGTCCGAGGCCCACATATAGTTGTCTTCGCCGAAGAACTTGTAGGTGGTGGGTCCGACCGGGTCATCCTGGAACGTTGCCCACATCTGGCGGCGCACATAGTCGCTGGGCTTGAGGGAAAGCGGCGAATCGGGCGACATCGGGCCGAATTTCTCGAACGCGTGGTCCATACGATAGAGGAAATGCGGCAGCCATCCGGTGTCGTTTTCTGCGGAGACGATCTTGAGGCTGGGAAAGCGCTCGAGCACTCCGCCCAGGATTATGTCGATGAATGTGCACTGGATTTCGTGCAGCGCGGTCATGTAGACGCGCGAAAAACCTTTGCTCAGCACCCGCGGCGCGTCCTGCGCGCCGGGCATCGGTGCCGCTGCCTTCGCGTCGCGGTTGCGGGGAACTTTGCGGCCTGTCACGAGGTGCAGGGAAATGGGCGTCTTGAGCTCCTGTGCGGCGGCCCAGAAGGGATCGTAAATGCGGCTGTGGTAGGGCCGGTCGGAGGTCGGCGCTCCGCAAATCATCGCGCCACCCCTGAGCCCCAGTTTGGCGCATCGGTTCAGTTCCCGCACGCCTTCGTCCACATCTTCAAGCGAGATCAGCGCGACTGCCGCCAGCCGCCGCGGATTGTAGGAGCAGAACTCCGCGGCCCAGTCATTGTAGGCTCGAAAGCACGCCTGCAGCAGTTCAACGTCGGGCAGGCTGAACAACGACATGCCCAGCGTGGTGTAGAGTACTTCGGCCTCGACACCGTCGATTTCCTGGTCCTTGATACGCTCGACCGGATCCCATCCGCTGGGACGCGCGTCGGCGTAAGTCTTGGTGGCGAACTCCTTGAGCACCTCACCGCTGGCGCCGTGGCTGAACGCGCCGCCGACGGCGAACGGACGCAAGCCGGGAGCTAGAAGGATCGCGCCCTTGTCGTTATTAACCACTCGCGGCGCCAGATCGCCGAACTTGGCGTCAAGCCTGCTGGTCCACAGATCGGGCGGTTCGGTGAAGTGCGAGTCGGCGGAAATCATTTTGGATGAAGTCATCGCGTATCCCATCGACCGGTGGGGTCTCTCTGACGCCATTCATAATTGCGCCAGCTCGCAGCCGCAAGGGGGAAGTAACCGGTTTCGATTTTGAGATTGAGTACAAATGCAAATACGGCGGGGGAACGATGAGGTTGCGTCGAACTAATCGCAAAACCCACCGTTCCCACCGCCGCATCGCGGCTGACGCCAGGGCAGCATCAGCCATGCCTGGAGGGGCTTACCTCGCGACGAACAGGAAGAAGGAGGTATCCTTCGGTATCGAGTTCCCCATGCTCCCGGCGCCGCCCGTGGTCTGGCAATTGATCCACACGGCGTTAGCGTCGCCAGCGCGGTCCGCGGTATTGCACCAGGCGTTTTCGGTTCCAAACGTCAGGGTATCGGCCTGAAGCCATCGGCTCCAACCGAAGGTGGCCTGCACGTTGGTTCCGAACTCGACCTGATATTGACCGACACCGAGCCGCTTGGTGTTCACGCGGTTGCAGCCGAAGCAACTAGCCACGGTGCCGTCCGTGTTGATCGCGGCGGTATAGAACACCACGCCTCTGGTCGGCTGGCCTAGCAGCAGACCCTCGGGCATTGCCCGTACGATTTGTCCCTGGGGTACGTTGTCGTAATCGCCAGCGCCCGCCATACCGGTCAAACCCACGATCAGGGCCGCCGCCAAAACCATGCCTTTAAACATTTGTCCGAGTTTCATATTTCCTCTCCTGCTTTTTGTATTAGTTACTTACTGTTAGTTGTGTCCGTTAGTTTGGTGCTGATTTCAGTGAACCGGTGCCAGGTACGGCGTCCGGAGGGTCGCGGCCACTGAAAGCGCGTCTGTGGTGAATGAAATTGCTGAAATTCACCGGACCACTCTTTCGGAAGGCCTCAATGGGCAACTTCCGCTTCTGCGCACGTCCATGCCGGGGCCGCATCAGTGCTGTGACTGTCGCTGCGGCCGATCGTTGGGGCCTGTCCAGGCCTCATACACGCAGGCGTAAGAATGGTTAGAACAATGTCGTGAGAACCCGTGGAACACACGTTCCAGGCCCCTGAAGAACCGCGTGCAACGCCAGAGTGAGCAGAGCTGGCAGCGGACGAATCCCGTGAAGCGCCGGGGCTTTGCTGGCGCAGGCGCCCCGGCGAGCAGGTTTAATTTTGTGCGGCTGTGCGATAAATGAGTTGAGAGCGTTTAGAACGGGACGCCGCGCATAGAGCTGCGCGGCGGGGAGAATTACTGATGAATCTTGGACTGTTCCTGATGCCGAGCCACCCGCCCGAGCGCGATTTGCGCGCCGGTCATGAATGGGACCTCGAAGTGCTAAAGGTCGCCGATCGCCTCGGCTACGAGGAGGCCTGGATCGGTGAGCACTTTACCTCGCCGTGGGAACCCAACCCCGCGCCTGACCTGCTGATTGCTCAGGCTCTGACCCAAACCAGCCGTATCAAGCTGGCCCCTGGCGCCCATCTGCTGCCCTACCATCAACCTGCGGAGCTGGCGGTGCGCGTCGCCTACATGGACCACCTCGCGGGAGGCCGCTACATGCTTGGAATCGGCTCAGGCGGATTGCCCACCGACTTCATGCTGTTTAACGTCGATGCCGCCTCGGGGCAGCAGCGCGACATGGTGCGCGAATCGATCGACATAATGTTGAAGGTCTGGACCAGTGACGGGGGGGATGAATTCCACAGTAAGTACTGGAAAGGAAAGATCAGCACGCCGATGTGCGGCGGGCTGCTGCAACATCATATAAAACCGCTGCAAAAGCCCTATCCGCCGATCGGCATCGCCGGCATCAGCTACAAGTCGGATACACTGAAGCTGGCTGGCGAGTATGGATTTCTGCCGCTCAGTCTGGACATGGACGCGTCGGTGCTGCGCACGCATTGGGAGGCGGTCGAAGAGGGCGCGGCGCGCACGGGACGCCATCCTTCGCGCTCGGACTGGCGCATCGCGCGCGACGTCTTCGTGGCAGATAGCGACGCGCAGGCGCGCGAGGACTGCCTGGCCAGCGGGATGGGCCGCAACTGGCGCGAATACCTGCTGCCGCTTTACCAGGAGTTGAAGTTCGTCAGTTTCTTCAAGCATGACAAATCGGTCACCGACGAGCAGGTCACGATCGATTACCTGCTCAATCACAACTGGATCGTGGGTTCGCCGCAGACAGTGGCCGACAAGCTCGCTGCGCTCTATCGCAATGTGGGCGGCTTCGGCCGTCTGCTGATGCTCGGGGCGGATTGCGTTGACAACCCGCAGCCATGGTTCAAATCGATGCGGCTGATGGCGGAGGAGGTGATGCCGCGCCTGGCCAATCTGATCGGTCATGGCAACGGCGCGGCGTTGCGTGAGGCAAACAAGTAGCAAGCCGATGGCTCAGGCGAAAGAAGCAGCAGCGGTCGCGATTGCCGCCGGCCAGCTATGGCCGATGCTGCAGCGATGCGACGCGTTGGGGACCTTCAGCGACCATGAGCGCGAATCCTTCCTGCATGCCTTCGAGCATGAGTACGGGATGGTGGTGCGCAGATTTGCGCCCGGCGATTTGATTTGTCGCAGGGGCGAATTCGAGCTCGACCTCTGCATCGTTCTCGACGGACGCGCCGAGGTTCACGACCGTGACGATCGCGGCGTCGAAGTGCATAGCGTGTACGAAGCCGGCAGCATCTTCGGTGAGCTGGGCGCGATGGGCGGGCGGCCGCGCTCATTCGATGTCGCGGCGGATGTCGAAACGCTCATCTTCTATATTCCTCGCCACGCGTTGAAGTACCTGGAGATCAACGAGCGCGCCCGCGCGATCCTGGCCGAACGCTACCGGGAGCGTGCGGTGCGCGCGATGACCGGCAGAGTCGAGCTGTTTGCCACCGTGCCGGAGACCTTTATCGATGAACTGATACCGCATTGCCAGATCCTCCGCTTCGATCTCCGCGGCGTGCCGGTCGTGCAGCAGGGTGAGGAAGTGGACGGCTTTTACATCATCCTGGACGGCTTCGTGCAGGTCGTGCGTCATCGCGAGGACGGACAGCGGCGCGTGCTCGCTTATCTGCGAGAGGGTGAATTTTTCGGCGAGATGGCGCTGCTCGGGGGCGGCCGCGCCTGGGGCAGCGCATTTACCGCCGGCAAGTGTGAGCTGATTAAAATCGACCGCGAGGGATTCACTGCGCTATGCGCCCGCTACCCGGCCACCGAGCGCGCGATGCACGAGGTCATCGCGCGCCAGCAGGAGCAGGAAAACAGTGTCACTGCGGAGTTGTCGGACCTGCTGGAGAAAAGCGGCCAGTTGGGGGTAATCCAGTCCGACGCGCTGCTGGTAATGGACCTCGACCGCTGCATCAAGTGCGACAACTGCGTGCGCGCCTGCGAGTCGCTGCACGGGCGCAGCCGGCTCATCCGCAACGGTGTCCAGATTGGCAAGTACCTGGTGCCCAGCGCCTGCCGCCATTGCGACGATCCCAAATGCATGAACGCGTGCCCGACCGGGGCAGTTCGCCGCCGGCCAGAGGGGGAAATCTACTTTAAGTACGATCAGTGCATTGGATGCGGCAACTGCGCGATCGCCTGCCCGTTCGATAACATCACCATGATCGATACTCCCTCCTTCGATAAGGCGCAGGCGCGCAAGAGTGCGATCGCCGGCGGACGCGGTTTTTTCCGGCCCTACCCGGTGACCCCGCACGGCGCCGCCGGAGGGCTGCTCGAGCGGTTGTTGGGTCGGGGGCAGGAGAGTGAGGCGGACGCCCCGGCGCAGGAAGGGCACGGCCATATCCCTCCGAGCTTTCCGATCAAGTGCGATTTGTGCGATGGGCTGCCCTTCATGGGATGCGTCCATAGCTGTCCCACCGGAGCCGCTATCAGGATCGAAGCCGCCGAGCTGTTCGAGGAGTTCCACGCGGTCAGCGCCAAGTCGCACATACGCAAGGCGCATGATGGGGACTAGTTGCTGGTGTTCGAAGGGAAAGAGTGAAGCTCGCGATGCAGCGTGAGGCTGCCGCAGGCGTGCGCGTGCCGGCCTCGCATGCCGCGGGGCACTACGGACGACTGACCATGTGGGCGTTGGGATGCGCCCTGGTGGTAATTGTGGCTCACGTGGCTGCGCCTGGTTTTGGTCCTCGGCTGGGCCCATACAGCAGCGGAATCGCAACGCTGGGCACTTTCGCGCTCGCGTCCGTTTACACCGTTCGCAAGCGCTGGATGTGGCTGACGGTGCGCGTGATGAGGATCGCGCTGCGAATGCCCCATGCGATTGCGCATCGGCTCCTGCTGGCGGACCGCCTCGAATCATGGCGCCTGTATCACGTTATCCTCGGGGTGGCCGTGCTGCTGCCACTGTGGTGGCACATCGCGCAAGGTGGCGGCGCTAGCCCGTTGGAGGCGGCGCTCGGCGCGGCGGCCGCGATGCTGCTGTTGAGCGGGCTGGCGGGAGCGGTGATCCAGGACTTCCTGCCGCATTCGACCAGGATTCGGCCTGCGCAGGAGGTCCGACTCGAAGACGTCGACGCCGCGCTCCATGAGGTATACGTACAGGCTGAGGAGACGATTCTGGGGCGCTCCGAGGCTTTGGTCCAAACCTATCTGAAGCAGGTCAGGCCGGTGATGCTCGGGACCAGGCCGGCGCGCGCGCTGTTCATGGCGACGCTGAGCGGCGCCGACCCGGCGGCCCCGGTCGCGGCGCGATTGCGCAGGCAGGGCGCGCAAATTCCGAACGAAGCCGAGACGTGGGAGCGGCTGGTGACGCTGGCGGAGCGCAAGGTGCAGCTGGACCACAATCGCTTCAACCTTTCGCTTAGCATTGGCTGGATGCGCGTCCATATTGCGCTGGCGGTCGCGCTCGGCGTTCTGACCGTGTTCCACGTCGCCGGGGTGCTCTACTTCGCGGGGCTATGACGCGGCGGCTTCGATGGATTCTTTCCGGATGGGCCGCGCTGATTCTGCTGGCCTTGCTGACCGTGCCGCGCGCCAGCTATCAGCCCGGCAGGCTGCTAGCGGCACACTCGCGCCTGGATTCGAAATGCGTGGGGTGCCATCGTCCGTGGCGCGGCGTGGACAACAGCCAATGTATCGCGTGCCATGGCGATTTCACCAACAATCCGCACAACGGCTATTACGTATTCGATGACAAAGACGGCCTGATCTCTGGCCGCCACCTGGCCACGTTCAAAGACAATCTGAGCTGCCTCAGTTGCCACAGCGAGCATCGCGGACGCGACGCCGATTTCAGCGTCCAGGCCGCCTTTGCCTGCACCTGGTGCCATCAGCACCCCACGATCGCCGCCGTGAACAAACACGATGGAGCCACGCTCGCGCGTCATGCCAGCGCCAACCAGATGTTCAACCAACCGTTCAACCATTATCAGCATCGGCTGCTGATGACGTTGCAGGCGTCCAATTTTCCCAACGGCTTCGATTGTGCCGCCTGCCACCAGGTGACGGCTGTCGCGCCCGGCGCGGTCGACAAGATGACGATCGCATGGCGTCCGTGCGGATTCTGCCATGCCAACCCCCAGGTTCCCTCCCTCGCGCTGCCGGCTGCGCTGGGCAAGTCGCCGGCCGCATTGCCGTATTCGGGGGTGGTCCGCACTCTGCACGTCAACGCTGTATTCAACCATTCCAAGAGTCATTTGCAGACGCCGTGCGCTCAATGCCACCTGAAGGTGTCGGAGAGCGCCAAGCCCGACGACGCCAATTCGCTGCTCGTTTCGCAATGCTTCTCCTGCCACGCGCATCAGGAGCAAGGTCCCGCGCAGACGCGGCAAGCGGCGAAACGGGGCAGCGACGCGGTTTGGTTCGCCGGCTTTGAGGCCGTGGCAATCGCGCGCGAGACGCAGAGTCGCGTGGTGGCCTGCGGGCAGTGCCATCGCTTTCATACTCACGGCCCCGTACCGCTGGTGGACTTTACTAAACCGGCGCTGAAGACGCCGCCCGGTGTCCACGCGAGCGGGGCGTTCAGGCCATGGGGAATCGGCGTTGCCGCGATCCTGTTGGTCGGATTGTGTGGGGTTGCCTACACCGTGTTCCTGCCTGCGACGGAGGAGCATCGCGCGGCAGTGATGGAGACCGCTCCGCAGCGCATCATCGAGACACCGGTGCTGGATGACACCTATCAGACCAGCATTCAGGGTCTGTACATCATCGGCGAGATGGGCGGCACGGCGTCGATCAACCTGGCGATGCGCTCGGGGCGGCAGGTGATCGAAGCGATTGCGGAAAGCTTCAAACATTCAGCGGCCCCGGCACAGCCGGACCTGTATGACGTGATGATCGTCGGATGCGGTCCGGCGGGGCTGGGTGCGACCGCTACCGCCAAAGCTCACGGGCTCAGCTACGTCACGCTGGAGCGGATGACGCCGGCCAGCACCCTGCGCACCTATCCGCGCGCGAAGTTCGTGCAGGCGACGCCGATCGATATCCTTGAGTACGGTTCATTCTTTCTGGAGGGGGACAGCACGCGCGAAGACCTGATTCGCGAGTGGGACAAGATCATCTCCCAGGCAGGCCTGGTCATAAATGACCGTGAGGAGGTGGTAGGAATCGACCCTCACGACGGATACTTCACCGTCAGGACCGCGCAGGGCCACGACTTCAAAGCACGATGCGTGGTGCTGGCGATTGGCCTGCGCGGCCATCCGCGCCGCCTGGGTATCCAGGGCGAGGCGCCCGGGCGCGTCCACTATCAGCTCATCGAGCCCGACGATTTCCGCAACCAGCGCATCCTGGTGGTAGGCGGCGGCAACGCGGGTGCCGAGGTCACCCAGGCGCTGGCCGCCCCGCATCTGGGCAACAAGGTGAGTTATTCCATCCGTGACGAGGTGCTGAGCAAGGTCACGCACGAGAACGGGGAGAAGATCATCGCGCTGCAACGCGCTGGAACGATAACGCTGTATGCCGCGACCGAAGTGAAGCAGATAAAAGAAAAGACGGTGGTGCTGCAGCCGGTTAAGCGGCAGGTAAAGAGTCCGGACGGACGCGCCTCTGCTTCAGAACCTGTTGAACTGGACAATGACCTCGTCTTCGCGATGCTGGGGGCGGAACTGCCCACGCGCTTTTTGGAGTCAATCGGGATCAAGATGGAAGTCAAGCACCGGTGAGCGGCAATTATTAACGCTTGACGGGAAGGCGGCTTGACGGCGCCATGCAGGATCGAGTCAATTAGTGCTCGAAGCAGCGTCGGGTCAGGAGCGTAATACGATGAAAGTCGGCGTATCAATCACGATGATCAACACCAGCGGCAAACGCGATGAAGACATCTACCGCGAGGAGCTTGCCATCGCCAACATGGCCGAGCCGCTGGGCTTCGATTCGCTGGGCGCCGTTGAGCATCACTTTACCGGCTACGCGATGATCCCCAACTGCGTGCAGTTGCTGACCTACATGGCGGGCCGCACCAACCGGCTGACGCTCGTCACCACGGTAATCGTCCTGCCTTGGCACGACCCGGTGCGAGTCGCCGAGGAGATGGCCATGCTCGACGTGCTGTCGGAGGGGCGAACCATCTTCGGCTTCGGGCGCGGCGCGGCGCGGACCGAATACGAAGGCTTCCGTATCCCGATGGAAGAGGCGCGCGATCGCTTCAAGGAGACCTGCGAGATCGTCATCAAGGGCCTGACGCAGGAAAGCTTTTCCTACCACGGCCAGTATTTCAACATTCCCGAAATCCAGATTCGGCCGCGCCCGGTATCCAATCCCGTCGAGCGCATCTATGCCGCCGCCGTCAGCCCGGAGTCGGGCGAGATGATGGCGCGGCTGGGACTGGGAGTTTTCATCATCGCGCAGAAGGATTGGGACAGCGCGCGCGAGGATCTGCGGCGATATCAAGAGACCACGCTGGGCATCGGGCTCAAGCCGCGCCTGCCAATCGTGTCGACCCAGGTCTCGGTGGCTGAAAGTGAGGAGGAGGCGTGGGATGACGCCAATCGTTATCAGGCCGAGACCTTCAAAGCGATCGACACGCATTACGGCCACACGCGCGGCGCGTTGCAGGGGGTGAAGGGGTACGAGTTTCACGCCAAGATGGCGAAGACGTACGCCAAACTCACCAGCTCACCCGAGGAGATTCAGAAAAAGGCGCTGCAGCACTACCTCAATTTGGGCGTGGTGGGAACTCCGAAGCGGTGCCTGGAAAAGCTCGAGTACATCCAGCAACGGATGGGCACCGATCACTTTCTGTTCGGGTTCAGCCACGGCGGATTGCCGCTGGCCAAGGCGCAGCGCAGCATGCGGATTTGCGCCGAGAAGATCCTCCCGCGCCTCAAACACGACCCGGCCTTCGCGCCGCGGATGGAAGAGTAGCACGGCGGGCGGCGGTCGCGATTCTGACGCCGAGGGGGCGCGCGAACAAAGAAATCACAGGCTTGACGCCTGTGCCACGGTAAGGAGGCCGCCAAGCGCCATGCCAGATGTTGTCACGCCGATTCCCGGCTTTCACCAGGTCGCTTACGTCACGACCGATTTTGATCATGCGCTGAGGGTTTTCGCCGAAGTTCATCGCGCCCGCAGGTTCATGGAGCTGCGCGACATCCGCTTTCCGACCGGGCCCGGCCGCGTGGCGCATTGTAATATCGGCCTGGCATACGTCGGCGCCACAGAGCTCGAAGTGATCCAGCCGCTGGGCGATGACGTCCAGATCTATCGCGACTTCCTTCCCGCCGACGGCTTCGCCATCCGGTTCCATCACATTTCCAGATTTCTCGACACGAGGCAGGACTACGACCAGCAGTTCGCGATGTTCGAAAAGATGGGCAAGCGCATCCCGATCATCGGCGAATTCGCGGGTCGCGCGAGCTATTTTTACGCCGACTTCCGCGCCGAGCTGGGACACTATATCGAGTGCATCACCTTCACCGCCGAAGGGCGCGAATGGGTGAAAGAAATCCCGCGCAACTAACCAGTCCCGGCCCTACCGATCGGCTGGCGGACCCTTGGGCGCGTGTAGCGGCCGGTCCTGCTTCCATGCACACGCCGGTTAATTTCCGCCCACCCAAGTGAAATAAGTCTATGAAAAGTTCGCTGGACTGCGCTACATTGCGGCGTTGACGCAATCGAACAGCCGCGCCCTTTTACAGAAGGTGCAGAGAGACATGACCTTGCTGAAAAAGCGTAAATCGATGCTTTCAGTGTCGCTCGTCGTGAGTCTTTTTATTTCGGTCTTTGCGGTTCTCGACGGATGCTCGCGTGGGGGCGAGCAGAGCCCGCCCGCGCCGGCGGCTCAGGCAAGCACCGCACCTCCCGCGCCCTCGGCGGCAGCTGCGGCGCCGGCACCCGCTGCAGCCCAGCAACCGCCTCCGCCACCTGCCGCCGCGCCCGCAGCGGCGCCGATGCAGCCTGGGCCCGCGCCAGGCGCCGCGACGGCGGATCAATTGCAGGAACTGGTGGCTCCTATCGCTCTTTATCCCGATATGCTCATTGCGCAGATCCTGGCTGCCTCGACCTATCCGACCCAGGTGGTGGAGGCCGACCGCTTCATGAGGGAGCATCCCAATCTCAGCGGCGATGCGCTGGCCGCCCAAATCAATCCGCAAGGGTGGGATCCCGGCGTAAAGTCGCTTTGCCAGTTTCCATCCGTGCTGAAGACCATGAGCGACAGCCTGGCCTGGACCTCCGCGCTGGGCGAAGCGTACTACAACCAGCCCAACGACGTGATGGCGGCGATCCAGGTGATGCGCAAGCGCGCGATGGCTGCGGGCACGCTCAAGAGCAACGCACAACAAAAAGTAGAGGTCCAATCCGCACCGCCGCCGTCGGCGGCCCAGGGTGGGACGGAAGGCGGCGGGGAGCAACCGGCGCAGCAACAATCGTCGCAACCTGCGCAGCAGCAGGTGGTGGTGATACAACCGTCTCAGCCGAATACGGTTTATGTGCCGCAGTACAATCCGTCCACGGTGTACGGTGCCCCGGTCGCGCAGCCGGCCGGGTACAGCGGTACGGAGATGTTGGCTGCCGGCGTGGTTGGCTTCGGTACCGGAATGCTAATCGGCTCGTTGATTAACAACGGCAGCAATAACTGGGGATGCAATTGGTACGGCGGAAACGTGGTCTATAACCGCAACGTGTGGGTGTCCAATTCTGCCTTCGTGCCCGGGCGATGGGGAGGCTACGGATACGGCGGCTACCGGCCCGGCTATCCCGGTTACCGCCCCGGTTATCCCGGTTACCGGCCTGGATATCCGGGCTACCGTCCGGGAGCGCCCGGTTACGGTCCAGGAGCGCCCGGTTACCGTCCGGGTTATCCTGGCAATCGGCCGCAGTTTGCCAACAATCCGAACATGAGACCCAATTTTCCCAAGCCCGGTACGCTTCCCAATCGTCCCGGGTTCAACCAGCCAGGTAACAACCGGCCCGGAGGTATCGGTGGCGGCAATCGCCCCGGCAATATTGGCGGCGGCAATGGGCCCGGAGGTATCGGTGGCAATCGCCCCGGAGGTATCGGTGGCAATCGCCCCGGCAATATCGGTGGCGGCAATCGCCCTGGAGGTATCGGCGGGAATCGTCCCGGAAATAATTTTGCCGGCGATCGACCCGGGGGTAACTTGGGCGGGAACAGGCCGGGAAACAATCTCGGGGGTAATCGGCCGGGCGGCAATTTTGGCGGCAACAGACCCGGTGGCAACTTCGGCGGCAGCAATCTGGCCGCGAACAGACCCGCGTCGCGGCCCGCCAACAACCCGATGCGCGGCTATGGGGGCGGGGGACGCTCCAACCTCGGCGGCCGCAATGGCGCTTTCGGCGGTTATCAACCAGGTGGTTTCGCCCAGGCGTCGGGTAATCGCGGTCGCTCCAGCTTCGGCGGTGGCCGCGGCTTCGGCGGAGGTGGCGGCTTCGGTGGCGGTGGCGGGCGTGGCTTTGGTGGCGGTGGCGGACGCGGCTTCGGCGGAGGTGGCGGCGGTCGGCGTGGCGGCGGCGGTGGACGCCGTAGATAAAGTGCAGCCACGAGGTTTTTCGGCATCAGCGAGGAATCTAACCAGGTGTTATGAAGATTCGATCCCGGCGGGGAATGGAGCCATGTTGAAGTCAAGAAATCCGCGCGCGGTTGCGACGACGCCGGCGCGGCTCCTTTTGAGCGTCAGTGCCTTTTTGGCGATGGCCTGGTTTTCTGCTGCAAGTGTGTTTGCTGAAAGCCCGGCACAGCGCGTTTTCCAAACGCCGCAAGCCGCGGTCAAAGCGCTGCTAGCTGCGGCAAAGGCGGGTGACCCCAAAGCGGAGCTTGGCCCGATCCTGGGCCCCGACGCGGAAAAGGTTATCTCTTCCGGAGACAGCGTTGCGGATGACAACGCGCGCAAGGGATTCATCTCCAAGTACCAGCAGATGCATCGCTTGGGCTACGATGCCGACGGCCGCGTGATCCTTTACATAGGCGCCGACAACTGGCCGCTGCCCATCCCCCTGGTCAAGAAGGACAACGGATGGATGTTCGACACCGCGGCGGGCGAGCAGGAGTTAGTCTATCGCCGCATCGGCGCCAACGAGTTGTATACGATCGATGTGCTGGGAAACCTGGTCGCCGCTCAGGACGAATACGCCGCGCAACAGCGCGACAGTACCGGCGTCGCGCTGTACGCGCAAAAGATATTGAGCGACGAGGGTCAGCGCAACGGCCTGTATTGGCGCGCGCAGGAAGGGGCCCCAGAGAGCCCGATCGGGCCGCTGATCGCGAAAGCTGTATCCGAGGGCTACAAACGAGGGCAGGCGGGACAACCGATCCCGTTTCATGGCTACATCTACCGCGTCCTTACGGCGCAGGGCAAAGACGCTCCGGGCGGCGCCAAAAACTACATACGCAAGGGCCGGATGACCGGAGGATTCGCCTTCCTGGCTTATCCGGCCGAGTATCGCTCCTCCGGCGTCATGACCTTCCTGGTGGGGAGCAACGGCGTGGTGTTGCAAAAGGACCTCGGACCGGAGACCGCAAAGCTGGCGCAGGAAATAACGCGATACGATCCGGACCATAGCTGGCAGGAAGCCGAGCCCGAAGAGGCTCCGCCGGAAGAAACAGAGGCAGCGGCGGGGCAAGCACAGGGCGAGACGCAAACGCAGAGTTCCTCGTCAGGCAACGCGCCGTAACGCCGCAAGGGAGGTCTTCAAGTGCCAGAACCCCACGAACAGCAATACGATTCGGGCGCGCGCAGCGGGGCACGACTCCAGGTTTGGATTCTCGGCGCCGCAGTCGCGCTGTTGGCGTTGGGTTGTGTGCTAATCTTGCGGCCATTCATCTCGGCGGCGCTGTGGGCGGCGATTTTGTGCTTCACCACCTGGCCCTTGTTCTTGCGCCTGGAGCAGGTAGTAGGCGGACGCCGCGGCTTGGCCGCATTAATCGCGACCCTGACGCTGGCCGCATTGATCGCCGCGCCATTCGTCATCCTGGGTTCGACACTCGCCAGCAACCTGACGGATTTGACCGCCGCGACGGAGAAACTCTACGCGGCGGGGCCGCCGGCGCCGCCCGTCTGGGTTGCAAGTATCCCGCTGGTCGGCACCCGCCTAAGCGATTACTGGCTGACATTGACCGAGAGCAGTGCCGCGCGCCTGGAGGAATTGGCCAAGTTGCTGCCCACGGTGAAAACCATCGCCGTCGAGAGCGGCAAGGTGCTAGGCAGCGGCATCGCCCAGATGCTGCTTAGTCTCTTCATCGCATTTTTCTTTTACCGCGATGGCAATACTCTGGCCGCTCAACTCAGCGCCGGAATCTATCGAATCGGCGGCGAGCGGGGGAATGAGCTGCTGGAGTTGGCCGGCGCGACTGTGCGGGCGGTGGTCTTCGGAATCATCGGCACCGCGCTGGTGCAGGGCGCGTTGGCGGCGTTCGGGTTTCTGATCGCCGGCGTTCCAGGCGCTGCCTTCCTGGGCTTTGTCACTTTCCTGGTATCAATGATCCCGGGCGGCCCATTGTTGGTCGCTGCGCCCGCTGCTTACTGGCTTTACCGTCAGGGCTCCAGCGCGTGGGCGATCTTCATGATCGCCTGGGGAATAATGGACGGCAGCATCGACAACGTCATCAAGCCGCTGCTCATCAGCCGCGGCGTCCCCACGCCGGTCATCCTGGTGATGCTCGGGGTGTTCGGAGGCGCGATGGCGTTCGGACTGATCGGGTTGTTCATTGGGCCTACGGTGCTCGCGCTGGGTTACACGCTTTACCTTGAATGGACCTCGGTGGTCGCGCTGACAGGCGAGCCCGGTAAGGTGACCCAGCCGGAGCCGACGGTCGCGGCGGTCCAGCAGCCTACGCGCGACGTCCACGAGGGCGCCGCGTAGCACCATTTCGCTGTTGAATACTCAGTTCAGATCTGACGCCAGGTGGCGCCGCCGTCCGACGTTGAAAAACTTTTGCCACGGTCGTTGGTAATGGTCGCGGTGGATGCGTCCATGGCGTAAACCGCCAGCAGATCCGCTGAAGTGGGAGAGTTGATTCGCTGCCAATGCTCGCCGTCAACGGTGCGCAGGATGGTGCCGCCCGCTCCCACGATCCAGCAAGTCGTGGGGGAGGGCGCCGCGCCCGCTCGCAGGTTGGAAGTGACGCCGCTCGTTTGTTCCTGCCACGAGCCGTTGGGCTCCAAATGCTCAATCGTTCCATTTGGGAAGAGCCGCCAGCGCTCCACGTCATCAGGGGTGCGCACCGGGATCATTGCCAGTCCTACACCCCTGGTGCGCAACGGCGCTCCCATCAGCCCGCCGATTGCGGCTCGTGGCTCGACGCCGGAAGGGATGCGCGCGGAATATTCCTGGTTGGCCATATCGTGAGCAGAATTCGGTGCTACGCCGGCCGATCCGCTCACGTAAGCTGTTTCCAGCGCGTTTGGGGACGCCAACCGCCGCGATGCGGATTCCGCCCGGCCTCCCAACTCATTCACGTCTCTGCCCGGCGGGAGCGGTAGCGTTTTCGCTAATCGGTTCTCCGTCGAGGCGCCGACATCCCCCGCATCCGGCCGTGGCGCCGGAGCCTCGCGCGAAGGCGGCGCCTCCGGCTGTTTCTCCTCGCGTGCTTGGTTAAGAGCGATTTGCGGACGGGCCTTGTGGGCCGCGCCTGGCGCACTGGAGGCCTGTGAGTAGAGCACCATCCTCTCTGCCTTATTCCTGACAGGGTGCATAGAGCTGACCACGATCGATATCCCCGCCAGGGCGGCGGCAAGCGCCGCGTACGGTTCCCATCGCCGGCTCAGGCTGCGAACACGGCTTGCGAGCTGCGGTGTCCTCGCCCGCGCCATCGCGGCCAGTGTCCCCTGGCATCTGGCGCAGCCGGCTAAATGCTCTTCCCAGCGCGTGACTTCCGCTGCCGGCAATGTCCGGTCGCAGTAAGCCGCGAGCGTGGCCTCGTCGGGGCATCCGCCTGGCTCCGCGGTGCGCTGTGCGCCGAGGCCGCGCTTCAGGATCGAGTCGAACTGCGTGCCGATGCGTTGCAACAGGCTAATCTCTCTCAGACTTGGAACGGTCCCGCGGCGTTTTGTTGCATTATTATTCAGTTCCGCCTGGGTTCGGATAGTGCTTGGGTCAGGTCAAAGGGCCATTCCTGTATGGCGTAATCATAACACAGCCGGATCTGCTCATCGCTCATACGCTGCTCGCGCCGCAAAGCCCGTTCGATCTGACGCCGCAGCGCCTTGCGCGAGCGGGCAAGCCGGCGCGAGACGCTGGATTCATGCTCGCCCAGCAGCTGACCAATCTGTTTCAGGGTCAAATCCTCCAGGTAGTAGTAGCTTAGCCGCATCCGGTCACGCGGCTTGAGTTCGCGCAAAGCGCGATCCAACGCTTCGCGCAGAAGCGCGAGGTAGCGCGGGCGATTTGGATCGGGAGGATCGGCTGGCGAAATCGCCTCGGAAAGCGCGCCGTGCGGGCAATCCTCAAGCGAAGTCATGCGGCGCGAATGGCGATAGCTATCGATAAAACGGCGCGCCAGCACCGCGTGCAGCCAGGTTGCCAGCGAACTGCGGCCGTCGAAGTATTGCAGCAGTGAGCGGCGCTGGCCCGCCCGAATATCCAGTCCATACAGGTCGGCGTAAAGTGAATCCGCCAGTTCGCGGCCGTGTGCGTCGTCGCGCACGATGGCACGGGCAGCGTCGTACAACACATCGCGATAGCGCTCCACGAACTCATGCCATGCCGATTCCATCCCGAGCCGGCATGCGGCGGCTAGCGCGAGGTCGCGCACTCTAAGGGAGCTTAGGAAATTCTCGACGGGGATTTCCGGTTCCGGATGCCGTCGCTGCAGGCTCTGAGACAACGCGTCGGCGAACTGCTCCAGCGTCAGTCCCCATTGGCCCGCCTCCGACGAGTCGTACAGCCGCGCGATCGCGGGGCGATGGCGGCTGAGGAGACCCGCCGGCGTTTCAAGCGGCATCGCGCGTTAAGCAGCAGGTCCTACTCATTGCGAGAAACTGAAAGCCTTGCTGATTCATCTTAAGCTGGCCGATGCGGGTGCGAAAGGGGTAGCTCCGGCCACGTCATGCCGGTAGCCAATTTCCGCTGAAATGTGTTAGCGCTCAGACGATGGATGCGCGAATCAAGGTTGGAGTCGGCTTCGGACTATGGAGCATGGGCGTGCCGAAGCCGGAGACTATAGTGCGCGTGGCCGAGCAGGCCGAGGAATGGGGCGTCGATTCGTTCTGGCTGGCCGACCAGATCATGCCGCGCACACCCGACCTGGACGTGGTCGCGGTGCTGTCGCTGCTGGCGTCGCGCACCAGCAAGATCAAACTGGGCCCCAGTGTGTTGTTGCTCAACCTGCGCCATCCGCTGCTGGTCGCCAAAGCTTTTGCGACCCTGGATTATCTGTCGGGCGGACGGATCGTGATGGCGGTTGGAACGGGCGCCAATCTGGCCGAGTACGGAGCCTGCGGTATTCCAACCCAAGGGCGCGGCGCGCGGCTGGACGAGGGAATCCAGGTGTTGCGCACGGTCTGGCGCGAGCCCCGGGCCAGCTTCCACGGGAGCTACTACAACTTCGACAACGTAACGATCGAACCGCGCCCGCAGATCAGGCACAACAACGACTTCGGCACGATCGATCTGTGGGTGGGCGGCACCGCGGACGGCGCGCTCAAACGTACCGCGCGCTTTGCCGACGGCTATTTCCCGTCCCTCCAGACCCCTGAGGAATACGCCCGGTGCTGGGCCACCATCCGGAGCTACGCGGAACAGTTCGGCCGCGCCAACGCTCGCATTGAGTCCGGCATCATCATCTTCTGCCGCCTCGCACCCTCGCGCCAGCAGGCATTGGAAGAGGTTCCACGCTACCTACGGCCTTTTGGCGGACTGGGTGAACAGTTTGTCAGCCGGGGCGCGTTCGGCACGCCTGATGATATCCGCAAGCGGATCGAAGCCTACGTCGAGGTGGGGCTCAACAAGTTCGTGCTGTCGCCACTGGCCGGACCTGACGAGTATTCGCAGCAGGTGGAATTAATCGGCAAGGAGATTGCCACTTCATTTAGCGGCCGTCCGTAACCGTCCATGATGTAGGCTGCTGTTGAACTTTTCGGCGTTCGGACTCCATCGCTGTCCAGCTTGATGGCTGTCAGTCCATCGCCTTGGCTGTCAAAGTGGCTGTCAGGGGCTGCGCCCCTGGCGAGGCTTTGCGAATGGCTATTGGCACGGGCCTCGCTGACCAGTCCGCTGCAGACATCACGGGCGGCGAAAACTTCGGGCAGCTTGTCGGACCCCCCGGTAGCCCCCAGGGGACCTGTGTATTAATACTCGACCCATCGCCCTCGCAAAAAAATTTTTTGACCTCAGCTTCAGAAATGGCCGCTGGCGCCACGCAAAGGGCGTCTGGCTGATTTTGGAGCGTATCCCGTGTAGCGGGGGCTACCGCCGCATGTGCCGCTGCAGCGCTGCCAGACAGTGCCCGCCACCTGCCGCCTGATACTCCGCTATGGGCTTGCATCGCCGGCTGCAGAAATCCGCACACCGCGCGCAACCGCCGAGGACCGCTTGCTGAACACCGTGTCACATACCGAACAGGTGATATTCGCCCGCGGCCAGCGCTCCTGACTGGCCTCCTGCGTTCCGCGCCGCGCCTCTCCCGCCGACTTGAGCCACGTGGCCACCGTCGTCTGACTCACGCCGCGCGTCGCCGCGACCGCCCGCAATGAAAGCCCGCCCCGGTACAGCGCAACGACCTCCGCTTCATCCACCCGCCGGACACGCCTCCCCATCGATTCTCACCTCCCTGTGAAGGCTCAGAAAACCCAATACAGATATAGACCGGTTTGAAGATTATCAGGACGATTATTCCCC
>DATFSZ010000036.1:0-24913 GCA_035262365.1 Binataceae bacterium (SeqCode)
GCTCTGGCCCAAACCCGGTTTTTCGTCGAGAAGACGGAGCAATTTGCTTTTCATAGTCGAAACATAACCACGACGAGACGCAACGTCTCGCGATTTTGGGATCAAGACGAAAAAAGGGCACCGCATCCGCGGCCCAGCACTGAGCAGAAAGCTGCGCTGGCGCGCTGGGCAGCCGCCGAAGGGCGCTATTCCTGAGGCTTGAGGCAGGCGCCAATGGAGAAGAAGGACCGGCCCGGAGGCCGACGCTACGAGACTTAGAGCTTTCTTCCGTTGTCGCAGCGCCGGCCTCCCTGCCGGTTCACTTTTGACTCAAACCCGATCATCAACGATAGCTCACCAACTCCAATAGATTGCCGTCGGGATCGAGGAAGTACATGCAATCATGATCGCCCCAATCGATGGTCGGGGCGCATTCCACGCCGGCGGCAGCCAGCGTCACCCTGGCTTGGGCGAAATCGTCGCGGCCGACCTTAAAAGCATGGTGGCCCTTGCCCAGCGGATGTCCGATCAGGTTGGCACGCTCCGCAGCGCTTAGCGCTGGACGCCGCACCCCAAACAGCGCCAGGTTCTGTCCCCCGCATTCCATCAACACCTGATCGCCGAGATGAGCCACAAGGCTGAAGCCCAGCACTGATGTGTAGAAATGCTCGGCGCGCTTGAGGTCGTTGACTTCAAGGCCGTAGTGATCCAGACGCTCCAGTTTCATAGTTGCCTCTCCGGCGCGACCCGCCCTCGCGTCGTCTTCTTCAATCAAGGCGCATCAGTAGCGCACCGGTCAGGTACTCGCCCTCGACATGCCCCAGCATGACAGGATGGTCCGGGCCGGCGCCGAGACGCCCGAGCATCCGCAGGTTGCGACCGGCCTTGACCTGGGCGGTGCGCAGCGCGTCGAAAAAATCCTCGCCGCGAAAATGCTGCGAGCAACTAAACGTCATCAAGACGCCTCCGGCGGCCAGCGCGCCAATCGCAAGCCGGTTCATCTCGACATACATCCGCGCCGCCCGCGCCACGTCTTTGCGGCTGCGTGCAAATGGCGGCGGGTCGAGCACAATCAGGTCGAACTGATGGCCGCAATTCGCCAGATAGCGTCCGGCGTCCTGGCACACCAACTCAACGCGCTGGCTGCCGAGGTCATTCAACTCGAGGTTGCGACGTGCCCACGCCAACGCCGGTGCCGACGTGTCAACCGCGGTGACATGCGCAGCGCCGCCGGCCAGCCCAGCCAGCGCAAAACCTCCCGCGTAACAGCACGCGTCGAGCATCCGCGCGCCGCGCGCAATCATCCCCGCGCGGCGGCGATTCTCGCGTTGGTCCAGGAAGTAGCCGGTCTTTTGTCCGCTTCCCGGTGCGACCGAGATACGAAAACCGTTTTCAGTAACAATCACCTCGCCGGCCGCGGCGCCCCATATCAGACCGGTGCGATCGGCCAGCCCCTCTTCCTTTCTGACCGCGCCGGCGCTGCGCTCAATTATCGAGCGAGGCCCGATTGCGTCGCGCAGTATGCGCATCACATCATCCCGCAGTCGCTCCATCCCGGCGGTGAGAAACTGAACCACCAGCGCGTCCGCATAGCGATCGACCACCAGACCCGACAGACCGTCGCCGTCGCCGTTGACCAGACGGCAGCAGTTGGTGTCCTGCGGCATGATGCGACGACGCATCTCGATCGCATCCGCCAGCCGCGCTGCGACGGCCGCGGCAAGATCGGTTTGCGGGCCGAATACGAGCATTCGCACCGCGATAGTCGTCGCCGGATGGTAATAGCCGGCGCCCAGCACTTCTCCGCAGCTGTCCCTGACCTCCACCGCGGCGCCGGGCTCCAGCGCCGCGGGCTCCACACGCTCGATTGCCTGCGAGAAAATCCACGGATTCATCCCGCGCACGGGGCCGTCGCGTCCCTTCTTGAGGACGACGCGGGGCAGAGATGAAGTTCGTTTGCTCAGCGCCGAGGCCATCCTAATCCTGGCGCGGGCCGCGGCTGCGCCAGGCCTTTTCACCCGGCCGTTTGTAGTCGCCGCTACGGCCCCCTTCCTTGCTGACCAGGCGCACCGCGTCGATCACCATCGCGCGATCGATCGCCTTTGCCATGTCATAAATCGCCAGCGCTGCGGCGCTGACCGCGACCATCGCTTCCATCTCAACGCCGGTACGCCACGAGGTCACGGCGCGCGCCTGAATTTCGATCAGCCCCTGGCGTGGATCGGGCCTGAAATCGACCTCGACCACTTCCAGCGGGATCTGATGGCAGAGCGGAATCAGCTCATGGGTGCGCTTGGCCGCCATGATGCCGGCGATGCGTGCCGCCGCCAGCGCCTCGCCCTTCTTGAGCCGTCCCGCGATGATTGCGCCGACCGTCGCCTGCGCCATCCGCACCGTGCCGCGCGCGATCGCCTCGCGCCGCGTCACTATCTTGTCGCCGACGTCAACCATCCGGATTCTTCCACGCTCATCCAGATGCGTCAGCCCGCCGGCCTTCCCGGCCGAATCGGCGTCATCCGTCACCGCGCGGAAAGTCCGCCGCATCGTAGTCCTGTTATCCGCCATCGCGTCGCCCTGCATGGTGTATCGAGGTAAAGCGTATCGGCATAATAGCCCGAAGCTGGTGAAACGGTAGAATCCATATCATGGCACAAGAAACCTATCGCGTCGTAATTCTCGGCTCCGGGCCGGCCGGTTTGACCGCGGCTCTGTACACGGCTCGCGCCAATTTGAAACCGCTCCTGATTGAGGGTCCGCAACCCGGCGGCCAGCTGACCATTACGACCGAAGTCGAGAACTATCCCGGTTTCGAGCACGGCATCCAGGGCCCGGAGATGATGGAGGTGCTGCATCGGCAGGCCGAGCGCTTCGGCACCGGTTTCCTGGTTGGCGACGTGACGGCCGCAGACCTAAGCCGCCGCCCCTTCGAGCTGACCGTGGGCAAGCGGGTGATTGGCGCGCATGCCTTGATCATCTCCACCGGCGCGACGGCCAAGCTGCTGGACCTGGAATCTGAAAAGCGCCTGATGGGATACGGGGTCAGCGCCTGCGCCACCTGCGACGGCTTCTTTTTCAAGGACAAGGAGGCGCTGGTGGTCGGCGGCGGCGACACCGCGATGGAGGAGGCGACCTTTCTCACCAAGTTCTGCAGCAAGGTGACCATCGTGCATCGGCGCGATCAGCTCCGCGCCTCCAAGATCATGCAGGACCGCGCCCGCAAGAATTCCAAAATAGCCTTCATCTGGGACAGTGTCATCGAGGAGATCCACGGCCAGCCCGACAAGACTGGAGTGACCGGCGTCCGTCTGCGCAACCTCAAGACCGGTGCCGGCACCGAGGTGCGCACCGACGCGGTCTTCATGGCGATTGGGCATCAGCCCAACACCGCTCTGTTCACTGGTCAGCTTGAAATGGACGAGCTGGGCTACCTGGTGGTGCGGTCCGGTTCGACCTACACCAGTGTCGAGGGCGTATTTGCGGCGGGCGACGTCGCCGACCGCGTCTATCGGCAAGCGGTCACTGCCGCAGGCACCGGATGCATGGCGGCAATCGACGCCGAGCGATGGCTCGAGGCGCACGAGGCGGCCCATTCCTGAACCGGCCCTGGATTGCGCCCGGCTGCCCGATTTGCCGAGGCGCGCCAGCAGCCTGCCAAACACGATGCTGACCACTCAACTGCTCGTCCTTATCCACGTCCTGGGCTTGGCGGGCTTCTTCGGGGCGCAATTTGCGATGCTCTACATGCTGCTTCCGGTGGCGGAGCGCGCGCCCGACGAAGCCGGCCGCCGCGCGGTCCTGATCGAAGGCTTCCGCTTCTACAACCCGTTTACGCTGGCGATGCTGGGCGTGCTGGTCATTACCGGCGCGATGCGCCTTACCGACCTCAAGGCCGCGATGGCGGCCGATTACTTCGCGCGCATCGGCAGTCTGCTGGCGCTCAAGCTGGGGCTGGTATTCCTGCTGGTGTTCATCCAGACCTACGTAACGTTTGGACTTGCGTTCCGCATCGGACGCCAGGAAGAGGTCGCCGCCCACGGCGACGGACCGGCCTTCACCGTCGAGAAGGTCAACAGCATGGTCGCCCGAATCCGCGCGATGACCTGGGTGACGATCGTTCTGACTGTCGCTATAGTCTGGGAGTCGCTCAAGATGGTGCGGCTTATAGGATGTTGACGGCGCGCGATACGCCCGATGGGCAGTGTACCGCCGCTCTGTTAAAATATAGTTCTTGATGTTTCGGGACGGCATCGGGGACGAATGGATTTTTCCTACCAACTTTCCGACTACCGGCGTCAGGCCACCACCAAGCTGCGTGTGCTGGCTGATCCCGTACACCTTGCTATCCGGCTCGCCACCGTACTGCGCGTCGCGGTAGTCAACTTCGTCAACAACAACGATTTGCTGTGGGCCTCCGCGCTGACTTACACCATGACGCTGTCGATCGTGCCGATTCTGGCCCTCGCGTTTTCGGTGCTGAAAGGACTGGGCGGCACCGAGCGGATGCAACCGCTGATCGAGCGCTACCTGGCGCTGGGCAACTCCCAGACCGCCGGCGATCTGATGCATCTGGTGGGCAACGTCAACGCGGCCACACTGGGTTCGGTGGGCGGCGCCGCCTTGCTGCTTACCGTCATCTCCACCCTGGGTACGATCGAAAGCGCCTTCAACACCATCTGGCAGGTGCCCGCCGGCCGCAGCTATCTGCGCAAATTTACCGATTATCTGAGCGTGGTGTTCACCATCCCCCTGTTGCTGGTTGCCGCCCTGACCTTGACTGCGTCGTTTTCCAGCCGCTTCCACAACTGGCATAGCCTGAGCCTGGTGCTGCCGTCATTGATTTTGTGGATCGGATTCTTTTTCCTCTTCATCTTTTTTCCCTACACGCGGGTGCGATGGACGGCGGCGGCGCTGGGGTCGCTCGTGACCGCCGTGCTCTTTCAATTCGCGCAGTGGGCCTACGTTCATTTTTGGGTCGGCATGTCCAGCTACAAGGCGATTTACGGCGCGCTGGCTACGCTTCCGGTGCTGCTGCTGTGGATCTACCTCGGATGGGCAATCGTGCTGTTCGGCGTCGAGGTCAGTTTCGCCGCGCAGCGCGGGACCAGCCGCTACGAGGTTTTGCCGCGTTCGCTGAATTTCACCCGCTACGCGGCGTTGCTCACGCTGCTGCGGCTCGCCGAGCGCTTCCACGACAAGCACCTGACAGTAACGGCCGAAACTCTTGCCAGCGAATTGCGGGTGCCACCGGCGGAACTCACCCCGCTGATAGAGAACCTGAAACAAATTGGCTTGGTGATTGAAACTTCATACGAGCATGCGGGACGGGTGGGGTTGTTTTTAAGTCTCGACCCAGCCTCGGTCAAACTCGGCGAGGCGTTCCATGGCTTGGAAATGGATTCCTGGGGAGACCCGCGAATTGCAGATTTGCTCGGTTGCCTGCGCGAGGTCGAAACCCGCCACCTGGACTCCGTCACTTTGCAGGATCTGTCACAGGGCGGCGAGGTCTTTCTAAGCCGGATCATGGCCGCTGCGACGCCCGACCGAGATCGTTCCTGATGCTTACGGCCTGATTGCTTGTGGCCTGATTACGTTTCGGCGCGATTCCTTTCCGCTATGCGGCCAGCCGCGCCGGCGGCTCGCTCAAACCCAATGCGGGTCGCGCAATCGGACAGATCCGCAGGACAGTGCCGCCTTTGGGCGGCCAGGGAAGGATAAGATGTCGCCGCAAGCGGGGTTCCCAGAGTTTCGGTATCACCCAGCAATTCACCGCGCAAAACCCCGCCAACACGAAACTCATACAACAACTCCTTGCTGGTCCGTATAGAAGCAATTCCCGGTTCACAAGAAACCGCGCCGTTCGCGAGGCGCCCACGTCACTCACTGCACGGTAAACTGCTAAATGCAGGAGCAGGCACAGCAAATTAACTTCGGTTTGTTACCGGCACGCCGTGAAAGCGTTAAGGTATCGGAGTAAGACACAGTTTCGGCGTGCAGACCGCTGTGCACGCGCGGTTCGCTGCCACTTTCATGATACTACCTCACCGATCAGGCCCGCAAGTTTGGCCCCGGGCGAATGGCGACAAGCGGGGCGCGGATAAGGTAGGATGTTTCGCGAACGTGTTGCCTCACTCTGAAGCGACTCAAAAGAACCGAAATTCGTATAAAGGTTCTCTGCGATGGGACTATTGGTCAACGGTGTATGGCAAGATCGCTGGTATGAAAACGGCCCGTCCGGACATTTTGTCCGCGATCAATCCGCCTTCAGGAACTGGGTGACGCCCGATGGTAGCCCCGGACCCACGGGCAATGGCGGCTTCAAGGCCGCGCCGGATCGTTACCATCTTTACGTATCGCTTGCCTGTCCATGGGCCCATCGAACGCTGATCTTCCGCAAGCTTAAGAAACTCGAAGAAGCCATCTCCCTGTCCATCGTCGATCCCTTCATGGGTGAACATGGCTGGGCCTTCAGCGCACCTGAGGGCTCGCTTACACCGGGCTCCACGCGCGACGGGCTCAACGGCGCGCGCTACCTGCATGAGATCTACACGACCGCCAAGCCGGACTACACGGGGCGAGTCACGGTGCCGGTGCTGTGGGACAAACAGTCCAGAACCATCGTGAACAACGAGTCTTCGGAAATCATCCGGATGCTGAACAGCGCCTTTAACCAATGGGCCGACAACAGCGTCGATTTCTATCCGGCCCGGCTGCGCGACGCGATCGATTCGATTAACCGTATCGTTTACGACAATGTGAACAACGGCGTTTACAGATGTGGTTTTGCGACCAGCCAAACGGCATATGACCAAGCCTTCGACGCGCTGTTCAAAGCTCTGGAAGAACTCGAATCACGCCTCGGAAGGCAGCGCTACCTGACGGGCGTAGAGCTGACCGAAGCCGACTGGCGGCTGTTCACCACCCTGGTTCGTTTCGATTCAGTCTATTTCGGCCACTTCAAGTGCAACCTTCGCCGTATCGTTGACTGTAACAACCTGTGGAATTACACGCGCGACCTTTACCAGGTTCCTGGTGTGGGCGAGACGGTCAACCTGGCCCAAATCAAGCGGCATTACTACACCAGCCACGTCACGATTAATCCGACCCGGATCATACCCAAGGGCCCTTCAATCGACTTCAACGCGCCGCACAACCGCGCGACCATGTTCGAGGTATAATCAGACTGACTAATCCGTCATGCCAGGTGGAAGTGGTCGATGTAATCCTCGTACTTCCCGCGAATCTCTTCTTTGGATAGTCCGTACTGCTCGGGACTATATTTATGAAATCCGGGCCGCGTCTGCGTGTGCGCGTCAAGCCATATTCGCATCTTCCGTTCGACTTTATCATCCAGCCGCAGACCAAAGTTTCGATAGATACCGCGCACTACGCCGATTGAATCGTTGACAAAATCGCGGAAATCGACGTCGTAAAAACGATCGGGATGTTGTTCGCGTACTTTCATCGCGCGCTTTATGCCGATACTCCACAACTCATTTTCGCGCCTTCCACACGCGCGCGGGTCGGCCTCCGGTCCGAGGACAGCCCGGCGGCCAATCATTATCAGACTGCAAACGGACGGAATTACCGCAACCGGATCGCGATGGGTCTGGATAATATGCGCGTCGGGAAACACTTCCAGTAGTGAATCCAGGTACAACAGATGGGAGATGTTCCTCAACAGCCATCGTTTGGGTTGGTCATTCATGCCGACCAGTTTCAGGTTGTCGCGATGGCGGTAGTAGTTCGGCGTTTCGTCCTGCGCCATCCACCATTCATCGTAGCTGGGAGTGCCGAGACTGGCGCCGAACGTGTTGTGGACGAATCTCTGGAGCATCATGTACAGGCATTCGTCGGGATCGTCCGCTGCCACGTCATGGATCAGGCGCGACATGGGCTCTTCCCGGTCTGCCGCCTCAAGCCCGGCAACCGTGTTTTTATAAAGCGGATGGTCCGGCCATTGATCGCGCGGCGGCCGCACCATCGGGTTGGGTGCAATCCAGTATTCCAGGCCCTGAAACTGCGGATCCAGAGACATTATCTTTTGCAGCGTGGTGGTCCCGGTGCGCGGCAGCCCGACAATGACCAATGGTTCGCGAATTTCCGTCCGCAGGCATTCCGGATGCTCCGCCCATCCTTTTTGCGAATATAGCCGGCCCGTCAACGCTCGCAGCACGCTGCCAAACGCCCGCTCGCGGCCAATTGGGTTAAGCTCCAGGTCGGTGTCCAGCGCGTTGAGCAGCACACGCATGCCGGTCAGGTAATCCTTATTGCCGAAGTCCTCGAATCCAACCAGCGCTGCCGCCCTTTCATGCAACAGGTCTTCGGCATCCACAAATTTCGCAGGAATCGCTTTCGTCTTTGCCATCAGACTCCACCACCGCGGGGCATTTCCCTTCTGAATCCGGGTTCAGATTCTCAACAACGTTGGCGCTTTGCAAACCCCGAGCGCGGTTGGGACTCTCATTCGCGTCGATGCGCGAGCGTGGACGATGCTGATATGATCGCATCGATGACGCGGCGCGAGTTTATCATCCTGTCCGGCATCACGCTCGCCACGGCCGGCGGGCCGCTTGAAGCGGTCGCAGCGCTGGTGGCGTCCCCGTCTACTTCCTTCGGCGGTCCGACACCCAATGACAAGTTCTACATCACTTCATACGGCGGCACACCGGCGGTTGACGCCAACATTTGGCGGCTGCGTATTACCGGCTTGGTGAAGCAGCCAATCATCCTGAGCTATCAGGACATCCGGGCAATGACGCCGGTTAGGGAGACGCTGACGCTGGAATGCATTTCCAACCCGCCCAACGGCGACGCTATCTCCAATGCCAACTGGACTGGCGTCAAGCTCGCACCCATCCTCGAGCGCGCGGGCGTCAAAGGTAAAGCGGTGTATGCCGCGATGCGGGGTGCGGACGGCTACTACACCGGCGTTGCGGTGGATGAAATCATGCGCAAGGAAAATTTCCTGCCCTACCTGATGAACGGGGTTCCCTTGCCGCCCGCTCACGGCTTTCCAGTGCGCATCTTCATCCCGGGCAAATACGGACAGAAGCAGCCCAAGTGGCTGACGGAAATTCGATTCGTCGACAGCAAGTTCATCGGCTACTGGGAAGGGCGCGGATGGAGCAATAGCGCCTGGCGCAAGGTCAACTCCGGCTTCTTCAGCCCGCGGCTCCCGGGCTCGTTCTTCGACATTTTCGAGCGGGCCGTGCCGGCCAAAGCTCCGGTTGATATCGTGGGATGGGCCCTGGCGGGACCCAGCGGTATTCGCCGCGTGCAGGTCTCAACCGACGACGGCAAGAGCTGGCACGACGCCAGCCGCGCCTCCAACGCCACGGCCTACGTCTGGACGATTTGGAAGTACCGCTTCGAGCCTGCAGCACCTGGAGATTTCCAGGTGCGGGTGCGGGCGACGTCCGGTGACGGCGTGACGCAGCCGGTCAGCGATCCACAACGTGGCAGCGGAATGAGCGGTCAGCCGACTATGACGCTGCGCATTACGGCGGTCTGAGCGCGGCCCAAAAACAAATCGCGGCCGTAGCATAAGCGGCCGCGATTTGTTTGAACCCAATCTCTGACGGGGCGTTACTTACTTCATCACGTCGGCAAGACCGGCGGGCGACGCGTAGCGCTTCTGGTCGCGATACTGCTCCGGCACCTGGTCGTCGATTTCAAAGACCTCCTTGCCGGTAATCGCCCAACTGAGATGCTCGCCCTGCATATCGATCATCCAGTTGTTGCCTTTCACGTCGAGCAGATAACCGTCGCTGTTGGGGACCTTCTCCGCCGATTCCAGGAAGGCCAAAGACTTCCAGAACTTGCTGTTGGAATCGAACAGGTCGCCATAAAGCAGGTTGTAATTGGCCTTGTCCACGTAATTGCGGCGGATCCCATAGCAATAACCCGAGGCATACTGGGGCAAACGCTTGATATCCACCACGTAGGCGTCACGCACCATCCACTTGCCCAGTGACGGCTTGGGAAAGGGCGTCGGCGGCCAGTAGAAGTTCTTCTTGTCGAACTCGGCCATGTTGCCCGGACCCTGCCGGAAAACCAGGATCTTGCGGTCGGGCAGCCGGGTCACGGAAAACCATCCGGTCGGGTTGGGAATTCCGTTCAGGATATCGTCGCCAACGTAGTCGCCGCCTGCGTAGGGCGCGCAGCGCGCTCCCGCCGACAGCCGCAGCGCACGCCGCAGCGAGGGCAGGAATACGTAGGATTCCGGCAACTTGTTCGGATCGTCGTAAACCAGGTCAAGGGGTGCCGTGTACTTACTCTGCTCAGGGCTTTCCAGCTCGTCGTAGTAGGCATAGAAGTAGCCCTTCATTACATCGGAGAACGCAGGCCAACCCGGATCGCTGCCATGACCAAGAAGCGTTCCGACCTGGAAGGAATAACTGAGGTTGACATTGAGATAGCGGTCCACCTCGTCACCCTCACTGGCGTAATGGTTGAGTGCAGGATGATAGTAGTAATACTCATCGTATAGCAGCTTATACTGACCGTCGGGTCCGTCGAATTCAGTTGGCGAAAATGGAATGCCGGTCACGTAGCCTTTGACCGTATATCCGCCGTTATCCATTTTCACCAGCTTGGTCTGACCCTTGTACTTCTCCGTCGCCTCGTACCACCATTTTGGATTGGGATACTCGACGCTTGGCCCGACCTCCATCGCAGCATCCGGCGGCAGCCTCCAGGGATGGGTCCCCTTCCACATCTCTACGATGCCCTGTGGCATGTAGCTCTGGTACTGCTGCCAGTTCTGCATGGTGATCCTGGTGCCGACCGGCAGCGGGGGCTGCTGCATTTGCTCAAATGCGAAGACCGGCGTCGCCAGCAGGCACAGAGCGATCGCGGTTGCTGATACCAATGCGCGCATACTCAACTGATTCTCCTTGTGCCGGGCTGCGCCGGAGAAGATTGCGAGCGCGATTCGGACCCGCGCGCTCACAGAGGGTCCGCAAAACCCTCGCTCCCGGGCGACGGCGCCGGCGGCTAATTGGTGACGCGGCTTATCAAACGCATTGTTGGAACTGCGAATCTTACGACCACAGGGTGACGGCTTGAGTTGGAACTATGGACGAAAAGTGCGCGCCGCTTTTAGCGGGGCAACTCAGAACAGGTAAGAAAGCCCAAGCAACGTTTTTCTCCCCTTCTCGCCCAACGACTGCATAACGCTCAGACACGCATCATCCCCGAATTCGGACTCTTATAGCAATCCAACGACCAACTATCAATCGATTTAGATAAACTGTCAAGGTTAGTTCAAGCGTACAGACCCGCTTTGGATTGTACTCACGCGATTCGGTCGCAAATGCCGTCGCTGCGATACGGTCCTACCGGCGCATCGGGTTGCAGAGGTGTACAGATTCAGAGTACTATCTCCATATCTGGAGTCCAGCCATGCGCGCAAGGAATCAACCGGCGGCGCCCCGCCCCGAACAACTCACACCCGACCGCCGTCAAAATCCTGAAGTGCGCAGGCGCTTGTCCGCGCCGGGCATGCGGACGTTTCTCAACGTCGCGGCGGCCTGGGGACTCAACGTCAACGATCAGCGCGGGCTGCTGGGATGGCCGGCGCAATCGACCTACCACAAATACAAGAGCGGGAACGTGGGCGCCCTGCCCTACGATATGCTGGTGCGGATCTCGCTGGTTATCGGCATCTACAAGGCGTTGCATATCCTCTATCCGGAGCCGGAACTGGCCGATCAGTGGGTCAGGCTGCGCAACACCAACGCGCTGTTCGCGGGCGACACGCCGCTTAAGGTGATGATCGATGGCGGCATCGACGGGCTCTACCGAGTGCGCCGCCTGCTCGACGGGCGGCGCGGCGGATGGAACTGAACTCGCCCGCCACACGCGTCGTCCGTCGCGGTGCCTATCGCCTGATTCCGAGCCGTTATCCATCGGCGGGAATCCTCGACACCGTTGCCACCGCTGCCGACCTCGAAGCGGTGTTCGAGCTGGAAGGATGGACCAACGACCGGATCAGCGCGGAATTGGGACTGCTACACGATATACCGAAAGAAGAATGGGTCGTCGGGCGCCCGATGGCCACCGTGGTGATGGCCGCCTTTTGCCATCCGCGGCCCGAAGGCGGGCGCTTTAACGATGGCCGGCGCGGCGCCTGGTATGCCGCCTTTGCGCTTCGTACCGCCCACGCCGAGGCGATTTTCCATCGTACCGCGGAGTTGGAGGAGATTGGGGGATGGTTCGACACCTTCGTGCAGATGGCCGAGTACCTCGCGGACTTCGCCGCCGTATTTCATGACTTGAGAAATCCGCGTTTTGCCCGGTATCTGGCTCCGGATAGCTACCAGGCTTCGCAGCGGCTCTCACTGGAACTGCTGGAGGGCGGTTCCAACGGCATCGTTTACCCAAGCGTCAGAGATCGCGCCGGGACCTGTATCGCGTGCATGCGGCCGCGCCTGGTTAGCAATGTGCGCACGGGAGGATTTTTCGAGTACCGATGGTCCGGCCGGCGCGAACCCACGGTCAGACGGTTGAATTAGGCCGCCTCAGGTTCCCACGGCAGGCTGAACCGTGGCAATTGCAGGCAACGGATCGGAGATCGCCCATAGCGCCATGAAAGGCGTGACGAGGGTACCCTCGATGGCGGCAAACATCGCCTTGAAAACGATGAAATGAGCCGGCGTTAATGCATCGATGCCGGCGGCGCGGAACAGGAGCAGAGTAACAGGAGCAAACAGGATCAGGCCGATCAGTCCGATCATTACCGCTCGCACCATCATATTGCGCGGAACCCGGCGCGAGCCCGCCTCCGCCGCAGCCGCCAATTTGCCGCATCGTACTCGTGCACGCGCCAGCGGGGTGACGATAAGGCAGGTGATTGCCGGCAGCAGAAATGCCGTAGCGATAGTGTCCCCGGCGATACTGCTTTGGCCAAACAAAGGCACATGGGTGGCGTTGCGGAAGAGCAGCCAGGCGATGACTCCATTGATTAAAAGGTTCGCGACAAATGGGCCAACCCCATTATCCAGCAGCAAAAAACGACGTTGTTCCGCGTTCAGATAGCCCCATCTATCCGTGGACATCAGGAATCTCCTCGTGGTCTGACCAAGCCATGGGCGTTAACCTGCAGCCCTCTTGAAGCCAGTCACCCCGCAACACAAAAGTTGCCTGAAAGTTTTTGGTCCTTCCCCAAAGGGCTTCATGCGCTTTCGAGTTGCGAAATTCAAGGCTTGACAGGAACTGCAGCGGGGCCCCGGTTTTTTGCCGGTGAAATCGGCGTACCGGCAGCCCGGGTGAGCCGGCCGTGTCACGCGCCGTGTTGCCGTCAGCAGTACACTGGATGGTACATTTAGTGTACCAGATCGGGTACTTCGTTTGACATTCAAGTACGGATGGGCTAAAGCCCCTTCAATTCGTTGAAAGGAATTTTCTTCGTATGCCCGAGTTCGACACTGTTATCCGTGGCGGAACCATCATCGACGGTACCCGGATGCCGCGCTTCAAAGCCGACATCGCGATCAAGGGCGGCCGCATCGCCCGTATCGGCCAGCTCAAGGAGCACGAGGCACGCAGCGTAATCGACGCGGCCGGGCTGTTCGTGGTTCCCGGCTATATCGATCTCCACACCCATTACGATGCTCCGTTGTTCTGGGACCCTTATTGCTCAATCTCCAGTTGGCATGGGGTCACGTCCGTGGTGATCGGCAATTGCGGCTTCGGCTTCGCTCCGTGTCATCCCGCCGACCGCGAGCGTTCGATGCTCACCATGACCCGCAACGAGGCGATTCCGTACGCCTGCATGAAGGCCGGAATGCCGTGGGACTGGGAGACCTTTCCCCAGTTCCTTGACAGCGTGGAGCGCCGCCCCAAGGGCGTCAACCTGCTGCCCTATGTCCCGCTGTCCCCGCTTATCACCTATGTGATGGGCCTGGAGGCGGCCAAGACGCGCAAGCCCACGGACGCCGAGACCACTGAGATGTGCCGCATCCTGGACGAAGCTATGGATGCCGGGGGATGCGGATGGTCGGCGCAGCGGCTGCATCCGAGCGGCGGCAATTGCGTACAACGCGATTTCGACGGCACGCCCATGGTGACCGACCTGATGCACAATGAAACCGCGCTGGCGTTTGCGCGCGTGCTGCGACGGCGCAACGAGGGTTTCATCCAGACCGTGCTTTCAACCGCCGACCCGATGGCCGACATGCGCCACATGGAGGAACTGGCCGAGGTCAGCGGGCGCCCGCTGATTTACAATGCGCTGCGCTCAACCGACAGCCGTCCCGAAGGCCATCGCTTCATCATTAAATGGCTGGAGGCCTGCCACGCGCGCGGCCTGCGGATCTACCCGCAGGCGATCACCACCGACGCCGGGCTGACGTTCGACCTGTCGGAGGACCTCAATATCTTCGACGACTCGGAGCCTTGGTGCGAAGCGATGCTGGGCAACGTCGAGGAGAAGCTGCACAAACTGGGCGACCCGGCGCGCCGCCCGGCGCTGCGCGACAACGTGCCGCACGTAGCGACCGATTTCTGGGACATCATCATCAGCGACGTCAAGAAACCCGAGCACAAGAACCTGGAGGGTCTGACTCTGGCCGCGGCCGCCACCAAGCAGGGCAAACATTATATCGATGCGATGCTCGACCTGGCGGTCTCCGAGCGGCTAGGCACGGAGTTTTTTGCGCGCGCGCACAATACGCGCCTGGACTTGCAGGTCGAAGTCGCGACCTATCCCTTCGCGATTCCGGGCCTGTCCGACGGCGGCGCGCACACCAAGTATCTAACCGGCGGCATCTACTCCAGCGAGTACATCATCAAGTACGTGCGCGAGAATAGCGCGATGAGCCTGGAAGATGCGCACTGGAAGCTGAGCGCACTGCCCGCCTACTGCGCCGGCTTTGCGGACCGCGGCATGCTGCGCGAGGGCTACGCAGCCGACATCGTGGTGTACGACTACAACAGCCTCAAGCTCCTGCCCCAGGAAATCGCGCATGACATGCCGGCGGGCGAATGGCGTCGGGTGCAGCGCGCCGACGGCTATCGCTACATCCTGGTCAACGGGCAGGTCGAGTTCATCGACGGCAAACCCACCGGTGCGCTGGCCGGCGGCCTGCTGCGTCACGGGGCCGCTCCCCAGATGCGTCAGGCGGCGTAGGAGAACTCTTTCATGAAGATCAACCCAAGGAACACCTGGCGGCTGGTCGAGCAGCGCCTGGCCACCGAAACCGATCCACGCCTGCGCCGCAATCTCCAAACGATCCTGGCGCATATGAAGGCGGAGGCCGCGCTGGATTTGGACGCGTTGATGGCCACGGTCGCGCAGGACGCGCACTACCATGCGTACAGTTCCGGCGCGCCGCGCATGAATCCCCGGGGCAAGGCTGCAATCCGCCAGTTCTACGTTGACTTCGCCGCCTCGGGCGCTTACCGGCTTGAACTGGACGTCGATCGCCTGATTGTGGACGTCCATTGCGTGCTGACCGAAGGCGTCATGCGGATGGCGTACCCGGGCCAGACGCTGATTGCGATGGGCCATCAGGTGGATGACCCGCAGGCGTTTTACTTGTTCGAGACCCGAATGGCGGTCGTATGGCCGATGAACGAGCAAGGCCTGATCCTGGGCGAAGATAGCTACGTCGGCACCGACGGCTTTGCGGGAATCGAGCGGCGCAAGCTCAGACCCGAAGACATCGGCACCCCTGAAGCCGCCTGAAGTACAGTCGCGAGTTCACCCCACCGCCGCGTCGCACCGGTGCATCGCGCCGCCGCGACGCGGCAGTGCGGGGCCCGCCTTCGGAATGATCGGCCGCGACCGCCATCCGTGGGCTCTATTCAAGGTTCATTGGAATCCGTGCCAGAGCCGAGAAGACTCTTAATCGCCTCAAGCAGCTTCTCCGACTTGTAGGGCTTTCTCAAAAAGACATTGTAGCCGGAGGCTTTTTCCCTGACCGTTTGTTCGGGCAAAGCGCTGGTCAGAATAACCGGTATTGCGCAATGGTCAGGGTCGCTCCGCAAGGCCTGCAGCAGAGCGGTGCCGTCCATTACCGGCATCATGAAATCCACCATCATCAGATCCGGCTTGTTTTCCTTCACCCGCTCAAGGGCGTCTCGGCCATTTAACGCCGAGACCACCGAGTAGCCGAGATCCTTAAGAATATATTCCAGTACCTCCAAGACCCCCAACTCGTCATCGACGATCAATATCGTCTTGCCGGTTGGTCTGGAATTGGAGCTGTCGTCCATATCTGCAGCTCGTCGTCCTATTTCTGGCTGACGGTGAGTTCCACTTGTCGAGCGCGCGTTCCCAGGCTCGACAAAATCAACTCCGCGCCATGTGAGTCTTCGGCAATTTGTATACCTTCCGCACTTATTGAAAACTGGCGCAGACCCGGATCGAATGAGCCGTCGCGGACTTTTAAAATTGAGATCAGTCTGTGGACAATCGCGCCGGCTTCGATGAACCGCAGTATGATGTGATTGTCGGTTACGTCGGACATGCCCGCCAGCGGCGTCGTCATGGTCGGACCGATTATCTCAACCACTTCTGCGCTGCAGATAGTCGTAACCCCCAAGCCCCTGAGTTCCTCCGCCAAGGCGGCGAAAAACGGTTCAATCTCGCGGTCCCGAAGCGCCTTTTTGAATCCGGCCAGACCATCGATAAATAACCGGCGCACTCTTCTGCGTTTGACCGCCAGCAGGAGACGGTCGGCCAACTCGTCAAGTAACCATTCCGTCGGAGGCTGCCACAGAATTTCGACCGTGTCCCCCTGAAGAGCCCGCCCCAAGGCCGGGAACATCCGCGCCCTGGATCGAATGCGCGCCGGGGTTTCATAGAAACCGAAAAACAGGCCCGGCTCTGCCTTGGAAGCGCAGCTCAGGAACTGGAGACCCACCGCTGTTTTCCCGGTGCCGGATGGACCTACCAGCATAGTCATTGATCGGTTGGGAATGCCCCCGCCCAGCATCCCATCAAGACGCGGGATACCCGACGCGATCCTCTGGATGTCGCCATCATCGGTGGCCGAACCGCGCACCAGCGTTTCGGTTCGCGGGAATATAATGATTCCGTCATCGGCTATTTTGTAATTATGCACTCCCTCCAGATGGGAACCGCCGCGGAACTTTCGAACGTGCAATTCCCGCAGCGAAGTCGACCGTTGCAGCGAACTGGATAAGCTGATGATGCCGTCAACCATTGTCTCTTCCGACGATGGCCTGGATTCGACCGGGTTGGTCAACAGGAAAACCGTCGAATCCGCGGCATCGGCCTGCGTTTGCAGCTGCTGGACAAACATCTTCAGGTCCTTGGGCGAGTTCGCGAACTCAGCGGCCGTTGCAAACCCATCGAGCAGCACGATTGAGGCGTGGCGCGCGGCCACCTCGTGCCGCAGCAAATGCAACAGGCCCGTCAATCCCTCGTTCTTTAACGCCGTGAAACCGCTGATATAAAATATACCCGTACCGACTGCTCTTTCGTCGAAAAAATTCATGTCCCCCAGATTGAGCAACATGCGTGCAACCGTCTCAGCTATCAATGTGACATAAAGTACAGTTTTGCCGGATCTGATCTGGTTAAAGCATATTTGATTGCCAAGAATGGTTTTTCCCGTTCCTGGAGCTCCCTCCACGATATAAAGACCACCCTTGATGAATCCGCCCTGCAGCACCTCGTCGAGGCCTTTTACTGCGGAGGGTACCCTTTCCTTGTACACGCTCGTATTACTCATCCGTTTCTTGAGGGGCTCAGCGGTAACCTGACCATGAAGATGGACCCCGCTCCCTTTTGACTGCTTACGGTTATCGAACCACCCATCGCCTCAGCCAACCGGCGCACCACCCAAAGTCCAAGCCCGAAACCGGGCCGATTGTCGCTTTTAACCGCGCGCTCGAAAGGTTCGAAGATGCGAGCCCGATCGGCCCGGCAAATGCCGACGCCATGATCTCTCACTACCAACAGAGCATCTCCATCGCAGAGCCGCAAACTGACCTCGATGGGTTTGCCGAGGCCGTATTTGATGGCGTTCGATAGTAAGTTCTCAAAGATCTGGGTAAATACCGCGGGATCGACAAAACCCACCATGTCCGGCGCCAGGTTTGCGGTCAGCCTTGAGCCGCTGCGCATAAGGAGAGGGTCGATGTCATCTATCACCCCGTTAGCCAGTTCAGAAAGCGAAGTTTCAACCGGCTCGAGGCGAGGCCTACCGGAAATCAATTGCGTAATCTCGAGCAGAAGTTCCGTCCGTCGCAAAAACCGGTTGAGCAGACGATCCAGGCGGGTCAACTCCGAACTGAGCCTGGTTCGATCACCGGACTTCCCGGCATCACGAATCAACCGGACGCAAAGCCCTATGGGAGTTATGGGGTTGCGCAGCTCATGCGCCGCAAATGCGATGAACTCATCGCGCGTCCGCAGCGCCTCGCGCAGTTTGGCGATAGTGCGGTCCGCATCGCGAGTCGAGCACGTCGACCCGCCCTCGAGAGACGAGTCCACGCTGGCGGCTGCCTTGGGATCCGGCGGGGGAATGTCGCTGCCGCCCTTTGTCATGAATTCCTTCCAGGCTCGAAACTTTGCCAAGCTCCGGGTCCCTAACAGACACCATCAACGCTCAAGCCAATTAGCGCAAGCATTTGTATTAACACTCAGCCATTGCGCCGGAATTCCCAGCAAGCTGGGCACCGCAAGCGAGTAATTCAATAGTCTGCGGGATACGGCTGGACGAGGGGCCGAAAAATCGAAGGAATGAGCAAATCGAACGAGTGGGTGTCGTGCGCAGGGGATGGGCCGGGAGGCCCCTCCCCTGCATAATGCAATTCAGTGGGCTTGACCGGCCGACATGCTCATCTGCGCAGCCGGCTTGTTTTCCTCGACGGTCCCGCCCTGCGCCTTGAAGGCGTGCAGGAACCACTTGATACTGGAGTGCTCGTCTTCGGCCCACAACGCGAGCATCTCCTTGGCGTCAAGGTCGTCCTTGATCAGATCGATGAAGTCGTAAATCGGCTTCACAACATCTTCGGCGTTGCTGAAGCTCGACGCCACACGGCGCAGCTTGTCCAGGTCGCTTATGTTCGGATCGGACTGCATGCTGATGAATTTGTCGATTTCGGGGTCTTTGGCGGCCTCGCATGGAGCGCTGAGGTCGCTAAGCTTTCGTTCGATGACGCGCACGTGGTAGCCCTCGCGCTCGGCGATTGTACGGAGTCCGCTGCGCATACAATCCGTCTTGCAGACGTCCGCCCATTTCGCCAACGCAAGCGCACCTGCCGCCTCGCCGTTGCGCACCCGTTGCAGATAGGCGACGATGGCGTCGCGCTCGCATCCGTAGGTCTTGCCCATGGCGGTGAAACCTCCACCGTTGGCCGCGGCTCCGTTGCCCGCGCCCTCCAGGTGGGCCATTTCTTCCTCGAATGCCTTTTCGCTGATGATACCTCTGCGGTAGGCGCGTAGAAGTTGCGTAAATTCGAACTCCCGGCTCATAACATTGACCTCTTCGATTATTTTTTCAGCCTTCTGTACCATATGGCCGGCTGTTCGCGACGTCAAACCTTCGCGATCCGCCTTCCGGCGAGCCTTTTCCCGCAAAACGGTACGCTTGACTTTTCTGCGGCCGGCGGCAAACGATGCGGCAGAACCCAGCCGCCAGGGCGGGACATCCGCCTAGGAATAGAGCGGAAAGGCAGCATAGATGACAGCGCCCACGATTTCGGCCGACTCGCACATTTGTGAAACTCCGGACCTGTTCACCAGCCGTGTCGATCGCGCCATGCGCGACCAGGTGCCGTATCTTGCCGCCGACGAAAAGCTCGGCGAGGCGTGGCATTTCCCCAATGGATTGGTGACATCTCTCGCGGCGTTCGCGAGCGCCGGGACGTGGCAGGGCAAGACCAACTCCGCGATGAGTTTCGCGGAGGTTCCAAAAGGCGCCTGGGAACCCACCGCCCGCCTGCACGAAATGCAGACCGACGGCGTGACGGCTGAGGTGCTATATCCCAGCTACGCGATGCAGTTGTTCTCCACGGTCAAGGACCCATCGGTGCAGATGGCGTGTGCCCGAGCTTACAACGACTGGCTGCACGAATACTGCTCGGCCGCGCCAGACCGGCTCAAGGGTGTAGGCATCCTGCCCGCCACCGACCTCGACACGGCGCTGGTCGAAACGCGCCGGCTTGCCAAGCTGGGCTACGTCGACGTCCTGATCGATGCGCATCCTCCGGCCTCGCGCTACTACGACGATCCTCAGTGGGAACCGCTGTGGGCGGAGCTTGAGGCCAACGGCATTATCGCGAGCTTCCATCTGTTCGCCGGCACCGCGCCGATCTTTGGCGGAGAGGAAGGCGGCGGCCGCATGAAGCATTTCCTGGCCGACTACACGATTGCACCCAGCCTGGTGGAGCGGCAGCTTGCGATGATGATTTTCGCCGGCGTCCTGGAGCGCCATCCTGGCCTGCGGCTGCTGTGCGTGGAGAGCGATTGCGGCTGGGTGGCGCACCTGCTCAAGCGGATGGACCACGTCTTTACACGTAAAGGTCCGCGCTACGAACGGCACATCAAGTCCGACATGCTGCCCAGTGATTTCTTCAAGCGTCAAATCAAATGCGTGTTCCAGGACGATCGGCCCGGAATCCTGACCCTGGAAACTACCGGCAGCGATGTCCTGATGTGGGGCTCGGACTATCCTCACAACGACAGTACCTGGCCCCAGTCACAGCAGGTGATCGACCAGATGTTCCGCGGGGTCAGCGACACCGATCGCCACAAGATCACCTACGCCAACGCGGCTGCGTTGTACCGGTTGTAGGGCGGCGGGCGGAGACGCCGGCCAAACGGAGAGAACGCGGCTGTCGGTTTAGACGGTAAACCCGGCGCTCATCGCAAAACGACGGGAGGGTACATCCATTATCTACGTCCATGAAACGACCGATCTGATCGCCGGCCAGCTCGAAAACTTCGTCGACGGGTTCGAGCAGGCCTACCACCCAAGCATGCGCGAGGCGGGCGCTCGGCTGGTAGCGCTGTGGGAAACGGTTGGGATTTCACTGCCATGGCCGCGCACCATCGCGCTGTGGGAGTTGGACAATCTGAAGCATTACGCGGCGCTGGCCGGTGCGCAGTATGGCGGCGGCGCGCTCGGTGCCAGCTTTCGCAAATGGCGCCAGGGGCTGGGCAGCCTGGCACGCAACGGCGAGGGGCGCATCCTGGTGCCCGCCGCCGGCAACCCGACGCTCAAGGCGCTCAAGGATGCGGGCGTGTCGGCGCAAGTCTGCGTGCATGAAATCCTTACCACCCAGCCGGACAAACAGCGCGACTATGTGGACGGGATCGAACGGCTGTGGATGCCTTACGCAGTGCGCAACGGGCGGCGCTGGATCGGCACCTACAGCACCAGCTGGAAGAACCACGAAGCGGTGAGTATCTGGGCGATGGAAAAAGGATGGGACACGCTGGCCGACCATTACAGCCGCGATCCCTCGGGCGACGTCGAGCTCAAGACCTGGATGCAGATCGCGTTCGCGCTGCGCGAGCGCTACGATGACGGTCTGCTGCACGCATTGCCACCGACGCCGTTGAAGTAGACCGACGAACGCAGAAGCATCTTGCGGAAAGGGACGTCTGGGCAAAATCCTGAGGTTGGAGTCTGCCGGGTTAAGCGCCTTTGTGCCCGCGCCAATGAATCTCCCGCCGGCGGCGGGCCTTGTAGCGTTCGGGCGCAAGTTCGTCGAGTTCTTTGCGTGCGGTCTCCGGAAACATCATCACCACGATTGGCGCGGCCAGGGCCACGACATAGAGCAGTGACGCAGCGCGCCAGTGCGATCTGGTAAGGGTGTAGAGCAAAGACTCGACGAGCAGTCCCAAAATTCCGCCCAGCGTATTTGTTACCGCCAGCGCGCTGCTGGCGGTGCTGCGATGCGAGGTCGGGAAAAGCTCGGCGCTGTATGCGTTCAGTACAGTCGAGCCGGCGGTGTTGGCAAACAGTGCAAAAATCCACGCGGCGACCATCAGATCGCCTGACGTATTATAGAAAATCGCGCCCAGGATCGGCGCAATAAGCAGGAAGAACGCACCTACGTAGCGCCTTCCGATTTCATCGCTGAGAAAACCTGCCGCGAGGTTGCCCAGGATCCCAAGCATTCCTCCCGCACCGACCAGCCATGAGACGTGTGATGGAGTCCAGTGATGGGCCTCCTCGAGATACTTGGCCTGAAACAGTCCGCCCGCCGTGCCGCCGAATGTGGTCAGTGTCATCGCCAGCGCCACCAGCGCAAAGCGCCTGGGGTATGAATGAATCAGAGCCTCGAATGGACCAATCATGCGCTGCTCTCGACATTCGGCCGCCGACTTTTCGAAGCGCGCGCTCTCCGGCAGCATCCGGCGTATCGGAATAATGATGAACAAGGGCAGCAGGGCAAAAATGTAAAGCCCCCGCCAGCCGAACGGCATTACGTCGATCCAGGAATAACTGAGCGCGGCAAGCCCAAAACCCAGCGCCGACAACGCTCCGAGCAACCCGACGGCCCAGCCGCGCCGCTCGCTTGCCACCTCTTCAACCAGCATGACGAGGGCTATCGACGCCTCCGCCGACGAGAACGCCGTGGCGCCAAAGCGGAAGGCCGCGAAACTCAAGCCGCTCCACGCCAGCGCCGTGATTCCCGTAAAAACCGTATAGCCAACGATCGTAAACATCAGGAGCCGGCGGCGTCCAAAACGATCGGCCTGCGCCGTGATGAAGGGGGCGACCAGAGTCCCGAGTTGAATCAGCGAGACCAGCGGCGCGATGCCTGTTTCGGAAACGTTGAGACTGCGCTGAATCTGCGCAATCGCGAGATTGACAAGCTGGCCGTCGTAGTCGTTGAAAACGCCGGCGGTGGCCGTGATCGCGAAGACGCGCCGCTCACGAGGACTCAAACGGCCGGGGTTAAGCTTGCGAAGCGCATCAAGCGACCTCGACAGCATACCTCCCCGCCCTGGCGGGTTCTGATCGGTTGGCTGGCGAAGCGGTTGGTTCACAAAGCTGCGAGAGACTCGATCCGAACCCTCATATGTAAAAGGGTACCAGAAAGGTCAGCCGCGACAGTCCCGATTATTTTTCGCGAGGCCAGGCGACTCTCAACCGGCGTAATGAGCCGGCTTGAGAGCCTCGGCGGCTGGTTGAAGCCGCGCGAAGGGAGGGCATGCGAACGGCGTCAAAGCGCAGATCAGCAGCAACACGATGTAAAGCTCGAAGATCGGCGCATAGCTGTGCGCGGAGTCGAACACTGCACCCGCAACCAGCGGGCCGCCCGCTGATCCCAGCGTGCTGAAGACGCCCAGGATGCCGGATATCGAACCGTAGCGCCGGAGCCCACAAGCGTCTGCCAGCAGCACCGGCAGCAGCGCCAAGGCGGCGCCCCATACCGGACTCATGACCGCGAGTGCGATCGTAAGCGTGCGCACATCGACGACCCGCAGTATCAGAGCGTAGCCCGCGGCCAGTCCCGCGAATACCACGAACAGCGCAAGCCGGATGCTGAAGCGGTCGGCAAACCAGCCAAACACCGGCTTACCGGCGGCGCCTACCGCGAGCAGCACGCTCATCGCCACCGCCGCGCGGGTAGGTTTGAAACCCTGGCCAATCAAGTAAGGAATCAGATGAACCACGGTGCCGGTCGCCGAAAAAGCGAAGGCGAAAAACCCGAGGCTGATGAGCCAGAATGAACGGCTGCGCAATGCTTCGCCCAATTCGAATCCGGGCAGCTCCGGCGCGCTCGCGCTTTGTGCATGCGCCGGTTCGCCGTGGCGGCTGCTATCCGCGCTCAGCTGCGGGCGGCCTTTTACCAGGAAAATGATCAGCGGACCCGCGATTACAAAGATTGGCGCCGCCATCGCGAGATAGCCGACCCGCCATCCGCCCCAAGCCAGCGCGGTGCTGGCGACCAGCGTCATCACTGTGCCGCCGAACGACGCTCCCGCCATCGCAACTCCCAGCGCCACACCGCGCCGCTCCTCGAACCAGTTGGAAACCACGAACGCGGCCGGCAGCGTGGTCGACGCCCCCATGCCAAAGCCGAACGCGATGTACGCCGCGAGCATCGTGCCGAAGGAATGCGCTGTGCTGGCGCCGGCGAAAGCGGCGCCTGCCAGTAGCGCTCCGGCCAGCATCACTACTTTGGCTTCGATACGGTCCAGCAGCAATCCCGCGAGCGGAAAGGCCACGCCCATCGTCAGACCCATGGTGGATTGCAGCAGCGAAAGCTTGGCGCGGGTCCAGCCGAATTGCTTGAGCAGCGGCGTGAAGAAAACCCCTTGGGCCCCATAGCCCGAACCGTTGATGATGACCATGACCATGAACAGGCTGACCACGATCATCCAACCCTGCCGTTCGCGCGTATTCATCGCTTGCAACCTCGGCGAGTAGCGCACGCCGGCTGCGGCGTTGTCAAGCTTAGAGCGGAATTTACGGCTCGGGGTCAGACGCCGAAGTAGGCGAGACCCGCGCGTATTGCGATGAACCACACCGCGAGGGTGGCGATCAGGTAAAGGTAGAAGCGCAGGATCACAAGATTGAACGTGCAATGGACGGCGCTGTGCATCGCCCGGAACGCCACAAACACCCACGCGGCGTCCACGTACAACGCATCCACCTGATTCCTTGCGAACAGATATAAGACAACCGCGTAGAAGAGCACCGGGATTTCGAACAGGTTCCTAAGATTGTCCGAAGGATTGCTCACCGCCGGGGGTGACAGTTCCGCGAGTTTACCCGGTACGGCAAGGTCCTGGGTGTTGAGTTTGTTGCCCACGATGAAGTAAATGCGGCGGACATACATGTAAATCCAAACCAGAAGAGTCAGAAAAATGGTCGCGAAGAAGGGGCCGAAGATTGCCGTCTGGTCCATGACGTCCTCTCCACGTGATCGACGAGAATTATTTCAGTTCAAACGCCACCCCTGCGCGCGGATGTTGCCCGGCACCGATTAACGCGCG
>DATFSZ010000037.1:0-18002 GCA_035262365.1 Binataceae bacterium (SeqCode)
GCACAGCGTGATGGGTCTGCTGGATGGCCACGCGATGATCGCCACCCGCCCCTTTCGCGCGCCCCATCACACGATTTCCGACGCCGGATTGATTGGCGGCGGCTCGCTGCCGCGCCCCGGCGAAGTCAGCCTGGCGCATCACGGTGTGCTGTTCCTGGACGAACTGCCGGAGTTCCGCAAGAACGTCATCGAAGTGCTACGCCAGCCGCTGGAGGACTTGAAGATCACTATCTCACGCGTGATGGGGACCCTCACCTTTCCAGCGAGCATCATGCTGGTCGCCGCGATGAACCCATGCCCATGCGGCTTTCACGGCGATGCGACCCACGAATGCACCTGTTCGCCGCAGATGGTTCAGCGCTATCGTTCGCGTATTTCGGGCCCCCTTCTCGACCGTATCGATATTCATGTCGATGTCCCACCGGTCAAGTACAAGGAGCTTAAGGAGATGCGACCGGCTGAACCTTCGGTCTCGATTCGCCAGCGCGTCGATCAGGCGCGCAAAGTTCAGCTCGAACGCTTCGCCGGCAAGCGGATGTTTTGCAACGCACAGATGGGCGCACGCGAGCTGGCCGCTTACTGCCAGGTCAACAGCGCCGGCGAGCGGCTGCTGGAGCTGGCGATCAACCGCCTCGGACTGAGCGCGCGCGTACACCCGAATCCTGAAAGTCGCACGCACCATTGCCGATCTCGACGGCAGCGGCACAATCGAAGCCCATCACATCGCCGAGACAATACAGTACAGATCGCTGGATCGCATGGGCGTGTGACGATCATCGGCTCCCCTGGTCAGAGACTGCCGATTTCACAACGGATGCCCTCGTCCCCGACGGGAGCGGCTGGCGCGCGGCGCCGGTTGCCGACGCTTGCTTTCATCGCCCGGCGCAAAATTGAGACGCGGCGGCAAGAAATCGCCGTCGCGAGTCACCCAGGGACGCGGATGATGTTTACCGGGATCGCGGATTGGCGCGGCATCGCGTTGATTATCTCGCAGTCTCGATCTGAGCTGACCAGGCGGTTGACCGCCGCGCCTTTCTCCTCGCAGTTGTCGTCTTGATCCGGCAGACCGCCCCATCCGTGGGACATCGAAACCACGCCCGGACGGATGGTTTCGTCGCTCTGCACGATTGCGGTGAGCCGGCCCGAATCGGACACGATTGCGACCTTATCACCGGCCGCGAGTCCCATCTGCTCCAGGTCCTGCGGATTGAGCCACGCTGGATTGTACGGACGGCGGCGATGGATCGCGGGGATCTCCTGGTACATCGTGTTGGACACCTCGCGCATCCGCCGCACCGACAAACGATGAGTGAAAACCTGGCCCGCATCCAATTCTTCGGCTGCTACCGCCGCAAGTTCATCCGCGACATCGGGCGGAATCACGGCAAATCGGCCCGAGGATTCTGCCGCCTCAACGTATTGGGGCTCCGCGTCAAAGATTTTGCCGCCCGGGTATTTGCTGATTTCCTCCAGCGGCACTTGCGAGTTGCGCGTAACAATCGCGATCAGCTCCGCGGTGGTTGGCGGGTTCATCATGTCAAGCGGCACGCCGTCATAAAGGATTTCCTTGCCCAGACGTTTGGCCAATGCCCAGAACACGTACCAGTCATCCACTACCTCCGACCCGGGCGGCGGCTTGGCAACCCCCGGCGTGTATTGCGAGAAGGGCAGATGGAAGAAAATCGTTTCGTAATCGCGCGTGGTGGGAAGGTCAGCGCGCTCGTACTGCAGCTTGGGCGGCAGGATATAGTGCGACAGCTTCGCCGTGTTGCTCATGATCGGATCGATCGTGACCAGCAGTTCCAGCGAACTGAGCGCATCCACCACTTTTCGCTGGTCCGCCAGCGAGTTCACCGGGTTGCCGCCGTCCACGATCATCGCCTTTATCTGCCCCTTGCCGGGCAGCAGAATTTCGTCTGCCATGATCCCGGCCATCATCTCGCCGAACAGCATCCCGACGCCGCGCACCCGGCTTTTGTGTCCGCGCTCCCATGAACGCCGCGGCGCAATCACGCGGGCGCGGCGCGGCTTGCGCGGAACTAGCACGCCAGGGTTGGGCACGCGCTCGCCGGCGCGCAGATATCTGCCGCACACTACGTTAAGGCACTCGATCAGATGCTCGGCGAGATTGGAATGCGCCGCCATGTCCGGTCCCGTCCCGCCGATCGCTGCCCCACGCTTGGCCCCGTGAGCGAACAGTTCCGCCGCCTCGCGCAGCTTGCCGCTCGGCAGCCCCGCGCGCCGCTCCACGTACTCGGGCGTAAACGGCTCCACGGCGCGCCGCAGCCCTTCCAGGTTCTCGACGTAGCGCGCGCAAAACTCGGTATCCTGCCAGCCCTCGGTCAGGATGATACGCAAGAGCCCAGCCGCGATTGCGGGATCCTCACCCGGACGCGGCTGCAGGAATAGATCGGCATGCCGCGCCGTCTCGGTCAGGCGCGGATCGACCACGATCAGTTTCATGCCGCGGGCCTTGGCATCTTTGATCTGCCGCGCCACGTTGATCGTGTCGAAACCGGCGGTCGAAATTGAAACCAGTGGGTTGCCGCCAAAGACCATCAGGACTTCGGAATCATGAAAGCCGTGGCGCCCCGCGCCCCAGGCACCCAAACGCTCGACCGTTACCCATTTCGCGGATTGGTCAACGGTCATGGTGGAGAAAAACGAGGGCGAACCGATCGCCGCCAGCCATGCGGGTAGAATGAAATAGGCGGTTGAGTTGAGCCCGCTCTGCGTGCCGCGGAAAGCGGCGACCGCCTCCGGCCCGTCGCGCTCGATGATGCGCCGGATCCGATCCGCGATTTCGTCCAGGGCCTGTTCCAGGGGAATTGTAGTGAAGGTTCCGTCGGGATTGCGCTTGCGCGGGTGCAGCAGGCGCTGCGGACCGTTATGCACGACCGGAGCTTGCAGCCCTTTGACGCATACGTAGCCGCCGCTGGCGGGGTGCTCTTTATCCGCGCGGATGGCTTTGATTTGACCGCTGTCGTCAAGCGTGAGGACCGTGCCGCATGCCCCGATGCAGATCCGGCAAAATGACTTTACTTCTGTGCTCCCCATGGGCATCCGCCTGCGCGCCGCCGCAAACTCTTGCCGCGCGCACCCGATAAGTTCCAAAATTCGCGCAGCGACAGACGGCCCGGACGCGCGGCCCGCTTTTGCTAGTCACTGTGTCGAGGAGGTTCAGGCGATGTCAAGACCGCTGACCGTTGATTCCGACGGCCATATCCTGGAGCCGGCCGATTTGTGGGAGCGCTACCTCGAACCCAAATACCGGGATCGGGCGATTCGGATTAAGCTTGATAAAGATGGCCTCGAGTATGTTGAGGTCAATGGCACTCCGAGCTACATGGGCGGCGGGGTGCTGGGCGAGATGGGCGGCGCCTACCAGGACCCGGTCGAGCTGATGACGCCGGGGAAGGTTACCTACTGGCAGAGCGCGATGCGCACTCCGGGCGCGATCGATCCTGGCCAACGGCTCAAACAGATGGACGCCGAGGGAATCGATATCGCGCTGCTCTTCCCGACTATCGGCATCTGCTGGGAAGGCGCCTGCTCGGAGCCGGAAATCTCGGCCGCATATTGCCGCGCCTATAATAATTACCTGTTCGACTTCTGCTCGTTTAATCCCCAGCGGCTGATCCCAATCGCGCATATCAACCTGTGCGACGTTAACCTGGCCGCGGCCGAGGTGGAGCGCGTTAAATCGAAGGCCAAGGGGATCTTCATCACTCCCTTCCCCGGCAATCGCCGCCCGTACGGCGATCGCTACTACGATCCGTTCTGGGCCGCCTGCGAGGCCACCGGCCTGCCCGTCTCCAGCCACGTCCAGGTGCGACCCGACTCGCTGGGCGCGGGCCTGCATATTCCGACCGACCGGGCCGAGGACAATCCGATCTGGTTTCAGGCCATGCAGTTGCCGATGGACTCCCTTATGGCGCTTAACTGCGTATTTCAGGGCGGGGTCCTGGAGCGCTTCCCCAGGCTGGATTACGTCATCCTCGAGGCCGGCTGCGGATGGCTGCCCGGATGGCTGGATCGGGCCGATGGAAAATGGGAAATGTTCGCGTTTTCGACGCGGACCAGGCGGCGCCCCAGCGAGGTTTTCCGCGAGCGATGTTGGATTTCAGCCGACGTGGATGAGAGCTGCATCCCGCTGGCTGCGAGTCTGGTCGGCGCGAATCGGCTGATGTGGGCGACTGACTATCCGCATATCGACGCGCACAAAGATCCGCTGAGGGAGCTGAATGAGCACATCGCGGAACTCGCTCCCGATCAGCAGGAATGGATCCTGGGCAAAACCGCGGCCCAACTCTACCGATTGTAGAGTCTGGCGGGCTTGTCCAACTCTTCAGCTCAGATGTTGAGGAAAATCTGGCGGGTGTCTTTCGCGTTTAGTTGACTGACCGAGGTGATGCGGTCGCTGAACTGGGTCAGCGTTGAGGTCTGGCTGGAGCCGACGTCCACCAGCACACCGAAGATCTTGAATTGCAGTTCGTCTTTGCGGCGCTCCAGCTGGGCGAGCCATTCGGGACTTACCTGGCATTCGCCGTCTGTGATGATCACGATGTCGCCGCGCCGCAGTTTCTTGTTGTCCAGCAGCGCCACGGCGGCGTCGATCGGACGCTCGAACTCGGTGCCGCCGCCGGGGAAATATTCGGCCAACTCCAGCACCTTGGAAAGTTCGGGCTCATAGCGGCGCTGGTTGTTCATGTCGAGCACCTTGAGGCTGCCGTCACCCGAGGAAAACAGCACGGCGCGAAACAGCCGGCGCTGGCGCCGCGCCAGGTCCATCAGCGTCAGCGTAACCGCCTTGCCCCACAGCTCCTTTTCGCCCTGCATCGAGGAACTCAGGTCCAGGCACACCACCATCGGACCCTTGCCCTTCTCTTCGTCCTTGCGGAGCTGATACTGGAGAATTTCGCTCTCGAGCAGGCGGCGCTTGAAATCGCGATAGAGGATCGGATGGTGCAGGGCCATCAGCTCGGCCGGAATCAGGCGCGCCAGTTCCGATCCGCGCTCCACGTCGTAAAGCTCGTTCTGGCCGCGATCGAGATTTTTGCGCCGCAGGGCCAGCGCGTCCTGCTTGAAGCGCCCGACCATCCGGGCCAGTTCGGCAATCTTACGGTTGCGCGCCAGGCGGCGCCCCAGCTCAAGCCGCTCACCCGCCGACAGGCGTCCGGCCTGGCCGAACTCCAGACTGAAATCATGTGCGTCCCTGGTGATCTCGTCGATCTCCTGCGCCAACTGCGCACCCTTTAGCTGCATGCGTTTGAGTTCAGCCTGACGCGCCTGCTTGAGCGTTTCCTCCACATCGCGAGTCTTGTGATTAAGGCGCGCTTCGGAGACTTGCGCGGCGCGGATTGCCGCCTCCTTGAGTTCCTCCATCTTCTGCATCAGTTCCGGGTCGCCGGCGGGGTCGCTCTCCTCGCCCTGCTGCGGGGGCGGCTGATCGGTGATTGCTTTAAGCGCCTCCGCCCGCTCCTTTAGATCTTCTTCCTGATGTTTGAGGTCCCACAGGTCCAGCATCTCGCGCCGGTTGATCAGGCGCTGGCTGCGTACCATCTCGATTATTTCTTCGCCCAAAGCCAACGCGGCGATTGCGGCTTTGTCCTCTTCGAGTAGGGTGCGCATTTTCAACGCTTCGAAGGGAGGCGAAGCGATCATTTCGCGTAAAATCGTGCGGTTGAGAATCGCGCTGGGGCGGACATGGTCGGGCTCAAGCCATATCAGGTTGTACTTGAACAGTCCCAAAAAGATGTCCTGAAGCAGGGCCCCGAAATGAGGAACGAGGTTCTCGCCGGCTTCAATCAGCTCGGCAATAGTTGGCGCGCCGGCCTGGATCTCCTTCCATGCCCGCCGGTCGTAGCTGTCGCATTCAAGCCACAAGGCCTCGTCCGGAACAGTTGGAATGTAAATCGGTTTCGGCTTGCGTTTTTTGCCGCGCGATGCCATCGAGCATCAGCTTATCCCAGCGTGGCAATGCCCGCCATCGCCGATTTGCCGTACCGGAATCTGCGGAACAGTGTTTGACAAATATACCGCGGATGCTTGAAAGAAAGACGACGCGCGGCACACAATTAAGCCGGGGCGTGCGCAGGGTTGACGGCGTTATGAATAGCGACGATCTGGGCCGGCGCCATCACGCGTTGCTGCTGGCTGTAATCCAGGACTTCGTTGCGACCGCGGAACCGGTCGGCTCGCAGCATATCGTCGCCAAGTATTCTCTGGGCGTCCGGGCGGCAACCGTGCGCAGTATGATGGCTGATCTGGAGGGGGAAAGCCTGTTATACCAGCCGCACACTTCAGCCGGGCGCGTTCCAACCCCCAAAGCCTTTCGCTACTACGTCGATTACCTGATGCCGAAGCGCCAAATAGGGCGCAGCGACCGGGTGCAAATCGAGTTCTGCTACTCCGAGCGCTCGCGCGATCTGAGCGAGGTGATGCGCGAGACCTCGCGGCTGCTGGCGCTGATGACCGGCCAGACCGCAGTGGTGCTGACGCCCCGCTTCGAAGCCATCGAATTGGCGCGGGTCAATTTTATACGCCTGCGCGAGGCGCAGGTGATGGCCGTGCTGATTGCGCGTGGCGGCAGCGTGCAGACTCGCGTGGTCGCCAGCGGAAGGGACTATACCCAGGAAGAACTGGAGCGGATGGCCAGGTACCTTAACGAGTGCCTGGAGGGCCGCACACTGGAGGAGGCGCGGGCCTGGATTGAGGGCGCGCTGAAGGAAGACCGCGTCCGGTACGACCGCTTCGCATGCGCGGCCTTGACGTTGGGCGACGCCGTCGTGAGCCGTCCGGTGCCAGCCGAAGTGTATGTCGAGGGCAGCGCTAAAGCCTTGCGGCAGCCTGAGTTCAGTGATCCGGACAAGCTGCGGGAGCTTCTCGGCGCGCTGGAGGACAAGACTGCCCTGCTCGATTTGCTGGAGCGGACGCTCAAGGCCGGGAGCGTAGAGGTTTCGATCGGTGCTGAGCACGACCTGCGGCTGAGCGATCTGAGCGTGGTCGCCGCGGCATACTCCAAGGGAGCGATGCCGCTGGGCAGCGTGGGCGTCGTCGGCCCGGTGCGAATGGACTACGAACGGGTCATCGGCCTGGTTGAGTACACCGCCAAGGCGCTTTCGCGCGTGCTGGGATCCTGACCGGACCGCTTCGGGCCGCGCGCAGCCGAATTTTAATTCGGCGTTCGTGGAGCTTATCTTCAAATTTGCCCTATTCTTTAGCGCGCTTTAGCCTGGATTTTCGCGGCGTCGGGGTCTGGCGCCGCATCAAACCGTGATTATCTTAAGATTCGAGTATCGGCATTTGTGTAGGGGATATGGCCGAAAAAACCAAGAATGGTGAGAATCGGGCTGCCGAAGGCAATGGCCGGGATACTTTTGTCCTGCCGGCGGAGGCCGAAATAGCGGAAATGCCATTGGCAGAAGCACACAAAAAGCTCGAAGAGGCCGTGGCGGCCCTCGAGGAAAAACAGCGGGCTTTGGAAGAAAAGGAAAAAGAAGCCGCCGAGTTCAAGGACAAGTACCTGCGGGCTTTGGCGGAGGCGGATAACAGCCGCAAAAGGATCCGGCAACAGTCAGAAGAAAGCATGCGGATTCAGCGCGAAGCCTTGCTGCGTGACCTGCTCTCGATAATCGACAACCTGGAGCGGGCGGTGGCGGCGGCGCGCGACGGTGGTAATGGCAAGCCGATCGTGGAGGGGGTCGAGATGGTGCTGCGCTCGATGGTTGACTTCCTGCGCGGCCACGGCGTCACCCAGGTCAGCGCGGTCGGGCAGCCCTTCGACCCGTTGCTGCACGAGGCCGTTGACAGCGTGGAATCCACCAAGCACGAGCCCAACACCGTGGTGGATGAGTTCGTGCGCGGCTATTACATCGGCGACCGGCTGCTGCGCCCTGCGCGGGTCGCGGTTTCACGGCTGCCGGGGCCGGCAGGCGAGCATGGCTCTGGGGATGGAGAGGGTTGAAAACCCCTTAACACTGGTTATCTTTCAGCTAAATCAAGGAAAACAAATCCGGCTCTTTTCAGGCGCCGGGTTGCTACAGGAAGAAATAAACAATGGCCAAAGTAATCGGCATCGACTTGGGAACCACGAATAGCTGCGTCTCCATCATGGAAGGCGGCGACCCGGTCGTGATTGCCAACTCCGAGGGTAGCCGGACTACGCCCTCCGTGGTGGCCTTCACCGAAGCCGGCGAGCGGCTGGTGGGTCAGATCGCCAAACGGCAGGCGATAACCAACCCGACCAATACGGTTTTCGCGATCAAACGTCTGATGGGACGGCGCTACGAGGACGCCGAAGTCCAAAAGGCTGTGAAGGTCCTGCCGTACAAAGTCGTCAAGCACGACGACGGAGCGGCGTGGGTGGAAATTCGCGGCAAAAGCTACAGCCCTGCGGAAATATCCGCCTTCGTGCTGCAAAAAATGAAGCAGACCGCGGAGGATTACCTGGGTGAAAAGGTAACCGAGGCGGTCATTACGGTTCCGGCCTACTTCAATGACAGCCAGCGCCAGGCCACCAAGGACGCCGGGCGTATCGCCGGACTCAACGTGCTCCGGATCATCAACGAGCCCACCGCAGCGTCGCTGGCGTACGGGCTGGATAAGAAGAAAGACGAGAAGATAGCGGTCTTCGACCTTGGCGGCGGCACCTTCGATATTTCGATTCTGGAATTGGGCGAAGGCGTTTTCGAAGTCAAAGCCACCAACGGCGACACCTTCCTCGGCGGCGAGGACTTCGACCAGCGCGTGATCGACTACCTGGCGGACGAGTTCCGCAAGGACCAGGGAATCGATCTGCGCAAGGATCGGATGGCGTTGCAGCGCCTCAAGGAGGCGGCTGAAAAGGCCAAGTGCGAACTGTCCACCGTGATGGAGACTGATATCAATCTGCCTTTTATCACCGCGGATCAAAGCGGACCCAAGCATCTCAACATGAAGCTCAGCCGCGCCAAGCTCGAAGCGCTATGCGCGGACCTGCTCGACCGGCTGGAGGAGCCGTGCCGAGTTGCGCTGCGCGACGCGGGGCTCAAGACCAGTGACATCAACGAGGTGGTGCTGGTCGGCGGGATGACCCGGATGCCTGCGGTGCAGGAGCGGGTCCGCCGCCTGTTCGGCCGCGAAGGCCACAAGGGTGTCAACCCGGACGAGGTGGTGGCGATCGGCGCCGCGATTCAGGGCGGCGTTTTGAAGGGCGAGGTAAAGGACGTTCTGCTGCTCGACGTAACCCCGCTGTCGCTGGGAATCGAAACGCTGGGCGGCGTGTTCACCAAGCTGATCGAAAAGAACACCACCATCCCCACTCGCAAAAGCCAAGTGTTCTCGACGGCCGGGGACAATCAGACCGCGGTCACGATTCGGGTCTTTCAGGGTGAGCGCGAGATGGCGGCCGACAACAAGCTGCTCGGCCAGTTCGACCTGATTGGCATACCGCCGGCTCCCCGTGGGATGCCGCAGGTTGAGGTCACGTTCGACATCGATGCCAACGGCATCGTCAACGTGCACGCCAAGGACCTCGGCACCAACAAGGAGCAGTCGTTCCGTATCACGGCTTCTTCGGGTCTGACCGAAGACGAGATCAAGCGGATGGTACGCGACGCGGAGTCGCATGCCGAAGAGGACAAGCGCAAACGCGCCGCGGTCGAGGCACGCAACAAGCTCGACAACCTGATCTACACTACCGAGAAGTCGCTCAAAGAGTACGGCGCGGACATGGAAGCGGGCGCCAAACAGTCTATCGAAGACGCTCTGGCCGCGGCCAAGTCCAAGCTGGAATCGCAGGATCCCAACGAACTGAACTCCGCGGCCGATACCCTGGCCAGCGCTTCGCACAAGTTGGCCGAGGCGATGTACAGCAAGACTCGCGCACAGCAAGGCGGCACGGGCCCTGAGCAGGGCGCGTCCTCCGACGCGGGTTCTGCTCAGCCCGACGGCGGCGGCGAGGGCAAGAAGGAAGACGTGGTCGACGCCGACTACCGAGAGGTGAAGGACTAAGCGCAAAGAGAGCCCCGGTCATCCGGGGCTCTTGTTTTTTCGGGTACCCGTGTTCAGGCCTTCCGATCGAGCGGCGGTGTCAATGGATGGTTGGTGAGGTTAAAGGCTGCGCGTGCTTGCGTCGCCCGGCGCGCCCGCCTACCGTTTGGCAATAGTTTAGGATAAGATTGAGATTCGGATGCCCAGCAACAGTAAACGCGATTACTACGAGGTACTCGGCATCGCGCGCGGCGCCAGCGACGACGAGATCAAAAAAGCTTATCGCCGCCTGGCAATTCAGTACCACCCCGATCGCAATCCCGGCGACCGCCAGGCCGAAGAGAAATTCAAGGAGTGCAACGAGGCCTACCAGGTCCTTTCGGACTCGGACAAGCGTGGGCAGTATGACCGCTTTGGCCACGCGGCATTCCAAGGACCGCAGGGCGGCGGCGGATTTGGCGGATTCGACTTCTCCCAAGGCTTCGAAGACGTATTTTCCGACATTTTTGGTGACTTTTTTGGCACCGGTCGCGGCCGTTCGCGGGCCCGCAGCCGGCGCGGCGACGACTTGCGCTACGACCTCGAGATCGACTTCGAAGACGCCCATCGCGGCGCCGAACGGATCATTAAGGTGGCGCGGCTGTCGCAATGCGAGGCTTGCAATGGAAGCCGGACGGCGGCGGGCTCAGGCGGGTTGCGCACCTGTCCCAACTGCCGCGGCACCGGACAGGTCCGCACCCAGCAGGGCTTCTTTTCCATTTCGACGACCTGCGCGCAATGCCGTGGTGAAGGCAGCATCATCTCCGACCCGTGCACCAAGTGCCAGGGGCAGGGGCGTGTGCGCAAGCTCCAGTCGCTGTCAGTGCGCATCCCCCCGGGCGTGGACAACGGCTCGCGGCTGAAACTGCGCGGCGAAGGCGAAGCGGGCTACGGCGGCGGGCAGGCAGGCGACCTGTACGTCGTAATCCATGTCCGCGAGCACGCGATTTTCGCCCGCCAAGACAACGATGTAATCGTCGAGGTGCCGGTGAGTTTCCCGCAAGCTGCGCTGGGCGCCGAGATCGAGGTGCCGACGCTGGACGGCAAGGTCAAGTTCAAGATTCCTTCGGGCACCCAATCAGGCAAGGTATTCCGCCTCAAGAGCAAGGGCTTCACCGACCTGCACGGCTATGGACGCGGCGACGAACTGGTGAAGATCGTGGTCGAAACGCCCAAGCGTCTAAGCGCTCGCCAACGCGAACTGCTCGAGGAATTCGCCAAGATCTCCGGAGAAGACGTCAATCATCCCTTATCCAAGGGCTTCGTGGACAAAATCCGCGAGATGTTCGGCTGAGCGCCCGGGCGGGCGCCCCTGCCCGCCATGGGATCGTCACCATCTTTCGTACTGCACGGCGCGCCGGGTGTAGCCGGCCTTGCGCAGCAGATCGCGCAACACGATAACTCCCTGACCCACCCCGCATAGATAGAATGCTCGGTCGCGGCGCTTGTCGCCGTCAACGAACAGCTCTTGGATATGCTCCACGAGCCCACCGCTTCGTCCGCCCCATCCCGCCGGGTGCTGTAGAAGGATCGGTTCGAAACTGAACTTCGAGCAGCGGCCGGCCGCTGCCTCAAACTCCTCGGCGTATAGCAACTCCCCGCGCGAACGTGCGGCGTGGAAAAGCTTCAGCGGCGCGGACGGCGGCTGCGCCAGCGCGCGCCGCAGCATCGGCCGGATAGGCGCGATTGCGGTTCCCTCGGCAGCAAAAATCGTTTCCACTTCGGGAGCTCGATCCAGCGTGAACAGTCCAAACGGACCAGTGAAGTTGAGTTGATCGCCGGCTTTGCGCTGGAACAGATATTCCGACCCCGCGCCGCCCGGTACCAGGTTGAAGACGATTTCCAGCGGCCCGTCGTCTTCGGGGCTGGAGGCGAGGGTGTAGGGGCGGACGCGATTTTCGTTCGGCAGCGGAATCGCAATCGAAATGAACTGGCCAGGTGTGAAGCTGAAGGCGGTACCTTTGGACAGGCGCAGAAAGAGGGAGCGCGAGTCCGCTGTGTGCTCGAGGATCCGTTCTACGGTCGCGGTATATGTAAGGCGCTGATTCACCTGGGCTGGGCGACCTGCTGATTGATCGTGTAGCGCGGCACCACGACTACGATTTCCGCGTCCTCATCCTCGATTACGGCTTGGCATCCGAGGCGCGAGGTCGGCGTCAGCCCAGGCGCGCGGTCGAGCAGGTCCTCCTCGCCCTCTTCGGCTTCCGACAGTTTGTTGAAGCCGCTCTTCACGATCACATGGCAGGTGGTACAGGCGCAGTTGCCGCCGCATGCGTGCTCCAACGCGATACCATGCGCGAGCAGCACGTCGAGAATCGAGCCTGGCTCTCCGTCATGCTGGAACGGCGCCTTGGACGGGCTGAATTCAATCACCCGTTCCGGTTCCCCGCTTTCGAATATCACCCTCAATGTAGCCATCGTTAAATCTATGCGGCCGAGCCAGCCCATCCCTCAGGAAAAGCCAAATCGTCTCCTCCTACCAGCTTATTCATCGCGCTGGGGCCGCGAAACCAGGTGCCGCAAGGTTGAAGCTTCCGTTTAGGCGGCACAAGGCTTAAGCTTTAAAGCGCGGCGGAGACTAGGGAGCCCATGTCGGACAAAGAGGCAGTACGTCAAGCCAACCGCGGCTTCTATGACGCCTTCGAGACCCTGGAGGTCGAGAAGATGGAGCGGATCTGGCTGCAGCAGCCACACATCGTCTGCATTCACCCCGGATGGCGTCCGCTGTCGGGTTGGGGCCCGATCATGCATAGCTGGGAGCGGATTTTCGACTCCACCTTTGAAATGAAATTCGACATCGCGGAAGTGCAGCTGCTGATTCACGGCGATGTTGCAATCGTTGTGGTACAGGAAAATCTCACGCAGCGCGGTTACGACGGTGTTGCCAAGTCCACGGTGCTGGCCACCAACGTCTTCGAGCGCTCGGGCAGCGAGTGGAAAATGGTCCTGCATCACGGCTCGCCGGTGGCGATGCCGCGCGACGACGAGCCGCCTATCCAGTAACACTCCCGGCGCGGCTCGGTATCTCGCCCGGCGGCCGCCGCTGTCATTGCGCCGCTGATTTGGAAACGTAGCCCAGTTGCTCCAGCCTGCTTAGCAGCCGCGCGAGGCTCACTTCAGCCGCCTCGCGGTCGCTTTCGATCACAAGCTCAGGATTCAGCGGTTCTTCGTACGGGTCCGACACGCCGGTGAAGGATGGAATCTCGCCTTTGAGCGCCTTGGCGTACAAGCCTTTGTCGTCGCGCTCGAAGAGCTTCTCCAGTGAACACTTCACATAGACCTCGACGAATCTTTCGTGCTGGCGTCTGACCTCGTCGCGGGTTTCACGGTAAGGCGAGATCGCCGCGGTGATCACGATCACGCCATTGCGCGACAGCAGCTTCGATACGTAGCCGATACGCCGTATGTTCGCGTCGCGGTCCGCCTTGGAAAAGCCCAGGTCCTTGGAAAGATGGGTGCGGACTTCGTCGCCGTCCAGTATCTCGACGCGATAGCCGCGCCGGCGCAATTCCTCGGCCGCCAGGCTTGCCAGGGTTGACTTCCCTGAGGCGGGCAAGCCCGTGAGCCACAATGTAAATCCTTCGCTCATTTCGTCGGCAAAAACAATTGCGTGGCGGGCTCCATTAGTCGCTATTCCGGGCGCCGAATCAAGACTGAGAGGAAAATGGGAAGACAGAATAGATTCGACTCTCTAGCCTTTGACTGCCAGTGGTCCGAAGCCGAGCAACGGCCAGTAGAGATGCATGACCAGGTTGAGCCCGATCCAGCTTGCGAAAATGAGAATCAAGCCAGGCACGAGCAGATCTTTGGTGCGCAGGTAGCCGCCGGAGTAGGCCAGAGCGTTGGCCGGCGTACTGACCGGCATGATGTAAGTCAGGCCGGCGGGCAGCGTGATCGCCAGTGTCAGCGCACGCAAATCCAAACCAAAGCGCCGCGCAAGACCGAGGCCGACCGGGAGCAGCGAAGCCACCACCGCCGAATGGCTCAGCGTCTCGCCGAGGAACTGCGCGGTCAGGGAAAGCGCGGCCAGCAGCAAAGTCGGGGAGCTGGTTTGTTTCGCGATCTGCTGCGCTATAAACGCGGCGGCCTTGGAACGCTCCAGCGCCGACCCCAACGCTATCGCGCCGCCGTACATAAGAATGATTCCCCAGTTGACGTGGCCTTCGACTTCCTGCCAGGAGAGCAGGTCGAGGACGAACAGCGCCACCACGGCCAGGATTGCGATTCCCGCCAGGCCCAATTTCTGGCTCGCCACCGACCATGCGACGACCGTAACGGCCAGCACCGCGGCGACGGCGGTTTCCTCGAATGAGATGCGGCCTAGCTGCAATCTGCGCCGGGTGATAGCCGCGATGCTGGGGTCGATATTAACCGGCTCGTAGGCAAAAAAGGCAGTCAGGACGAGGTAGCCGACCAGCAGCAGGAGCGCGACCAGTGGTATAGTCGCGGCGGACCATCGGATGAACGAGATGGTGACGCCGGTGGATTCGGTCAGAATTCCCAATGCCAGCGGGCCGCGCGCGCCGCCCAGCAGAGTCGCGATACCGCCGATATTGGTTCCCCACGCCATCGCAAGAAACAGCGCCGTGGGGTAGCGGGTGCGGCGCGCCGCGGGTTCAAGGGAATCTGCCACGTTGAGCACGATGGGAAATACGATCGCCGCAACCGCGTGCTCTGGTATCAGGAAAGACATTAGCGCGCTCAGCAGGTAAATGGCGCGAATCAGGCCGTTGGAGGTGCGTCCAAAGCGCGCGAAAACGATCACTGCGACGCGCCGCCCCAATCCCCGGTAATTGACCGCCGCAGCCAGCATGAACGCAGCCAAAACGAAAAATACCGCCTCGCTGCCAAACAGCGAATAGGCGGTACGCGCCGGCATCACGCCGCAAATCCCCAGCAGGATGATCGCCAGCAACCCCGTGATGACCAGCGGCAGCGCACCGGTCACCCAGTAGATGACGCACAGGGCAAAGATGGCCAGCGCGCGTTCCCCGGCGGGACTCAGACCGGCCGGCGGAGTGGCATGGAGGATTAGAAAGAAAACCGCAAGGCCCGCGATCAGCAGAAACGGCCGCAGGCTGCGCGACAGCAGCACCATCGCAAGCGGCCGCGTGTCGACTTCGACGTCAAGCAGTTCGGGCGGAACGCGCCGCTCGGCTTCGGAAAACGGATCTTCAGCCAAGGCGCAACGCTCACAGCCGCGAGGAATCGAATGACGCGCGGACCCATCGGACGCGCAGCCGCCGGCGCATCTTGGCCAACGAGCGCGTCGCGAGAGCCCCGATTCGGTTTCTAGACAGGTTATGCAGCAGGACCGGGAACTGCGGAGCGTTGATCACAAAATACCGCGCCTCCAGGGGCGTGATCGCATGAGAAAGGTCGCGCGCCCACGACATGTTGAGCCCGGCCTTGTGGACTTCGTTGAACAGCCGCGCGTAGAGCGGAACCAAGTCGGCGGCGGCGCGATTTTGAGCGCGGGCCGGATCCACGCTGAGGATCGGCAGGACGCCGATTTCGGTCAACTCCGCCATCGCCTCGGCAATTTTCTCTTCGGGTGACAAGCCGACCGTCAACTCACAGAGGACCGCGCCGCCGGGGAAGACTTTGGCGGCGTGGGAGAGTGAATGGAAATAGCGGCTGCGGCCCAAAAACCGGGCGCGGCCCGGAAAATAGGTCTGCAAGCTGTCAGCGTCGGCCGCTTCGAGATTGTAACTGATAGCGTCGACGCCGGCGGCGTAGGCGCGTTCGATCGATCGCGGATCGGCCGGCGGATGCATCGCGAGGGCAACGATCGTATCGAAATGACGCCGCACCGTTTCGATGTAGGGAAACAGCATTTTCAGTCCGGCGTCGTCGCCCGGCAAGTAGCCGACCTGGAACAATACGAACTCGGCCGCTCCCTCTTTGAAGATCGCTCCGAGTGCGTCAACCACGTCTTCGACCGGCCACATCTCGCCGGGCTTTTCGGTCAGCTCGCGTCCTCGGCACAGTGCGCACACGCGTCCGGGCAGGCAGGCTCCACACCCGCCGTTGAGTTCGACTACGGCGTACGCGCCGCGCACGGTGGCGATATTTCCCAGCGCGACACCGCTGCGGCTCTTGCGGCCCGCGTACTCCGGCTCCGGCATCAGCCGGACTGCAACTTCCGTATCGCCCTCGCGCAGCAAGTCGGCCTGTGCGCCGCGGACCAGCTTGATCGATGAATCCGGATTGATTCGGGCGCGAGCCCAGATGTCGGCGTCGAGCTGCAATTCAAGCCAAATCGGCCCATCGGCGGCGGGAGCATCAACCCCCCGCAGGGCCAGGTCCAGCTTCAAAAGCGCCGGATTCTTCGCCGTCTCATCCATCGCCCGACTTACATGCCACACAACGAGTAAAGGTTACTACGACCGGAGATGCAACCCTGATTCACACGCAGGCGCGACCCGGCTTTTCGCAGATGCCGTCACTCCCCTGTCAGCATCCGCAGCAATTCCTCGGGCGAGGAAAAAATCGCGTCCGCCCCTTCCTGGCTCATCCGCGCACGCCGTTGCTCACTGCGGGCGATCGCTAAAAAGCGCAAGCTCACGGCGCGCGCCGCATCGCGGTCGGCGTCGCTGTCGCCGACGAAGACGGCTGCGCCCGCCTCGATTTTGCATTGCTCCAGAGCCCGATGGACCATGTCGGGCGCGGGCTTGAGCGGCAGCAAAGTATCGCGTCCCACTACCAGCCGCACGGTATAGACCAGGCGCGCGCGCGCCAGCCATCGGTACACGGTCCGCGAGGAATTCGAGGTCACAATCACCGCGCTAATCTGGCGTTTGGCGAGCTCGGTGAGCAGTTGAGCAGCTCCTGGCAGCGCCTGCGCCTGATCGACGCCCGCAAGTTCATGGTATTCGATAATATTGGACGCGCGCTGGAGCAAATCGCGCGGGGCAATCGTGGGAGTGAAGGCGCCCGCGCGCAGCCTGCGCAGGACGGCGTCGTAAAGTACCAGGTTGCCGCGCGGACACTCCACGAACAGTTCTTCCGGGCATCCGGCTTCCCGCAGCATCGGCTCCAACTCCGTTCGGCTGAGCACCCAGTCCACGGTTTCCTCCAGCGCGACGAGGGTGTTGTCGAAGTCGAACATCCATAATGATTCGAAAAAACTGGCCATTTTGCGGGTTTTTTTAAGGGTTCTGCTTTAGCAGTGCCATCTAAGTGCCAAGTCTCCGAGACTATAGACGCGCCGAGGCGCGGGTCAACGGCTTGCGCCAATCTCAAGTGATTCTCTAACTTGACGCAAGAAGTCCGGGCTAAGATCAACATAGCGCTGTGACGTGGCCAGGTTCTTGTGCCCGGCCAGCTCCATCAACACGCGCTGGTTGACACCGTTCATCGCCGCCATTGACAGATAGTGGTGACGGCAATCATGCAGATGGAAGTCCACGAGCCTAGCCTTGCGCGAGGCCCGCATGAATGCCATCGAAACCTGATCGGGACCAAACGGCCACAGCGCGCCATCGAGCCGCCGGGGCAAGCCGGCCAGAGCTTTCAACGCCGTTTCGTTAAGATGCACGACGCGCGCCTCGTTCGTTTTCGTCGCTGTCAAGCGCACCAACCTATTAGTCCAATCGACCGAGCTATGTACCATGCTCAAGATCTCGTTGCGGCGGCAGCCAGTGTTGAGCGCCACTAAGGTGAATTCGCGGAGGCAGGGCGTCAGCCGGCAGGCGTCTAGCAGCAGTTCGACTTCCCCCGGCGATAGATACCGGACCCTGTGCGGCGCCATTCGCAATGGCTTTATCTCGCTGTCAGCCAACGGGTTGCGGCTAAGGACGTGATCGCGAACAGCGGCCTTAAGAAGCATCTTCAACACTGCAGTCTCGCGATTTACGGTCGATGCGGACGCACCGCCCTTAACACGGTCCGCTACGTATCCCTTGACCCGCGCCGGCGTGATGTCCCGAAGCTTCCCGGTAAAGCCGACCGTCAGATGCTTCAGCGCACCGTCGTAGGCTATCTTGGTG
>DATFSZ010000038.1:0-5427 GCA_035262365.1 Binataceae bacterium (SeqCode)
CGCGCACCTGCTGCGGGTAGAGGCTCATAAAAAACGAGGTCCCATCCTCGGCCGAGATTTGGCGACCGGCCCGATCCGGCCTCCACGCCGCATGGAATCCCAGTACGGCGCGCGAAGTGACACAGATGCGGTCATGCGGGACCACGCCCAGCACCATCGTGCAGGTGGAGAAGCAGGGTCCGTCAATGATGACAGACTGACCGGACCTCTGCAGCGACTGCAGCTTGTCGAGATATGGACCGATCTGGCCGCCTCGGTCCGAGGTAATGCGCATCGCCGCAGACGCAGGCATGTTGTACGCGGCAGCAATCGTGGCGGCGAGCACGACACTGGATACTCGCATGAACTTTCCTCCCAAAGCTCACCAGCCTGAACTGTCTTATTGGTTTCGTTGACGCTGCGAAGCCTCTGAAGCATGAATATGAATACGCAGCCAATTGGTTCCGTCGTTTCTCGAGCTTTTTTACTGCGGTGCATATTTTTGAGTTGGGGGCGTCAACTGCGGCGACGCCTGATCAATTGCCAGCGCGAGTTGTGGCCCAGCGTTTGGCCGCGCTGGGCCCACGCGAGCAGGCCGCCATTGACATACGTCAAAGTTGGCAAAACGACTTTCAAGTTACTGGGGGCACAGTGAAGCCATTACAGAAAGGAAATGCCATGTCATATCGCGGGATTATTTCGCTTGCTGCGGTCGCCGCCCTCGGAATCGCGTGTGTTGCAACGGAAGCATATGCGGCGCGCGGAGCTCGCGGAGGCGCCGTAGCAGCTCGCGGCGGCGCCGTAGCACATCGCGGCGGCGCAGTAGCGTACCGTGGTGGCGCGGTAGGGGCTCGCGGTGGGGCAGCGTATCGCGGCGGCGCCGTAGCGGCTCGCGGTGGGGCAGCGTATCGCGGCGGCACCGTAGCGTATCGTGGCGGCCGATATTACCGCCCTGGCGTAGGCGCCGCAGTCGTTGGCGGTGCTGCCGTTGGGGCGGCAGCGGCCTCTCCGTATTACAATAACTACTACAACAACTACTACAACAACTACAACCAACCGTGCGGATATTATCCCTATCCCCGGTGCTACTAAGCCGCGCGTGCGACAAGGACCGGGCTCCTGCATGAGATTGGTCGGGCAATCGTAACGAGGTGATGCGACCCATGGGCGAGCGGGAGGAGGCGATTGGATTTACGCCAAAGCCGACCCGCCGCCCGCTCCGTTGTTGCTTCGCCGCGCTGGCAATGTCACCGTTTGCCGCCGATGTCGTCACGGCAGCCGACATCGCAAACTGAAGTTCTTCGGTATCCTTTTGTGGATCGCCGCTGGGCTACGCGGCGCCCCCTGGGGGAGGCCCAAGCCGGAAGTCGGCGGCCCTGCTTTTGCCGTGACGCACAACACACCGCAGAATTGACGATGTGGTAGGCTGTGCCCTTGGAGGGCCACCTATGAGGCGGCGCGATTTCATCAGCCTGCTCAGCGGAGCAGCCGCGGCCTGGCCGCTCGTGGCGCGCGCGCAGCAGCCGAAGTTGCCGGTGATCGGATTCCTTTCCCCAGGATCGCCCGAAGCTGATGCTAACCGCATGAACTCAGTCCGGCGTGGCCTCACCGAAAGCGGCTACGTTGAGGGACAAAACGTAGCAATCGAATATCGCGGGGCGCAAAACCGATACGATCACCTTCCGGCGCTGGCAGACGATCTTGTTAAACGACAGGTTTCCGTGATTGTCGCCGGTAGCACCCCGGCGACGCTTGCCGCGAAGGCGGCGACCAGCACGCTTCCGATCGTGTTTTTGATGGGCGGTGATCCGGTAGAGTTCAACGTCGTGGCCAGCCTCAATCGACCGGACGGCAATATCACGGGTGTGTACAACTTAAATACTGCAGTAACGGGAAAACGACTGGAGCTGGTGCACGAGTTGGTCCCCGCTGCAGGTATGATCGCCTTGCTTTCGAACCCGAGCAGCCCCTTCACAGAGGCCGAAACGAAAGAACTGCACGAGGCAGCGCGTGCTTTAGGCGTGGAGCTTCGAGTCCTGAATGCCACCAACGAAAGCGAGATCGATACCGCCTTCGCGATTTTGGCAAAAGAACAACCCGTCCCCCTTGTGGTAAGCGCCGACACATTTTTCACGAACCAGCGCGTTCGACTTGTCATTCTCGCGGCGCGTCACGCTATCCCCGCGATTTATGCCTACCGAGACTTCGCTGCTGCGGGCGGCCTGATGAGCTATGGTTCCGACCTTGATGATGCCTACCGGTTGGCCGGCACCTATGCAGGGAGAATCCTCAAAGGAGCCAAACCGGCTGACCTGCCGGTTCTCCAGGCTACCAAAGTCGAGCTGTACATAAACCTTCCGACCGCCAAAGCCATCGGCATCACCGTTCCGCTCCCGTTGCTTGCGCGCGCCGACGAGGTGATCGAATAAGGAGGCGCCAGCCAAGCTGGCGCGATCCGCCGGTGGAGTCCGGCCCAGGTAAGGTCGTAGCGGGCCGCCTGGCCGCCCAAATTTGCTGTGATGCACAACACAGCCCTCAATGCCGCGATGTGGTAGGTTTCCGCCCCTAGATCCCGATCTGACACCTGGGGGCAGAATGCAACGGCGCCAGTTCATCACGCTTCTCGGCGGCGCGGCCGCAGGCTGGCCGCTGGCAGTGCGCGCGCAGCGGCTCCCAATTCCGCTGGTCGGATACCTCGGCGGCGGCACGGCCCACGCGGACGACGCGCAGGTCACAGCACTGCGCAAGGGACTGAGTGAAGCCGGCTATATCGAGGGCCAAAACGTTGCGATCGAGTATCGCCTGGCCGAGGGATACTACGATCGATTGCCGTCGCTCGCCGCCGACCTTGTCCGTCGTGACGTGGCGGCGATCTTTGTCGTGGGCATCCCCGCCGCACGAGCTGCCAAAGACGCAACCCGAACCATTCCGATTGTATTTGCCTTCGGTGAGGACCCGGTCAAGGAAGGCCTCGTCGTCAGCCTGAACCGGCCGGGAGGAAATATCACCGGCTTCAGCCATTTCACGAACCAGTTGACTGGGAAGCGGTTGGCGATGCTTTGCGAAATCGCCCCGAAGGCGACGATACTTGGCTTTCTGGTCGACGCAACGAACCCTGTCTCCGGCCCCGACGCCGCCGCGGCCCGGTCCGCAGCTGACGCGCTCGGACGGAAGTTGGAGGTCGCCAAAGTGAGAGGTGTCGGCGACGTTGAGAGAGCGTTCGAGACAATGGCTGAGCGGAGAGTTGGAGCGCTCGCCGTCGGACCGTTTCCGCTTTTCGTTGACGCGAGCGAACAGATCATTGCGCTGGCGACGCACTATCGGATTCCGGCGATCTACGATCAGCGCTTGTTTTCGGCGGCTGGCGGGTTGGCGAGCTACGGAGCGGACCGGGCGGACTCAACCCGTCAGGCCGGCGTCTATGTGGGGCGGATTCTCAAAGGAGAGAAGCCCGGCGAATTGCCGGTTCAGCAGTCCACCAAAATCGAATTTGTCATCAACCTCAAAACCGCACGGGCAATCGGGCTTGATATACCGCCGACGGTCGTCGCTCTCGCCGATGAGGTGATCGAATGAAGCGCCGCGACTTCATCATGCTACTCCGCGGCGCGACGGTGGCGTGGCCAGTCGCAGTGCGGGCGCAGCAGCGGGAACGCCTTCGGCGCATATGCGTACTGATGGTGCTATCGGAGGAAGACCCGCAATCGCGCGCCCGCGTCGCCGCGCTCCAACAGGGGCTCGAGAAACTTGGGTGGACGATCGGTCGTAATCTCGCGATTGACTATCGGTGGGCCGTATCTGACGTCGAACAAGCACGGGCCGCCGTCTTACTCAGCCCTAACCCTGACCTGGTCCTGGCCAACGCCGTTTCCGCGCTGCGCGGGGCTCAGCTAGCTACGCGCACAGTTCCGATCGTTTTCACAGGCGTCAGTGAGCCGGTTGACCAGGGCTTCGTCGCCAGCCTAGCGCGCCCTGGCGGCAACATCACGGGCTTCACGAATTTGGAGCCAAGCGTTGGCGGCAAGTGGGTGGAACTACTCAGCGAGATCGCACCGATAATGCGCGTTGCGATCATGTTCAACCCAGCTTCGTCGTCGGTTGCCGCGCAATTCATTCAGTCGGCTGCTGCTGCTGCATCAAAGCTTCGCTTGGAAACGAAGGAAGCTGAGGTCCACGACGTTGAGGAGATCGAGTCAGCCTTGACGAATCTTGGGCGCGAGCCTGGCATCGGTTTGATCTTTCCACCAGATACTTTCACGGGGCTTCATCACAAGCTGATTATCGAACTTGCGGGTCGTTTCCGTGTGCCGGCGATCTATCCATTCGGGTATTTCGCCGCGGCGGGAGGCCTGGTCTCCTATGGCCCTAATATCACCGATCAATTTTTCAGAGCCGCGGACTATATCGATCGCATCTTCCGGGGTGAAGCACCCGGCGATTTGCCGGTTCAGCAGCCGACCAGATTCGAGTTCGTGATCAACCTCAAGGCCGCCAAAGGGCTCGGTCTGACTATTCCAGATAGGTTGCTTGTAGCCGCCGACGAGGTGATCGAATAATGCGCCGCCGCGATTTCATCACGCTTCTCGGCAGCGCGGCTGCGACGTGGCCGCTGGCGGCGCGGGCACAGCAGCAGGGACGGGTGCGACGGGTTGCGGTCGTTGTCGGTATTTCTGAGAACGATCCAGAAACCCAGGCGCGGCTGGCCCGATTGCGCCACGGGCTCATGGCAATCGGATGGGTCGAGGGACGAAACCTCCACCTCGACTATTATTTTGCGAACGGCAGCGCCGAGCTTGTGCAATCGGTTGTGGCTGAGGTCGTGCGCGGCCGGCCAGACTTGATTCTCGCCAATAACACCTTTGTGGTCGCGACGCTCAAGCCGGCTACCCAGACGATCCCGATCGTAGTTGCGGGCATCAATGATCCGGTCGAGCAGGGCTTCATCGAAAGTTACGCGCGGCCAGGAGGCAACATCACCGGCTTTACATTCATCGAGCCCGAGCTGATCGGCAAGTGGCTCAGCGTGTTGACCGAAATGTCCCCGGTGATCAAGCGCAGCGCGCTGCTGTTCAATCCCACGACCACGCCTTATTACCCCGCCTATCTGCGGTCCTTCGAGGCCACCCAGCCCTCCGGATCGGCGAAGGTTTCGGCGGCGCCGGTCACCGGCTCGGAAGAGATCGAACGTGTGGTGGCCGGCCTGGCGCGTGAGCCTGGCGGCAGCCTGATCGTGTCGGCTGATCCTTTTAATGTCGTCCACCGAGATGTCATCCTTGAAGCGACCCAGCGCCACGCGGTCCCGGCGATCAGCGCGTATCGGCAATTCACAATCGAGGGCGGTCTCGCTTCCTACGCTCCGGACATCCCGGATATTTTCGAGCGCTCAGCGGCCTATGTGGACCGCATCCTCAAAGGCGCGAAGCCGGCGGACTTGCCGGTGCAGGCGCC